>JBEKGS010000005.1:0-118512 GCA_050012675.1 Acidimicrobiales bacterium
GTCATCCTTGGGTCCGGGCCGAATCGCATCGGTCAGGGGATCGAGTTCGACTACTGCTGTGTGCACGCGTCGATGGCACTGCGCGAAGCGGGCTACGAGACCGTGATGGTCAACTGCAATCCCGAGACAGTCTCGACCGACTACGACACGTCGGATCGCCTGTACTTCGAACCGCTCACCGAGGAGGACGTGGCGAACGTGATCGACTCGGAGCGCCTAGCGGGGCGAAGCGCTTCCAAGACGACTTCCGCCCCCCTCGCCGGTGTGATCGTGTCGTTGGGGGGACAGACTCCGCTCAAGCTGGCCCATGGTCTGGACCCGAGTCTCGTACTCGGCACCCCTCCGGCGTCGATCGACCTTGCGGAGGATCGCGAGCGGTGGAACGCGCTCTGCCAGCGTCTCGGGATTCCCCAGCCGCCAGGAGGCACGGCATTGACAGCGGCCGAGGCGCGGGCCGTGGCCGCGAACGTCGGCTATCCCGTACTCGTAAGGCCGAGCTATGTGCTCGGCGGCCGGGCCATGGAGATCGTCTACGACGACGAGCGTCTCTCACAGGTGCTGCTCAGGCTCTCCGGCGTCTTGAGGAGCGAGGGAGGCGTATCGACGCAACGGCCCGTTCTGGTGGACCGGTTTCTCGAGGACGCCATAGAAGTGGACGTCGACGCCGTGCGCGACCGTTCAGGCGCGGTTCTGGTGGCGGGCGTCATGGAGCACATAGAGGAGGCAGGTGTCCATTCGGGCGACTCGGCCTGCGCTTTGCCGCCCCAGACCCTTCCCGACGATGTGATCGCCAGTCTCGAAGGCCACACCCGCGCCATCGCCGAATCCCTCGGCGTGATCGGCCTGTTGAACGTCCAGTTCGCGGTGAAGGACGGAGTGGGGTACGTGATCGAGGCGAATCCGCGCGCGAGTCGCACGGTTCCGTTCGTGTCGAAGGCGACAGGCATCCCTCTTGCCAAGGTGGCCGCGCGCCTCATGGTGGGAGCCACCCTGGCGCAACTCAGGGGCGAACAGATGTTGCGTCCTCCCGTTCTGGGAAGGTGGGTGAGTGTCAAGGAAGCCGTTCTTCCCTTCAGCCGGTTTCCTGGAGTCGACATCTTGTTGGGTCCCGAGATGCGCTCGACAGGTGAGGTCATGGGGATCGGCACCACATTCGGGTTGGCTTTTGCCAAGAGCCAGATCGCCGCGGGCAACCGCTTGCCGTCGGAAGGCACCGTCCTTTTGTCATTGGCCGAGCGGGACAAACCAGCGGGGCTCGAGGCCGCACGCGCCTTTGCTGAGCTGGGTTTTGAGCTTGTGGCGACATCTGGGACAGCGGCGTTCATGGAGTCAAAGGGCCTGCCCATCGGGACAGTCGTGGGACGCGTCGACGAGATCGGCGCGGCGAACGCCGTCGAGCTGATCTCCTCAGGTCGTGTCCAGCTCGTGGTCAACACCCCGCGAGGTAGAGGCTCGCGAGCCGACGGCGTGCGGATCCGCGCCGCGGCTCTGTTGCATCAGGTGCCGTGCCTGACCACGGTGGCCGCTGCCCGCGCGGCGGCAGCTGGAATAGAGGACTCGAGGCGACACGGCATGTCCGTGGTCAGCTTGCAGGAGCTTCACCACCAGGCGGCCCGGTGAGGGTCCGCGCTATCGCCGCCCGGCTGAGCTGAAGAGCGTGGGTGGGGTCGACGACCGTGCGGCGTGTCGGTTCTGCGCGGTCATTATTGCCTCCGATCGTTTCCTCCCCGATACGGTCCCGCGCCGTCGAGTTCGCTGTTCGGATCCCGCGCCAGGGAAGAGCTCCTCGGGCTCCCAAGTGAGGTCGTGTCAGTCGGAGCTGCGGCCCGCGGCCAAGCCCGCGTGGTCAGGTCGATTGGCTCGCGGACTGTGACGAGTTGCCGAGGCCTCGACAAGACGTCCTGTCCTTGCCAAGATACGCGTGGTCCAAGAAGAGGGGGGATCCGATGTCTGCTGACGGCCAAGTATTGATAGACACCCGCGACATGGTCGCGGTGCACGGCGCCTTCAAACGCGCGCTGGGGGACGCCCCCAGCCAGCTTGCTCTGGTGGATGACGGTGACACGCTGCGGGCTGGGCGCGTTGTCGACTACCTCGCCGAGCTGCTGTGGTTGCTGCACGCTCACCACGATGCCGAGGACGAGCTCTTGTACCCCATTCTTTCGGAGCGTGTCCCAGAGGAGCGAGAGCTGTTCTCCCGGATGGACGCTCAGCATGCTTCCTTGTCCACGAGCATCCGGGCGGTCGAGAGCGCAGCGGACCGGTTCAAGACGTCGGGATCGATCGTGGATGGCCGGGATTGCGCGGACGCGTGCGATTTGCTTCGCGGCGCGCTGGGGGAACACTTGGACGAAGAAGAGAAGGAGGTCTTGCCGATCGCCGCGCAGTGTGTGACTCCGGTCGAGTGGGGGGCGTTGCCCGCACACGCCATCTCGCATTATCACGGCACGCGGATCTGGCTGCCCTTCGGGCTCGTGCTCGAGGCGATGCCCGACGACGTGCGCGAGGACCTGCTCGCGCACGTGCCGCCACCGGTGTCTCAGATGTGGTTCGGCGGTGGATCAACGGCGTTCGCGAACGAGATGGCGTTTGTTCGAGAGGCGTGACCTGATCGAGAACGGGTGACGCTGCCGTGGCGACCAGCGTCGGAGCTGACGACCGTCACACCGACTCCTTCCTGGCCGCCGCCTGTCTTCGGTGCGCCGCACCCTCCCGACCGACCGCCGCGTCCCAACCGGGTGCCCTGGATCGCCGAGATCTGCGTTATCCCCTAGTTGTCCTCTAGAAAGCCACAATCCCGTTTGCTTAAGATTGTGCCTCGAGACGTAGTGGGAGCGGCCCCGCACGAACGGAAAACGTTCCCACCAGCGCAGCCAGCGGGCGGCCCGTGTTCCGCGTGGACCACCCGCTGGCTGTGGTTCGTGACCGGCTCGGCGCTGAGTTTCCCTTGGCCTTCGACCGTGCCCGGAGGCCGGCGAACAGGAGTCTCAGACAGTTCGGGCACTCCCCGCGCGCGGGCGCCACTGTTGCCCGCGAACACAGCAGGCGTCACTGTGGTGGCAATCCCACGGCTAGGTGATCAGTTGCGACCTGGGCTGCGAGATTGTGCGTTTGTGCCACCGAGCATGCCCTCAGTTCGGATCGACTGCACGAAAGGTCCTCCATGGTCAGCGTCGTCCGGTACCACGAGATCTCCGAGTCGTCCCATCGGATCATGAATCCGTTCTCTGCCGAGAAGTTGCTGCTGCTTGGCAGTATCTGCCGCGCTGGGAAGGGCACACGAATTCTCGACCTCGCCTGCGGAAAGGGCGAGATGCTCTGCCTGTTCGCAAAGGAATACATGGTTTCCGGCGTGGGCATCGACCTTCACGAGCCTTTTCTTACCGCCGCCAGAGAGCGGGCTTCCGAGCTCAAGGTGGAGCGAGCTGTCACTTTCATCCAAGGTGACGCCGGTGACCCCCCGGATCTCGGTCAACCCTTCGACGTCGTTAGCTGCATCGGGGCCACCTGGATCGCTGGCGGACTGTCCGGCACCATCGCGTTGATGAGGCGATTGGTCGTGGCTGGTGGCTGGCTCCTGGTCGGGGAGGTCTACTGGTCCGCGCCGCCCCCTGTTCGGCTTCGGCACAAGCACGAGGCAGGACAAGAGTTCGCCGACCTGGCGGGGACCCTGGATCGCTTCAAGGAGGCAGGCGTAGACCTTGTCGAGATGGTTCTCGCCAGCAGCGAGGACTGGGACCGCTACGCGGCCAGCCAATGGCTCAATGTCTCCGACTGGCTTGCCGCCAACCCTGACGATGCGGAGGCGCCAGAGGTCCTCGAGGAGCGCAACATCTCCAGACGGGAGTACCTCGCTGACGAGCGCGGCTGCATGGGCTGGGGCGTCTTCGTTCTTCGTGCGCAGGATGAGGGTCTTGCACTCAAGGGGCAGATGAGTCACAGCGCGCTCTCCGACGGGCAGTAGAGCCCGGTGCGGACTGCTCAGCGAGCATTACCCGTTACACCACGACCGTGGACGTGAACTGGACGCGAACCAAAGGCGCCGTCATTTCCACCGGAAGTGAACGAATACTCGCCCGAAATTGCGCGAGTCCTTCTCCACACGGTGGTACTGCGCCTTGATCTCCTCTTGATCGAGGAAACGGAGCACTCGTTTTTTCAGCTGACCCGATCCCTTCCCAGGGATGATCTCCACCACACTCGCCTTGACCCTCACTGCTTCTTCGATGATCTCAACAAGGGCGCGGTCGATGTCATGCCCGCGGTTGTAGACGTCGTGGAGGTCGAGTTTGAGCTTCACGGGGTCAGCCTCCCGGCCGGATCGGGGCGGCACCTGCACGGCGCCCGAGCGGAACTCATCGAACAGCCTCGGGGCTGGTTCGCACAAGAGGACGTTAGAGGTTTCCTAACAAGAGCCACCGGCGTCATGAGCTTCCAGGTCACGAAAACTCGCTGTGGGGCTACTTAGATACAGCACTGGCGAAAGACCCCGCGGAGTCGTGGAGGTCGACTAGCCATCCGCGGTGAGCTTGCGCCGGCGTTTGGTTCCGAAGGCATTCCGTAGCGCGGCCCTGAGCTGTTCTCCGGACAGCTCGCCCAGGGCGGCGACAAGATCGGGGTCGTCGATCGTGGTTGTCAGTTCACCGAGCTTGATCTCGACGGTTCGCGGTCGGGGCGGAGCATCGCTCGTCTCGCTGACGGGGATCTGAGCCAGCTGGGCCTCGACTGACTGTGCATCTACGCCGAGGTTCCCGAGCGCCTTGGTCCCTTGGCTGGCGTCGTCGCCGAGAATGGCAAGAAGCACGTGCCCGGTCGTCATCGGTTCTGAGCGCGCAAGCTCGCGCGCCCGCCACATGGCCCCAATGACTGCGGGCGACCGCTGCGACTCCGACGAGAGACCGCTCGGGATGACTTCGAGCACTCGCCTGCGTACCTCGACCCCACTCGTCCCGAGGACCTGCATCACAACGCCATCGTCGGCGACGCGCAGCACTCCGAGCGCTAGGTGTTCGGTCCCGATGTAGTTGTGGCCGAGACGGAGCGCCTCGCGTAGCGACATCTCGAGCGCCTTTTTTGCCTGCGGACTGAAAGGCACCTTTGCTCCCTGGGTGCCCGTCTTGGCTTGCACGGCGTTGCTGGCCACTTTGCGGCGGGCTTGCTCGACACTCACCCCCAGCTCACCGAGGGCCTTGGCGGCGAGACCGTCGCCCTGCATGAGACCGAGGAGGAGGTGCTCGGGCCGGATGAAGCTGTCGTTGAGGTTGCGGGCCTCTTGCTCGGAGAGGACGATGGCTCGCCGGGCTCGGTTCGTGAATCGTTCGAACATGATGTCAGCGTACAATCCATGTCAAGACAGTGTTATTTGATAGGGTGGTGCACCATGAGCTCTGACGCCTCCGATCGAGGTGGTTATGTCCGGGCCGAGGACGACCTCGTAGGTGGGGACCCGGCCGTCGCAGTCGACTGGGACGAACTTCTCGCCCATCTCGCCGAGCAACCGCCCGAGGATGGTTGGGTGACGCTCGAGGAGGCGTCGCAGGCGGCAGGCGTTTCCCGCTCGACGCTTCGGTCTTGGTACCGCGCCGGGCAGTTGCCGTCGCGCATGATGGCCGGCACCCATGGTCCACAACGATTGGTGCCCCTCGACGCTGTTCTCGACCGAGCGCTGCGTTCCTCACGCGTTCGCAAGCAGCTCGAACGCGCCAGGTCCCTCGAGGCCGAGGTCGATGAGCTGCGCCAGCGCCTCGAAGCGATCGAACGACATCTGGGCCTCAGCTGAGCTTGCGGCTCGTCACCGAAGGCAGCTTGCCAGCGCTACTGGCCCGCCAGGAGATCTGTAACGAAGGCCGTGAGCGACGGCGAATGGGCGTGGTCACCTGCTCTGCACAGCTGGAGGGGATCGATGTGGACTGCGGACATTCCTGCCGCCTGCGCTCCGGCGATGTCGTCACGTACACAATCGCCCACGTGCACACATTCCGTCGCCCTCATCTTCAGGCCGGCTAGGGCCAGCTCGAATATCCGGGGATCTGGCTTGGCGACGCCGACGACGTGAGAATCGATCACGGCGGCGACCGGAGCGAAGTCTCCGGAGACGCTGCACAGACCCGTTCTGAGCAGCAGCTCCTCCATCTGGCCGTGGGTGGTATTGGAAACCACGGCAAGGCGGTAGCCGCTGGACGCGAGGCGACTGAGAGCCTCGGCAGCGCCGGGGGCGGCGACCCAGGCAGTCCCTTGGTACACCTCGGCAACAACCGCTTTCCCGGCGTCGTCCTGGTACTGGGGGAGCACGCCGAGGGCCGACGCGAACAAGCGGCTCATCTCCTGCCAGTCCGCGGCAGGACTGTCGTCAAGGCGCCGGATCATCTCGTAGTGGGCGCGCCAACAGGTCTCGTTGTTCGGATAGGCACCGAATTCCGCAAGAACGAAGCGCACCGTCACCGGGTCGGGCAGCAGGAGAACTCCGCCCGCGTCGACGATCACTGACTTGAGCACTCCGACAGCATGGCGCAGCGGAGGCTCTCGCACACAACCCAGTTCCGTCGCGTGAGATTTGACCGCCGAGCACGGCCCGGTCCTTGGAGCGTGCCGACGGCCGGGTCCGACATAACCGGGCCTATTCACCACCTTGTCAAAGGATGGGTTGGCATTGCGTCGGCACCACCACTGACAAGCTAGGCCTCAAGGGCCAGCAGATCGCGGAGTCGCGAGGTCCTCTTGCACAAGCGAGTAGAGCAAGGCGTCCGCGCGCGCCGTCTCGAGATCAAGGAAGGAGCGAAGTAGGCCCTCGCGACGGAAACCCGCTTTCTCGAGGACGGCTATTGATCCCCGGTCGTCAGGCTGGACGAGCGCTTCCAGCCTGACGACCGAGGGCAGTCCCAGGGCCCAAGGGCTCAAGAGGCCGACGGCACCACGGGCAAAGCCTCGCCGGCGGTGGCTCGCGACCGTCCAAAATCCCACGCCGACAACACCAGGTTGTTGCCGGTGGAGCAAGCAGGCGAGCCCCACGGCGGTGTCGGTCGCGGCGTCTGTGATCGCGAGACTGAGCCCCTCACCCGAAACTGAGCGTTGCCACTGCCTTTCCAGGAAGGCGAGGCCGGCTTCCCTGGAGAACAGTCTCGGCACGGTGGTGCCGATTGGGATGACAGGATCCTGGCTTGCCTCTTCGATGCAGGAAAGATCGCAGTAGGTCCAGTTTCGGAGCAGGACCTTTCCGTTGCTCAGCTCCGGGGGATCGGGAATCGCGTTAGGGCGATACACGGGGTCCACGTCCACATCATCCCAAACGGGGGCCCCTAGTCGGTGCCAGCCTTGCCTATCTTGATGGCCGGCGGGGCCATGAGCAGGCCGCCGCCTGCGCCAACAACGCGACAAATGCCCCCCGCCGGTCATAGGCGGAGGGCATTCTCGAAGTCTGAGCTCGCCAGGAGGACAGTGACGTCACACCTGGCGAAGGCAGAGACTTACGCGGCCGAGGTTGTCGTTGTGGTCGTTGAGGTGGTCGTGGAACTGCGCTTTTCCTGGCCTCTGCCTACTGCACCGTGGCTCTAGTCATGCCTCCGCCGCCCGTCAATCTTGCTGCGAGCGCGACAGGGATCACCGTAAGCGCGAGGACGGCGGTCACGACGACGTTCACCTCCGGCAGCTGCTGACCGAGCCGGATCTGGCCGAAGATCCAGATCGGGAGTGTCGTTTGCGCACCGGCGGTGAAGGTCGTGACGATCACCTCGTCGAAGGACAGGCCGAATGCCAGCAGGGCGCCCGAAACGAGGGCGGTGGCGATGGTCGGCAACGTGACGTAGCGAAAAGTCTGCAGACCGTGGGCACCGAGGTCCATGGATGCTTCACCGAGGGAACCGGACGTGCGCCGCAGACGCGAGATGACGTTGTTGTAGACGACCACGATGCAGAACGTCGTGTGACCGATGATGATCGTCACGAGGGACAGGTTTATGCCGTCGAAGGTGAAGAACGAGCGGAGGGCGAGACCAGTAATGATGCCCGGGAGGGCGATCGGCAGCACAAGGAAGAGCGAGACCGCTTCCCTCCCGAAGAAACGGAACCGGTGCACGCCGAAGGCCGCGGCCGAGCCGAGCACGAGCGCGAGGATCGTGGCGGCGACACCGGCTTTGACAGACAGCCAGAGCGCAGACCTGACCGTTGGGTCGTCCCAGGCGACGAGGAACCAATGCGTCGTCCAGTGTCGGATCGGCCAGCTCTGCACATTGGAGCGGTCGAAGGCGAAGATGACGATGGTCGCGATCGGCAGGAACAGGAACACCAGTACGCCGATCACCCATACGACGAGCACCGCTCGGGTGGCGCGCCCCTCCATCTACATCGCCTCGAAGGCGCCGAGCGCCCGTGCCCCGAGCAGGTACACCGTCATGATGACGATGGGCACGAACGCGAGCGCGGCAGCAAAGGGGAGGTTGTTCGCGAGGCCGATGTTGTCGTAGATGATGTTGCCGATGAGATTCGTGCCCGATCCCGATCCGATCAGAAGCGGCGTGATGTAGTCGCCGAGGGTGAGCGAGAACGTGAAGATCGACCCGGCGACGACGCCCGGCAGCGCGAGGGGGAGCACGACGTTGCGCAACGTCCTCCAGTTGCGCGCCCCGAGGTCAGCGGAGGCCTCGATGAAGGAGTCCGGTATCCGCTCCAAGGCCCCGTAGACGGGAAGGATCATGAAGGGCAGCCAGATGTAGGAGAACACGATGTACATCGCGAGGTTGGTATATGCGATGTTCGGAGAGCCGAGGCCGAGGTGTTGCGTCGTCCAATCGAGGGTGCCGTCCTTGGTGAGGATGATGATCCACGCGTAGACACGGGCCAGATAGCTCGCCCACAAGGGGAGCAGCACCGCAACAAAAAGAGCGTTGCGTACCCGGGGCGTCGCGATCCTGGCCATGAAGTAGGCGAAGGGGAGGGCGATGATGGCGTCGGTGACAGTCACGAGGGCTGCGATAAGGACGGTCCGACCGATTATCGCCGGGATCGGCGCGTCGAACAGGGCCGCAAAGTTGCTGAGCGTGAACTGGTGCTCCAAGTTGTTGGTGAACGGGTTCACGGTCCAAAAGGCCGTGACGAGCATGACGATGAGCGAGGCCAGGTAGATCACGAGGAACCAAGCGAGCGGAGGCGAGAGCGTGAGGGCGGCCCTGAGCCACGCTCTGCGCCATAGCGCAGCGGAGACCCGGGCCACCCCCGTCGACTCTCGGCCCTCACGGGCCGCTAACTTCACCATCCGGGCGTCAGGACGTCACCCGGTTATCTGGGTCCAGGCGGTGACCCAGTCTTGGAACGGGACGCAGTCGTCCTTCCCGTTGTCGCACTGCGCTAGCGGGGTCTTCCAGAACTTGATCGTCTTGAAATAGGCGTCCGGTTCGTTGGCGTGAAGTGACTCGCACGAGCCTTTCGACAACTTGTCCATTAAGGGGCAGGCCAGTGAGTTGTCGGGCGTCTCGCCATAGGAGACGGCCTGTTCGGCCTGCACCTGGGGAGTCGTGATGTAGGCCATCCACTTGTAGGCGCAGTTAGGGTGCGGTGCCTTGGTAGCGAGCAGCCACGAGTCCGCCCATCCTGTAGCTCCTTCGCTCGGGATGGTATCGGCGACCTTGTCTCCGGCCGCCTGGAGCTGGCCTGTTTGGTACGGCCAGGCAGCTCCGACTTCGACTTCGCCGTTCTCGAACAGCGATATCTCGTCCGAGGCGAGGTTCCAGTAGTCCTTGATGAGCGGCCTCTGCTGCTTGAGAAGGCTCACCGCAGCATTGAACTGCGTTTGGGTGAGCTCGTAGGGGTCGGTGATCTTGAGGCTCGGCTCGTGGGCCGACAGGTAAAGGGCGGCGTCGGCTATCTGGATCGGGTTGTTCGGGACCGTTATCTTGCCCGCGTACTTCTTCGAGTAGATCACCGACCAGGACGTCGGGGCCTTCGGGAAGACCTTGGTCGAGTAGAGAAGGTCGTTGGGCCCGAACTGCAGCGAGACCCCGTAGTGCACGCCGTTGATCGTGTTGAAATCCGGGCTCTGCAGGAAGGGCCTGAGTTGCTTCCAAGACGGGATCAGTTTGATGTTGACCGGCTTGACGTCGCCGCCGTAGATCAACCGCAGATCTGCGTCGCCCGAGGCGGACACGAGGTCGTACTGGCCTCCGCCGCCGTTTGCCATGAGAGAGACCATCTCGCTCGAGGAGCCCGCGTACTTAGCGTTCACCTGGCATCCGGTCTGCTTCTCGAAGGGCTTGACCCATTCCGGCTGGGCATAGCCTTCCCAGGCGATCAGGTTGAGCTGGCCCTCGCCCTTGCCAATCGACTGCTGCGGCTTCATGCTCTGTGTCGGCGGCGTCAGACCACTGGCGGCACTCTTGGTGGCCGCTCCCGGCGCAGCGCCTGCACCGCTCTGCCACGTCGTCAGCAGTACCGGCAGTGCCAGTGCCAGCACCATTGCCGCGCGGCGATTCCTTCGCCGGAAAATCGTTCGACTACCCATGCTCCCTCCCTTTGTTTGTGACAACTTCACCCCCCGTCGGCCTGATACGGTCCGCGGTCTCGATCCTGAATGCCTGACTCGGATGCCACGCCACTCGCACCCGCCGGCCGCGGGTCTCGAGTGCTTCCGCCGCGGCTGTTCGGAGGTTCTGGCGCACGGCGACGAGCTGTCCGCCCCCGTCGAGCTTGACGCGGTAGCGCGTGACGACACCGAGGTAGACAACTTCGTCGATGAGCCCGAACTCGACGTGGGCGCCCGGCGGGACCGCCTCGGCGTCGTCGAGCAACAGGTGCACCTTCTCGGGCCGGACGGTGAGACGGTGGCCCTCGCGGTCGATCAGGTTCGAGATGCCGATGAAGCCGGCCACGAACTCCGTGGCTGGGCGTTCGTAGACCTCGACCGGTGTGCCGATCTGTTCGATCTGTCCGCCGTTCAGGACGGCGAGGCGGTCGCTCATTGTGAGCGCCTCTTCTTGATCGTGCGTCACATATATAAAGGTGATCCCCACCTCTTGCTGGATGCGCTTGAGCTCGGTCTGCATTTCCTGGCGCAACTTGAGGTCGAGGGCCCCGAGCGGCTCGTCGAGCAGGAGCACCTCGGGTTCGTTCACGATCGCCCGCGCCAGCGCTACACGCTGGCGCTGTCCCCCCGACAACTGGATCGGTTTGCGGCCGCCGAGGTCGGAGAGCCGGACCATGTCGAGCGTCGCCTCGGCTCGCCTGCGCCTCTCGAGCTTTGCGACCTTGCGGATCTTCAGCCCGTACTCGACGTTCTCGATGACGCTCAGGTGCGGGAACAAGGCGTAGTCCTGGAAGACGGTGTTCACGTCGCGCGCATAGGGAGGTTGCCTGGTCACGTCGACACCACCCAATTCGACGGTGCCGCTGTCGGGTCGTTCGAATCCGGCGATCACCCTCAATAGCGTCGTCTTTCCAGAGCCCGAGGGCCCCAGCATCGTGAAGAACTCTCCCTCGTTGATCTCGAGGTCGATACCGTCGGCGGCCACGACGCGCCCATAGCTCTTGCGCAGTGCGGTGAGGCGCACAGCCGGACGCGTCTCACCGGACCCCATCGGCAGAACGATCTCAGTCGCAGCTCGGCTCACGGAATCCCCCCCGCATGAGGGCGTAGATTAGCTGCCCCGAGTCCACTTGTGACACAGTCGTTGCCACCGTCTTCCAGCCGTGCTCGGACGCGGACTGTGACCGGGCTCGCGCCCTGTCGCGCGGCGACCAGGCTCCGAGACCTGCCGGCCGAAGTGAGTGCGAGCCGGTTAAGGCGTCGCCGACGAGTCTCGGTGATCGGCTCGTGGGCTAGCCGCCGGTCCTTGGCCGCCGGACAACAGCGCGGGCAGCTCGCTGATCGCCTTGGCCGTCCTCAGCCAAGGCGAGGACTCGGTAAAGTTCAGCCCGCTCTCGTGCAACGACGTGAGCGGGTAGGGCACTAGCACGGACCACGCCCCAAGCGCGACCACCGGCCATACGTCGGAGACCTCGCTGTTTCCGACCATCAGGAACTGCTCGGGCTCGATCCTGAGCCGGCGCAGGATTCGCAGGTACGAGTCGGAGGTCTTCTCGCTCACGACATCGATGGTCTCGAACAGGCCGGCGAGTCCCGAACTGGTGATCTTGCTCTCCTGGTTGACAAGATCACCCTTGGTGATCAGCGCCAGCCGGTAGCGCTCAGCGAGGAGAGGCAGTGTTTCGGCCACGCCCTCGAGCAGCTCGACCGGCCGTTCGAGCATCTCACGCCCGCTCTCGATCAGGCGCTCGATATCGGTGGCCGGTATCTCGCCGCCGCTCACCTCGATGGCCGTCTCGATCATGCAAAGCGTGAACCCCTTCACGCCGTAGCCGAACAGTCTCCTGTTGCGGCCTTCTATCTCCTGCAATCGAGCCAGGACCTCCGCCGCCTCAGCGTGGGCGGCCAGCAGGTCCACGAGCAGCTCCTGCGCCCGTGCGAAGGCGTCCTCGCTGTGCCATAGGGTGTCGTCACCGTCGAACCCGATGACCTGGACACCTGTTGCAAACAGATCCCCGCTCATTTGCCAGACGCTACGGTGAACGCGAGATCATGGTTGACATGGGTTCCCGATCGCCTCTGACGGTCGCACCGGAAGTTCAAGAAGCGCTCGACGAAGGGCGCCCTGTCGTAGCTCTCGAGTCGACGATCATCAGCCACGGCCTGCCCCGACCGCGCAATCTCGAAGTCGCTCTCGAGCTCGAGGCGATGCTCCGGGCCGCCGGGGTCGTTCCTGCGACAGTCGGCGTACCTTCGGGCCAGCCAACAGTTGGGCTGGACCCGAGCGAGCTCGAGACACTCGCCACGGCCGCAGACGTGGCCAAGGTCGGCGTTCGCGAGCTGCCGCTGGCGGTGGCCGCCTGCAAGCACGCGGCGACGACCGTCGCCTCGTCGGCCGCGCTTGCCCGTCTCGCCGGGATCCGCATCTTGGCCACGGGAGGGATCGGTGGCGTCCACCGCCGGGCGGTGGAGACCTTCGACGAGTCCGCCGATCTCCCGACTCTGGCGCGGACCGCCATCACGGTCGTCTGCGCGGGCGTGAAGTCGATCCTTGACGTACCCGCGACCCTGGAACGCCTCGAGACGCTCGGAGTCACTGTCGTCGGTTATCAAACGCGGCGGTTCCCGGGTTTCTATGTCGCTGACTCGGGTCACGAGCTCGACTGGGCCGTCTCGGAGCCGGGCGAGATAGCCACGATCATGCGGGCGGCGGACGGGCTCGGTTTGGCCAACGCCATCGTGGTGGCGAACCCGGTGCCGGTCGAGCACCAGCTGGACCCGGAGATTCACAGCAAGCTGCTCGCCGAGGCGCTTGCTGCCGCGGACCGGGACGGCATCCGAGGCAAGGCCGTCACACCCTTCCTCCTTGACCACATCTATCTGGTGTCGGGCGGGGCCAGTCTCGAAGCGAACATCTGGGCAGTGCGCAACAACGTGGCACTGGCGGCCCGCATCGCCCGGTCCTGGGCAGAGATTCACAGGTGACCAGGCCGTCGGTGGTCGTGGTCGTCGGCGACGTCATCAACGACATCATCGTTCGGCCACACGGACCCATCGCCGTCGGCACAGACACACCGTCGCACATCGAGCAATCGCCCGGGGGTTCGGGAGCCAATCAGGCCGCGTGGCTCGCCTCGTTGAACACGCCGGTGCGCTTCGCCGGCCGCGTCGGCGCGGCGGACACGACGCATCATCGGGCCGCTCTCGAGCAATGGGGTGTCGAGGCCTGTCTCTCCGTAGACGAGGACGTCGCCACGGGCACGATCGCCGTGCTCGTGTCCGAGGACGGCGAACGCTCCATGTTCACTGACCGCGGGGCCAATCGTGGCCTCAGGGCGGAGGATCTGCCCGCGCGGTTGCTCGATGACGCCAGGCTCCTTCACGTCTCGGGCTACCAGCTCTTCGAACAAGGGGCGAGGTCGGCCGTCCTCGAACTGTGGGCAACCGCCCGCGAGGCGGGCATATTGACCTCCGTCGACCCCGCCTCCCTTGCGGGCCTCCAGGAGGTGGGGCGCGAGTCGTTTCTGGGATGGACCTCCGGAGCTGAGCTGGTGTTCCCCAATCTGGACGAAGGCCGGCTGTTGACAGGATGCGACGAGCCGGACGCGATCGCCGCCGTCCTTTGCGAGACCTATCCGGTTGTCGCGCTCAAGCTCGGCGGGGCGGGTGCCCTTGTCGCCGCCGCTGACGGGCGCCGTTTCCCGGTGCCGGCCCAGCCGACGGAGGTCATCGACTCCACGGGTGCCGGCGACGCCTTCTGCGCCGGCTTCCTCGCGTCGTGGGTGTGCGGTGCCGAACTAGGCGAATGTGCGCTTCGAGCGGTCGACGCCGCAGCCAGAGCCACGAGCCTCATCGGCGCCCGGCCGAGGTCTAGCTGAGCGCCCGCCATGCCGACATTGCCTTCCCGCGACCGGCCGGGCAGCTTCGCTTGTGCCGCCGGGGGGTATGTCGGGGCACTCGACGTGACGACTGGTGCGGAGTGGGGAGGAACTGGTGAGTCGTGAGCAGTGGGACGAGCGGTACGCAACAGACGAGCTGATCTGGAAGGCACAGCCGAATCAGTTTCTCGGCGATGAGTTGGATGCACTCGCTCCCGGCAGGGCACTCGACCTCGCCTGCGGTGAGGGACGTAACGCGCTGTGGCTGGCCTCCAAGGGCTGGAACGTCACCGGAGTCGACTTCTCTTCCGCCGGGTTGTCCAAGGCGCGGCGGCTCGCGGCCGATCGGGGCCTGGAGGTGTCTTGGATCGAGGCCGATGTGATCGAGTGGCAGCCTCCGTCGGTTTGGTTCGACGCCGTTGTGGTGATGTACCTGCACCTTCCCCCGCCACAACGCCGACAGGTTCTCCGCCAGGCCACCCAGGCCTTGGCACCCGGTGGCGTCCTGCTCGTGGTCGGCCACGACATCTCCAATCTCACCGACGGAGTCGGAGGACCTCAGGATCCTGAAGTCCTGTTCTGCCCGGAGGAGATCGCTCGGGACCTCCCAGGCCTACAGATCGAGCGGGCGGAACGTGTGAAACGCACCGTGGTCAACGAGACCGGTGAGGCGACCGCTATCGACGCGCTCGTCAGGGCGGTGCGACCCGCCTGAGCTCGGTGACCTCGGGCCGCCTTGGCCCTCTGGCTGCTTTGCCTGCCGTGGGCTGCCGCAGGTTTCTCGAACGATGCGCCAGCCGTCACCTCGGACAGGCGGTTCGCCACGCCCGCCTCGATGAAGAGAAGGACCTGGCCATGCGGACTCCCGAGCAGCTCTCCGACCGGTTCTGGCTCGATGTCAGGCAAGCACGCAACAGGATCGACTCGGGTACGAGGTCCTGTCCGCTTTGTGCCGTGGATATTCGAGTCGAGCGCGTCTCAAAGTCGGTTACTGCTCGGACCTCCGCAGCCACCTCAGAAGTTCCTGGTCACCCTGGAGCGAGAGTCGTCGCCACAAGACGGGGTTCTTGGTCGACTGGCTCGCGTGACATGCGATCGCACGACTCTGACGTGCTCGATCGACGCGGACCTCGAAGTCGACCTGTTCAAATGGCCTGCCCACGAAGCTCGTCCCTAGAGCTTGGTTCACCGACGATGCCACCGCCTCGTCGAGAACCCACGCGAGCACCGGCAAGTTCGAGAACGCGGCGCTGGCCACGGCTGATGCGGTGGCACACTCGTGGTCAGGGTGGCCCGTGACCCCACCTTCGTCGAACACGAGGAGGAGGTCGGCACCTACCCGGCTAGAGATTTCAACGACCTGGTGGGCCAACACGTCGAGCTTCTGTTCGGCCAGTCCGCCGTCGGGATAGCCGAGCACCTCCACGTAACCGACGCCCAGCTCCGTGGCCGCCTTGCGCAGTTCCACACTTCGCACGCTCTCCAGCTTTGAGGCATCGGCGCCGTGCGTCGACGACTCGCCACGCGTAAGACACAGCACGGCGGTTGCTGACCCAGAACTGGCGAACTCAGCCAACACGCCGCCGAGTCCGAAGCTTTCGTCGTCGGGGTGGGCACACACGGCCAGTACCGATTCAACAGCCGGCAGCCGGGTCATCACTTCATGTCTGGCAGTCGTCGTCGAACCTCTCACAGGTCAGAAATACCCACGGATCGGTCTCGCACACAGTTGAGGGGACTGTTCGGGCACATGAAGTGGATCAGCCAGTCGGGCACATGATGTGGATCAGCCAACTGCAAAATGCCCCGGTGTGGTGCCGGCGTCCGATCGATGCATCGAAACCCGGTCTTGGGGAACCGGATGCAAGCTCCTGCGACTCCGAGGTGTAGCGAGCGACGTTGTCACCCGCGGTGAACTCAGTACCTTGACCTGCGCCTGCCTTTAGGCCCGCGCTCAGGCGAGTTTCATGAACATCTTCTGTACAGCGTCCAGCGGATGGCCGTCCGCCTTGGCTTGTTCCGGATTCTCCACGCAATAGGTGAGACCTGCGGCGACGAGTCGGAATCCTGCCTGCTCCAAGGCCTTGGAGGCGGCCGTCAGCTTGGTCAGGACGTCGCGGCACTCCCGACCCTCGTCGAGCATGCGCTCGACTCCTTGTACCTCACCTGCAACTCGGCGCAACCGCTTGCGGACATCGTCCACGACCTCGTCGGGAAGCTGCACGGCGAACCCCTCTGTCGTACGGCCGATCCAGAGCCTGCCCCGGTGCAGGCCGGAACTCAGCTCCTCAGCTATACCCCATAGAGTATGTGGCTCGGCGGGCCGGGCTTCAGCGGGTTCGGTGACCGCTCTGCTCGGAGCACGGTGGGGGCCACCCACCCAGGGAGTTTATTAAATCCCTTAATTCGCTGATTTATACAATATTCAGTATCATGATCGCTGATGGGCTCCAAAGGCGCAGCGCTCCCGAGATCAGTTCCGAGTGACTTCGGTTGGCTCCTCCATGGCAGGCCCGTCCAGGTGCTGGAGGACAAGTCGTTCCATCTCGCCGCCGGCTCCGGCAGTTCCTTCCTCCGGCCCTACTGCCTGGACGTGGCGACGCTTCAGTCGTGCCTGCAGTGCGGTGCATGCACTGCAACATGCGACCTTGCCGGTGAGGAGGGCCTCTTCCCCCGCCGTCAGGTGACCTTCGTCAGTCTGGGCCTTAAGGACCGCCTCGCAGCCGACCAGGAGATCTGGCACTGCTACGGCTGCACGGAGTGCTCGTCCCAGTGCCCGTCCGGCGCCAAGCCGGCCAGCATCATGAGCGCGCTCAGGCAGTTCGCCACGGACCGGTTCGCCTATCCGCGCATTCTGGCCCGCGCCGTGAACAGCCAGCGTTGGTTCTGGCTGGTCTACGTCGCAGTAGCCGCTTTCCTGGTTGCGATGGTCGCCGTCACAGGCACGTTCAGTCCCGGACCGGGTCCCCTCCACTACGCGGGCATGTTGCCGGACTCAGCTGTGATCCCGGTGTTCTCGCTTCTCACACTCCTGCCGCTCGTCGCGATAGCCGTAGGGGCGTCACGGGCGTGGCGCGCCTGGTACGACGGTTCACTATGGGCAACCAGGCCGCGGATGTTCTGGCTCTCTGTCAGGAGGGCGGTGGCCGAGATCCTCGCCCACAGGAAGTTCTCCACCTGCAAGGAGCGGCGACTCAGGCCGTGGGCCCACAGGGCGGTGCTGTTTTCCTTCCTCGGGCTGGCGGTCATATCCGGCGTCATAGCCCTGTTGCTGGCGGCGGGTCGGTCTTACCCGTTGTCGATGGGCAACCCCCTCAAGGTGCTGAGCAATATCTTTGCCGCCTTGCTGATAGGCGGCACCGGTTACTTCCTGGTAGCGCGCGTCGTGGATGCCGCGCGTGGCAACCGCAGCACCTTGTTCGACTGGGTCTTCCTCGTGAACGTTCTTCTCGCGGGGGTCACCGGCGTGGCCACCGAGGCACTGCGCGTGGCGGACGTCAGAGCCTTCGCTTACCCCGTGTACTTCGTCCATCTCGTCGTCGTGTTGACATTGGCCTTGACGCTTCCCTACACGAAGCTCGCCCACGCCGTTTACCGTGTGCTGGCGGTCTCCGGGAGGGAGTACCAGGCGCTCGCGGCCGCCGGGGCTGGCTTCGACGGCCACGTGGCCGCCCGCCCGCCGGACAAGGGTGATGCTGGACGCCCGACGCTGGCCGAGTGGCAGGGCCGCAGCGACCTTCGCCTTGTCGAAGAACGACCGATCACAGCAGAGGACTTCCTCGAGATGAGTCACGCGGACCTTATCGCCTGCAGCGACGAGGAGATCACCGCGGCCTACTACGCGTTGCGGGACGAGGCCGAGCCGCGGGGGGAAGGGAGTTACTACCCGAACCTGAAGCGTCTCGCGGGGAGCGCCTTCGAACGCGAGAAGGACCGACGCGAAATAAAGGCTCTCATGGCAGAGCCGGGCAAGACCGAATGGCAGCTTTGGTACGAGAAGGCGGTCGAGCAGCCCTGCACGTGGTGGCTCGAGAACGACATGGTTGCCCGTCATGCCCTCACCACTTGCCTGTCATGCGGCATGTGCACATCGGTGTGCCCGGCGGCCGAGCACTTCGAGGAGTACGACCCGCGCTGCATAGTGGACGTGGCGCTGTCGGGCGACGAGGACCGCATTGTCGAGATGCTCAAGTCCGACATCATCTGGTACTGCGCGCAGTGCGGCTCTTGCAACTCGCGGTGCCCCGAGGAGAACGACATCATGGGCCTCATCGGCTCGCTGCGCACTCTGGCCCAGCTGAAGGGCTACCACCTCGAGTCCGTGCGGGGACGCCAGCAGTACGCCGGTCGCCACCTGTGGGCCGCAAACCTGTGGAACAGGGCCTTCAGCCTCTATTTCCGCAATGCCGATCCGGCAGAGCACCCGGATTTCGGGCCACGTTTCGCCAGATGGCAGGCCGAGCTTGAAGAACAGTTCATGCGCGTGGGGGGACAGCCCGACATGGACGGGACTTTTGCCGGCCGCAAGGTGACACCAGAGACGCTGGCCGAGCTGAGGAGATGCATCCGCGCGGGCGGCGCCCTAGTTCTGTGGAACAGGATCGAAGAACACGCTGCGGCTGACGCAACAAGGCGCGGTCTCGATCTCGACCAGTACTACGACAAGGTGAGGTCGGAAGGATGACCGCTTTGAGCTCAGCTGAAACCACGGTCACGACAGGGATGCTCGGGCCGGCCGTGATCCAAACGCACAAGGCCAACGTGGTCACTCACCGCGACTCCAAGCCCATCCCGGAAGACGGCTACTACCTGACGACGAGCTGCGTGCTGGGCACCTTCGCTCCCTCCGTTGAGCCCCTCGTCGCGCGGATCTACGACCTGCTCGGGCGTCACTGGGCCATGGGAGGCACCGGGTCGGCTTCGCTGAACACTTGTTGTTCGGGCATAGTCACCCACGGCAACGTGTTCACGGTAGAGAGCTCGCTGCTCGTGGTGGCCCGGCTCTGGTCGGTGTGCGCCGAGGCGGGGCTCGACAACATCACAACCGCGTGCGTCACCTCGTTCGCCATCCACAACGAGATCCTCGAACTCATCCGCAAAGAGCCTGGCTTGGCCGAGAAGGTGGACAAGGCCCTCCAAGACGCCTGCGGACGCCGCCTTGTCATCCCGAAGCACATCGTGCACTGCAGCGACGTCGTCTACCGTTATCGGTCCGAGCTCTCCCGCCTTATGCGCTACCGGCTGGTCGACAAGTCCACCGGCCGACCGCTCAAAGTCGTGGACCACGTCGGCTGTCACTACAACAAGCTCTTTCCCTCCAAGTCCGTGGGCGGGACAGAGTACTGCGACGTTCTGACTGCCATGATCCGCGAATGGGGCGGCGACGAAGTCGACTACCCGGAACGCCGCCACTGCTGCGGCATGGGGTTCCGTCAGTGCATGATCCGCCCGAACCGCAGCTTCACGGTCGCCTGTGCTCGCAAGAAGTTCGAGAGCATGGCACCGTTCACCCCCGACCTGATCATCACCAACTGCCCCGGCTGTGGCCTTATTCTCGATCGTGAGCAATGGGCTGTGAACGAGCTGACGGGGGCGGATTTCCAGATTCCCGTTCTCAACTACGCCCAGCTGGCGGGCTTGCTTCTCGGCTGGGATCCTTACGACGTGGTCGGGGTCCAGGCCCACACCGTGCCAGTGGAGCCCTTGTTGGAACGAATCGGCATCCCCCAATCGCCTAGACCGGCTTATCTGCAAGACCAAGGCGAGGAGGCAACAGTCGTGAACCTGAGGCCAGCAAGGAGCGCGACAAGATGAACAGCCCCGTACTGATCCTCGGCGGCGGGGTGACCGGCATGCACGTGGCCACGGCGCTCGGAGAACTCGGCTACTCGTCGATCCTCGTCGAAAAGACCTCGAAGCTCGGTGGCCGCGTGCGTCGCCTGTCGCGCACGTTCCCTTTCTTCGACGACGACGGATTCAACGACGGTCTCGAGTTCACCTCTCAGATAGAGGCCGAGATGCGCCTTCATTCGTGCGTGGACGTGCGCATGGAGACGACGCTTGTCAACCTCGAAGGCGACTTCCCCAGCTTCAGGGCGATCCTGAGTGACAAGACGACCGAGGCCGTGAGCGCTGTCGTCATCGCCACCGGTTTCGAGCCCTTCGATCCCTCGGACCTCGAGGAGTACGGGTACAGCCGTTACCCGAACGTCGTGACAGGACCGGAGCTGGAGTGGCTCCTCAATCCGCGAGGGCCGACCCATGGGGAGGTCAGGCGCCCTTCTGACGGAAAGACGGTCGAGCGGATGGCGATCATCTTCTGTGTCGGATCGCGTAACCGGCGCATAGGGGCCCGGTTCTGCTCGCGTATCTGCTGCTCCTACAGCACAAAGCAGGCCCTCACGGTCGTCGATCGCAATCCGGGCGCCGAAGTCACTTGTTTCTACATGGACGTGCGGACTTACGACCGCGGGTTTGAAGAGATGTACTCACTGGCCCAGGAGCGGGGGGTCCACTACGTCCGCGGCCGCGTCTCGGGCTGCAAGGAACTGCCCAACGGCGACATAATCGTCCGTGCCGAGAACACCCTCATCCAGAAGATCTTCTCGGACCGCTTCGACCTGGTCTCGTTGTCGACGGGCATGCGGCCCTGCCTCGACGTGGACTCGCTGACAGACGTGCTCCAGATCGGACGAGCCCCGGACGGCTTTTTTGCCAGCCGTGAGTGGTTCAGGTACCCGCACGACTCGACAAGGGAAGGGATTCTCGTGGCGGGATGCGCGGCGGGGGTCAAGCCCATCCGCAACTGCATCATCGACGGCAGCGCGGCCGTCGCCCGCATCGCAGGCCTGCTGTACCGGGAAGAAGCGGTGGCGGCAACCTCGGGGACGAACTGACATGATGCGTGAAAGGGATCGCCCGGGCAGAAGGTAGGCGGCGATGCGCTACGGCTTTGTGATCGACAACCGCAAGTGCATCGGGTGCCATGCCTGCTCATTGGCCTGCAAGGCCGAGAACGAGGTACCTCTCGGGGTCTTTCGGACATGGGTGCGATCTGTCGACATCGGGCAATTCCCGGACACCCGCCGACATTTTCAGGTGACGCGCTGCAACCACTGCGACCACCCACCGTGTGTCGTCGTGTGTCCCGTGGCGGCGATGTACAAGCGCGGTGACGGCATAGTCGACTTCGACCCCTCGCTCTGCATTGGCTGCAAGGCGTGCATGCAGGCGTGTCCGTACGACGCCATCTACCTGGACCCCGAACGCGGGACAGCCGCCAAGTGCCACTTCTGCGCTCACCGAGTGGAGGCCGGCATGGAGCCGGCCTGCGTTGTCGCCTGCCCCGAACGCGCCATCATCGCCGGTGACCTCGACGACGAGGAAAGCGCGATCTCGAAGTTGATCGGCCAGCAAAAGGTCCGGGCGCGCAGGCCCGAGAAGTTGACGCGGCCGAAGCTCTTCTACGTTGGCGCCGAGGAGCTGGTGATAGTTCCGGGCAAGGCGCGCAATGTGGGAACGTACCTGTTCGCCACTGTCAACAGCCGCGTGCGCCGAGAACCCGCGGCCGCAGGCGGTGTCATCGTGCCCGGGTGCTCGGTGCCCGCGGTCGTCTCCTACGACGTGGAACACGAGCGGCCCTGGGGCTGGCAGGTGCCGGCGTACTTCTGGACCAAGTCGGTCTCCACCGGTGTCCTCGCCCTGCCGTCGATAGCTCTGGCCATCGAGGGTCTGTCGATCGGGACAAAGCTGGAGACGGCGCTCGGATTGGTCGGCGTAGTCTTCATGGCCCTGACCGCGGCCCTCCTCGTCTCGGACCTTTCCCGTCCGGAGCGGTTCCTCCGGGTCCTCACACGTCCCCAGCCGAGATCGTGGGTAGCGCGTGGCGCCTTTCTCCTTCTCGCGTACGGCGTTCTTTGCCTGTGCTTTCTCGCTTTCTCCTGGGCGGGTGCGGGCGGTTATGGGTGCGGGCGGTTATGCCGGAGCGCTCTTCTGGCCGACCGTTGTGACAGGCTTGTTGGCGGCCGTCTACACGGCGTTCTTGTTCCGCCAGTGCCGGGGACGGGACCTTTGGTGCAGCCCATTGCTTCCGGTCCACCTCGTGGCCCAATGGGTGCTGGCGAGCAGTGCAGTCCTGACCCTGTTCCCCGCGTCGCTCGGTGTCGCTCCGAGGCTACGCCGTGCTGCAGTGGTCGGTTTGGCGCTCGGCCTGCTCGTTCACGGATTGGCGGTGCTCGGCGAGCTCGCGATGCCTCATGCGACCGAGGCCGCTCGCAGGGCTTCGGACATCGCCACTCGCGGGTCGCTCCGGGTCTTGTTCTGGATGGGGGCGGTTGGCGCTGGTTGGCTACTGCCTGCTGTGCTGCTGGCCGCGGACAACAACTCGTACTTCGTATCTGGAATTGCGGGGGCAGCCTCTCTCGCGGGACTGGCCGTGTTCGACTGGTGCTTCGTGATGGCGGGCCAGGGCGTGGCCAACAGCTGAAAGTGAGTCCAAGTGCAACAAGAGCGTCAGGTACCTGGGAGTGAGCTCGGTTCCTATCCGCCCGTGGACCGTTGGTCGGACTGGGTCGAGCACGACCCCAAGGCCTGGCCGAACAAGTCCGAGCGTCACTACCGGCTGATCCCGACGATCTGCTTCAACTGCGAGGCGGCCTGCGGGCTGCTCGCCTACGTCGACAAACAGACGGGTGAGATCGCGAAAATCGAGGGTAACCCGGTGCACCCCGCCAGCCGCGGACGTTTGTGCGCCAAGGGCATGGCGATAATGAACCAGCTCAGGTCAGAGGACCGCGTGCTCTATCCGATGAAGCGGGGAGGCCCGCGGGGCTCCAACAGGTGGGAGCGCACCACCTGGGATGAAGTCCTGGACACCTTGGGAGCGCGGATTCGTCGAGCGATCCTGGAGGGGCGTGGCGAGGAGGTCATGTACCACGTGGGCCGCCCGGGCCACGACGGTTACATGGAACGCGTCCTGCAAGGTTGGGGTATTGACGGCCACAACTCGCACGTCAACATCTGTTCTGCCGCAGCCCGCCTGGGCTATTTCCTGTGGCAGGGTTCGGACCGGCCGTCCCCTGACTACGCGAACGCCCGCTGTATCCTGCTCATTTCGGCCCATCTCGAGGCCGGTCACTACTTCAACCCGCATGCGCAGCGGATCATCGAGGCCAAGATGGCCGGAGCCAGGCTCATCGTCGTGGACCCGAGGCTTTCCAACACGGCCTCGTGCGCCGACTCATGGCTCGCCCCGCATCCCGGAACCGAGGCCGCTGTTCTCCTGGCGATGGCCAAGGTGATCCTCGACTCCGGCCGCTTCGACGCCGCCTTCATGCGTCAGTGGGTCAACTGGGAGGACTACGAGGCGGACGGTTTCAAAGCCCGCGGCAGGACTTTCGAGGAGTTCATCAGCGCTCTCAAGAAGCACTACGCCCGTTACAGCACCGAATTCGCAGAACAGGAGAGCGGAGTGCCGGCCGAGACGATCACCAAGGCCGCCAACGACGTGGCAGACGCAGGGAGCCGCTTCGCCTCGCACGTGTGGCGCGCGGCGGCCGCCGGCAACCTGGGAGGCTGGCAGTCGGCGCGGGCCCTTGTCCTTCTCCACGCCCTAACCGGGTCGCTCGGCACCCGCGGCGGTCTGTCACCCAACAGCTGGGACAAGTTCGTGCCCGAGCCCTTCAAGGTCCCGCCCGCTCAGGACCATTGGAACGAGCTTCTCTACCCGCCTGAGTGGCCGCTCAGCCATCACGAGCTTTCCCAGCTGCTGCCACATTTCCTGAAAGAGGGGCGTGGCCGACTCGAGGTGTACTTCACACGGGTCTTCAATCCTGTCTGGACCTACCCTGACGGCTTTTCGTGGATGGAGGTGCTCAGCGACGAACACTTGGTCGGGCTGCACGTCGCCCTCACGCCGGTCTGGAGCGAGACAGCCGCCCTTGCGGACTACGTGCTGCCGATGGGGCTTTCTTGCGAACGCCACGACATCCAGAGCCAGGAGACCCAGGCCGGCAGCTGGATCGGCTTTCGCCAGCCTGTGCTGAGGGTGTTCCGCGAGCTCGAACGGGGTGAGAAGGTCCGCTACACCCACGAGGCCAACCCGGGCGAGGTCTGGGAGGAGGACGAGTTCTGGACGAGCCTTTCCTGGCGCATCGACCCCGACGGCTCACTCGGAATCCGCCAGTGGTTCGAGTCGAAGACCAACCCGGGGACGCCGGTCGGCGTTGACGAGTACTACGGGTACATCTTCGATCACTCGGTGCCTGGCCTTCCGGCCGCTGCGGCGAAAGAAGGCCTGACTCCCCTCCAGTACATGCGCAAGTACGGGGCTTTCGAGGTCGCCCGGGACGTGTACTCGCTGAACGAGACACCGCTCGCCGACGCGGGTGCCCTCGAGCAGGACGGAGACCTGCTCAGGCTCGACGGCCACGCTGTGGGAGTGCTCGCGGGCGGCCATGCCGTGGTCGGCTACGAGACGCCGTCGCGCAAGCTGGAGCTCTACTCGACCACGATGCGCGACTGGAACTGGCCGGAGTTCGCGCTACCCGAGTACATAAAGAGCCACGTCGGGCCTCAGGCTCTGGCCGTCGCCGCCGGCTGGGCGGATCCGGGCACCGCCGACAACCCCGTTGTCGAGTGGCCCGCGCACGCACGCGGCGAGGTCCTGGCGCTCGTGCCCACCTACCGCTTGCCCACCCTCGTCCACTCACGTAACAACAACGCCAAGTGGCTTTTCGAGATCTCCCACAAGAACCCCCTCCTCATGTCGAGCGCCGACGCCACCAGGTTGGAGATGGCGACCGGTGATCTCGTCAAGGTGCACACCGAGATCGGGTGGTTCGTCATATCGCTCTGGGTCACCGAGGGCCTCAAGCCCGGGGTTGTCGCCTGCTCACACCATCTGGGCCGGTGGCGCCGGGACCGCGATGAAGCGATCGAGCCTTGGGGCAGCTCGGTCGTAAGTGTCGAAGAGCGTGAGTCGGGCAAGTGGATGCTGCGGGTTGTCCAAGGCGCCCAGCCGTGGACCAGTGGCGACCCCGACTCACGAAGGATCTGGTGGTCCGACACCGGTGTGCACCAGAATCTCACCTTCCCGGTCCACCCCGACCCGGTGTCGGGCATGCAGTGCTGGCACCAGGTGGTGAAAGTCGAGAAAGCCGGCGAGAAGGACCGATACGGCGACGTCTTTGTGGACACGGTCCTGGCACATCTCGTCTACCTCAAGTGGAAAGCCCTCTGCCGTCCGGCTCCTGGCCCCGGAGACCTCCGTCGTCCGCTGTGGTTCGCTCGGACCGCACGGCCTCGGGCCGATGCCTATGTCATGAGATCCGAAGCCGGAACGGTTTAGAGCCGGCGGTGTGGTGCTCCGCACGGCCCGATCCGAGGACCTCGAAGCGGTCCGGTCGGTATCGTTCGGTCAAGGCGAAGCGGGCGGGCAGACGCCGCGCTCTTAGGAATACCCTAGGGGGTAGGGTTGTTCGATACTGGGTCGAGATCGTCGACCTAGGAGAGGACGCGGCATGGCAACTGTCAACCTGACCGGCGAGAACTTCCAAGAGGTGGTGTCGTCAAGCGACACCGTGCTCGTCGACTTCTGGGCTGGGTGGTGTGGCCCGTGTCGCGCATTCGCGCCCTTGTTCGAAGCTGCCTCCACCAATCATCCTGACCTCGTGTTCGCAAAGGTCGACACGCAAGCCGAGCAGGATCTTGCCCGGTCATTCGGGATCATGTCCATACCCACCCTGATGATCTTTCGCGAACAGGTGTTGGTGTACTCGAGGCCGGGTGCTCTGCCGGCAGGAGCGTTGGAAGACCTGATAGGAAAGGTCGGGGCACTTGACATGGAAGAGGTGCACCGTCAGGTCACGGCGGCGGCGAGCAAGCGCACGGCCTGATCGGCGGTGAGCCGCCGGCCGACAACAAGTCGGGAAGTGATCAGGCTCCTCTGGTCACCTTTCGTGTATGTCGACGAGCTTGGCGGGCCTTGCGTAGTTTCAGTCGTATGAGAACGGCCTGCCGCAAATGACCAAGCAACCGCTCAACCGTGCCTGGCACGAGCAGCACCGTTTGGGGGCCAAAGCGTCGCTGGAAGATCGTGTCAAGTGGCACATGGAACACGCCAAGGTATGCGGGTGCCGGGAGATCCCCCCACCTGTACGCGAAGAGATGGAACGCCGCGGGCTTGCTCCCGACTGAGGCGCCGAGCACCGCACTGCCGGGCCCAGCGCCCACGAAACGTTGGCGGCTCAGGGGAACGACTGCTGGAAGCCGGCGGCCGCGTCCCGGTGAAGGCGGTCATGTCGCAGCCGTCCAGTGGGCACAGCCGAACAGGGATCAGCACGCACTCGGCGTGCTCGGGAAGCGTGTCGGCGAGGCTGTACTCGTAGCTCCGCAGGCCGCGACGCTTGTGGCCCTTGCGCAGGTCCCACACGTCGAGGTTTCCGCATCGATCCTGCACGAGAGGGCTGGAACGTCGACCTCCTCGTCCAGCGCTCTTCGCCTTACCGGAGGCCCAGGTCCGTGGAAGATGACTCGGGTGCCGACGACCGCGGCCTGCGCACCCGCGCCCTCAGTCGATCGTCTCTGGCTTCTCCGGAGCAGGCTCGAGGAATTCGTACTCCGGCGCCCAGACGAAGTCGTCTACCGCCTCCTCCAGTTCGGCGTCGGTCGCCGTCGGGGCCACACCCCCGTCCCGACCCTCTTTGGCGACCGCGATGGCGATCGCGCGGGAGATAGACCTCAGATCCGTGAGACGTGGATATATTGCACCCTCCTCGAGCCGCTCGGTCGGGACCATGTCCGCTAGGGTCCTGGCCGCCACGAGGAACATTCGGTCGGTGACCTCCCAGGCTCGGCCTGCTACCGCCCCAAGGCCAACGCCGGGGAACACGAAGACGTTGTTCGCCTGTCCGATCACATGGGTGCGCCCACCCAGCTCGACAGGGTCGAAGGGGCTGCCCGTGGCCACGACCGCCCTGCCGTCGCTCCACTTGAGAACGTCGGAGGGGGTGGCTTCGGAGTTCGCGGTCGGGTTGGAAAGGGGGAGCACTATCGGGTTCGGTGTCCGCGCCGCCATCTCGGCTATCGCGGCCTCGGAGAAGACGCCCGGCTTGCCGCTCGTGCCGATCAAGATCGTTGGAGCGACGTGGGCGATGACGGTCTCGAGGTCGTAGCGGTCGCTCGGTTCGAGACCGAGCGCGGCGATCTCGTCTGTCCTCAGTGCAAAGGGGGCTTTGTCGTCCTGCACCCCGTCGCGCCCTTCGAAGAGCAGGCCCTGCGAGTCGAGCATCGTCACCGCGTGACGGATCTCGTCCTCTGTGCCTCCCTCGGCGCGGATGATCGCCTGGACGAGCCGGGCGATGCCGATACCGGCGGCACCTGACCCGAGGAGCACCAGGCGCTGGTCCGACAGTCTCTCGCCCCGGTGCTTGAGGGCGGCGAGGATGCCGGCACACACCACCGCGGCGGTCCCCTGGATGTCGTCGTTGAAACATGGCAGACGGTGGCGGTAGTGGTCGAGCAGCCGGATGGCGTTGTGCTGCTTGAAGTCCTCCCACTGCAGCAGGGCGTGGGGGTACACCAGCTTGACGGCGCCGACGAAGGCCTCGACGAAGGCCTCGTAGGCTTCGCCTCTCAGGCGGCGCTTGGGATAGCCCTGGTAGAGCGGGTCGTGCAGCAGTTCCTCGTTGTCGGTTCCGCAGTCGAGCGAGATGGGCAGCGTGAGCTGCGGATGCAGCCCCGCGCCGGCCACGTAGAGGGCGAGCTTGCCGATCGGGATGCCCATGCCGCCTGCTCCCTGGTCGCCGAGGCCCAAGATGCGTTCGTTGTCGGTGACGACAATGAGCCGGACCACGTCCTGACCGGTGTTGCGGAGCATCTCGGGCATGCGGTCGATGTCGTCCGGGGTGATCCACACGCCGCGGGTCCTCCGCACGACGTGGCTGTACTCGCGACAGGCGCGCCCGACCGTGGGCGTGTAGATGATCGGGGCGAGCTCTTCGAGGTGATCGACGAGCAACCGGTAAAAGAGCGTCTCGTTGCGGTTCTGCAGCGCGGCGAGACCGATGTACTGCTCGAGCTCGTCACCCTTGCGGCGGAGATGCTCGAGCTCGAGAGCCACCTGCTCTTCGATCGTCATGGTCCGCCACGGCAGAAGGCCGCGCAGCCCGAACGCCGCCCGCTCGTCGTCGGTGAAGGCAGTGTCTTTGTTGATTGCAGCGCAGTCGAGCAACTCACGACCCCGCGCCCTCACAGCCTCGACCGGCAGGTCACCTCGCCCGAACCGACCCGCGCTCAACACTTTTGTGCTCCCTTCGTTCGCCTGGGTCCACCTAACTCGATTCTTCCTTGTGCGTGAAGGGCCGAACGTCACATTCACGCAAGTTGCCTGCGAAAATGCGCAAGACGGTAACTTGAGGACTAGTCGTGAGACGTCGCGGCTCGGGAGGAACAGACAACATGGATCTCAACTCGGAGCGTGCGGGTTCGGACCCGTCGGCGGAGCTGATGGAAGAGCTCAGCGAGGCGGCAGAGCGTCTCGACGAGGCGGACCCTGTGGAGATAATCGAGTGGGCCGTGAAACGCTTCCACGGCAACGTCGCCTTGGCCGCCTCGTTCCAGGACGCCGTCCTGATCGACATGGCCGTCGGCGTCGAGCCATCCATCGAGGTGATCTTCCTCGACACCGAGTACCACTTTCCCGAGACACTCGCATATGTGGCGCGCCTTCGCAGCCGCTACGACCTCAACCTCGTCGTGACCCATCCCGAGGTGGCTCTCGACGAGTTCCCTTGCGGTTCGAGCCGTTGCTGTGAGCTTCGCAAGGTAGCGCCGTTGGCCAAGGCGCTGAGCGGGCGGGACGCATGGATCACCGGCCTCAAGCGCGTCGACACCCCTGAGCGGGCCGAGGCACCAGTGATCGCCTGGGACCCGAGCCGAGCCATGGTGAAGGTGAACCCTGTCGCCGCCTGGGACGATGACGACATCGACGCCTACGTCGTTGCGCACGACCTTCCCCGTCACCCGCTCAACTACGTGGGCTACGTCTCGATCGGCTGCGCACCGACGACGGTGCCCGTGCCTGAGGGCCATCACCCCCGTGAGGGTCGTTGGGCAGGCACCGGGAAGACCGAATGCGGGTTGCATGTCTGAGCTGTAGGGGTGGCCGAGGGCTCTTTTGGCGAAGCCGCCTCCCAGTGTCCGGCGGGACCGGCAGTTCGCCGCTGTCGCCGTGGTCCTCCAAGTGCGTTTCGTGACTTGTCGCGGTTGTGGGCCGTGCAAGGGGGAGATCCGGACAGGAGATCGCAAGCGGGTCGCCACCCCGAAGGCTGCTCGGCCCTCTCTATGTCTTCGACAAGCTATGTGAGCTATGTATTCGACAAACGTATGCGAGCGGGCTTTTCCGCTCCGCGACGAGTAAGTGATCCGATTTCACCACCTAGCGGGGAAGGTGGTCGAGCGACGAGTCACCGGATGCGTCAGAACCAGCGTTGACCGGGCTGTTGTCCACAATAGTGCTCAAGTCGCAGGCCAGGCGACAATTAGCGCCAAGAAAGGCGCTATTTGTCGATTGTTGCAGATCTGTGCCAATGGTGACGACACCCGGTCTCGACGCCGGAACGTTCCTGGTCCCCTCGCTTCGCGCGGTGTGGTCGGTTTTTTGCTGTAACTTCCGATGAAGGTGCATCGGCAGACGCGAGCACGCTCAGGCGGAGCTTTCGCTTGCCCTAAAAGAGGGAGGCGATTGTGCGAGGAATCACCGAACCCAAAATGCCGAGGCCCCGTACCAAGCGCCTGTGGGTCTCTGTGCTTGCTGCGGCTCTGGCGGTACCGGCCGTGGTGCTGTCCTCAAGCGGAGTCGGCGCGGCTCCCCGCCTTGTCGGGCTTCGGAGCACATCGCTACGACCGATGACCGCGGCGCTGGCATTCCGGTTGTCGAGGAACGTGGATCAACACGTCATCGTCATATTGAAAAGCCAGCTCGCGCCGGCTCAGGTCGGCAGCCGTGCGGCACGGCTGCGCTCGGAGGCGACGGCCACCTACCAGGCCCCCATCATGAGCGAGCTTCGCGAGGTGGACGCCACCCACATCAAGAGCTACCGCCTGGTGGACTCGCTCGCCGCGACGGTGTCGGCTGGCGAGGTGGCGTGGCTCAAAGCCGACCCGGCGGTGGCAGAAGTCATCCCGGACGTGACCATCACCGAAGCCGAGCCCTCGAGCGGATCGACAGCGGCCGGGTCTTCGCAGTCGCCCAAGTCGTGGCCATCGGGCTCTGGCGCGTCCGTCACGGCGAACGTGATCCCCGGTGCTTGCGGCCCGAACGGCCAGGTTCAACTCGATCCGGAGGGTCTCGCGCTGACCAACACCGACTCGACCGACCCGAGTGCCAAGACCGCCCGCTCGCTCGGTGTCACCGGTGCAGGCGTGAAGGTCGCCTGGATCGCTGACGGCGTCGACACAGACAACGTGAACTTCATCCGGCCCAACGGCACTTCGGTGTTCGACTTGGCTACCGGCGGCGACTACAGGGACTTCAGCGGCGACGGGCCCGGCGAGGACACAGACGGCGGCGAAGCCTTCATCGACTCGAACACGATCGCCGGTCAGGGCATCAAGGTCTACAACGTGCAGGACTTCGGCGCCCAGTCAGACCCAACGCCTTGCAACATCCGTATCGAGGGAGTGGCTCCCGGCGCCAGCCTGGTCGGCCTCGACGTGTTCGGCCTGGACGAGGACACCACCGAGTCGAACTTTCTGCAGGCGATCGACTATGCAGTCGAGACCGATCACGTCAATGTGCTGAACGAGTCGTTCGGCTCCAACAACTTTCCCGACGTCACGGCGCTGGACGCGACCAAGCAGTTCAATGACGCCGCTGTCGCGGCCGGGGTTGTCGTCACCGTGTCCAGCGGGGATGCGGGCCCGACCGACACCGTCGGCTCGCCTGCCTCGGACCCGGCGGTCATCTCGGTCGGTGCCACGACCGACTTCCGCTTCTACGCCCAGACCAACTACGCGGCCGCCCGCTACTTCGCGACCACTGGCTGGCTCGACGACAACATCAGCTCTCTCAGCTCGGGCGGCTACGACGAGACTGGTGACACGGTCGACATGGTTGCCCCCGGTGACTTGAGCTTTGCCTCCTGTGACGCCAGCGCGACCTATTCGGACTGCACGAACTTTGTGGACCAACCCTCCGACGTCGAAGAGAGCGGAGGTACGAGCGAGTCGTCGCCGTTCGTGGCAGGAGCCGCGGCGCTTGTCATCCAGGCATATCGGAACACCCACGGTGGTACCACGCCGACACCTGCGCTCGTGAAGCAGATTCTGCTCAGCACTGCGACCGACCTCGGCGCTCCGGCCACCGAGCAAGGCGCGGGCCTGCTCAACAGCTATGCCGCGGTCGAGATGGCCGAGTCGATCCCAACTCCGGGCGGCTCGCCGAGCCCGGTCGGCGAGACGTTGCTGACCTCGACCGGCCAGCTCAACGCGGTCGCAAATCCGGGAACTCCGGAGTCCTGGCCCGTGACGGTCACCAACACCGGCGTCAGCACCCAGGTCGTGCACGTGTACGGCCGTAGCCTCGGTCCGGATGAGGAGACGCAGTCCGGCACTGTCACGCTGAGCGACGGCACGAGCCCACAGTTCGTCAACTTCGCGGGCGTGCCGAACAACTACGCCGTGATCCACTTCACGGTGCAACCCGGCCAGGACAGGCTGGCCGCTTCCATCGCCTACCCGGCCACCCAGCTCGACAATGAGAACGCCAGGGTGAGGCTGATCCTGATCGACCCGCTCGGCCGGCTGGCGGCGCACAGCTTGCCCCAGGGAGTGGGCAACTACGGGGAAGTCGACGTCACCTACCCGGTCTCGGGCACCTGGACGGGCGTCATCTTCGGCGACGAGGCCGCCGACGGCGGCACCAACGGCGCCATCCCGTGGCAGGTCTCGACCCAGCAGTTCGCGCCGTTCGCCTTTGTCTCGCCGTCGCAGCTCGTTTTGCACCCGGGCCAGAGCCAGACGATCTGGGTGAGCGCCACCACGCCGGAATCGCCCGGCGACTCCTCCGGCTCGATCGTGCTGGGTTCGAGTTGGGGCGGTGTAACGACCTCGATCCCGGTCACGCTCCGCAGCTTGGTGCAGGTGAGCAACGGCCGCGGCACCTTCAGCGGAGTGGTAACGGGCGGCACCTTCGGGGGAGTGGTGACGGGAGGCAACGGCCGGACACCCGGTGAAGGCCAGGAGGCCTTCTTCGAGTTCAACGTCAACAGCCCGGTGAGCAACATCACGGCCAATGTGTCGCTCGCCAACGACCCGAGCGACGCCGTCGGCGCCTACTTGGTCAGCCCGGACGGCGACGTCCTCGGTTACGGGCAGAACAGTGTGAATCTCGTTTCGGGCACGACTCTCACCGCCTACACCTTGAACCCGGTCCAGGGGACCTGGACTCTCATCGTCGACTTCGCCGAGCCGGTCGTCGGCGACGAGGTCTCCCAGCCGTTCACCGGCAATATCCAGTTCAACGCGGCCAGGGCTTGGGCCAACGGGCTTCCTGACAACGCCAGCGACCAGCTGACGGCAGGCACACCGGTGACCGTACCTGTCATGGTCACCAACACCGGTGTGGCCCCGGAGGACTTCTTCGTCGACCCACGGCTCGACGCGACCGTGAGCCTTCCTCTCGCCTCGTTGACATCGGGCACCGTGAGACTGCCGAACGGTGGCAATCCCGCGGCCTGGTTCGTCCCGACTGAGACTTCGAGCATTTCGGTCTCCCAGACCTCGGACCCGCCGGCCATGTTCGACTTCAGCCCCGTTCCAGGTGACCCGGACCTGGTCAGTGCTTCCAGCACCGCCGGGTCTCTCTGCGCCAACAGTGAGTCGGGCTCCTACAGCCCACCAGGGGGCACGGTCACCGCAGGCCAATGGACGGCCAGCCCCTCCGAGTGCGGGCCGTACCCGGCCGCGGCAACTGTGGGGAGCGCCACGATAGCCATGACGGCTGAGACCAAGGCCTTCGACCCCTCGATGACCTCGGTCACGGGCGACCTGTGGCTGGGCGCCGTCAACGCGGAGGAGCTCGGCCTGGTGGCGCCCGTGCTCGTGAACCCGGGCCAGACCACCGTCATCGACGTGACCATCACGCCGGCGGGGCCGAACGGCAGCGTGGTGAACGGGACGCTCTACGTCGACAGCCTCACCTTCGGCACTCCCCCCTATGGCCAGTTCTCCGGGGACGAGCTGGCGGCGATCCCTTACTCCTACACGATCAGTGCCCCTCACACTTCGGGCGGGCACCACCCGCACATCTAGCGACGAGTCCGCGGACAAGACGCTCCGCAGAAACGACGCCCGAGGGCCGGGTCCCGCCGCCTACCGGGTGCCCGGTCGCCGAGCCGGGAGTCGGCGGCGCCGGCCCGCCGGCAGCGCGGCGCGCGGCTAGCGTCGAGTCAAGTGCCACAGCTCCACCGGAATGCCGAAAGCCCGGGTGTCGCTCCGCCGGAGGCCGATGTCAGCGATCTTGTCGCCCGCATCGCCGAGCTCGGGAGCGATGGAAAGGTGCGCTCTTATAGGCCGACGGCGGGCAGCGAGTGGCTGATGCGCCGTGCCATGGACAACCCAGGGCTGCGAACACAGATGTTCCGCTTCGTGGACGCATTGCCGGCCATGGCCGACGAGGGTGAGCTCTACCGTCATGTCGAGGAGTACTTCGACAGCGCGGTCCTGCCCGGTTTCCTCGCCGCAGCAGTAGCCCGGGCCGGGCGACTGCCCGGGGGGCGAAAGCTCGTCACCGCGGTCGCACGCCACGAAGTCGCCCGCATGGCGACCCAGTACATCGTGGCCACCGACGCCCCGGGCACTGCACGACAGCTCGAGTTGCTCTGGCAGCGGGGTCGTGCGGCGACAGTCGACCTTCTCGGTGAGCACACCCATTCGCACGCCGAGGCCGACCGTTATGCCGCGCGGCTCGCGGACCTTGTGGCGGTGCTGATCGCCGCGAGCCGTTCGTGGCCCTCGAACGACGTCCTCGAGCGTGACGACCTCGGGGCCCTCGCCCGTGTCGCCGTGGCGATCAAGCCCACGGCGCTGGCGCCGGACTTTGCCCCGCTCACCGGTGACGCCGGCATCGCATCGGCGGCGCGACGGCTCATGCCAATCCTCGAGCGCGCCGCCGCAGACGGGGCCCAGGTCTGGTTCGATCTCGAGCGCTACGAGGTCAAGCATCTGACGCACAGGCTCGTGCGCGAGCTGCTCGCAATCCCGGAGCTTGCCGGTCTGCAGGCCGGGATCGTCGTGCAGGCATACCTCAAGGACAGCTACGAGGATCTGGCCGCCTTGTGCGAGTGGGCTGCCCGACGAGAGATGCCCGTCGGGATCCGCCTCGTGAAGGGCGCTTACTGGGACACCGAGACCGTCGTCGCCGAGGCCGCCGGCTGGCCGGTTCCCGTGTACGAGCACAAGGCCGAGACGGACGCCAATTTCGAGCGGTGCGTGAGGCTCCTGCACTCCTACCACGGCAAGGTCCGCGCCGCCTTCGGCTCGCACAACCTGCGGTCGCTCGCCTACGCGATAGCGGCGGCCCGTTCCGCCGGAATTCCTGACACCGGCTACGAGATCCAGCTCCTTTGGGGAATGGCCGAACCCGTTCACGAGGCGTTCCAGAAGCTCGGCTTCAGGCTCCGGGTCTATTCCCCGATGGGGGAGATGGTGCCCGGCATGGCCTATCTCGTGCGCCGCCTGCTCGAGAACACCTCGAACGACAGCTTCGTGCGGCTTCGCTTCGCGGAGCACAAGGATCTTGCGAGCCTTGTCGCGAAGCCCGCGGCCGATCTCGACGCGGTGGAGGCGAGCGGTCTTTCCTCGGCTGTCGCCCGGGAGGCGACCCTGGCACCGCAAGCGCGGCCCTATCGCGCAGAGCCGCTCATCCGCTGGTTCGCGCCCGAGGCGCCGGGCCTCATGCGAGCTGGTCTCCAAACCGTACGGGCTTCCTTCGCCCGTGAGGTCCCTGGCCTCGTCGGTGGTTCAACGCTGCGAACCCAAAGGACGATCACCTCGGTCGACCCAGCCCATCCGGCGACGGTCGTCGCAGTCTCGGCCTGCTGCGGCCCTCAGGAAGGCGATCGGGCGGTCGCGGCTGCGCAGGCCGCTTTCAAGGCGTGGAGCCGCGCGGGGAGGGCCGAGCGCGCCGAGGTGTTGTTCCGGGCGGCCGACTGGCTGCGCAGGCGAAGGCTGGAGCTCGCAGCCCTCGAGGTCCTCGAAGCGGGCAAGTGCTGGGCCGACGCTGATCGTGATGTGACCGAGGCGATCGACGCCCTCGAGCACTACGGGCGACAGGGCCTGTGGCTGGCGCACGGTGGCGAGGTCCCCTCGTCTCCGGGGGAGGTCAGCCGCTTGACCTGCCGGGGGCGGGGTGTGGCAGTCGTGATCTCTCCCGCGAACTGCCCACTCGCGATGCCGAGCGGGATGGTCGCAGCGGCCCTCGTCGCGGGCAACACAGTCGTGTTGAAGCCTGCCGAGCAGACGCCCGCCGTCGCAGCCATGCTCGTGCGGGCGCTTTGCGAGAGCGGCGTCCCACAAGGCGTCCTTTGCTGCGTCCCCGGTCTTGGCGACGAGATCGGGGCCTATCTCGTGGGGCATCCCGGAGTCGACCTCGTCGTGTTCGCCGGCTCGAGACATGCCGGGCTCGCCGTCGCCCAACGGGCCGCCAGCTCCGCTGCGGGCGGGCGCTGTCTCCGTCAGGTGATCGCGGAGCTCCGCGACACGAACACCATCGTCGTCGATTCCGACGCCGATCTCGACGTGGCCGTTCCGGTCGTGGTCCGCTCCGTCTTCGGTTCCGCGGGCCAGCGCTTCTCCTCGGCCTCGCGCATCGTCACCGTGGGCGCGGTGCACGGCCCGTTCCTCGAGCGTTTCGTGGAGGCGGCGCGATCGCTTGCCATAGGGCCGCCCGCCGAGATGGGCACCGAGCTGGGCCCGGTCATCGATGAGGACTCGGTCAAGCGCATACTCGGCTGGCAGGACCGTGCCGAGCAGTTCGGCCGCGTCGTGCTGCGACGTGAGGACCTGCCTCAAAGCGGGTACTTCATCGGGCCCACCATCGTGGACGAGGTCGTGCCCGGTTCGCCGCTCGTCACACAGGAACTGTCGGGCCCGTTGGCCGCCGTGATGGGTGCCAGTGACTTCGAGCACGCCCTCGAGATCGCGAACGCCAGTGACGCAGCTGGGACGGGCGGGATCATCTCGCGTTCCCCGTCGCACATCGAACAGGCGTCTTCGTTCCTCGAGGGAGTGAATATCTACGTGAACCGGGTGACAACCGGGCCGGCCGTCGGGCGCCAGCCGCTGGGACGCCACGGAATGTCGGGCTCTGGCTCGGGGGAGGGTAGCCCCGACCACCTTCTCGGCTTCGTGCAGCCGAGGATCGTGACCGAGAACACACTTCGCCAGGGTTTCGCCCCCGAGGGAGCGCCGGGCGCCGGGCGCCAGGACTTCCTGGCGCGGTCATCGAGGAAAGATGGCCGCTTCCGGTCCGCGAGGCGGAAACAACGGCGCTCACGATGACGGCGCCGATCTTTTCCGGCGTCGGGGTCGCACTGCTGACGATCTTCGACTCGGCGGGCGCGGTCGATGCCGGCGCGACCGCTGAGCTTGCCGCTCGCCTTGTGGAGCACGGGGTGAAGGCCGTGCTCGTAGCCGGGAGCACGGGAGAGGCCGCATCGCTTGCACCTGAGGAGCGGGCCGCTCTCGTCGGTGCCGTGAGGGCGGCCCTGCCGGGAGGCGTCGTGGTGCTCGCAGGATCGGGAGCTCCGGGCGTGGCCCAGGCCGTTCATCTGACGAGGGTCGTACTGGACGCGGGAGCCGACGCCGTGCTCGCCCTCTCGCCTCAGCAGAGCTCAGACGCACGGCGGTATTACGAACTCGTGGCCGAGGCCGCCGCAGGGGCACCTGTGCTCGCGTACCACTACCCGGCCGCCTCCGCGCCGGGCCTGCCGGTCGGCGTACTCGGCGAGCTCAAGGTGCAAGGACTGAAGGACTCGAGCGGGGACGTCCACCGGCTCTATGAAGAGCTCGAGGTGTTCACTGGATGGCTGTACAGCGGTTCGGCGAACCTCGTCCTGTTGGCGGGTGCGCTGAAATGCGCCGGAGTCATCCTGGCCATCGCGAACCTGCACCCGGAGCTGTCGGTACGTGCGTTCGAGGGCGATGCCAGCGCCCAGCGACAGCTCGTCGTGGCGGCGGACCAGGTGTCGGGGGCATGGCCACACCTGTTGAAGCAGGCAGTCTCTGCTCGCTTCGGCACCTCGGTCACGGCCCGCATGGGGTGAGTGGGAAAGACGGGCTCCTGCGACACCGAGCCACGGAGCGCATCCGCAAAGAGCCTCTCGCCGAGAGCCGCACGCGAACGAACGAACCGGGACGGCGCCCACCTACACTCGAGCTTGAGCCGCCTTTGCACTTCGGAGGAGAGCCGCGCGGGTCGGGCAGTACGGCCGCCTGCGTCGCATCGTTCCTTTCAGACGCTTAGGTCCATCGAAAAGTTGGGGGGATAGGTGGCACTGTCGCAAGCGAGGGTGTCTGCTGAGAAACCTGCTCAGCCTGGGCTGAGATCGGGTCTCGGCCTTCACGGGGTCGGTTACAAGTGGATCGCGCTCTCGAACACCACCCTCGGCATGCTGATGGCGACGATCAACTCGTCGATCACCCTGATCGCCCTGCCGGACATCTTCCGCGGGATCGGTGTCGACCCGCTTGCTCCCGGCGATGTGGGCTATCTCCTGTGGATGTTGATGGGCTTCCTCGTCGTGACGGCAGTGCTCGTCGTCGCCTTCGGTCGCATCGGCGACATCTTCGGCCGTGTACGGATGTACGAGGTGGGCTTTGCCGTGTTCAGCCTGGGCTCGGTGCTCCTGTCGGTCGACTGGCTGAGCGGCGCTGCCGGCGCGTCCTACCTGATCGGCATGCGGGTCGTGCAGGGCCTCGGTGCGGCGATGTTGATGGCGAACTCGGCGGCGATCTTGACCGACGCCTTCCCGACGAACCAGCGCGGCCTGGCACTCGGGATCAACAACGTCGCTGCCATCTCAGGGTCGTTCATAGGTCTCGTCCTCGGGGGCCTGCTCGGTCCGCTCGACTGGCGCCTCGTCTTCCTCGTGTCGGTTCCCTTCGGCATCGGCGGCACGATCTGGGCCTACCTGAGGCTCGAGGAGAGGGGCATCCGGCGCGCGGCGCGGATCGACTGGTGGGGCACGGTCACCTTCGCCGTCGGTCTGATCTCACTCCTCGTAGGGATCACCTACGGGATCCAGCCCTACGGCCACGACACCATGGGCTGGGCCGACCCGGTCGTCATCGCCGAGCTCGCGGGCGGCGTCGCAGTCCTCATCGCCTTCTGCATCATCGAGACAGTGGTCGCCGAGCCGATGTTCCATCTGCCGTTGTTCAAGATCAGGGCGTTCGCGGCCGGTAACGTCGCCAGCCTCCTCGCGTCTTTGGGTCGGGGCGGCCTCATGTTCATCCTCATCATCTGGCTGCAGGGGATCTGGCTGCCCCTGCACGGCTACAGCTTTGCTTCCACGCCCTTGTGGGCGGGCATCTACATGGTGCCGTTGACGGTCGGTTTCCTCGTTTCCGGGCCCATCTCAGGCTTCCTCTCCGACCGGTTCGGGCCGAGGCCCTTCGCCTCGGCCGGAATGGTGTTGTCGGCCGCCAGCTTCTTCGTGTTGGAAGTGCTGCCGGTGGATTTCTCCTACGTGTGGTTCGCCCTGTTGTTGCTCGGACTCGGCACCGCGATGGGGCTGTTCGCATCGCCCAACCGCGCCCAGGTCATGAACAGCGTCCCCGCTGACCAGCGCGGAGTCGGCAGCGGGATGGCGGCGACGTTCCAGAACTCGGCGATGGTGCTGTCCATCGGCGTGTTCTTCAGCCTCATGATTCTCGGCCTCGCCGCCGGGCTTCCGGCCCACCTGTACTCAGGCCTGCGCTCGGCGGGTGTGCCGGCGGGCGATGCGCGGCGCATCGCGCACCTTCCCCCGGTCGGGCTCTTGTTCGCGGCCTTTCTCGGCGACAACCCGATGCGGGTGCTCCTCGGCCCCACGATCCACCAGATCTCGGCGGTTCATGCTCAGCTGATATCGAGCCGGAGCTTCTTCCCAGCTCTCATCTCGGTGCCGTTCGAGACCGGTCTGCGCCGGGCTTTCGACTTCGCCGGTGGCGCCTGTTTGGTCGCCGCCCTTGCCTCCTGGTTGAGCGGGGAGCGCTATGTGCACCAGGAGCCCGCAGCGAGGCCGCTTGCCGCGAACGCCGACACCCACGGCGCGCACCGGCGGGCCGAGCAGGCGGGAGACGAAGTGCCGGTGCCAAGTGCCGGCGACAGGCCCCTACCTCTGGAGCACTCCGTCAGGACCTAGTGTTTCTCGATGGCTGAGGTTCGCCGGTTCCTGGTCCGCACCTTCGGGTGCCAGATGAATGAGCACGACTCCGAGCGCATAGCCGCCGTGCTCACAGCAGACGGCATGACCCGCACAGAGGACCTGGAAGAGGCGGACGTGGTCGTGCTCAACACGTGCTGCATACGCCAGAACGCCGACGACAAGCTGTACGGGAACCTCGGGCAGCTGAAGTCGGTCCAGCAACGGCGACCAGGTCTGCAGATCGCCGTCGGGGGCTGCCTGGCCCAGAAGGACCGTGAGCTCGTGTTGGAGCGTGCCCCCCATGTCGACGCCGTCTTCGGCACCCACAACGTCGCCCGCGTCGCCGAGCTGCTCGGCCTCGCACGCTCGAGCGGCGAGTCGGTCCTCGAGGTGCCCGATGCCCCGGGCGACGAGGAGACCGACTTTCCCACCGCCATGGCTGTACGTCACGACCAGCCCCACGCGGCCTGGGTGACGATCCAGGTCGGCTGCGACAACTCGTGCGCCTTCTGCATCGTCCCGGCGGTGCGGGGCCCGGAGGTGAGCCGTCCCTTCGGCGAGCTCGTCGAGGAGATCGGGCGGCTTGCCGCCGGCGGGACCGTCGAGGTCACGCTGCTCGGCCAGAACGTCAACTCCTACGGCCGCGACCTCACGACCAGGTGGAGGGGCAACAAGGGCGGCAACGACCGTCTTGTCAGGATCGCCGGCGAACGATGGGTGGCAGAGGGAGCCTCGAAGGCGAGGCCCTTGTTTGCCGACCTGCTCCGAGTGGTCGGGTCGGTGCCCGGCATCCGCCGCGTCAGGTTCACGAGCCCCCACCCGAAGGACCTCCGACCCGAGACGATCGCGGCCATGGCCGAGACGCCGGCGGTCTGCGAGCAGCTGCATCTGCCCCTCCAGTCAGGCAGCGACCGGGTCCTTCGGGCGATGCGGCGCGGCTACACCGCTGAGCGCTACCTGTCTCTCCTCGGTCAGGCCAGGGCCGCCATCTCGGACCTCGCGGTGACCACCGACATCATCGTCGGGTTCCCCGGCGAGACCGAGGAAGACTTCGAGGCCACGCTCGAGGTTGCTTCGCTGGCCGAGTACGACAGTGCCTACACCTTCGTCTTCTCCCCGAGGCCGGGCACCCGTGCGGCTCAGATGACCGAGCTCTACGTGCCGCCCCGGGTCATCGCCGATCGATTCGAGCGGCTCAAAGTCGTGATCGAGCGCTCCGCTCTCGCCCGGAACCTGAGCCGCGTCGGCTTCGTCGAGCAGGTCGTCGTCGACGGCCCGTCCAAGAAGGATCCCGCGGTGCTCTCCGGCCGCACCCGCCAGGGCAAGCTCGTGCATTTCGCCCCTCCACCGCGGGGCGAGGTCGCGGCGGGGACCTTCGTGAACGTGCTTGTAGAGCGCGCCGCGCCGCACCATCTTGGCGGCTCGCTGGTCTCGGTCGCAGAAGGCGCCGCACGCCGAATCGGCCAGCGGATTCCCGTGGTCGCCGGCTGAGGCTCGTCGCACGGCGCCGCGGCGGCAAGCTGCCGACCCGGAGCGCCAGGGGCGGCAGCGTACAATGGGTGGTCGTGAGCGTGTTCGGGAAGGTACTTCGCGCGGGCGAAAGCAAGAAGGTCCGCAGTCTCGCTGCCATCGTGCCCCCCATAAACGAGTTGGAGCCCGAGATCCAGGCCCTCTCCGACGCGGAGCTCGCCAGAAAGACCGTCGAGTTCAAACAGCGCCTCGACAAGGGCGAGGACATGAACGACCTCCTCGTGGAGGCTTACGCCGTGGTGCGGGAAGCGGCCGTGCGCACCATCGGTCAACGCCACTTCGACGTCCAGCTGATGGGCGGCATGGCTCTGCACTTCGGCTGGATCGCCGAGATGAAAACCGGTGAGGGCAAGACTCTCGTCTCGACGCTCCCGGTGTACCTGAACGCCTTGGGCGGGCGCGGCGTGCACGTCATCACGGTCAACGACTACCTGGCAACGCGCGACGCGGAGTGGATGGGCCAGATCTACCGGTTCCTCGGACTGACCGTGGGTCTCATCACTCCCGAGGTGGACGACTTCGCCGCCAAGGCGGCGGCCTACCGCTCGGACGTGACCTACGGCACCAACACCGAGATGGGCTTCGACTACCTGCGCGACAACATGGCGGCGCAACGTGAGCACATGGTGCAGCGCGAGCACGTCTACGGCATCGTCGACGAGGTCGACTCGATCCTGATCGACGAGGCCCGGACACCTCTCATCATCTCCGGGCCCTCGCACGAGTCGACGAAGCTCTACTACCAGTTCGCCAGCATCGTGCGGACCCTGCGGCGCGATGTCGACTACGAGGTGGACGAGGAAAAGCGCACGGCCGTGCCTACCGAGGCGGGCATCGCCAAGGTCGAGCGGCAGCTCGGTGTGGAGAACCTGTACGACTCGGTCGCCGTGAACTACGTCCATCAGCTCGAGAAGGCCCTCCAGGCCAAGGAGCTGTATCACCGGGACAAGGACTATCTGGTTGCCGACGGCGAGGTGAAGATAGTCGACGAGTTCACGGGCCGGATCATGGAGGGGCGGCGCTGGTCCGACGGCCTGCACCAGGCGGTCGAGGCCAAAGAGCGCGTCCGGATCCAAGAAGAGAACCACACCTGGGCGACGATCACGCTCCAGAACTACTTCCGCATGTACGAGAAGCTCGCCGGGATGACCGGTACCGCCGAAACGGAGGCGGCCGAGTTCGCCTCCACCTACCAGTTGCACGTCGTGCCCATCCCGACGCACCGCCCCATGATCCGCACCGACTTTCCCGACCTCATCTTCAAGTCCGAGCACGTCAAGTTCGACGCCGTCGTCGAGGACCTGAAGGAACGCTATGACAGGGGCCAGCCCGTGCTCGTGGGCACGGCCTCGGTGGCCAAGTCCGAGGAGCTGTCGGTGCTCTTGGACAAACAAGGCATCCCTCACCACGTGCTCAACGCCAAGCACCACGCCCAAGAGGCCGAGATCGTCGCCCAGGCGGGGCGCCTGCACGCGATAACGGTGGCCACGAACATGGCTGGACGTGGCGTCGACATCGTGCTCGGGGGCAACCCGGAAGGGCTTGCCCGAAACGAGGTCCGAGCCCAGGGCCTCGACCTCGACTCCGAAGAGGGCCAGGAGCGCTACCAGTCGCTCCTCGGCAAGTTCAAGCAGCAGTGCGCCGCGGAGGCCGACGAGGTCCGGGAGCTCGGGGGCCTCTACGTGCTCGGGAGCGAGCGCCACGAGAGCCGGCGCATCGACAACCAGCTCCGGGGCCGGTCCGGGCGCCAGGGCGACCCCGGCGAGAGCCGTTTCTACCTCTCGCTCGAAGACGAGCTCATGAGGTTGTTCGCCACCGGGGCTGTCAGCTGGGTCATGGACCGGGCCCTGCCCGAGGACGTCCCGATCGAGGCGCGCATGGTCACCAAGGCGATCGAGCGGGCGCAGCACACCGTCGAGGGCCGCAACGCCGAGACACGCAAGGAGCTGCTCAAGTACGACGAGGTGCGCAACGAGCAGCGCAAGGTCATCTACGCCCGCCGGCTCCAGATCATCGACGGCGAAGACTTGAAGCCCCACACCGAGGCGCTGCTCACAGCCACGGTCGACCGGGTGGTCGCGAACCACTGCCCGAACGACTTCGCCGAGGAATGGGACCTGGAGGGACTGCTCGTGGAGCTGTCCCAGTACTACCCGACCAGGTTCACCGTCGACGACCTCGAGGCCGCGACCAACGTGGCACAGCTCACCGAGAGCGTCCTCACCGAGGCCCTCGAGTTCTACGACGAGCGCGAACAGACCTTCCCCGGTGGGGCTGAGACCGCCCGTGACATCGAGCGCAGCGTGCTCATCCAGATCATGGACCAGCGCTGGCGCGAGCACCTCGTGGAGATGGACTACCTCAACGAGGGCATCCATCTCCGCGGAATCGCACAGACCGACCCGCTCGTGGCCTGGCAACGGGAGGGATTCGAGATGTTCGGCAAGCTCATGGACTCCATCGACGACGACTACCTGCGCTATGTCATGCACGTCCAGGTTCTGGCGGCGCCCGCAGAGGACCCCGACTACGCGCAGGCGGCCTTCGTGGCCGCGGACGACCCGGCTGCCGGGCTCGGCGAGCTCGCAACCGAGCCTTCTGCCCAGGCGGCCGTTGACGGGGTTCCGGCCGCCCAGCCCGGGGCGCAGGCGCCCGCACCACCGGCAGGTCCGAGGCCGTCCGAGGCGCCTTCGAGATCCGCACAGCCGAGCCCGACGCCACAACGGGGCGGGCCGAACCGCGGTGGCAATGCCGGTGCCCCGGCGGGCCAGCGCCGGCCGCCTGCAGGCCCGATCTCGCCGACGGGGGCGCGGATCTTGAGCGGGCCCCCTCCAAAGGTCGGACGCAACGAGCCGTGCTGGTGTGGCAGCGGCCGCAAGTTCAAGGTCTGCCACGGCGCGAGCTGAGGGATCGTGACTCGAGCATCCGACACCGGCCCGGTCGGCACGCGCCCTGAGCTCGCTGAGGTGCTCGCGTCCTTGCGCGTCCGCCTCGACGCGGCCAAGGTCTATCTGCGACTCGACGACCTCACGAGACGGCTCGCAGAGCTCGAGCAGGCCATCGCCGAGCCGGACCTGTGGTCGGACGCGGACAAGGCCCGGAAGGTGACCTCGGACTACGGCCGCGTCCGCGACGACGTCTTTGGCCTGCGCGCTCTCGACACCGAGCTCGCGGACGCCGAGACGCTGCACTCCATGGCCGTCGAGGAGGGCGGCAGCGAGCTCGCCGGCCTCGAGGGTGAGCTCACCGACGTCGCCGACACGGTCGGCAGGGCACTTGACGAGCTCGAGCTGCGCAGCCTGTTCTCCGGCGAGCACGACGAGAGGGACGCAGTCGCGGAGATCCACGCCGGCGCCGGCGGCACCGACGCCCAGGACTGGGCCGAGATGATGTTGCGCATGTACTTGCGCTGGGCCGAGCGACGCGGGTTCGAAGTCGAGGTCGACGAGGTCTCCGAGGGTGGGGAGGCAGGCATCTTGTCGGCGACTTTCATCGTGCGCGGGCGCTACGCCTATGGCCTGCTTGCGGCCGAAAGAGGCGTCCACCGTCTTGTGAGAATGTCGCCTTTCGACTCCCAGCACCGCCGCCAGACGAGCTTCGCCTCGCTCGACGTGGCGCCGTTTCTGGAGGACATCTCCGACGAGATCGAGATAGACGAGAAGGACCTGCGCATCGACACCTACCACTCGTCGGGAGCCGGTGGCCAGCACGTGAACGTGACCGACTCGGCGGTACGCATCACGCACCTTCCGACCGGCATCGTCACGTCCTGCCAGAACGAGCGCAGCCAGTACCAGAACAAGGCGAAGGCCCTGCAGATCCTCGGCGCCAAGCTCGCCGAGCGCCAGCGCGAAGAGCGCCGCAAGGAGCTCGAGACGCTATCGGGGCCTTTGAGCGACGTCGCCTGGGGGAGCCAGATCCGCTCTTATGTGCTCGCTCCCTACCAGCTCGTGAAGGACCTGCGCAGCGGGCACGAGACCGGCAACGTCGAGACGGTGCTGGACGGGGACCTCGACGAGTTCATGATCGCGTTCTTGAGATTCCGCAGGGAACATGCGGGCTCCTGAGCGCGAGATGACCTGTTCCCTCTTCGTGGCGAACCTGGCTGGTAGCCTTCGGGCGGGGGACTTAGTGCCGGAAAACCGGGGAGAAAGGCACCGATGATCCGCTTCGACAACGTCACGAAGTCCTACAAGGGCTCCGTCGTCGCGTTGCGGGACGTCTCGCTCGAGATCTTGAAAGGCGAGTTCGTCTTCCTCGTAGGGGCGTCGGGATCGGGCAAGACGACGATGCTCAAGCTGCTCTTGCGCGAAGAGGTCGCCGACCGCGGCGAGATCTGGGTGGCCGGCAAGGAGATCGGGCAGCTCTCGAATTGGAGGGTCCCCTACCTGCGGCGGAATCTGGGTTGCGTGTTCCAGGACTTCCGCCTGCTCCCGAACAAGACCGTTTTCGAGAACGTCGCCTTCGCCCTCGAGGTCATCGGCCGTCCCCGCAACGTGATCGCCACACAGGTGCCCCAGGTCCTGGAGCTGGTCGGCCTCGGTCAAAAGGGCGACCGCCTGCCCCACGAGCTCTCCGGAGGCGAGCAGCAGCGTGTCGCCATCGCGCGGGCTTTCGTGAACCGCCCGCTCATCATCCTTGCCGACGAGCCCACCGGCAACCTCGACCCCACCACGAGCCAGGGCATCATGTCCTTGCTAGATCGCATCAACCGCACCGGGACGACGGTCGTGATGGCGACCCACGACGCGGGGATCGTCGACACCATGCGCCGGCGCGTGATCGAGATCGACCACGGTGCTGTCATCCGCGACCAGGCGCGTGGGATCTACGGCCTGGACCCGACGGTGTCCAGCACGCGGGGAGTCCCGGTCGTGTCGGTCTCGGCCATACGGGCGGGGTCCTCAGACATGGACGGCGACGACTCGGGCGAGCCGGTCACGAGTCGTCAAGAAACGGTCCGGGCGCGAAGAGGACGGCGCTGATGCCGATCTCGGCCGGTTACGTCGCCCGCGAGACGGCAACGAACCTGTGGCGGAACAGGTTGATGGCCATCGCGGCGATCCTCACGGTCGCCGTCTCGCTCTCGCTCGTCGGCACGGCGCTGTTGATGCGCCAGGCGGTGAACAACGAGCTCGTGCAGCTGAACCAGAACGTCGACCTGCAGGTCTTCGTGAATCCGAGCGCGTCGGCGGCCGAGGTGACAGCCCTTCGCTCCACGATCAGCCAGACGCCCCAGATCCGCAAGATCGTGTACCTGGACCACGAGCAGTCCTACAAGCTGGCGTGCCGGATCAGCGGTCAGACCGTCTGCAGCGTGCTGAACAAGCAGACGACGCCGCCGGTGTTCCAGTGCACTCTGACGAACCCCGGCGGGGCGGCCGCAGTCGCAAGCCTTCTCCAACACATCCCCGGTGTCTTCCAGATCACCTACCCATCCCAGGCGGCGCACACCCTGACCGCCGTGAGCAACGTCCTGCAGACGGTGCTGCTCGTGATCGCCCTCGTCCTTTTGATCTCGGCGCTCGTGCTAATCCTTAACGCCATCCGGATGGCGATCTTCTCGCGCAGGCGCGAGGTCGGCGTGATGCGCCTCGTGGGAGCCACGAGCTGGTTCATACGCCTGCCGTTCATGGTGGAGGGGCTCGTGCAGGGCCTTATCGGTGCGATCGTCGCCGCCGGGATCGTGCTGCTCGGCGATCTCGGCATCCGTACCCTGATCAGGCACTTTCGGGAGTTCTCCTCGGCCATCGTCCCCGGCCACGACGTGATCATCACCGAGATCCTCGTCGTGGTCATGGGCGCGCTGATCGGTGCCATCGGCTCGGCAGTCGCGGTGAGGCGCTTCCTCGACGTCTGAGACCTTTCTTCCCGTTTGTCTCCCTTGAGGAGCCCGCCAGTACGCTCTCAGCGGCACGGGCCGCCATCGGAGGAAGACCTGTCGATGCACGAAGGGCACAAAAGGGCAAAGGCCGCGCCTCGGCGACGGGGTCGCCGAGGCAGGCGCCGCTTGCACCTCGCGGCAGGCGTCGCGGCCTTCCTGGCCGGGCTCCTCGGACCCGGCGCGCTCGGCACCTCGGCAACGGCGTCGCCCGGGACGACGGGAACACCGGGGACCGGCGGGTTCGTGCGCCTCGGCTCTGTGCCCGAGATGCCCAACGCAGCCGTTCTTCTCAGCCCGGCTCCGGGATCCGAGAGGCTCGAGCTGGACATCGCCCTCCGGCCCCGGGACCCGGCCGCGTTGGCCAGCTTCGCGACCGCGGTCTCGACACCCGGCTCCCCCGAGTACCGCCGCTACCTGCGCCCGGGTGCCTTCGGCGCCAGATTCGGCGCCACCGTCGCCACCGTGCGCTCGACGACCTCGGCACTGAGGAGGCTCGGCCTGAGAGTCGGTCCCCTTGCCGGCAACCGACTCCTGCTCGCGGCCTCCTCGACGATCGCGACGGCCGAGCGTGCCTTTGCCACGAGGATCGCCCGCTACCGCCTCGCTTCCGGGTCGGTCGTCTACGCGAACCTGTCAGCGCCACGGATCCCGAGGGTCCTCGCCGGCGGGATCCAGGCGGTGCTGGGCCTGAGCGACCTGGCGCCGGCCCAGCCCGCGGGCTTGGAGCGTGTTGAGACGAGCCGGCGCGTGAGCGTCCCAAATGCTCGCAAGGAGGCCTTGTCGGCCACGGGCGGACCGCAGCCCTGCACGGCCGCCGCCCATGCCGCCCTTCTGACCGGTGGCTACACCGCCGACCAGCTGGCGTCCGCGTACGGCTTCTCGGGCCTCTACGCCGCCGGTGACCTCGGCGCCGGCGAGACGATCGCGGCGTTCGAGCTCGAGCCGTTCAGCGAGGAGGACGTCCAGATCTACGACGAGTGCTATTTCCCGGACCAGGCCGCCGCCATGGCCAGGTCGCTGCACGTCCTCTATGTCGACGGCGTGAGCGGAGGCGTGCCGAGCGACATCGAGTCGACCCTCGACGTGGAGGAGCTGAGCAGCTTCGCGCCGCTCGCGACCATCGACGTGTACGAGGGACCCAACACCGGCACCACCGGTCCCATCGACGTCTACAGCGCCATCATCTCCCAGGACCATGCCCAGGTGATCTCGACGGAGTGGGGCAGCTGCGAGGCGCAGGACGGCGGGTCCGAGGCGGCCTCGGTCGAAGCCAATCTGTTCGAGGAGGCCGCCGCCCAGGGCCAGACCGTCGTGGCCGCCTCCGGGGACGACGGTTCCACCGACTGCGGTGCTCCGGGAGCCAACCAGACCCCGGTCGCCACCGTCGACGACCCCGCCAGCCAGCCCTATGTGACCGGCGTCGGGGGCACCTCGCTGACCGCCATCGGGCCGCCCCCCACCGAGGCCGTCTGGAACAACGCGGACGGGGCCAGCGGCGGCGGCATCTCCTCCAATTGGGCGATGCCGGCCTACCAGGCGGATGCTCCAGCCGCGCTCGGGGTGATCAAGTCCTACTCCTCGCCCTCCCCGTGCGGGGCACCGACCGGCTACTGCCGCGAGGTGCCCGACGTCTCTTCCGACGCCGACCCGAACACCGGCCTTGTGATCTACTGGGTCTCCTATGGCGGCTGGGCGTCGGTGGGTGGAACGAGCCTGGCGGCACCGCTCTGGGCGGCGCTGGCCGCGCTCACAGATGCCTGGCCGACATGCAGCGGGCACCCAGTCGGCTTTTTGAACCCAGCCCTGTACTCGATCGCGGGTTCGTCCGGGTACTCGAGCGCCCTGCACGACGTGACGAGAGGCGACAACCACCTGTCCTCCATAGCCGACTGGTGGCGGTACCCGGCCACGGTCGGCTATGACCTGGCCTCGGGTCTCGGGACACCTGACGCCGCCAACCCCTCCGGCGGGGGACTCGTCACCCAGTTGTGCGCGCTGCCCGAGAGCGGAGGAGTGCAGTACGCCTCTCCTACGAGGTCCACGATCACGGCCTCTCAGCACGTTGTCGACGCCGTCGCCACGGCGTCCTCCACGATCACAGTCACCTTGCGCACCAAGTCCGGCGCACCTGTCGCCTCCAAGCTCGTTTGGCTCGAGGCAGCTACGATCCCGCCGGCTGCGATGAGGACGAAGTTCAGGCCGAGGTCCGGCACCACCGACTCGAAGGGAGTGGCCATCTTCGAAGTGAGCGATACCACGATTCAGAAAGTCATCTTCCGGGCGACCGACATGACCGACGGCGTCCTGCTATACCCGTCTGTGACCGTGGACTACGTGAAACCATGAGGGGCGTGATCCTCGCCGGCGGCACGGGCAGCCGGCTTCATCCTCTTACCCGGATCACCAACAAGCACCTGTTGCCGATCGGTGACCGGCCCATGATCAGTTACGGGATCGAGGCGCTCGTGAAGGCCGGTGTCACCGAGATCATGGTCGTGACGGGCGGCACGCACGCAGGTGAGTTCTTGAGGCTCTTGTCGAACGGCCAGGAGTTCGGCGTGGAGCGCCTTCTCTACGCCTACCAGGAGAGGGCAGGGGGAATCGCCGAAGCCCTCGGGCTTGCCGCACAGTTCGTCGGCGACGAGGCGGCAGTGGTGATGCTGGCCGACAACATCTTCGGGCGTTCGTTCGTGTCTTCGGTGCAGCGATTCGGTGAGCGCCCCCAAGGGGCCCGCCTGCTTCTGGCCGAGGTCAAGGACCCCGCTCACCTGCGCCATCTCGGCGTGCCCGAGCTTGACGAGACGGGCAGGATCGTGCGGATCGTCGAGAAGCCCGACGAGCCTCCGAGCACGTACTGCGTCACCGGGGTCTACCTTTACGACTCAGGCGTCTTTGACGTGATCCGCACACTTCGGCCGTCCGGGCGCGGTGAGCTGGAGATCACGGACGTGAACAACCACTACGTCGCAGCGGGTCTCATCGACTACGACGTGCAGGAAGGCTTCTGGGGTGACGCGGGCGAGTCCATCGACGCCTACTACGCCGTGAACGACCATGTGCGCCGTTACGGCGCCAACCTGGACTGAGCACCCGCGACAGTCGCCGGGGCTGATCGGGGCGAGCAGCCCACGGTGACCCGGCTCGGCGAGGTCGACCCGTGCTCAGATCCGGTGAGGCGCCAAGGCGGCAGACAGGGCGTCCGCGAGCCCGGCGTGGGCATGCACGAAGCCGGCGGCCGTCAGCTTGTTCGGCAGCACCCTCTGGCTCGCCAAAAGCAGCTCGTCAGCAGCCCCGCGCCCCAAGGCCAGCCGCAGGACCGGCGCAGGCACGCCTAGCCTTGCTCGCCGCCCCAGCGCCTGCGCGATGGCGTCGGTCAGCTCCGCGTTGCGCACAGGGCTGGGGGCCGTCGAGTTGACAGGCCCCGTGAGCTGAGCGTCGTCGATGGCGCGCAGAATGACCGCGATCTCGTCGTCGAGAGCGACCCAGCTGGTCCACTGATCGCCCCGGCCGAGGCGAGCGCCGAGGCCGAGCCTGAAGAGGGGGACCTCGGCGGCCAGGATCCCTCCGTCCGCGCCCCCGGCGCCCCCGAGGACGATGCCGGTGCGGACCGTGACGACCCGGATCCCACGCTCGGCTGCCGGCGCAGTGCTCTGTTCCCAGGAGTGGCACATCTCGGCGAGCACGCCCGTGCCCTTTGGGCTCGTCTCGTCGAGCACCTCCTCGCCGCGGTCGCCGTAGAAGCCGACGGCCGAACCGGAGACGAGCACTTGAGGCGGGCGTTCCAGGGAGGCGAGCGAACGGGCGAGCAGATTGCCCACGGCGATGCGGCTCGAGCGGATCTCCTCGAGGCGCTTCGCGGTCCATCTCGCCGTGATCGGCGCCCCGGCCAGATGGACGGCGGCGTCGACGCCTTCGAGGTTCCCACCGGGGACGCGGGAGGCATCGATGTCCCGCCGGGAGACGTCGATGCCCACCTCGCCCTGTCGAGGGGGACGGCGGACGACCGGGTACACCTCGTCGCCGCGTCCACGCAGCGCCCGGACGAGGGCGCTTCCTATGAAGCCACCGGCACCGGTCACCACGATCCTCATCTGAGGGCCGTCCCTCGAGAAGAGGTTTCCCGTGCCGTCACCACCTGGTCGGGCCCCGCGTCGCGGCCCTCAGGCCGTGAACGGGCCACCGAGGGTGTCGATCGGCCCGTAGGGCTCACCCGCGTCGAGGTAGCACTCCTCGTGGAAGTGGTCGACCCGGTTCCAGGCGCCCTCAAGATAGACGTTCGCGATCACCTGTCGTGGGTGGGTGCGCGCGGCGAATTTGATCTGTTTACCGCAGCGTACGCAGCGCACGTCGTTGCCCGGCTCCACTCCCCGCAGCACCGCCCGTGTGGTGCTCACCAGAGCACTCCGACGGCCGTCCCGGTCGTCGGCGCAACCGGAGCCGGTACATCGATCCTCACGCCCACACGCTAGTGCCGAGACGGCTCTGATTCTGCTGGCTGGGTCTTCCCGACGTGGGCTCGAGCAGATGAGCGGGCTGGCAGTCGTCGGTGGTGCTTGACTACACGGACATGCCCATCGAGCACATCGTCGTCGACGGATCCAACATCGCCACCGAGGGCCGCTCCTTGCCGAGCCTGAAACAGCTGGAGGAAGCGGTCGCCGAGCTCCGGCGTGACCACCCGAACGCCGAGATCACAGTCATCGTCGACGCCACCTTCGCGCACAGGATCGATCCCTCCGAGCTTGCGCGTTTCGAGCAGGCGGCGTTGCGCGGCGAGTACGTCCACCCGCCCGCAGGGGCGATCGGGCGCGGGGACGCGTTCTTGCTGCGTGTTGCGGAAAAGGTCGATGCCACCGTGTTGTCGAACGACTCGTTCCAGGAGTTCCATGGCGAGCACCCGTGGCTGTTCGACCGCGGTCGCCTCCTGGGCGGCACCCCGGTGCCAGGCATCGGATGGATCTTCAGCCCTCGCCAGCCGGTTCGCGGCCCCAAGAGCCACCAGGCCGTGCGTGAGACCGAGCAGGCGAAAAAGCGCGTGACCAAGGCCATCGCCGTCGCGACCAAGGAGGTGGTCGAGCCTGTCGGAAAGTCGTCGGCTGCGGCATCCTCGCCAGGACGCACGAGAAGTCGCAAGGCCGGGGTGGAACCCGAGCCCACGAGGGGAGATGTCGGATCCCGGGACGGGGTCAAGCCCACCCCGCTTGCTGTGAACGACCCCCTGGTCTTCATCCGTTTCATCGCCGAGCACCCCCTCGGCGAGCAGGTCGAGGGCGAGGTTGAGGGCTACACCTCTCACGGGGCGGTAGTCAGAGTCGGGGAGATGCGCTGCTACGTCCCACTTGCCAACCTGGGCGATCCTGCTCCGCGCAGCGCCCGGGAGGTCCTGAAGCGCCACCAGCAAGGCGTGTTCGTGCTGACGGCACTGGACCCGCAGCGACGTGGTGCCGAGCTCGCACTGCCGGGAATAGCGCATGTGTCGGGTCATCCTCGTGAAGAGACGGTGGCCGCGGAGGTCCGACTCGCTCGGCCGACGCGAAAGCGCCCGGACGTTCCGGCTGCCCAGGCTGCGCGGCGAGTAGATAAGGCGCCCGCAGTGGACAAGCAGGCAGGAAAGACGCCAAGAGCCAAGCCGGCAACTGCCAAGGCGGAGCCAAGCGCCAAGGCAACGCCACCGGCCAGGCCGGGACGAGTAACCAAGGCAGCGGCGCTGGCGGACAAGGCAGTGGGCAAGAAGGCTCCCCCAGCGAAGACGCCGGCGAAAAAGGTGTCAGTGCCGAAGGCCGCGGCGGTGCAGAAGGCTCCAGCCCCGAAGCCGGTCAAGAAGGCGGTGGGCAGGGGTGCGGTGTCGGAGGTTCCGGCGGCACGACCTGTCGGCAAGAAGACAGGGGCCGGAAAGGTGCCGGCGGCCAGGAAGGCGCCGACGGCAAAGAACGCCCCGGCAAAGAAGCGGCCATCAGCCGCGAGGCGTGCGCCGTCTGTGGAGAAAACACCGGCGATCGAGAGCGGGTCACGTGCTCGCAGGGCAGCTGGCACACATCAGTCAGTTCCTGCGCGACTTGAGGCGCCGGCAAGTCCAGGCGCCTCCGCGTCCCCGGCCGCAGGGCCGCGGGCGCGAAGGTCTCCGCGGACGACAGCAAGCGTCACCCGCACCGAATCGGCGGCTCCAGGCCGCCGCCGCCGGCCAACAAGCTGAGCACCGCTGTGACCCGCGTAGATCAGTATTGGCTAGGGCTGTCCCGCTAGCGTTGCGGAGTGGCGAAGATCTCCATCGAAGGGCTTATACCTCACAGGGCTCCGTTTCTCCTCGTCTCGGAGATCGTCGATCTTGTGCCGGCGACCTCGGCGCGTGGTCGCTGGCACCTCACAGGCAGCGAGGAGTTCTTCTCGGGCCACTTCCCCGGCAACCCGGTTCTACCGGGTGTCTTGATGGTGGAGTCCTTGGCCCAGCTCGCGGCCGCGGCCGTATTAGCCGACGATCGCTACAAGGACCGGCTCCCCTTGTTCGGCGGAATCGACCAGGCGCGCTTCAGGCGCCAGGTCAAGCCGGGCGACACGTTGGACCTTGACGTCTCGATCGCGCGCCTGTCGGCCCGTTCGGGGCGTGGGCGGGGGGTCGCGACCGTCGGCGGTCACGTGGCCTGCGAGGCCGAGCTGCTGTTCGTCCTGGCGCCGATCGGAGGGGTACCGGAGCACCTAGAGTGAGTGATCCGGCGCTTGGCGCGCGATTTGACGAAAAAATGGTAAACTCACCTCGCTGAGCTCGCACCTTTAGGTGCCGTGTGAAGTGGCGCGGAACCAAGAGGTCGCCTGTTTCAAGAAGGGGCAGCGGTCATGCGGCGAGGGACAGACCGGGCAGCACCGAGGACGGCTCGAGGGAGGGGACCGGGGAGTCCCTCTGCGCGCGGTGACGAGGGTGTCACGCTGATCGAGCTCCTCGTGGCGGTCGTGGTCATCCTCATCGTCCTCATACCGACGGCCGTTTTCATCATCCAGGCCCAGAAGGCTGTCGCAGCCACCCACCTGCGCGCCGAAGCCATCAACGTCGCGACCAGGCAGCTCGAGACGCTTCAGCTCGAAGCGGCCCAGGGGTCGTTGCCTACAGGCACCTCCTCAACTACTGACTCGGTTGCCGAGGCGGGCTCGCGCGTCACCGATTTCAAGGTCAAGACCAGCTGGACCGTCATCACCCAGGGCACCAATCAGTCGATCTGTGCCTCCGGGGCTGACGTCTCCCAACAGATCTGGTTCGTCACGGCCGTGGTCACCTGGCCCAGGATGGACGGCGCCGCGCCGGTTGTACAGACGACCGAGATCGCCCCTGCCCAGGCGGGCGCCGTCCAGCAGTTCGCAGGCGAGGTGGCCGTTCGCCTCACTTACGACGGAACGGACTCCTTCCTGTCCGATCCGGTGTCGGCGACCATCACCGCCCACTGGCAAGGTTCCGGCGCCGCCCCGGCAGTGCCGACGGGCACTTTCACGACCGAAACCGCGACCACGGCCGCTACCTCGACACAGGTGAGTGACGGTTGCATCGTGTTCCAGAACATCGACGCCTACACCGACGCGGACGGCTCTTACGACTACACGATCTCGTTCGCCGGCAACACCGGGCCGCCACCGCTCGTCACCGGCGGCGAGCAAGCGGACTCCAACCCTGGTGGAGCTCTGACGGTGACCATCAACTCGCTGACACCTGGCGTCCCCGACACGGTCAATGTGACGATCGACACCGGCAGCCCGCTCACCATCGGCTACTACACCGGCTCCGGCGGCAACTGCTCGACGTCTTCGACCCTGTCACCGCCGCTTCCGAGCAACGGCGTCCCGGTATCGGTCTACAACTCCTACCTGGCGGCGTACTACCCCATCACCGACACGTGGCCCGCTTTTGGCACCGCACCTTTGACTTCACTTCTCCTGTTCCCCTGGACGGGGGTCACGAGCGTGTGGACGGGTGATCAGGCCTATAGCGCGACAGCGGGCTCCTGCCCCGTCAATGCCGCCGGCGGTCCCGCGTCGGTCTATCTGCGGGTCTACCCTCTCGACCTCATCGTTCACGGAGTCGCGGTCAGCACACTGACAGCCAAGGAAGTCTCAGGAGGCGGCCAAGCGATGAACCTCAATGGCTCGGGGAACAACTGGAACACGAGCATGCCTCTCGGGGAGTACAGCCTGTTCCACGACGGCAGCACCACGTCGAATGTCTCGCCCGCCTGGGTGTGGGTGACGACGGCTGGCGTGTGCGGTGACACCCAAGTCGAGTCCAGCCCGCCGGCGGGATGCAACGGCGCAAGCCTCGCGGTGACGGCGTCATGATCGGCCGGAAGAGAGCCCTCGGGCGGCGGTGGCCCTCGTTGGCACATCGTGATCCGACGGTGTCGCAGGCCGGCTTCACTGCGCTCGAGCTCATCACCGTGCTCGCCATTCTGGCTGTCGTTTTCACGATCGTCACGTCGTTGTTCATCACGTTCAATCAGCAGACAACCAACACCCAGGACTCTGTGGTGGGGATCCAGGAGGAGACCGAGGCCCAGCAGACGCTCATCCAGTACCTGCGCGGCGCAAGCCAAATGCTCGCCGTCTACAACAACTCCGGGACCCAGGTCGGCCCGTCTGCGACCGAGCTCGACGCAATAACCTCGGAAGGATTCAACACCACCACCTACAATTCGAACTGCACGAACCTCGACGCCCTGTGGTACAAGCCGCCCGCCGCCCTCCACGCCGACGCCCAGTTCGACATCACCTTCGACGTGCCGGCCTTGGGACCGGCGAACGGACAAACGGTCCCGCCGCAGCCCTGGTCGGCGATCACGCCGGCGGTCGACATGCCGACAGCCTTCACTCCGACCTCGAGCTGCGTGCTGTCGCCGTTGACAACACCCCGGACGGTTGCGACGTACTACGCCCTCAGTTCCCAGACAAGTCCTGTCTTCACCTATTACTACTGGAACAACACGGTGCTCACGCCGCTCCCGGACCAGTCGCCCTATGTGCCGGCCTGCGCGGTCAGCAACATTGCGGCCGTAGGCGTGCACATCACCTTCCTCGACGGGCCCCAGGTACCCACCGAGGGATATGCAGCCGACCAGCCGACGACGCTCGACACGATCGTCTACCTGCGCGGCTCGGCGATGGCGTCGAGCGCGACCACCTCGACGACAACGACGACGACAACCACCGCGCCGTGCCCGAACTGAGGAGATGACGCTGATGTCCGCGGCAAGTAAGAACGGCGACCCATTGCCCAAGCTGCGTCGCAGGATCGCAACCGGAGTCGCGAGGCGACTCCAGATCGAACGCGACGAATCCGGACAGGCACTCGTCATAGCGCTCCTCCTCGTGCTGCTCCTCTCGATCCTCGTCCCTGTCCTCGCGACACAGGTCCGCAACGAGATGACAGCGACGAACATGTCCAGCTCGAGCGAGGCGGCCCTGGCGGCGGCCGAAGCCGGCATACAGGAGTATCGCAACTATCTCGACAACGTGCCCGCCTACTACGCCCACAACTACGGCAACGCGGGCGGCGACGTGGCTCTGACCGGGTGGAAGCAGATCGGCTCCACCGACGAGTCCTTCCACTACGTGCCGGACCCGAGCCGCTTGGCCGTACAGACAGGCGGCAGCGCAGGCCAGATGCTGCTCGAGGTGACCGGCCGGGCCGGGGTGCCGGGCTCCTACGCCTACCGGTCCCTGCTCGTGAGCTTCAAGCTCTCCGGCATCCTCACAGACTCGTACTACTCCGAGTACGAGCTCTCCGACCCGAACGAGCCCGGCGTGCTCCCGAACGTCACGGTAAACGGGACTTCCTATCCGATGAACCAGGTGGAGGTGGAGTACAACTACACAAATCAGTTGGGCACAACCACCACCTACGGGCCCCTGACACTGAGCGACGCGCTCTGCAAGTACCACACCTACGACGAGAACACCTTCGTCGATTCACTCTCTACCTCGGCCAACCCGGTTCTCAACCCATGGGCAAACGGGGGCGACCAGGTCGCGAGCGCCACGAACCCCTACTACGGCCCCTACTACGACGAGGCCGGCATCACCTACAACGTGCCCGACAATCCGGGCTGGCCCAACGGGGGGTCGACCATCGTTATCCCCGGAGGTGTTCGGCCCTGTTCCGCCTACGGAGTGGGTATCTACGACGGCTCGGTGACCTTCAACGGCGTCGCCTACACGAACGACCAGTTCTGGCTGTGCGGCAACCCCACTTTCGACGGCTCGCCACCGCTCGTCTCGGGTGCCCCGAGCAACATGACCTACAGGGACAACTGGAGAGGGGCCGGGGTCAGCGGCAGTCAGTACATCCCGCAGGGCTATGTAGACGACTTCTACGACGGCTGCGGTGGCATACCCAACTGGGGCCCAGATGCGTCACAACACACGGTAGAACTCGGTGGCCAGCAGCATCTTCCTTCCACGACGGCCGGCCTCATCTCCTATGTCGACGGGACCAAGATGAACGGCTGCCTCTACACCGGTCCCACGATGATCGAGTTCGTAAACGGCGGCACGATGAACGTCTGGAGCCCCCTCACGGAGAACACGGAGCCGAACTACAGTTCGGGCACTCGGGCCACCTGCAGCAATCCCAGCGAGAATGGCGGGATTTTCTCGCCCGCCAACCCATGGCAGACGGGCATTCCTGTGCCCTCGAGCAATCCCTCTCTCAACCAGAGCGGTGTCATATACGTCCAGTCGGAGCAGGCGACGGGTCCGGGATGTTCCAACTGCGGCAACCAGTCACCAACAGTCAGCTCTATCGGTGACGCAAGCGTCGCTTTCCCATCTGGTGCGACCTGCATAAACCCCTTCTACTACAACCTTCCTGCCACCTCGACCCAGTGCACCGAGGGTGACGCCATCATCGAGGGCGAGCTCGAGGGCCAGTTGACCCTTGCCACGTCCGCCGACATCATCGTGTCGCGAGACCTCACCTATCAGTGCGCCGACGGGTCAGGTGGCGCGACGGACGCGGACCCGTCCTCTGTGGCCGCGTGCAACTCCGCCTCGGTCTCCAACGACGTCCTCGGTCTGCTGGCGAACGACGACTTCCTGATCGCCCATCCGCCGGGACTCAACGGCGACTACAACACCATTTGCACAGATGACGGCACCGAGTCGAACCCCACTGTCTCCAACGTCGTGCCCTGGTCGTGCATGATCGGCAACCCGTCAGGCGGCAGCCTCCCGAACGGTGCCGTGGTCGACGGCGCCATCGTGACCTTGAACGGGTCGACCTATGTGCCCAATTTCGAACAAGGCCCGGGTCTAGGGGGGTTGTACGAGGAAGGCACGAACATCAACTACTACCCCGGGTTCAACGGTGTTTCGGGAGGCGCCGGCTACGACCAGGAGCTCTCCTACGACACCCGGCTCTCTTACTTGAACCCCCCGCACCTGCTCCAGGCAACCGACACGGTCTGGAACGTAGTCGGCTTTGTCGTGTGCGGCACGGTCGACTCTGCCAACTTCACGGTCAGCTCGACAACTCACGCCCAGTCGATCAGCTGCCCGTCTATTCCCTGATCAAACGGCGGACTTCAGGCGCCCGGCTGAGCCGGAGCCGTCGGGCGGTTTGCAGCTGATGGAAGTCCGCCCGCCGTTGCGCCCCGGGCGCGGAGCAGCGACGCTTTGGGGATGCGAATCGCGACCTGGAATGTCAACTCCCTGAAGGCACGTCTCGGCAAGCTCGAGGAGTGGCTCTCCTACGCCGCGCCTGACGTCGTCTGCCTGCAGGAGACCAAGATGTCCGACGCGGCGTTCCCGACGATGGCGTTCGCGGCGCTCGGCTACGAGTCCGCCCACCACGGCAACGGGCGATGGAACGGAGTCGCCATCTTGTCGAAGGTGGGGCTCGAACATGCGAGGACCGGCTTTGCCGGCGAGCTGCCCGAGGCGATCGAGGAGTGCCGCATCCTCACGGCGAACTGCGCCGGCGTTCAGGTCACGAGTGTCTACGTGCCGAACGGCCGCGCCGTGGGCAGCGAACAGTACGACCTCAAGCTTTCCTGGCTCCGGCGGCTTCGCGACGAGCTTGCGGAGACGACGACCGCGGACCACGAGCTGGTGGTCTGCGGCGATTTCAACGTGGCGCCGGAGGACCGAGACGTGTGGGACATCTCGAAATTCCTCGGGGCGACACACGTGAGCGAGCCCGAGCGGGCCGCGCTGCACGAGCTCGAGTCCTGGGGGCTCGTCGACGCGTTCCGGACTGTCTATCCGGATGTCGACAAGCTCTATTCCTGGTGGGACTACCGCGCGGGCGACTTCCACAAGGGCCGCGGGATGCGTATCGATCTCGTGCTCGTCTCCCGGGCGCTCGCCGGGCGCGTCCGCTATGCGCTCGTCGACCGGGAGGCGAGAAAGGGCATGGGGAGCGACAGGCCCCCGTCGGACCATGCGCCGGTTCTCGTGGACATCGACATTTGAGCCCAGAGGCCAGGGGGCTCGCCCACAACTCACGGCCCTACTGGGCGCCGCCTTTGCGTCAGTGGACGGGCAGGCCCCAGAGAGGGAACCAGCGTTCGAGGTCGGGCTCCATCGAGAGGTCCTGAGCAAGGGTGACATTCAGCAGGCGCTCGCGCTCGGTGTCGCGTTTCTCCGCTGCCGGCAAGGGCACGAAGGGGTAGAAGGTGCCCCGCTTGTACAGGTAGACGAGGTAGGTGCCGGCGACCTTGGGCGCTCCCGTCGCCGCAGCGGGATCGGCTGCCCCACCCGGGATCGGCGCGAAACCGAAGACCGAGCAGAGCAGCTGCGGTCCCCAGCCGTGCTCCTCGAGGGTCGTGTTGACGACGTGGACCTCGTTGATCAGGTCGCCGAAGTCATCGTCTTCGATCACGATCCACCGGTACCCGTAGGAGTCGGACTCCTCGTGGATCTTGGCGTCGTCGCCGAGGTCGAGCAGCTGTGTGACCTCTGAAGCGGTGTCGGCGAACTGCTGTCCCGTGGCCGGCTTGAAGCAGACGCCCGCCTTGCCGGTGGGCCTCAGTCCCAGGGACGCCTCGAGGGTTATCTGAGCACCGGGGAGCCCGAACAGGTGGTCCAGGTCTGGCTTGGCCGGCTTGGTCCTGCCCAGGAGCACGTCGAACAGCTTCACGCCGCGCGGCCCATCTGGGCCTCCAGCTCGGTGAGCTGCTGCAGGCGGCGCTCGAGGGTGGGGTGGGTGGAGAAAAGTGTCGAAAGGCTGACACCTTTGGCGAAGGCGGGGGCGAAGAAGAAGGCGTTGAAGTGCTCCGCCGACCGGAGGTCGCGCGTGGGGATACGCGACATCTCCCCGCTCACCTTGACCAGGGCTTGGGCGAGCAGCCGTGGTTGGCCGATGAGGATGGCGCCCGACCGGTCCGCCGCCAGCTCCCGGTAGCGCGAGAGCGTCCGGATGAGCATGAAGCTGATGGCGTAGATGATCGCGGAGAACAGGAGCATCCCGAGCTCCAAGATGGCCAGCTGGCCACCTGCGTTCCCGCCTCCACCGCCCCGGCCCCTGTTGCCCCCTCCGCCTCCGAAACCGCCGAACAACCCGGCGTAGAGGAGCACACGGGTGAGCAGGCCGGCCAGGATCCCGAGGAAGCTGGCGATGGTCATCACGGCGACGTCACGGTGGGCGACGTGCGACAGCTCGTGCGCCAGCACCGCCTCGAGCTCGGGCTCGCTCAGCCGCCGCAGGATGCCCGTCGTGACACAGACGACGGCGTGCTTCTGGTCGCGACCGGTCGCGAAGGCGTTGGGCATGTCGACGTCGGCGATCGCCACCCTGGGCTTTGGCATGTCGGCCATGGCGCACAGCCGGTCGACGACGCCGTGGAGCTGAGGCGCCTGCTCGCGGGTGACCATCTTGCCCTTCATCGAGTACAGCGCGATCCGGTCCGAGTAGAAGTACTGAACGAACAGCAGCACGAACGCGATCACGAGGATGAAGACGAGCTTGACCCCTACGAGGAACAGCACCGTCACGAACAGGGCGTAAAGAAGGCCCAGCAGGAAGACGGTCGTCATCATGCGGGCGGTGAGCCCGCGATCCGCCGGAAAACGAGTACGTGACAAGTGGCTCAGGACTCCCCGGCGTCCTCGGATGCCAAGAACTCGCGTAGCTCCGCGAGAGTCGCTGTCTCGGGCGGCAGCGTCAGCTCCGAAGGCACGAAACGATCCGGGGGCACGGGCTTGCCCTCCGATCGCACGCTTTGCACCAGCCGTGTGAGCACGTCACGGAAGCTGTGCTCGTCATTGGAATCGAGGGCCGCAACCAGCTTCTTGTCGAGCTCCTCCAGGGCGGCGACCTGGTTGTCGGCGAACTCGTACTGGCCTTCTCCGAGAATGCGCACGATCATGATGCACTTCCCGCATCGTCGAGGCTGAACGGGTCGGCCGGTGTCTTGGACGCTCCTGCCGCCGGCTCGTCGTGCACGAGCTCACCGTCGACCGGCTCGTCGGCGCCCCCGTTGCCGGCGCCCAGCTCACCGCTCGGCGCCGCCGCTGGCGGATTGAGCTCGGCCTTCATCTGCGCGAGCTGGAGCTGCACGTCACCGGAGGCGGACGCCTTGTCGAGCTCTGCCTGGATCGGGTCCGAAGACCCCGACAGGTCCGTGAGGGTCCCTGAGGCCAAGAGCTCGTCGACCGCGCCGGCCCGCGCCTGCATCTGGGCGATCTTGTCCTGGGCGCGCTGCATGGCGAGGCCGGTGTCGCTCATCGACTCGGAGATCCCCGAGACAGCTTCGCCGATGCGCGTCTGTGCCTGAGCCGCCGTGTAGGAGGCCTTCAGGGTCTCCTTCTGGGTGCGGAAGGCTTCGACGCGTGCCTGGAGCTGCTGGGTCGTCGCCTCCAGGCGCTCCTGTTGTTGCGCGAGCTGTTCATGCTGGGTCTTGAGGCCCTCGAGCTGTGTGGCGATCCCTGACCGCCGGGTGAGGGCCTGGGTGGCCAGGTCCTCGCGGTTTTGCGCCAGTGCCTGACGTGCCTGGTCCTGCAGCTTGGCGGCAGCCTGCTGGAGCTGTTGGGCCTGCAGCTCGATGCGCTTCTTGGCTGTCGCTACGTCGGCCAGTCCGCGCTTTACTTGTTGCAGCTGCTCGATCTGCTTCTCGTAGGAAAGATCGAGCGTTTCGCGGGGGTCCTCCGCCTTGTCTAGGACCTTGTTTGCCTTAGCCTGGACGATGTTCGTCAGGCGCTTCATCACACCCATGTGCGCTCCCTTGCCAGTCTCACGTCCAGCATAGGCGGGTCGGAGGCGGCGGCTCACCGCGCCACTAGCGTTGCCAGCCATGGACGACCAGCTCTGCATACTGACCGTGCACGCGCATCCCGACGACGAGGCGTCCAAAGGCGCCGGCACGATCGCGAAGTACCACGCCGCGGGTGTTCACACGGTTCTTGTGACTTGTACCGGTGGTGAGGAAGGCGACATCCTCAACCCGATCATGGACACCCCCGAGGTGCGGGCCGACATCGCCGGGGTCCGTCGCCGCGAGCTCGACCAAGCTGCGGAGATCATCGGCTACAACGAAGTCGTCCTGCTTGGTTACCGCGACTCGGGCATGCCGGGATCGAAGGCGAACTCCGATCCGCGTGCCTTCGCCTCCCAACCGCTCGCCGAGACCGTCGAGCGCCTCGTCGCCGAGATCCGCAGGGTGCGCCCACAGGTCGTCATAACCTACGGCGACGACCACGAGCACTACCCCCACCCGGACCACATCCGGGTGCACGACATATCGGTGGCCGCCTTCGACGCCTCGGGAGATGCGAGGGCGTTCCCGGATTCGGGCGAGCCCTTCCAGCCGCTGAAGCTGTACTACTCGGTCTGGTCGCGGGCGCGGATCTTGAAAACGCACGCGAAGTTCCTCGAGCTCGGAATGGAGTCGCCCTTCGACGAGAGCTGGCTGGAACGTCCCGGTGACGACGACAAGATCACGACCTCGGTCGACCTGACGGGCTTCGAGGACATCCGCCGGTTGGCCCTGTTGGCTCACGCCACTCAGGTCGACCCGAACTCGAAGTACTGGTTCGGGCTACCCCCCGAGATCATGATGACCATCCATCCCCAGGACGACTACGTCCTGGCGCGCAGCCTCGTCGCGACGGAGCTTCCCGAGGACGATCTGTTCGCAGGCGTCCGCCATCCGGCGAGCCGGTAGCATCCGCCCGCGGCAAGGATGTAGGCAGGCGGTGCCGGCGGAGACGCCGCCGGCGCACTGAGGAGGACGACATGGCCAAGTGGCTGACTCAGGAGTGGCTCGACGAGGGAAAGAAGCTTGCCGAAGGACAGCCGGAGCGCCCGGGAGCTTCCGCAAGACTGCAGTACGTGATCACCGGCGGCCCCGAAGGCGACATCCGCTACTACTGGGTGCTCGAGAACGGGAAACTCCTCGAGTCGCGGCTCGGTGAGCTGCCCGACGCCGAGGTGACCCTCACGGAGAGCTACGAGGACGCCATGCGCATCCAGAAGAACGAGCTCGACGCCAACGCCGCCTTCATGCAGGGACGGGTGAAGGTGAGCGGCAACATGGCCAAGCTGATGGCACTGCTCCCCATCACGAATTCTGCGGAGTACAAGCAGCTCCAGGTCGACACCTTGGAGTTCACCGAGTTCTGATCCACGCGGACCGGGATCAGACGGCCCGCGCCAGCCCGTCCGGTCAGTGAGCGCGCATGAGCTCGCGAAGAGCCCGGTAGCCGAGGAGCTTCACGCCGGCGGTATCGGCCGCTCGGCCAAGAGCCGCCTTGCTCGAGAGCAGCCCCATGTCGCGGGTACGTCGGCGCCAGTCGGGTGCCGCCTCGCGCAGCTCGGGCGTGTCGGCGGCCGGACGAAGACAGATCTCAGTGACGCCGGGCTCGACCCCGGCGAACAGCTCGACGAGTTGCGCCTCCGCGTCGGCCTCGTCGGCCGGCGAGCCGTCCCGGATTCCTGACGGCTTTCCGGTGAGCAGGACGCGATCAGGTGACAGCACGCCCCGCTCGGCGGCGAGCGATCGGAACGGGAATCCTGCTAGTCGCTGCGCGCTGGCATCAGGCAGGCGCAGAGGCAGGCGGAACTCCTCGGCCAGGTCCAAGAAGACGTCGAAGAACTCCGCTTTGAGCTGAACCTCGTCCAGGTGGGTGTCGAGGTGGCTCACGTCGAAACCCCAGTAGATGGCACGCTCGAGCTGGGCCCGGCACTCCCGGCGCACTTCATCGAGGTCCGCGTGATCCCACAGGTCGGCCGGCGTGCGCGGGAACCCGCCGTCACCGTCGAGCAGGGACGGCGCGTGGGTGATCGGTCCCCAGCGGTAAAGGTCGTGCTCGGCGTTGAGCGTGAGACCGACGCCGATGTCCTCGCCCCGGTACTGCGCCGCGGCACCTCGCGCCCACGGGGCGGGGACCAAGAGCGTCGCCGTGGTGGCAGTCCCGTTGCGCAGCGACTCGTAGATAGCGATGTTCCCGGCGTGGAACACCCCGAGCTCGGCGCAGCTCAGCACGAGCACGCGGTCGCCGGGGCCGTAGCCGAGTCGCTCAACCAGTGCGGTCACAGGACCGACGGTAGCCGCAGTCTGCTGGGCAGCCGAACATTGCGTGCCGCTGGCCCCGGGCACCCCGTTCAAGAGGAACCACCTGCTCGCACCGGTGAGGAACGTGGCACACTGACGCGATGGTGTTCTCTGGCATTCTGGCCTCGGGCGATGTCGTGGGCGGGATCGTCGCAGGCGTGGTCGTCCTGGCGATCGTGGTCATGATCCTCTCCCGTTCGTTCCTGACGGTGGTGACCGAGTACCAACGGGCGGTGTTCTTCCGTTTCGGGCGAATCCGTGCCCAGGCCAAAGGCCCGGGCCTGATCTTCCGCATCCCCGCCGTCGACCGGGTCGTCAAGGTCAACCTCCGGGTAGAAGTCGTCGACATCCCCCCGCAGTCAGCAATCACGGCCGACAACGTCACCTTGCAGGTCGATGCTGTCGTCTACTTCCGGGTGGACGACCCTGTCAGGGCCATCGTCGGGGTGGACAACTTCCGCCTCGCCAGCCAGCGCATCGCCATGACGAGCCTGCGCTCGATCATCGGCCGCCATGAGCTCGACAACCTCCTCGCCCACAGGGAGGACATAAACAACGAGCTCAAGGCTCAGATCGCGCTGTCGACGCAGGGTTTCGGCGTCGAGGTCCACGAGGTCCAGATCCGCGACATCTCCCTCCCGGGAGAACTCGTGCGGGCGATGTCCCGCCAAGCCGAGGCGGAACGGGAGCGCAGGGCGAAGGTGATCGCCGCCACCGGCGAGCTCGAGGCGTCCAGAGAATTGTCGGAGGCGGCGACGATGCTGGCGTCGTCGCCTGGTTCGATGCAGCTGCGGTCCCTGCAGACCCTGGCGGAGGTCGCGACCGAGCACAACTCCACTTTGATCTTCCCCATCCCTATTGAGCTGCTCGAGTTCATGAGGCGCCCCGGCGCGCCGGACGACGCCAGTCCGTTCGCCGTGCCACCTCCGCGCCGGCCGAGCCCGCCGGCCCCCGCAGCGCCTGCGGCCGTCGCGCCCGTGCCGGGCGCCCCCGCCGAGCTCGGGGCGGCCGCACCGACTGAAGACACCACAGGGGCGGGTACCTGATCGCTCCTGGTCGGGGCGAGGCATCGCGTCCCGTCCCGTGCGCGAAGCGGGTTTGTCAGGCTCCGATCAGAGGGCGGACCGGCGCTCGAGAGGCAGGATCCGCCTTCCGACACGGCCGAGCACGAGCCCGATCGCGATGCCACCTGCGACGTCGGAGGCGTGGTGGATCTTGGTGTGGATGCGGCTGAGAGCTACAACCGTCGCCGCCGCGTAGTAGACGGGCGCGAGTCTTTCGTCCTCGGCGAGCAGCGACGCGGCGCAGAACGCCGCCGTGGCGTGGCCTGAGGGGAAGCTCGAGGTGATGGGCTGGCGGAACGGCAGCGGGTGCGCCTCCATAGGTCTCGGGCGCCGCCTGCGGAAAAGGGACTTCACCCCGATGTTGACCAGCACGGACTCGATCCCGGTCGCCGCCACCGCCCGGACGCCCGCACGGGTGTCACCGGGACGGCCGCGGAGGATTCGTAAGAGACCGAGGGCGGTCCAGATCAGGCCGAAGTCGCCGAGTGCCGTGGCGGTGTAGAAGATCCGGTCCGCGATCCGGTTCCCTCGCAACGGGGCGAAGATCTCGTCGACGCGGGCGTCGAGCGTCTTGACGAACGGACGGATCAAGCCGACAGGCTCTCTGCCCCGACCGCGACACCGAGCCCGGGAGCATCGGCCGGCGCTGACTGAGGAGGCACAGCTCCAGCGCTTGCCAGTTGCGTCGCGGCCAGCGTCGGATCGCCCCCGAAAGCGGGGCAGTAGGCCTGGAATGCGCAGAATCGGCAAAGGCTCGAAGGGTTGGGCCGGAAATCGTCCTCCCTGCATGCCCGTTCGATGGCGGACCACACGCCGAGGGCCCGCTGACGGGTGCCGCGCATTGCCTGATCGGTTGGCGCCGCCGAGATGACGATGCGATCGCGCAAGTAGAGGAGTCGGACGACCGACGGCCGCCTGCCCAGCTCCGCCTCGCACATGAGGGCGTACATCTGGACACCGCTCAAGCGTGACCTGGACTGCTCGTTTCGCGGAGCGCGTCCGGTCTTGTAGTCGACGACGGCGAGGCTGCCGTCCTCGAGTTCATCGAGCCTGTCGATGATGCCCCGCACGGTGATGCCCGCGAGATCGGTGCTCAGATTGAGCTCGAGCCCGACCGCGTTCACGGCGTCGGGGTCCTCGAGCTCCAGATAGCGGTCCACGAGCACACGCGCGTCGACGAGGTAGGCAGCCTCCTCGGCCGCGTCGAGCCCGAGGCAGCCCAGTTCCTCGCCGCCGGCCAGCTCCCGCCAGGCTGTGTCCAAGGCCTGCTGTGCGGCAACCCTGCTTCTCGAGCCACGCGGGTACTCGCTGAACAGCAGCTCGAGTGCCCGGTGGACCAGCGTGCCCTTCAGGGCCGCCGGCGACGGGGGCTCCGGCAGGCGCTCGACTACCGAGAAGCGGAAGGCGAGCGGGCAATTCGTGAAGGCCGTGATCTTCGAGGGGGACAGCGTGCTCGGAACTGGTAGGTCGGTGACCGGAGAAGCCATTGCCCCCAGGCTACGCCGGGGGTGCATCAAGGTCTCGGATCACCGAGTCGGCGACGAGAGATGGCTGTTCGAGAGGTCCGAAATGTCCTAGTCCCGAGAGGATCTCGAGGCGTCCTTTCGCGAGGCGTTGGACGACCGGCTCGAAATCGGCCGGCGTGAAGCTGCGGCTGATGGCACCGCACGCGATGACGACAGGGCACTCCACGGCGTCGAGTCGGGAGAAGCCAGGATGGCAGAGGCCGCCCTCGTACATCAGCGCCTCGTTCTCCCCCCTGCACCGGAGCCGCACGGAACCGTCCGGCAGGTCTTCGAAACCGAACGCGACATAGGCGGCCAGTACATCGGGGTGAAGCGTGTCGAGGGGCGGCTTCGAGGCGTAGTTCGCATAGGCGTCCCGCCGGGAGGAGAAGACCTCCCTTCGTTGCCTGGCCCCTTGTGCGAGCGCGTCGGACGGGTTGGGGGTCGTCGAGGCCCCGGGAGCAACGATGACGGGCTCGAAACAGTAGAGGGCCGAGAAGGTGCCGGGCTGCGCCTGCTCTGCGAGAAGCAGTGAGGCGCCACCGCAGGAATGCCCTATGCCCAAAGGACTCTCGAGCCCTAGGGCATCGACAGCTGTCAGGACGTCAGTCCCGAAACCGACCCAGTCGAAGTTCAGGTCCTCGGGCACTGCGGACTCGCCGTGGCCGCGGAGATCGAGGGCCAGACAGTGGAAATGGGTTCCGAGATTGTCTGCCAGCGGAGCGAGCACTCGGGCGTGGAAGCCGGTCGCGTGAACAAGGAGGGCAGGCGGTCCCTCACCCCCGAGGTCGTACAGGGCCACGACGAGGCCGTCGGGTGTCAGGGCTCGGTCGGGCGGCACTTAGGGGCACGCTAGTGGCTGGCTTGTGGCGCGATGGCAGGATCTGGCGCGAGCGGGCTAGAAAGGGTGGACTGTGCAGCACCTTCTTTCGTCCTGGGGCTACCTCGCGCTCGTTCTTTTGACATTCGCCGAGGCGGCGTGTGTGCCCATCCCTTCCGAGGTGACTCTCGGTTACGCCGGTTACCTGGCCTCGACCGGGCGGCTCGACATCGCGATCGTGATCGTCCTCGCCGTATGCGGAGAGCTTCTCGGCTCGTTCGTCGGCTGGTCCATCGGCCGTTTCGGCGGCCGTCCCCTTGTCGAGAAGCTGGGTCGCTACGTTCTGCTCACGAAATCCGACCTGGACAGGACGGAACGTTGGTTCGCCAGGCGCGGTGAGCCGGCTGTCTTCTTCGGGCGCATCCTGCCCGTGGTTCGCACCTTCATATCGATTCCCGCCGGTTTCGCGGAGATGGGCCTCGTGCGTTTCGGCGTGGCGACGTTCTCGGGCAGCGCCATCTGGTGCACGGCGATCGCCCTGGTCGGATACGAGCTCGGCGGGGAGTGGAACAAGATCACCAAAGGCTTCAGCGCCGCCGGTTACCTGCTCGTGGCCATAGCCATCGTCGTCATCGCCGCCTTCGTGCTTCACCGCCTTGCGGCGGTACGGCGCGAGCGCGCGGCTGCCCGCCGCTAGCCCAGGTTCCGGCTGAGCGTTGCGGGCTCAGCCCTCAGGGCAGTGAGCAGTCGAGGCCTCCCCCGAGTTGGAGCTGACCTCGAGGCACGACTCGTCGACGGCCACGAAATCTCTTGCCGGGATCTGCTTCATCATGTTGACGAGGGTGATGGGCCACTGCGGGAAGGCACTTCCCTGGAAGTACCAGTTGCTGCCGTTGTCCGCGAGTATCAGGCCGTAGTGCTGCATTGCCCGGATGATCACCGCCAGTTGAGAGCAGTACGGCGACCCGGCCTTGCAGATGTCCGAGGCGCTGAAGCCGGCGCTCAAACGGAAGCGTGCCCCCATCGGGGGATAGTCCGCGCCGCAGGAGCCGGCTTGGTGGCGGGCCGGCCAGATGTAGGCGTCGTCGGTGCACTGGGCCGTGAAACGAATGGCGTGGTCGACCTTGCCCGAGAGCACCTCCTGGTACTTGAGGAGACCGGGCAGGATCGGCAGACCCGCAGCATCGGCCGAGGTCCAGCTCGCGGGACGAAGGGCGTTCGAGTTGAGGTTCCAGATGGCTCCCGAACCGGCAGTTGAGGCCGTCGGGGACACGTACTGCGCGTCCCAGAGCTCGTAGAGGACGCAGGTCGCCGGATCGACCATGATGGCGTGCCGGTCCCCCGAGGCCTTGAGGCCACCTTCGATCGGCGTCGTGGGGCCGAAGGGGTAAGGGCCCTTGTCGCTCTCGTCGGCGTACTCGAATCGCAGGTGGATGAAGGCCTGGGTCTTGGGGTTGATGACCGTCCACGGGATGCCGTACGGATAGCCGCCCTCGTTCGGACCGAAGTCCGGATGGAGATTCGTGATGGCAGAGGCCATGTTCGCCATCCACGTTGCGCTGTTCTTGTTGACCGGGAGCTTGGAGATGTCGGTGTTCCAGACGTTGTCCGCAGGGAACATCTGGCACTTCGGCGCGCCGGGCACAGCCGGGCCCGTCGGTGCGGCGGCGCGCGGCACGCCCGGCGCCGCGGCCGCGGGCTGGACAACAGGGCTGCTCGCGACGAGCAGAGCAAGGCATGCGAAGGCGGCGAGCGGTCGGAGACGCAAACTCAGGCGCGATCTTAGGAAGTGGTCCATCTTCGGAGTATCGGCCCCGGAGGTGGCGCCTTGAGACCTTCTTGCGAGTCCGCTCGAGGAGCCCTACGGTCGGCTCGAAGGAGGACCCCACATGGACGAATTCGAGCAGATCACCAAGGGGGCAGCCGACCCCCTGGCCCACCTCCTCAAGGAGGCAGTCCGGCTGGCCCGCCAGGCGGGCGAGCTGACCCTGGGCTACTTCCGCTCCGCTGCCCTGACCATCGAGCAGAAGAGCGACGGTTCGCCTGTCACCCAAGCCGACCGGCAAGCCGAGCGGCTCATCCGCGAAGAGCTCGAGCTGGCCCACCCCGGCGACGGGATCCTCGGGGAAGAAGAGGACGAGAAACCCACCCGGACCGGCCGCCGGTGGATCGTGGACCCGATCGACGGGACGCTGGCCTTCACTCACGGCGTGGGCCTCTACTCGAACCTGCTGGCGCTCGAGGACGAGCAGGGCATCGCCTTGGGCGTGATCAACGTGCCCGTCCTCGGCGAGACGGTTTACGCCGCGCGGGGGCTCGGGTGTTACTGCAACGGCGTGCCTGCCCGGGTGAGCGAGTGCGGTGAGCTGGCGCAGAGTTACTTGACGACGAGCAGCTTCGGCGAGTGGGACGAGACCGTGCTGCTCAAAGTGAAGCGGGCGGGCATCGAACTTCGCACCTGGGGTGACGGCTACGGCTACGCCCTCGTCGCGACCGGGCGACTGGACGCCATGGCCGATTCGTGGGCCCAGCCCTACGACATAGCCGCCATGCCAGTGATCATCTCGGAGGCAGGTGGGCGGTTCACGGACTGGAGTGGCCTGCCCGGGTTCCGAGGCGGCTCCGGGCTAGCCACGAACGGGCGCATCCACGGCGAGCTCTTGAAGCTCCTGGGCGCCTCGGCCGGGCGGTGAGCAAGGTGCCCGGCGGTCGCGGCGGTGCCGGGGCCCTGCGGTGAGGCCGCCCGTCGGCTCGCTGCTCGTGCGAGGCATAGGGCAGCTCGTCACCAATCACTCCGATCTCGGAGCCGGGCCGCTCGGAGTCGTCCGCGACGTCGACCTCGTCGTCGAGGACGGGATCGTGACCTTTATCGGAACTGCCGCCGTTTCGCCCGCAGCCGACGAAGTGCTTGAGGCGGCCGGTCGTTGCGTGGTCCCGGGTTTCGTCGACTCGCACACCCATCTTGTCTTCGCAGGCGACCGCTCCGAGGAGTTCACGGCAAGAATGGCGGGAAGGCGCTACGAGGCCGGCGGGATAGCAGCCACCGTCGCCGCCACGCGCTCGGCCCCCTCGAGCCTTCTCATGGCAAAGGCGGCCAAGCTCAAGCGAGAGGCCGAAGCTCAGGGCACGACGACGCTCGAGACGAAGTCCGGTTACGGACTGACGGTCCCCGACGAGTCGCGATGCCTGGAGGTTGCCGAGACGGTCGCTGAGGAGGTCACCTTTCTCGGAGCCCACGTCGTGGCACCTGAGTTCCGTGGCAGGGAGGAGGAGTACGTCGCACTCGTGACCGGCCCGATGCTCGATGCCTGTGCGCCGAAAGCGCGGTGGTGCGACGTCTTTTGCGAGAAAGGCGCCTTCGGTCCCGACGCCGCCCGGGAGATCCTACAGGCGGGGCGCGCCCGCGGGCTGGGCCTGCGGGTGCACGCGAACCAGCTGTCCCACGGTCCCGGCGTGCAGCTCGCCGTCGCGATGGGCGCGGCCTCGGCTGACCACTGCACCCATCTCGACGCGACCGACATCGACGCCCTGGCCGGTTCCGACACGGTCGCGACCCTTCTTCCTGGAGCGGAGTTCTCCACGCGCTCGCCGTACCCGGATGCACGCCGTCTGCTGGACTCAGGCGTGGCAGTTGCTCTCGCGACCGACTGCAACCCGGGGACCAGCTACACAACCAGCATGCCGTTCGTCATTTCCCTGGCCGTGCGCGAGATGCACATGACGCCCGACGAGGCGCTGTTCGCCGCCACTGCCGGAGGAGCGCGGGCGCTTCGACGCGACGACCTCGGCGTGCTCGCCCCGGGGTTCCGCGGCGACCTGCTCATCTTGGACGCGCCGAGTGCCGCGCACCTCGCCTACCGACCCGGGGTCAACCTCGTGGCCTCGGTGGTCCGCGCGGGCAGGTTGGTGGGCTGACAAGAGCGACTCAGTTCGAAGGCGCCGGCGCGGCACCGGCGCGAAGACCCGCGGGAAGCGCCCGGTCGTCTCGGCTTAAGCTGCGCAGACTGTGATCGATTCGGACGAGGCACGCGCGCCCGCGCACGCAGCAGCAGCGGCGGCGCACCCGCCGAAGAGAACCTGGCGTCGCCAGACCCTCGAGTGGGTCACGGTCGTCGTGCTGGCAGTGCTTATCGCGGGCGGCCTGCGGGCCTTCGTCGTGCAGTCGTTCTACGTGCCCACGGGCTCGATGCTCCCGACTCTGCAGATCGGGGACCGGATAATCGTCCTCAAGGTCGGCTACACGATTCACCGGGGCGACATCGTCGTTTTCCGCCGTCCGCCGGCCGACACCGACACCGCGGACGCCGATCTCGTAAAGCGTGTCATAGGGATGCCCGGAGAGACGATCTCTTCCATTCGCGGAACGGTGCTTATCAACGGGAAACCGCTCGCCGAACCCTGGCTGCCGAAACTGACCGGGTCGTGCGCGGAGCAGGCCGAGAACATCGCCACGACCAAGATCCCGCCCGACCATTACTTCATGATGGGGGACTGCCGCGGGAATTCTCTCGACAGCCGGGCGTGGGGCACTCTGCCCGCCTCTTATGTCGTCGGAAAGGTCGAGCTCATCATCTGGCGGTTCGGCCATCCGTACTTCCACTGGTTCTGAGGCTCCTCATAGCTGTGCGCGCCTCGAGGCGCCTTGAGGCAAGAAGCCCTTTCCCTCAGGTGGCGACCGTCGTAGCGTGTATATCGGGTCCTCGGGTGTAAGCCCTTATCCAAGAGCCGGACTCGAGGGTGAAAGCCGGCCACGCTGGCAGGTCTTCAGACCGCAGGTGCTGTTCCCTCCTTGGGACGCTCCCGAGGGCCCGCTCGGGACGCGGTGACGCCTTACGGCCGCCCCGGCGCGCCAGAGTTGGAGGGTGCCGGCCCCACCCGAGTTGCCATGGCCTTCGGCTCCCCGGCCACGAGCCGAGGTGCCGGCGCCGACGAGCCCGCCCAGCCCGAGGAGCGATCATGCCGCCACAGCCGCCCGGCGGCGCCGGGCGCGGGCGGCGGCGATCCGGAAAAGGCGCCTTTACCTGGGGCTTGTCGCGGTCGTCGCTCTGGTGGGCTCGGCCGTCGCTTTCACCGGCGGATCCGGCCCGAAGCTGTCCCCGCAACGAGCCCGGATCGTGGCGCTCGCCACCAGCCAGCTCGGCTACAGGACCGATCCGCCCGACTCGTATTGCAACAAGTTCAGCGCCTACTGGCACGCCGGGGCCGACGACTGCCCAGGGTCGGACCGCGATGAGCAGTGGTGCGCCGACTTCGCCGCCTGGGCCTGGCGCGAAGCCGGTGTCAGATTCGTCTACGGTCTCGGCTCTTACGACCTGAACGCCTCCTCGGTGAGCTTTTACCTGTGGGGGGTGGCGCACCACACCTGGCACCCGGTCGGCTCCGGCTATGTGCCCCAGCCCGGGGACGTAGCCGTCTACGGGCTCGACCCGACGACCTCGCAGGCTCAGCACGTGGCCGTCGTCATCGGCTACTCACAAGGGGCGAGAGGCCCGGATGTCGTGAACGGCGACGGCGACAGGACGGGATTCAGCGTCGTCGAGTCCGGCACCGACCAGTACAAGTCCGATCTCACAGGCAACGGCGGCCAGCTCGCCGGTTACGTCTCGCCTCCGGCACTGCCGCCTTCACATCGGCGGAGATGAGCCGCTGCCGGTTGGATCGCGCGCAGACGCCATGGTGGGCCTGTCAGCGGACCCGCCTGCCCGTTTCGGAGGTGTCGTAGCCAGCCAGTGCACTGAGCGAAGCCCGGAAGCCGGCCGAGGAGAGCAGCTCCCAGAACGGGACGAGCAACGGGTCCTCGAGCGAGGAGCTGTCGACAACGAGGTCGAAAGGCTCGGGTCTCACCGGGACGAAGCCGAGCCCGAAGGCGCGAGCGGCCGCGAGCACACCGAGCCCGCAGTCCGAGCGTCCCGCTGCGACCGAAGCGGCGACGGCGAGACCGGTGCGCGCCTGGCGCCCGGAGCCGCGGGCCGACTTCGCTGCGATGTCCGCGCGGGCGAGCTCGAAGTCGACGACAGGGCGTGGCCCCGGGTCCTGTTGGCGGTTCACGTACCTGAGCCCGTCGCGTTTCAGGTCTCCCATGCTCTTGAGACCGAGGGGGTTGCCGGGCGCGACGATGAGTCCCAATTCCCGCACGGCTAGGCGCACAACGGCGATGTCGCGCCCGGCGAGCAGGTGATCCAGGCAGGCATGGCCGTGCAAGCCCGACTCGGGGTCATAGAGCTGTGAACCGGCGATATGGCACCGCCCGTCGCGCAGCGCTTCGAGGCCGCCTACGGTGCCGACCTCCGTCACCGAAAGTGTCAACCGGGCATCCTCGTCGCGTAGGGCGGACGCCGCAAGGTCGAGCGCCGTGTCACCGGATCCGACCACCACGATGGTGTTGTCGATTTCTTCCAGCTCCTTGAGGAGCCGGACCTCCACCTCGTCGTCCAGGTCATGGCCCTTTGCCCCGCCAGGGATCCGCAAGAGGCCGTCGGCCCTCACGAGCGAAGTGAGCACGCCCGCGCCGCGGGCAAGCGGCGTTGCGTACAGCCGGCCGCGGACCCGCCCGAGGCGAACCCGTACCCACTCGTCCGACTCCAGCGGTGAGGCGGTGCCGCGCGTGAGTCGCGCACGGACGCTCGGGGGGACGGTCTCCGCCGTGCCCTCGAGGCGTGCCAGCAGCGGGGCCGCGAACAGCTGGAAACAGAGTGCCGCCGACACGGGATAACCCGGCGCTCCCAGCACCGGGGTGGAGTCGATCGCTCCGAGCACGACAGGGTGCCCGGGCTTTATCGCCACTCCGTGCACGGCGAGAACACCGAGGTCCTCGATCACACCCACCGTGTGGTCGTCTCGTCCCGCGCTGGCCCCGGCGATGATGATCAACAGGTCGCACGTGGCTGCAGCCCTGAGGGCCGCCCGGCCGATGCCCTCACGGTCGTCGGGCTCGATCGGGAGCACCTTCGCCTCACAGCCCATCTCTTGTGCCAGCGCCGCCAACATGAGCGAGTTGGTGTCGTGGAACTGGCCCCCTCGGAGCTCGGACCCGATTGGCCGTATCTCGTCGCCGGTGGGCAAGAGGGCCACGACGGGTCTGCGGCGGACGAGCACCTCGGTGAGGCCCGCGGCACCGCAGGCGGCGACGTCTACGGCGCGCAGCCGGTGACCCTCGAGCAGGAGAAGTTCACCAGCGACGATGTCTTCGCCTACCGGCCGCACGTTCTCGTAGGGAGCGACCTCGGCACGAATCTCGGCATAGCCACCGGCTACAACGGCGTGCTCGCGCATCACCACGGCGTCGAAAGGCTCGGGCAGGGGATCGCCGGTGTCGACCACCTCGCACGAGCCCAACGTAATGAGGACCGGCGCGGACTCGCTGGCGCCCAAGGTGTCCGACGCCCGCACGGCGATGCCGTCCATGGCCGAGGCGTCGAACGGCGGCGACGACCGAAGGGCCCAGACGCTTTGAGCCGTGACGCGGCCGACGGCCTCGGACAAGGCAAGCCGCACGGGCTCCACGCGCTCGGGGCACGAGGCGTTCCCGCAGGCGGAGTACCACAGCTCGCGCGCCTGTGCGACCGTCGTCATGGTCCTGCGTCCGCGCTCACGAACGAGACCGCGTCTCCCTGGACGAGGGGTTCCCCTGGGTCTTGGCGGATCTCGACCCCGTTCAGCAAGGCGACGAGTCGAGATCCGAGCTCGACCTCGACTGCCGAGGCGAGGCCCCCGAGCGTCGCCGCCCGGACGCTGGCTCGCCGCACCGAACCGGCACGCAGGGCGGCGCCGGGGGCAGTGCCGAGCGCCGGGAGGGCCCTCTCGGGCCATTCCACGCGTACCGCCGGAAGGGGCCGAAGTGCCGCAGCCCGGTATTGGCCGGGGTCGTTCAGATTCGTCACCGACTCGAGTCCCGGGTCGAAGGCTGCCAGTTCCGGATCGGAGAGGAGGGCTTGCTCGCCGAGCTCGCTCGTACGGCAGGCCTCGAGCAGCTCCGAGACCCGGAGCCGGTCAGAGTCGAGGAGCTTGCGCACGAGCGGTGCCAAAGCGACCCGGTAGGCGGCGGCGAGGGGCTGGCGGAATCCCCGGACGACGGGCACGCAGGCGTCGACTCGGTCGCCGAGCCCACCGACAACGCGACGGATGAACGACGGATGGAGAAACGGCACGTCCGTCGACGAGACGTACACGCTCTCGCAGCGACCCACAAGTGCCGCCAACCCGGTGCCGAGAGCGGCGAGTGGCCCCCGACCCTCTTCCTCGTCGTCGATGACCTCGAAGACCTCGGGCAACAAGGGCAGCGATTGTCCCCGGGAGCGGACCAGCACGACAGGTCCGGCCACACCGCGGGCCACGATCCCGGTCACCCGGCGCACGAGAGTGGAGCCGTGCCACTCCAAGACGGATTTGGCAGAACCCATCCGCGAGGAACGCCCCCCCACGAGGACGATCCCGGCGGTGCGGTTCAAGGGAGGCAATTTCCCCTCAGGTCCGGTGCCAATGCCGTGTCCTCACCGGCGCACGCTCAACCGGCGGCTTGTGGAACTCCGGGCCCCGTGTCCTCGTCCGCGAGCCGCTGCGCGATCGCGAGAGCCTCGCTGATGGGCAAGCCGGCGCGTGCCGCGAGGTAGCAAGTCACGGGCGCCGCCTTACGCTCGGAGGCATGTGCGGCGATCCCGGCGAGCGCGAGGAGGCTGTCCAGTTCCTCGTCAGTGATGGGTGGCGAGCCAAGTGCAGCTGTGAACCGATCGAGCCAACCACGGGTATCGAGTGCCATGAAGGCCGAGCGTAGCGAGCCCGGGCGCGTCCCGTCCTCGGCACGGCTCGTGAGAGTGCCCCTCGCCATGGACAAGAGCCCGAGCGCCGTGCTGCGGGCCGCTGGAGGCGACGCCCGGCCGTTCGCACTGTTCGGCTCGTGGTCGAAAGCTCGGGCGCTCGTCGGCTCGGAGCCGTTGTTGGTTGTCGAAGGAGCAGACGACCCCTTTGCCGTCCTCGACTGCCAACCCGAGGTCGTTGGCATGCCTGGCGTCACCGGAGGTGGCTGGGTGGGCTACCTCGGCTACACGCTCGGGCGGCGGCTCGAGCGGCTCCCGGCCCCGCCGCGGCGCCCGGTGCCGCTGCCGAGCTCGATTCTCGCTTTCTACGACCACCTCGTGTCCTGTGACGCCTCGGGCAACTGGTGGTTCGAGGCCCTGTGGTCCGACGAACAGTCTGAGCGGCTCGAGTCTCGTCTCTTGGAATGGCGCCGCCGCGCCGCCGCGCCCAGGGCAGAAGGCGGACAATACGCATGCGGGCGGTTCCAGCTGAAACCGGCGCCGCAGGCGCATCTCGTCTCGGTATCGCGTGCGATCGAGCACATCCGTTCGGGGGACGTGTTCCAGGTCAATGTCTGCGCCCGGCTCGAGGCCGGCTTTGAAGGGGACCCGCTCGAGCTCTTCTGCGCCGGCGCCGACCGCTTGGCTCCCCGCTATGGGGCTTTTCTCCGGCATGGTTCCATGGCAGTCGCGAGCTTCTCGCCCGAGCTGTTCTTGAGGCGCACGGGCCGCACAGTCCTGAGCTCACCCATCAAAGGAACCGTCAGGCGTGGAAGCTCGCCGGCTGCCCGCGCACGGTTGCTCGGATCGGGCAAGGACAGAGCGGAGAACCTGATGATCGTCGATCTCATGCGCAACGATCTCGGCCGGGTGTGTCGCTACGGGACCGTCGCCGTGCCTGAGCTGTGGAGGCCAGAAGAGCATCCTGGCGTATGGCACCTCGTCTCTGATGTGACGGGCGAGCTGCGCGACGAGGTGCCTGATTCGGACCTGGTGAGGGCCACGTTCCCTCCGGGCTCGGTCACCGGCGCTCCCAAGGTGCGCGCGATGGAGCTCATAAGTGTGCTCGAGGCAAGCGCGAGGGAGGTCTACACCGGAGCCGTCGGGATAGCGAGCCCTTCGACCGGTCTCGAGCTGAACGTCGCCATCCGGACCTTCGAGATCGCGCGCGGGCAGGCGTGGCTCGGGATCGGTGGCGGTGTCGTGGCGGACTCGGACCCCGATCGTGAGCTGGAGGAGTGCTTCGACAAAGCGCGGCCCCTGCTGGAAGCCGTCGGGGCGGGGCTCGCGCCACCACGGGGCGCGGCGGGCCCAAGAGACAAGGCCCGTCATGCAGACCGCTCCGCGGGTGTGTTCGAGACAGTTCTCGTGCTCGACGGCAGGCCGGTCGAGCTCGAGTCGCACCTCGGCCGGCTGGCGGCGAGCGTCGCAGCTCTCTACGGATCGCAGCTTCCCGCCCGCGTCGGAGTGCAGGTGGCCGAAGCCGTCGCGGGCCAGGCAGGACCCCAGCGACTGCGAGTCCACTCCTACCCAGCCTCGAGAGGGGCAGTCGCGACAGAGATCTCGATATCGGACGCTCCCGAGGCCTTCTCCGGCTCGTACCGCTCCTCGGTGAGCCTGTTCCCGTCCGTTCTGCAAGACGGCCTCGGGCCGCACAAGTGGAACGACCGAAGAATCCTGGCGAGCCTGCGCCAGTCACTCGGCCTTGTTCGCCACGAGCAGCTCCTGATAATTGACGAGAACGGTGCCGTGCTCGAGACCGAGCGGGCCAACCTGTTCGCAGTCCTCGGGGGTGTCCTCCGGACGCCGCCGCTCGACGGGCGCATCCTCGCGGGGACAACCCGTGAGGCGGTGATCCGCCTGGCGGATCTCGAGGGCTTCGAGGTGTCGGACGAACCTCTTGGGTTAAGCGAGCTCGAAGCGGCCGAGGAGATCTTCACAACCAGTTCGATAAGAGGCATTTGCGGTGCCGACGCGCTGGTCGGGCGCGCATCCATCGAGCCGGGTCCGGTCGGTTGCCGCCTGGTGAAAGCTCTTTGGGAACTGTGGAACAAAGACATCCGCCCATAAAGCGGGGATTGAGTCTGACGGGCGACTTCAGCTTGGCACCGGGAACCACAGCGGTGTACAACTCTGCCATGGCCATTTCATCGGTGTACCCAGCGACGGGCGAAACTCTAAAGACCTTCGAAGCTTATGACGAGGCGGAGATCGAACGAAGGCTTGTCCTTGCAGACAGCGCTTTTCGCTCCTACCGCCGCACGAGTTTCGACGAGCGGGCACTGCTCGTGCGTGCCATGGCCGACGTGCTCGAGGCAGACCAGGCGTCGATCGCCGAGATGATGACCCTCGAGATGGGCAAGCCCGTCGTCCAGGCGCGTAACGAGGTGACCAAGTGTGTGGGCGTGCTGCGCTATTACGCAGAGCACGCCGCGGCGATGCTTGCCGACGAGCCCGTAGCCGGCACGGCCGCCAAGAAGGGCTCGTACATCAAGTACCAGCCGATTGGGCCCGTTCTGGCTGTGATGCCTTGGAACTTCCCACTGTGGCAGGTCATCAGGTTCGCCGCTCCGGCGTTCATGGTCGGCAACGTCGCACTCTTGAAGCACGCTTCGAACGTGCCCCAGACGGCATTGAACATCGAAGAAGCGGCCCGTCGCGCAGGCTTTCCCGAAGGCGTGTTCCAGACCCTGCTCATCGGTGGCGACCGTGTCCAGGCGATCTTGGAAGACGACCGGGTGGCGGCCGCCACATTGACGGGCAGCGAAGGCGCGGGCCGCTCGGTTGCCCGCATCGCCGGCAACGCCATCAAAAAGACCGTGCTCGAGCTCGGCGGCGCCGACCCGTTCATCGTGATGCCGTCGGCGGACCTGGACCGGGCGATAGAGATCGGTGTCTGGGCTCGTATCCAGAACAACGGACAGAGCTGCATCGCGGCGAAGCGTTTCATCGTCCATGAATCGATCGCCGAGGAGTACTTCGAGCGTTACGCGCAGGCGATGTCCAAGCTCGTCGTGGGTGATCCCCTGGACGAAGCGACCCAGGTCGGTCCCCTCGCCACCGCCCAAGGTCGCGACGAGGTGGACGAGCAGGTCCAAGATGCTCTGTCCAAGGGAGCAAAAGCCCTCTGTGGTGGCGAGAAGATGGACGGCCCCGGGTGGTTCGTCCAGCCCACGGCGCTCAGCGGGCTGACGCCTGACATGCGTGTCTACCGCGACGAGGTCTTCGGGCCCGTCACGTCTTTCTTCCGGGTGGCCGACATCGACGAGGCGATCGCGCTCGCCAATGACACCAGCTTCGGCTTGAGCTCGAGTGTCTGGACCGAAGACCCGGCCGAGCAGGCGCGCTTTGCCGAGGACCTCGAGTCCGGCATGGTCTACATCAATGCCATGACGATCTCGTACTTCGACCTGCCCTTCGGTGGTGTCAAGCGCTCCGGTTACGGCCGTGAGCTCTCACCTGCGGGCATCCGGGAATTCACCAACATAAAGACCGTCTTCAGCGACTGATCGTCGGCTCTGGTACCCGGCAGAGCTGTCGGGAAGCCCTCTTGTGCCATCGCGGCCCTCGGTGTCTTGTCGCGCCTTGGTGCCGCCGGCACTCGTCGCAACGGCGACGGCGATGACCCTGGACACGAAGACAGCAATCCCCACGCGGGACCGGCGTGCTGGGAGCCGCCCCGCGTGGGGATCGTGCTGTCAGGTCAGGCTTGTGATCAGCCGACGGATGCGTTCCAGAGGAAGAACTGGCTGAGGGCCGTCGGGTAGACGCCCGTCACGTTCTTCTGGGTCGCAGCCAGGTAGTTGTAGAAGTAGGGGTAGATGATCGGCGTCTCGTCGAGCAGCAGGACTTCTATCTGCTTGGCGATGGCACGCTGGCTGGGAAGGTTGGTCGCAGCGACGTACTCGGTGGCGAGCTTGTCGTAGGCGGGGTCGTTGAAGCGGGCGGCGTTCCAGGCGCCGGCGCCGGTCGCCTTGTTGAAGCTCATCAACGGTGCGTTGAGGAACAGGTTCGGCGTCGAGCGGGCGCCGTAGTCGACCATGCTCATCTCTCCGTCGAGCCAGTCCGAGGTCCCATAGACCGCAGAGCCGTAGTACTTGTCCGGCTGCTCGATCGTGAGGTTGATGTCGACCCCGATCTCCTTGGCCCAGGTCTTGATGAACTGGGCAAGCTCCGGCATCTCCTGGCGCTGCTCGGTGAGAAGCGGCGTGCTGAAGCCCCTGGCGTAGCCGGCCTTGGCGAGCAGCTGCTTGGCCATCGCTATGTTCTGAGCGCGCTGGGGAACTGCGGGCGCGCCGACCGACGACGGGAAGCAAGGGGCGAACGGGCTGTCGTTCCCGATGTCGGCGTAACCCTTGAAGAGCGACTTCACGAGCTCGGGACGGTTGAGCGTGAGGGCGATCGCCTGGCGGACCAGGTTGCTCTTGAACGGACCGGTGTCGCAACGCATCGAGAGCTCACGGTGCCCGGAGGCCTTCAGCTTGATGATGTTGTAAGCGCCGGTCAAAAGCTGGGGGCTCGTCGAGACGAAGAACTGGTCCAGACAGTCGATCTCGTTGGCCACGAGGGCGTTGGCCATCGGCTCCTCGGCCGCGTAGAAGGTCCACTGAATCCCGCTCGGGACTGCCGGTGTCCCCCAGTAGTAGGGGTTGCGGACGAAGGTCGCTCCGACGTTGGTCGTGTAGCTCTGCATCATGAAGTGACCCGTCCCGACCCAATCCGTCGGGTAGTTGGAGTAGTCGTAGCCGTTCGGGACGATGATCATGTTGTAGTTGTCGCACGAGACCGCATCGAGGAAGGCGCCATCGGCGACCTCGAGGTGGAAGGCGATCGTGCCATCGTCCACCTTCACGACGCCATCGGGCGACAAGAGCCCGCCGAACACCGAGAGGGCGCTGCCGCCGGACTTCGGGTTGCACTGGCTCTGGAAGCTGTAGACGACGTCGTCGACGGTCATGTAGTTGCCGTTGTTGAACTTGACGCCCTGGCGGATCTTGAAAGTCCAAATGTCCGCCTTGGCGTTAGGAGTCCAGCTCGTGGCGAGCCATGGCAGGTAACCGAGCTCCTGGTCCGCCTCCACGAGGAACTCACCGACGTTTCCAAGCAGCTCTAGGCTGCCCTCGTCGGCGATCGTGATCGGGTTGATGGCACCCGCCGGCGTAATGATGCCAGCCCTGATCGTGCCACCAGCCGCAGCCCGCGCGCGCGGGACCGCAGACGCCCGTGGCCTGATGCCCGGGAGACCCTTGGCCTCGAGAATGCCACCGAGGAGCGGAAGCGAGAGGCCGAAGGCGGTGCCCTTCTTCAGGAAGTCCCTCCTCGACAGCCTCCCAGCGACGAACTCGTCGATGATGTGCTCTTGGACCGGGCCCCGACCACGTCGGAGGTTGTCGAGCCGTTCGTGATTCACTTCTCTGCCGTTGTCGTTGACGTCCATGCGCCAACCCCCTTCTGTCGTCCCTCGCGCGAGCGAGTCTTGTCTAAGATACTGGACAGACGTTCAGCAAAACCTGCTTCTGGTACGATACTCAGCCGGACGGGCATGCGCCAGAGTCGAGCGGCGTAAGCCAGAGCGTAGGCGCTTGCGAGTGTTCCGAGCGCCTTTCTGTGCAAACACTGAGGAGAGGAGGCACCAGTGGACAGGCTCGACACCCGCACGCCGTCGACCGCTCCAGCGGTCGTGACGGCCATCAGGGCTCTCGACGCCCTCACCAGCCTTCACGGCTCCGCGACGCTCGACGAGCTCACACGGGTGCTCGACGAGCCTCGGAGCTCGGTGCACCGGATCCTCAACACTCTCGTCGAGAACGAGCTCCTGCAAAGGCCGGGCCAACGAGGCGGCTACCGGATGGGGCCCAAAGTCATGACATGGAGCTCGACTTTCCTGGGCGCCGTCAACGTCATCGACGAATTCCGGGTAGTGGCCGCGCCCATCGTGGCTCGGATCGACGAGACGATGCAGCTGGCGGTTCTGGACTGGCCCGACATCGTCTTCGTGGCCTACCTGGACTCACAGCGCCCAGTCAGGCTCGCAACGGCTGTCGGCCGTCGCCTGCCCGCGCACGCAACCGCGGCGGGCAAGGTTCTCCTCGCGTTCTCCGGGAGCTGCGTCGCCGACAGGTACCGCGATTTCGAGATGCGGAAGCTGACACCGAGGACGGTGACTTCTGTTGAGGAGCTAGAGCGCCAGCTCGTCAAGGTTCGGCGCCGGGGCTGGGCCGAGGTGAGCCAGGAAGCCTCCGAAAATCTGACATGTCTCGCCGCGCCGGTGCACGGTCACGACGGCCGGCTCGTCGCCGCCATGACCATCTGCGTGCCGGAGCCCTCGCTCAAGCTCTCCTATCGCCAAGAGCTGGCGCGTGAGCTCGTGGACGCGTGCAACGAACTTTCGCGCCAGATCGGTGCCGGCGACTCCTGCCGTTCCCCTGCGGCGGCGCAGGGCAGGGCCTGAGAGCGCCCACGGCCCTTTTTCTCGATAGGACGGACCCGCTCCCCAGCGCAGCTGCAATGGCGGTTCGTCTGCCACTGTCAGCCAGATGCCACCATTTACGGGCCTTGCCGAGGGCTGGGGTGGCGCAGGAACGTGGATTCGACCGGCCAAGTCGCCGATGGTTACACTCCGAGAAAGACCGTGTGGATAGAGATCCAGCCGGTGAGACATCACGGAGGTGCCGTACGTGAGCACTGCTATCGAGACACTCGCGGCTGTACTCGAAGCGCCAGGCAAGGACTTCGTCGTAGAGAAGGTGCAGCTGGCGCCACCTGGCCCCACCGAAGTCCTGGTTCGGATAGAGGCGAGCGGGGTGTGTCGCAGCGACTGGAACTCTGCCTCTGGCGCTGCGGCGACGCGGATGCCCGTCGTGCTCGGCCACGAAGGTGCCGGCGTCGTGGAAGCAGTCGGCTCCGCCGTCACCCGGGTGTCGCTCGGTGACAAGGTCGTGCTCTCGTGGTTGCCGACCTGTGGGGTCTGCCCTGCCTGTTTGAGAGGGGACCTTTCCTTGTGTGCGACGGCCACCAGCGAGATGGGCCGGGGCTGCCTGCCCAGCGGCGAGACCCGCCTGTCGAGGAACTCCTCGCCGATCTACCACTACGCGTACCTGTCCACTTTTGCCCGCCACGCCGTCGTCGACCAGGGGTCCTGCGTGGTGCTGCCCGCCGATGCCGATCTAGAGGCTGCATGCCTGGTGGGTTGTGCCGTGACGACGGGAGTCGGCGCCGTGTTCAACAAGGCGAAGATCGAGCCCGGTTCGTCCGTCATCATCTTCGGGGGTGGCGGAGTGGGTCTTTCGGCCCTGATGGCCGCCCGGTTCATGGGAGCCGGCACGACCGTTGTCGTCGATCCGGTTGCCTCCAAGCGTGAGCTCGCCGACGAGCTCGGCGCCACGGTGACCCTCGACGGCAAGGGTGCCGATCTCGCAGCTGAGCTGCGCGAGCTATGCGGGGGAGGAGCTGACTACGCCTTCGAGGCGGCCGGATTGCCGGCCTTGGCCGCCATCGCCTTTGACGCCATACGCCCGGGAGGCATGGTCGTGCTGGTCGGCGTGCCTGCAGATGGGGAACTGGTCTGTTTTCCCGGGAACGTGCTCGTGCGCTCCGAGAAGATCGTGACCGGGACGTTCTATGGCTCGGCACGCCCCCCGCTCGACATGCCGTTGATCATGCGCCTGTACGCAGAGGGCAAGTTCCCCCTCGACCGTTTCGTCACCGAGCGGTACCCGCTCGGACAGATCAACGAGGCATTTGCCGCCATGCTCGACGGCCGTGTCATACGTGCGGTCCTCAAGCCGTGGGAAGGGGACGTTTGATCATTGGAGAGTCCTTTGTCGGCGAGGGCGTAAACGCTGCCCATGTCAACGTCGTGCTGGGGCGCCGGGATGGACCGGTCGGGACGGCCTGGGCGAGTGCCCTCGCCACGCCTAGTGCGGGTCATGCACCTTTTGTCGCTGTCGCGCGTCCTGGCGTGCCGGCGGTGCCCGCGACATTGTTTGTGAACAAGGCGCCGATCGGAGGCCCGGCTCACGGCAACATGACATGGGGACCGGCCCAAGCCGGGGTTGCCCAGGGCGTCGGCCAGGCTCTCGAGGAGTCCCTTATCGACAGTGGTGAGGTCGACAACCTGGTCTTGATAGCCGCTGTATGGGTCAACCCGAACGCCGACGACGAGATGGAGGTCTTCCGCAACAATCGGACGGCGACTCTCGAGGCGCTGCGCAAGGCCGCCCACGGGCTTCCTACGGTGTCCGAGTTCGTCGATGCTGCCCGGTCACCGTTCAACGCCTTCTTCAGGCCGGCATGACAGGGGCCGCGTGGGCTGGTCGCCGCGCGCCTCTGGACGGCGTTGATCAGGCTGGTTGAGGCCGGGGGAGTCCGGCCGAGACACAGCCGAGTCTCTGAGCCGCCGGCTTGTCGACCGTCGTCGTCCAAATGAGTCGGGTCGAAACGAGCGAAATAGGAACAGTACGAGGAGTCAGGAAGGATAGGCGGTAGCGATATGGAGATCCGCGAGTTCTCGATGGACCTGTTCTCACTGAAGGGCAAGGTCGCCATCGTGACGGGAGGCAACACGGGCCTGGGCCAGGCGTTCGCACTGGCCCTTGCCAAGGCCGGTGCTGACTTGTTCATCCCAACTGTCATGGACGACGGCGGCGAGACGCGTCGGCTCATCGAGGCCGAAGGGCAAAAAGCCGCGGTCCTCACCATCGACATCACCTCCGATGGTGCTCCCAAGGCGGTCATCGACGGTTGCGTGGCGAGTTTTGGAACCGTCGACATCGTTGTGAATTCGGCTGGAATCTGCAATATCGCCTCAGTGGACAACTTCGACCGTCACGAGTGGGACCCGATGATCGCCCTCAACCTGACGGCTGCCTTCGAGCTCAGCTACGAGGCATCCAAGCTCATGGTCGCCAAACGATCGGGCAAGATCATCAACATCGCTTCACTGTTCTCCTTCCTGGGCGGCCAGTGGTCGCCCGCCTATGCCGCCACCAAGCACGGACTCGCGGGTTTCACCAAGGCGTACTGCGATGAGCTGGCCCAGTACAACGTGCAAGTGAACGCCATCGCTCCCGGCTACTACGCCACGGCGATCACCGAGGTGACCCGGTCCAACCCGGAGACTAACCAGCGAGTGCTGGACCACATACCTGCCGGCCGGTGGGGTGACGCGGCCGATCTGATGGGGGCAACGGTCTTTCTGGCAAGTCGTGCCTCTGACTACGTGAACGGTCATGTACTCGTGGTCGACGGTGGCTACCTCGTCCGGTGACAGCACCGGGAACAACGATCGACTAAGGAGAATAGGTTCATGGTGCAATCACGTTCGGACCTGAATCGCGAAGCCATCAGGCAGGGCCTCGCCGAACTCGTAGGCGACGGCCAGGTGTGTCTCGACGAAGACAAGCTGAAGGCATCGAGCGTCGACCGATTCAAGAAATACCAGGCTGTCAACGGCGTCTTCACCGGTCCCATCCCGGCCGCCGTCGTATCGGTGACCTCGACCGAGGAGGTTGCGAAAGTCCTTCGTTTTGCGAACGAGCACCGGATCAACGTCGTGCCCCGGACCGGCATCACCTCGACCGAGGGCGGGCTCGAGACGATAGTCGAGGACACGATCGTTGTTGACGGCTCGCCCATGAACGAGATCGTCCACATCGACCCGGTGAACATGATGGCCACCGCCCAGTGCGGTGTCTGCCTCGAGGTACTAGAGGACGCCGTCCGCTTGCACGGCCTCACGACGGGTCACTCACCCCAGTCCAAGCCCTTGGCCCAGATGGGCGGCCTCACCGCCACCCGCTCGACGGGCCAGCTGTCGACGCTTTACGGCGGTATCGAGGACATGGTCGTCGGGCTCGAGGCCGTCTTCCCTGACGGCACAGTCTGCCGGGTCAAGAACGTGCCGCGCAGGGCGGTCGGGCCCGACATCCGGCACATCGTCATCGGCAACGAAGGTGCCCTGTGCTTCATCACCGAGGTCACCGTCAAGCTGTACCGCTACAGGCCGGAGAACAACCAGTACAGGGGGTTCCTGGTCGACAACATGGACGACGGGATCTCGGTCATCCGCCAGGTCGTGACCGACGGGTTTCGTCCGTCGGTCTGCAGGGTCTATTCCGAAGAGGACGCCCGCCAGCATTTCGCCGACTTCCACAAGGACAAGTGCGTCCTCATCTTCATCTGCGAAGGCCCGGAGGCGATCGTCGCGGCCACCGTCGCGGAGATCGACGCCGTCGTTGCCGGGTACCACCACGAAGTCGTGAGCCCCGCCCGGATCGCCCAGTGGTTCGCAAACCTGAACTGGGGCATGGACAAGATCATCGCCGAGCAGGAATGGATGCTGAAGGAGCACAACCTCGGTTACACGACCGAGATATCGGCCAATTGGTCCGACATCGGTGAGATCTACACCCAGGCGATACACCGGATCCGCACCGAGTACCCCTATGCCGGGGACCTCACCATGTTGGGTGCGCACTCCTCGCACAGCTACCAGACCGGCACGAACCTGTATTTCGTCTACGACTACAACATCAACTGCGAGCCGACCGAAGAGATCACGAAGTACCACATTCCGATCAACGCGATCATCGTCGAGGAGGCCCTCAAGCACCGGGGCTCCATGGTCCACCACCACGGGATCGGCAAGTACCGGACCGACTGGACAGAGCAGGAGCACGGCAACGCCTACTACATGTTGCGCAAGCTCAAGGAAGCATTCGACCCGGAAGGCATCATGAACAGGGGCACGATCTTCAAGGCTCAGTGAAACCCGTCCGCGGCCTCTGGAGGAGAAGTGAAGCGCTACCTGATCGGTATAGACAACGGGTCACAGAGCACAAAGGTGTCGGTGTTCGACGAGCGCGGCACCGTCGTGTGCGAGGGGCGCCAGCCCTTGCGTCCCAGCGACACGCCCCGTCCCGGGGTGGTCGAGCACCCCGACGACGACATCTGGTTCTCGATAGGCGAGGCGAGCCGCCGTGCCATGGCGGCGTTCCCGGGCGACTTCGCGGACATCGTGGGCGTTGGCCTGTGCACGATCCGCTTTTGCAGGGCGCTGCTCAAGCGTGACGGGACACTGGCCAGTCCGGTGATGAGCTGGATGGACGCCCGGGTGTCGCGGCCATATGAGCACAGCGACCCCAACGTTGCCTATGTCACCACCTCGTCCGGTTACATCAGCCACCGGATGACCGGTGAGTTCAAGGACACCGCTGCCAACTACGCGGGTGTGTGGCCGTTCAACGCGGACCGCTGGGAGTGGTTGCGAGACGACGAGGGCTTCGCGAATTTCCAGGTCCCACGCGAGATGCTCTTCGAACTGCTCATGCCCGGAGAGGTCCTCGGCCACGTGACGCCCGAGGCCTCGCGCCAAACCGGAATCCCCGCTGGCTTGCCCGTCGTCGCGACCTCCAACGACAAGGCAGTCGAGGCTCTCGGATGCGGGTTGCGCTCGGCCGACACGCTGCTTGTCTCGTTGGGGACCTACACGGCGAGCATGACCACGGGCGAGCGCAACGTGCCGGACGCCAAGAGCTTCTGGTCCAATTTCGCCTCTATCCCTCATCAGTACCTCTACGAGAGCTACGGCATCCGCAGGGGCATGTGGACGGTCAGCTGGTGGCGAGACCTGCTCGGCGAGGAGGCAAGCTCCTCGGCCGAGCGACTGGGTATGGGGGTTGAGCGCTATCTCGACCTGGAGGCGGAGAAGGTGCCACCGGGCTCGAATGGTCTCATGGTGGTCCTCGACTGGCTCGCCCCGACGGAGGCCCCGTTCAAGAAGGGCGCGATCGTCGGGTTCGATGTCCGCCACGACAGGTTCCACATCTACAGGGCCATACTCGAGGGGATCGCCCTGACCATCTACCGGTGCGGCACCGCGATGCAACGAGAGACGGCGCAGACCTACGACCGGATAGTCGTCTCGGGCGGAGGGTCGAACTCCGACGTGTTCATGCACATTTTCGCCGACGTATTCGGCATCCCGGCCGTCCGCAGCAGGATCAACAACGCCGCCGGCCTGGGCTCAGCGATATGCGCGGCCGTTGGCCAGGGGCTTTACGGCTCGTGGGAGGAAGCCATCGAGCGAATGGTGTCGTGGGAGGCCCCCTTTGACCCCGACCCCGAGAACCACGGGCTTTACCAGCGCATGTCCGCCGTCTACGACGAGATCCCGAGCTTGACGGACAAGATCTTCGAGCGGTCTTACGAGATATTCGGCTGATCGGCTGTTCGGGCGGAGTCGCTCGTTTGCAGGTTTCTCAGCTCGTCAAGGGGGATGTGGCAACGCATCAAGTGACCCGGTTCGACCTCGACGAGCGCAGGCTCGGTCGACTCGCACAGCCCGTTAGCGAGTCGACGAGGACAGCGCGTGTGGAACACGCAGCCCGACGGAGAGTGGGCGGCGCTCGGGATCTCACCTTTGAGCCGGATCCGTTCGCGGGGCGCCCCGTCAAGGCTCGGCACCGCCGAGAGCAACGACTCGGTGTAGGGGTGGTGGGGCCCGGAGAACACCGTCTCGGCCGACCCGTACTGCATCACGCGGCCGAGATAGAGCACGGCGATGCTGTCGGAGAGGTAGCGCACGACGCCGAGATCGTGCGAGATGAAGACGTAGGTCACCCGCTCCCGGCTCTGCAGATCGGCAAGGAGGTTGAGGATGGCCGCCTGCACCGATACGTCGAGCGCCGAGGTGGGCTCGTCGCAGACCAGGACCCGCGGCGCGCCCGCGAATGCACGCGCGATGGCCACCCGCTGTTTGAGGCCGCCCGATAGCTGGTAGGGCCGAAGCGGCAGGTGGCGCTCCTCCATCCGCACAGAGCGGACGATCTCGAGAAGTCGTTGCTCGCAAGCTTCACCCGAAAGGCCGGCCAGCTTCTTGAGCGCTCTCGTGATGATGTGTCGCACGCTGTGGCGCCGGTTCAACGCGGAGTCCGGGTTCTGGAAGACGATCTGCATCGCCTGCAATTGCTTGCGGTCTCGTTTGGTGCACTCGGGAGCGAGCGGCGAGCCCTCCAGCTCGATGACCGATCCTTCGTCGGGCACGCTGAGGCCGAGCAGCACGCGCGCGAGCGTCGTTTTGCCCGATCCCGACTCACCGACGAGGCCGAGCGTCTCGCCTGCCTTGAGGTCGAGGTCGACGCCTACGACCGCACGCACGTGCTCGCCGCGGACATGGAAGGTCTTTGAAACGCCTCGCAGGCGGATGACTGGTTCCTCGGCCGCGTCGGGGCGTCGCAGCGTGACGTCCTCCGGGGTTGCCCTCGGCAGTTCAGGAGCTCGCTCGTGGTAGTGGCAACGGGACGTGCGGCCTTGGGCCACCTCGTACATCGGCGGCGTCTCCTCGAGGCAACGCTGGTTCGCGAGGGCACAGCGCATGGCGAATACGCAACCGACGGGGACCTCGCCAGGCCCGGGGAGAAAGCCCGGGATCGTGTCGAGACGACCGTGGTCCTTTCGCTGGCCCCCACGGGGGACGCAACGCAGCAGCCCGACTGTGTAGGGGTGCCTGGGATTGTCGAAGACCTCCCGTGCCGGGCCTTGCTCCACGAGCTCGCCGGCGTACATGACGCCCACGCGGTCGCACATCTTGGCGATCACGGCCAGGTTGTGGCTGATGAAGAGCACCGAGGTCTCGAATTGCTGACGCAGCGACGAGACGAGGTCGAGGACCTCGGCCTCCACCGTGGCGTCCAGGGCTGTCGTGGGCTCGTCGAGTATCAGCAGCGCAGGCTCGGAGGCGAGCGCCATGGCGATCATGACTCTTTGCAGCATCCCGCCCGACAACTGGTGGGGATAAGAGTGCAGCACGCGCCCCGGATCGGCGATCTGAACCATCCGCAGCAGCTCCTCGGCGCGTGCCAGCGCCTCGGGCCTCTTGGTTCCGGCGATCTCGTACACCTCGGCGACCTGGCGCCCGACTCGAATCGACGGGTTGAGGGCCCGGCCGGGTTCCTGGTACACCATCGAGATCGTGCGGGCGCGGAACTTGCGCAAGGCGCGCTTGTCCATCTTGGCGGGGTCCTGCCCGTTGACGATGACCGAGCCCGCGCTGAGGCGCCCGTTGCGGGGCAGGTACCGGGTGATGGCGAGCGCGGTGGTGGACTTGCCGCATCCCGACTCGCCGACGAGCCCGAACGATTCCTGCCGCCCGATGCTGAACGAAACATCGCGGAGGGCCAGTCGGTCCTTGCCCCGCACGCGGTAGGCGACATCGAGGTGGCTCACCTCGAGGGTGGTGGGCGGCTCCTCGACGAGGGTGGCCTGGTCGAACGATGTTGCAAGTGTCATTGGATGAGCACCGCCTCGATCGAGTCGCCGATCAGGTTTATGGCGATGATGAGCGAAGCGATCGCGAGCGCGGGGAACAGCGTCTCCCACCAGTAGCCCGCAGCGAGGTAGTTGGAGTTGACGGCGATGTCGGCCCCCCAGTCGGGCGTGGGCAGCTGCACGCCGAAGCCGAGGAACGACAGCGTCGCGATCGTGAAGATGGCGTAGCCCAGCCTCACTGTGAATTCGACGAGGATGGGGCCGAGCACGTTCGGGAGGATCTCGATGAACATCACGTGCGGAACGCTCTCGCCGCGCAGGCGGGCTGCCGCCAGGTAGTCGAGCTCACGCTCCTGCAGAACTGCGGTCCGCACCGTCCTCGCGATGATCAGCGAGAAGACGAAACCGATGACGATGATGAGGGTGAGAGTGCTCGGGCCGACTGCGACGACGAAGAGAAAGGCCACGATCACGATCGGCAACGAGAGGGCAGCGTCCACGATCCTGCCCACGAGCATGTCGAAGGCGCCGCGGAGATAGCCCTGGGCAAGGCCGATGGTCGTTCCGAGAACCGTGCCCAAAAGCGTGGCGAGGGGAGCTATCTCGAGAATGTCGCGGGCGCCGACGATCACCCTTGACAAGACGTCCTCCCCGACGTCGTTGGTACCGAACCAGTGAGCTGCCGACGGGGCCAGCTGGGTGGCCACGATGTTGGCGGCGGTGGCGTCATAGGGAGCGAACAGGGGCCCGAAGATGGCGCAGACGATCCACCACAAAAGGATCAGAGAGCCGATCATGAAGGCCCTCGAACGCACGAGCTGATGGAGCTGTTCGCGCCGGACCTGGCCTACCGAGACGTCGAGTGCTCCCGCCGCACCGGTAGGCGATCCTGTGCCAACCTCGTCCGCTACCCCGGGGGTCACAGGAGGCGTGAGTGGATCGATGCCGGCCGTCATTCCGCGTTCCCCAGTCTGATCCTCGGGTTCAACACGGTGTAGAAGATGTCGGCGATGAGCGTCGCTCCTAGGTAGACGATACCGATGAAAAGGACTCCTGCTTCGAGAGTAGGGAAGTCCTTGTCGGTGGCGGCGTTGATGATCAAGGTGCCGATGCCGGGGTAGACGAAGAGCTTCTCGACGACGACGAGCCCGCCGATCAGGTATCCGGTCTGGGTGGCGATGACGGTGATTGTCGGCAGCAGTGAGTTGCGAAGCACGTGCCTTCGGATCACCACCCAGCGGGGCAGGCCCTTAAGGGTGGCAGTGCGCACGTAGTCCGAGTCGAGCGCCTCGACCGTGCCCGCCCGCGCCATTCGGGCTATGTACCCGAAGAGGATGAACACGAGCGGGATGGCCGGAAGGATCAGGTATTTCAGCTGGATCAGGAATGACGAGCCCGGTGGGGCGTTGGCCGAGACAGGCAGCACCTTGAGGCCGAGTGCGAACAGGACGATCAGCACCACGCCGGAGACGAACTCGGGCACCGTCGAGAGCGAGAGGCTCGTCGTGCTCAGGATGCGGTCGACGAGCCGGCCCCGGTTGAGCGCCGCCACGATCCCGCCGAGGATGCTGAGGGGCACGACTATGACAAAGGCGAAGGCCGCAAGCTTGAGGGAACGCCCTATGTACGGGAATATGAACGAGCTCACCGGTGCCTGTTGCTGGTAGGAGGTCCCGAGGTTCCCGTGCAGTATCCCGGTGGCCCAGCTCCAGTACTGGACCAGAAGTGACCGGTCGACCCCGAGCTTGTGGTCGAGCGTGATGACGGCCTGTTGCGAGGCGAAAGGTCCGAGGATCGCTCTTCCTGCGTTGCCGGGAAGCACCTGACCGGCGAAGAAGATGATCATGCTCAAGAGCACCAGCGTGATCAATGCCAGGCCGATACGTTTCAGCACGTACAGCAGCAACTATGCCCCTCCTCCCGTGTCACATCCAGGTGCAGCCTTGGGGCCGAACCGGGACTGGAGGCTAATCAGAGCCTGAAGCTAGCAGCACATCGGGGCGATCCGCCTGTTGCGCGAGAGCACGGGGGCGTCGCCGGGGTTCAAGAGCGTGAGGGAACCAACGACACCCTGTCCATCGGGGGCTTGGGGAGGAACGTCACGACGGATAACATGGCAACGCCATGCGGACGGCTCGACATCGACATGATGCTCGGGCTCAGTTTGGGTCGGGCACCAGCGCAAACCCGTTTCGCCGGGAGCGGCGAAGTCGTCGGCTGGCCGCGAGATGCCCGCGGTAGACCTGTCGATAGCCGGGCGGATAGTCAAAGGCTCCGGTCAACCGGTCCGTGGCGAGATCCGCGTGGTCGGGGGGCGCATCGTCGAGGTACGCGACGGCGAGCCGGCGCCCGGGTCGGCCGCGAGGCTGATCGACGTCAAAGGTGCATATCTGTTCCCCGGCGTGATCGACTGCCACGTCCACTCCGGCAGCACGACCGCCGAAGGGATCCGGGCCCTCACAAGAGCAGCGGCGGCGGGTGGTGTGACCACCGTGGTGGACATGCCCTACGACGTCGAAGCACCGGTCGTGAGCCCGGAGATATTGGCAGCCAAGCGCGACAAGGTACTTCGTGAAGCGCTCGTCGATGTCGCCCTGTTGGGCACGGTGCGCCCCGGCACCGGTGGCATCGACGTCGGCCCGCTCGTCGAGGCCGGTGCCGTCGGGTTCAAGCTCTCGCTGTTCGGCACCGACCCCCACCGGTTCCCGCGCATTCCCGACGATCAGTTCCTCGAGGTTCTCGCGGCGATACGGGAGCACGGAAGCGTCGCCTGCGTGCACGCCGAGAACGAGGAGATAATCAAGCCCCTTTTGGCCCGTGCCCGTGAGTCGGGCGATCCCTCCCCGCTGGGCCATTGCCGCTCGCGGCCGCCTGTGAGCGAGACCCAGGCTGTGCTGACGGCGCTCGAGTACGCAAGGGAGATGAGAGCCCCATTGCACCTGTGCCACTTGAGTCTGGCCCGTTCGGTTGACCTCGCCCGTTCCTATGCTGCAGAAGGCCTCAGCGTCACGACCGAGACGTGCCCGCACTACCTGTGCTTCTCCGAGGAGGACATGGAGCGCCAAGGCGGTCGGCTGAAGATAAACCCCCCGTTGCGTGCGCCCGTCGAGGTGGCCGGGCTCTGGGAGCGCCTTTTGGCGGGGGGGATCGACGTGGTTGCCTCGGACCACGCACCCTGGCCACTGTCGGACAAGACACGCCCGCTGATCTTCGACAATCATTCCGGGGCGCCCGGCACCGAGACGCTTGTCAACGTGCTGGCTGCCGGGCTTCTGGCACGCGGCGAGGACCTCAACAGGCTTTTGGACCTCCTGGCGGCGGCACCGGCGCGGATCTTCGGGATCTCGCACGCGAAAGGCGCTCTCGCCCCCGGCATGGACGCCGATGTCATGGCCTTCGATGCGGCGCGCCCTTTTGCTCTCGACGAGGGCGAACTGCACTCGAACGCCGGCTGGAGCCCGTACCACGGGATGGCCTTTCCCGGCCGGGTCGTGCTCACGGTCTCGCGTGGAGACGTCGTCTGGGACGGCTCGCAACTGCTCGGGTCGCCTGGCCGGGGTCGTGTAGTCCAGCGCGCGGCCGGAGCAGCACACGGTGACTGATCCGGGCGCGCCCGACAAGGTCACAGCCCAGCGCGGCGGCCTCCTGCGCTGCCGGGGCTGGCGGCAGGAGGCGCTGTTGAGGATGCTCGAGAACGTGCTCGAGATCGGCGAACGCCCCGAGGACTTGGTCGTTTACGCGGCGCGGGGCAAGGCTGCACGGGACTGGGAGTCGTACTCGAGGATCGTGGCGTCGCTCAAGGGACTCGGTGAGGACGAGACGCTCGTCGTGCAGTCCGGCAAGCCGGTGGCCGTTTTCCCGAGCTCGCCCGAGGCCCCTTTGGTGGTGATGGCCTGCGGCAACGTGGTCGGCCATTACGCGACCGCCGAGTACTTCGACGAGCTGTGTGACCGCGGCCTACTCATGTGGGGCGGCCTGACCGCCGGAGACTGGCAGTACATCGGTTTCCAGGGCGTCCTCCAGGGTGTCTACGAACTCCTGCAGGCGGTCGTGCGGGAGCATTTCGGCGGTTCGCTCGCCGGGAGACTCGTGCTCACCGCCGGCCTCGGCGGCATGGGGTCGGCGCAACCTCTCGCCATCGCGATGGCAGGCGGTAAGGGCATCGTGGTCGAGGTCGACCCGGACAAGTGCGCCCGTGCCTACGACCGGGGCCACCTTGCCTCGGTGACCGACGACCTCGACAAGGCGCTCGCCTTGATCGCCGGGGGGGAGCCGGGCAGGGTCATCGGGCTCGTTGGCAACGCGGCGGCGGTCTACGGCGAACTTGCCGACAGGGGCGTCGTGCCCGATGTTGTGACCGATCTCACGGCCGCACATGACGCCGTCTTCGGCTACTGCCCTGTCGACTACTCGCTGGAGGAGTGGAAAGCCCGTCGTGAGCTCGATCCGGCGGGCGTCGCCGACAGGGCGCGCCGCTCGATGGCCCGCCAAGTCGAGGCCATGTTGAAACTGAAGTCGGGCGGCTCGGTCGTCTTCGAATGCGGCAACAACCTCAGGGTGCAGGCCGAGGCGGCTGGAGCTCGAAAGGCCTTCGAGATAGACGGCTTCGCTGCGAGGTACCTGCGACCTCTGTTCTGCCGAGGGATCGGGCCGTTCCGCTGGGTGGCGCTCTCAGGCGAGCTCTCCGACCTCGCCGAGCTCGACCGGCTCGTGGTCGAGATGTCCTTCCGCGCCGAGGTGGAGGCCTGGATCTCGCTCGCCCGGGTCCATGTGATGACCCAAGGTCTTCCGGCGCGAAGCTGCTGGCTCGGCCACGGGGAACGCTCCCGGTTCGCGGTCGCGGTCAACGAGCTCGTCGGTTCCGGGCGGCTCGCCGGCCCGGTGGCGTTCACCAGGGACCATTTCGACTCCGGCGGGATGACCCACCCGCACATCGGGACCGAAGGCATGGCTGACGGCTCTGACGCCATCTCCGACTGGCCGATACTCGACGCCCTCTTGTTGGCGGCCTCGGGGGCCGACCTCGTCGCCGTCCACGCCGGAGGTGCGGGCTACGCGGGCTACATGCAGTCGGCCGGCGTCACGATCGTCGCGGACGGCAGCGACGCTGCGGGCCAGCGCCTCCGCCGCGGGCTCGACGCCGACAGCGGGCTCGGCGTACTGCGCTATGCGGACGCCGGTTACACCGACGCGCAGTCCGCGGCCATCGGGGCCGGCCTCGGGCTCCGCCACGAGCGGGAGGAGAGGACATGGCACGTGAGCTGACCGGAGACGACGCCGTAAGCGCCGTGTGGGGTGGGTCGGTACTCGCTTGCGGCGGAGGCGGTTGGGTCGACCACGGCATGATGATGGGTGAGCTCGCCACACGGGTCGGCCGTCCCGTCCTCTGCTCGCTGGACGAGGTCGACGACGCTGACCTCGTCGTCACGGTGACCGCTATCGGAGCGCCCGCATCACCGAACAGGGAGATCCGCCCGCTTGACTACGTGAGAGCTCTGCAGCTGGTGGCGGCCGAGACGGACCGGCCGGTCGTCGCTGTGATGACAGCCCAGAACGGCTCGTCGACCACCCTGAACGGCTGGATCCAGTCCGCCGTGCTCGGGGTGCGTGTGCTGGACGCGGCGGGAGACGTGCGCGCTCACCCGACTGGCAAGCTCGGCGCGATGGGTCTGACGACGAGACCCGGATACGAGACGGTGCAAGCGGTTGCCGGAGGGAACCGTGAGCTGTGCGGCGGCCTCGAGGTCGTCGTTCGTGGCCAGGTGATCGCGACCTCCGACGTCCTGCGGGACGTCTGTGTGCGCGCGGGAGGCTTCATTGCCGCGGCCCGTCACCCCGTCGAAGCCGCCTATGTCAAGCAACACGCCGCTGTTGGCGCCATCAGCTACGCCTTGTCTCTCGGGTCGGCGATGCGTGCTGCACCTGACGCGGGTTCCGTGATCGGGGCGGCGGCCGCCGCGACCGGAGGCAGGGTCCTCGACAGCGGCCCGGTCCGCGAAGTCGACCCGCTTCGGACCGCGGGCGGATTCGACCACGGCTCTTTCTCGGTCGGCGGCCACCTCGTGCGCTATCTGAACGAGTACATGACAGTGGACCTGAACGGTCTGCGCGTCGCCACCTACCCCGACGTCATCGCCACCTTGTCGCTCGAGGACGGGCGGCCGGTCTCCATTGCCGAGATGAGAGCGGGACGCGAGGTGGCGCTCTTTGTCGTCGACCAGTCGCTGCTGCCTCTGTCCTCGAGCACGAGGGACCAATTCGCGCTCGAGGAGGTCGAGAAGATCATGGGCATCCCGCTGATCGGACAAGAGGCGCCGGAGACGGCACCGTCGTGAGCCGGCTACCGTCTCCTGACCTCGCGCGGGTCTCGGGCGACCTCGAGATCCTCGCCTCATACCGGGACCCCGAAGCACCCGGCTGGACGCGACGAGTCTTCTCGGGTTTCGACCGAGCCGGGCGCGAGTGGGTGGCCGCGAGGATGCAGGAAGCAGGCCTCAGAGTCGAGACCGACGCGGCTGCCAACCTCATCGGGAGGTTGCCCGGCACCGGTGGGTTGCCCGGCGCCATCGTGACGGGTTCGCACACCGACACCGTGCACGGCGGCGGCCGCTTCGACGGCATCATCGGTGTGCTCGGCGCCATCGAGGCGGTTCGCTGCCTTCGTGCCGCCGAGCTGGAGCTCGAGCACGACCTCGTCGTCGTAGATTTCCTCGGCGAGGAGCCGAACGACTTCGGCCTGAGCTGCGTGGGCAGCCGCGCCATATCGGGCGCGCTCGACGAGGGCCATCTCGCCCTCTTGGGCCCGGACGGGCGTAGCCTCTCCGAGGCGCTCGCCGCCGCCGGTGGCGTGCCGTCCGCCCTGGGCGGTGCACGCTGGCCGGAAGGCCTGCACTGCTACGTCGAGCTGCACATCGAGCAGGGCCCGGTACTCGAGCAGGCACGCGTGCCGATAGGCGTTGTGACGGGCATAGCAGGCATCCACCGGCTTCGTGCCCGCTTCGAGGGGCGGCCCGACCACGCCGGGACGACCCCGATGAGCCTGCGCCGGGACGCGCTGTCCGGGGCGGCCGAGCTGGCCCTGGCCATCGAGCGGCTCGCCCAAGGCGGTGTGGCGACTACCGGCCGCCTCGAGATCCGACCCGGCGCCCACAACGTCGTACCGGGGGAAGCCGACCTGTGGGCCGAGGCGCGAAGCCCCGATGCGCAATGGCTGGACAGCTTCGGCCGCGCCGTCGCCGACGAGTTCGATGGCATCGGTGCCCGGCGTCAACTCGGAACGACCCTCACCTGGATTTCCCGTGAGCCCCCGGTCACCGTGACGGACTGGGTGGCCGACAGCATCGACCAGGCGGCGACCTCGCTAGGCAACCGGGTGCTCAGGATCCCGAGCGGTGCCGGTCACGACGCGTCCCACATGGCACGCCTCGGTCCGATGGGTATGGTTTTCGTGCCCTCTCGGGCAGGCAGGAGCCACTGTCCAGAGGAGTGGACGGACTTGGAGGACATCGGACGGGGCATCGCGGTCTTGGTGCAGGCGTTGGTAGTTTGTGATCACCGCAAGGAGGAGCGCAGCCGAGGGCGGCGCAGCGGACTGGATGACTGAGCGACTCATCGAGCTGACCGGGGACAATCTGAGCGTGCAGGACGTGGTCGCGGTTGCACGCGACCGGGCCCGTGTGAGCATTGCGCCTGAGGCGCTCCGGCGCATGCGAGAAGCCCGCGACGTCGTTGACGCCGTCCTGGCAAGCGGCGAGGCCGTGTACGGTCTCAACACCGGACTCGGCTCCTTCGCCCGCTACAGGGTCCCGATCGAGCAGCTCAGGCGCTTTTCTTTTGACACCATTACTGACTTGAGCTCTTCCTACGGGCGTCCCCTACGCCCTGACGTCGTGAGGGCGATGATGCTGGCCCGGGCCAACGGCATGGCAAAGGCGGGTGTCGGGGTTCGCTGCGAGCTGGCACAAATGCTCGTCGAGCTCTTGAACCGGGACGTCGATCCTGTGGTCAGGGAGATCGGCTCGGTAGGCCAGGGGGACTTGTCGGAGATGTCCGACATCGGCAAGGTGCTGATCGGTATCGGGCACGCAGAGATCGGCGGCGAGGTGATGAGCGGGAGGGCCGCGCTGAAGCGAGTCGGGCTGGAGCCGATCGAGCTGGCACCGAAAGAGGCTCTCGCGCTGATCAGTGCCAACGGCGTGACCCTCGGCCGGGGTGCCCTCGTGCTGAACGACGTGGCAGAACTGGTCGACTTGTTGCAGGTGGCAGCTGCACTGTCGCTCGAGGCATTCGCAGGCAACGTCTCGATCATCCATTCCGGCATGGCTCACCTGCAGCCGCAGGTCGGGCTGGCCACGGCGACCGACCGGTTGCGCCACATGCTCGAGGGTTCCTACCTCTGGGAACCGGGCGCGGCGCGCAACTTGCAGGACCCCCTCTCGTTCCGCTGCGTGCCCCGCAGCCACGGCGCGCTCTACGACGCCCTCCACTACGCGCGCTTCAACCTCGAGACCGAGCTGAACGCGGCCAACGACAATCCACTCGTGCTCGTTGGCGAGGGGGTCATCGTCTCGGGCGGCAACTTCGACGTGGCGGGGCTCGCCATGGCCTTCGACCTGCTACGCCTTGCCATCGCCAATGCCGTCAAGGGCACCAACGAGCGCGTGCAGAAGCTGCTCTGGAACCACTTCAGCGGCCTCCCGAGCGCGCTGGCATTCGAGCAGGGACCCACCAACGGGCTCAAGCCGATGGGTCGTTGGTGCGCCGCGCTCGCGGCCGAAGCGCGCTCATGGGCGAGACCGGTGACCCTCGACTACGCCGGCCAGGTCGCAGAAGGGGTCGAGGACGACGCATCCATGGCCCCGCTTTCGGTGCGCCGGACACACGAGCTGGTCTCGCTCGTGCACCGTACGCTCGTCTACGAGCTCATCACTGCCGCCCAGGCAGTCGACATGCGAGAGCAGTGGCCGCTCGGGCGCGGGACCGTGGCTGCATACAGGGCGGTGCGCGATTACGTGCCCATGCTGCGCGAGGTGCGTGGTTGGGACCCCGACATCGAGGGCCTGGTCCAAGCTGTCGCCGCGGGCGACATCAATGCCCGGATAGCGGCCGCGATCGGCGGCCGCAAGCAAGAGCCCCGGGTTTTGATGGGTGTACGACCGACCGGCCAACCCGAGGCGTAGACAGAGCATTCGAGACACCTTGGGCCTGGGCGACTTCCTGCCCAGGCGCCTCTATCGCACCTCAGAGATGCCCGATCTGCACTTCGCGCTCTGGGGAGCGGACGTGAAAGGCAAGCCAGCCGACCACAAGCGCTGCTCCCAACACGACCTGAGCAACGGCGGTGGTCGCGCGTGCGCCGAGCGGGCCGATGAAGGCCCCGGCGACGAGGGGGCTCACAACGGTGGCTAGAGCCCATACGAGATTGAGCATGCCCATCACCACACCGAGTCCCACCCCGGCTCGGTTTGCCCCCGAGGCGCCGAGCGGGTAGCCGACTGACCACAGGACGGACCTCACCGCGGCCGTCGCGCACAGCATCACGACGACGAAAAGCGGCGCCGCGCTCGCCGTGGCCGGAGACATGACGAGGGCGAGCACGACCCCTGCTCCGAGGACCGTCTTCAAACGGACCGCGCGTAGCCCTGCCCGTTTGGTGATGGCGCTCCCACAAATGAAGACTGCCGCGGCCGCCGAGAACACGATTCCGATCGAGCTTTCTGATGCTCCGGACTGGTGAAGCTCGAGCGGCCCGAGGAGGGTCACGAGAGCTGACGACGCGCCCGCGATGACCACGGCAAGAGCCGCCCCGAGGATCCTCAGGTCGCACGAAGCCGCGCGGACGCTCGAGATGACACCTATGTGCTCCAACGAGCTCGCACCCTCGAGGTGAATCGAGGTCATCAACAACGTGACTACGACCGTCAGCACCGCTGCGACGACGAACGGTGCCGCGAGCCCGAAGTACTGGGCGATGAAACCTGCGAAAGCCGGCCCCGCGATGGAACCGAACCCTGAAGCCGTGATCGTTCCGGTGAGGGACGACTCGTCGTCAGAGGCTCTCGCCAGCCAGGTGAGCGCTGCTGTCCACACGATGCCGTAGCCGAGACCGAACAGGAGGCGGGAAACGAGGAGCAACGGGTACGAGGGGGCGAAAGCCTGGCCGAGGGTCGCGAACACTATGAGCCAACCCGAGCACAGGGTCAATGAGCGTGCCCCGAAGCGATCGGACAGGGCACCTGCCGGCAGCGAGATGAACAGGGCGGCGACGCCGGTCGCCGCGAGCAGCCCGGCCGTTTGCACTCCGGCGAGTTGGAAGCGGTGCTCGTACGAAGGAAGGAGGGGCGCGATTGCCGATTGGAGCAGGGAGCTCATGAGCGCGAGGGCATAGACGAGGTAACGCAAGCGTCGAACCCTCACGTCGCTGACATCGATGGCGTCGGGCACCACCGGTTCCACAGTGTCGTGGCGCCCCACGGTCTTCTGTCGTTGTCTCGTAATGTTAAGAGCGGCCACCATTTACCTATCGGAAGCTGGACACTTCGTCCTTATACCATTTTACGACAACATTTTTCGCAGATAACCTGAATAATTGGTGGCAGAACGATCAGTCTGGTCGATTGAAAAAGGGGTCGGTCTGCGCGAGCTCCGGGCCCTCGTAGCGATAGCCGACCTCGGCTCGTTCCGCCGAGCCGCCGCCGAGCTCGGTTACACCCAGTCTTCGATCTCGCACCAGATCGCGTCCTTGGAGGTCCTGCTCGGCACGGAGCTGTTCACGCGTCCCGGCGGTCGCGGCGCAGTGAAGCTCACCGCCACCGGGGCGGCCGCCTACAGGCGGGCTCGCCGTGCCCTCGGAGAGGTGGAGGCCATCGGCGCCGACGTCGATTCCGCCCGCAGCGGTGAGCGCGCCCGCATCCGCGTCGGGGTGTCCCAGACGGCGGCCGCCGAGCTGATGCCGGCCGCGCTCAGGTCGTTTCGAGAGACCCATCCCGACATAGAGGTGGTCCTGAGCGAGGTCGAGGAGATCCAGGCCATCATGAGCGGGCTCGGGCGAGGAAGGTTTGACTTGGCGTTCACCCTCAACCCCGAACCGGATGAGCGGGTGGAGATCATTCCTCTCCTCGAGGACCCGTGGGTCATCCTCACCCGTCGCGACAGCGAGATCGGCGATGTCGAGCACCTGAGTTTCGACGTGATCGACGGCAGGGACGTAGTCGCCTGGACGCGCCGCTGGAACAGCCAGCTCGAGCTGGAAGAGGCGTGGCGCAGGCGCGGCATAGCACCGCGCATCGTCTACCGGACCGATGACAACCTCGCCCTGCAACGTCTCGTCGCCGCGGGCCTGGGGCACGCCTGCATCGGACGGCTGGCGGCCCGGCGGGCCGTCGATCCGTCACTCACTTGGCTCGCTCCGCGCGAGCGCCTCACGACCCGCCAGATCGCGTTGTGCTACCCACGGCACCGGGAGATCACCGGCGCCGTGTCCGCGCTGATCTCAGCGGTCCGAACGCACTCGAGCGGCTGAAGCGGGCCGGTCAGGTGAACACGTAGGCGTCAGGCTCCTCCAGCTCCGTGTCCAACCCCGCGAGCTCGATGGCGTCCGGTACCCGGACGGACTCGAACTTGTCCAGGACCTTCAGGATGATCCAGGTCAGGACGAAGGCGTAGACAGCGATCAGCAGGGCAGCGGCGACCTGCTTGCCGAACAGGGCGGGGTTGCCCGCGACGAGGCCGTTGTGGCCGGCAAGGTTGACCGACTCGTAGGCGAACACGCCCACGAGCATCGAACCAAGGAGCCCGCCTATGCCGTGCGCGGCCCACACATCGAGTGCATCGTCCCACTTCATGTGGCGCACCAGGGCGACCGCCGAGTAGCAGATGGATCCGGCGAGCAGACCGATCGCGAACGACGCCCATGTCGGCACGAAGCCGGCGCACGGGGTCACACAGGCGAGGCCCGCGACCGCTCCCGTGAAGGCACCCACGATGCTGGGCTTTCCTGACCTCCACCATGAGATGGCCAACCACGTGCACATCGCGACGGAGGCGGCGATGTCGGTGTTGACGAAGGCTTGCGCGGCAACGGCGTCGGCCGCGAGCGCCGAGCCACCGTTGAAGCCGAACCAACCGAACCACAACAAGCCGGTGCCGAGGCCAACGAAGGCGACGTTGTGCGGGACGCTCTTCTCACCAGGGGCGAACCTCCTGGACCCGACGACGAACACCGACGCCAGGGCCGCGAACCCGGCGCTCGTGTGGACGACCATTCCTCCGGCGAAGTCCTCGACGCCCCACTTCATGAGGAACCCGCCGCCCCAGATCCAGTGCACTATCGGTACGTAGACGAGCAGGCTCCAGATGACAAGGAACTTGAGGTAGCTCTTGAAGGCGATCCGGTCAGCGAAGGCACCGGTGATGAGCGCCGGTGTGATGATGGCGAACATCTCCTGGAAGATGAAGTGCGCGAGCGCCGGGATATGAGGGGCGTACGGGCCTGGCGCTGCGCCTACTCCCCGCAGGCCTGCCCACGAGAGGTTGCCAATGACGCCGCCCAGGTTCCCGGAGAAGGCCAGCGAGTAACCGACCAGCACCCAGAGAACAGTGACCACGCCCATCGAGATGAAGCTCTGCAGCATTATTGTGAGGAAGTTCTTTCTTCTCACCAAGCCGCCATAGAAAAACGCGAGGCCTGGTGTCATTACCATGACTAGTGCGGCGCTAACTAGGACAAAACCGGTGTCACCATCGTTGATCACCCGGGCCTCCTTATGGCGAGGACGCGACCTTCACCGTGCCTGCAACTCAGTTTTCAGTTTTGCCATTATGTCGCCCCCCTGGCGGCGACGACCAACTCAGTTTGTCCGCGAGCGGCTGACCTGCCCTCGGGCACTATGGGCAGGAGTGCGGTGGGCTGGCGCGCGGCGGGCAGCACCGCGATGCGCACCAGCGCGGTGCGCGGGTTGGGCGCCGGCTCCACCATCGGCGAGTGACTTTCCCGTGGCCGGGTCCACGCCGTTGCGCCGGCACCAAGTACCGAAGGCTTTGTAGCGGTACGGCGGTGCATTGTGCCAGGAGACCTTGAAACCGAAGCGCTCGCTGAGCGCTCTGTACATGAGGTGCATGCAGACGGCCGCGAATGCGAGGCAGGCGCAGCCGAACCCGGCCACTACATAGGCAGCCACCCTGGACCAACCCAGACCGACCAGGTAGAGCGTCAGCCAGACCGGAGCGGACCAGATGCCGAGGGTCGTGGACGGCCCCGTCATGAGGTGGAGGCGTGCAGCCTTGTGCCCGATCCGGGGCGACCACCTCGCAAGGAAGGGGGCTCTTGAGGGCATTCATCTACTTCCTGAGGGGACCTCGGACCGAAAACGGCGGCGAGGAGACTCTCCGAATCACCCCGCGTCATTGAAGCACAGCATCATTCTGCCCCGCCGAGCAAGACGCGTCCGTCATGGTCCGCTCACCCCGAAGTGGGACGCGCCGTGGCGTCCAGCCCCGAGAAGAGCCGGTTATCGCCTTTCAGACCCTGGACGCTAGAGTGAAACCGACACCGCCGGAGAGGACCTCTGCGATGCTGCGCACCTGTTCAAGAGTGGTCGAACGTCCCCGCGGCATCGATTCGACGCCTTTACACAGCAGGCGGCTGGTCCAAAAGTCGAAGTCGATCGTTACCGAAAAGGAGATCTGACATGGCCATGCCGAGCGACCTCGAGATCGCGCGCCAGGCTCACTTGAAGCCGATTGCCGAAATTGCAAAGGACATGGGGATCGAGCCGCGGCTTCTCGAGCACTACGGCGAGAATGTCGCCAAGATCAAGCTCGACGCCATCGCCGAGCTGGCCGAGCGCCCGAAGGCCAAGTACGTGGTCGTGTCCGCCATCACGCCGACCCCGCTCGGCGAGGGGAAGACGACGACGATCGTCGGCCTCGGTCAGGCCATGCACCACATCGGCAAGAGCGCGACGATCTCGATCCGCCAGCCCTCGATGGGCCCCACCTTCGGCATCAAGGGCGGAGCTGCCGGGGGTGGCTACAGCCAGGCCGTCCCCATGGAGTCCTTCAACCTCCATCTCACCGGTGACATGCACGCTGTGACCGCCGCCCACAACATGTTGTCGGCGATGGTCGACAACCACCTGCAAAAGGGCAACGAGCTCAAGATCGACCTGCACAACATCACCTGGAGACGCGTGCTCGACGTGAATGACCGTGCTCTTCGCAACATCGTGATAGGCCTCGGAACCAAGCAGGACGGCATTCCGCGCCAGAGCGGGTTCGACATCACAGCCGCCTCCGAGGTGATGGCTATCCTCGCGCTGTCGACCTCGCTCAAGGACATGCGGGCCCGCCTCGGACGCATCGTCGTGGGCTACACCGACGACGGTGAGCCGGTGACGTCGGAGGACTTGAAGGGTGCCGGGGCGATGACCGTGATCATGCGCGAGGCGATCAAGCCGAACCTGCTGCAGACGATCGAGAACACGCCGGTGATCGTGCACGCGGGACCGTTCGGCAACATCGCCCACGGCAACTCCTCGATCGTCGGGGACCTCATCGGGATCCACACCGGAGACTTCCTCCTCACCGAGGCCGGATTCGGCGCCGACATGGGAGCCGAGCGCTTTTTCGACATCAAGTGCCGCACTTCAGGACTCAAGCCCGATGCCGCCGTCGTCGTGGCCACGGTGCGCGCGCTCAAGGTGCACTCCGGGCGGCACAAGGTCGCGGCCGGGCGGCCGCTGCCCCCTGCCATCTTGGAGGAGAACCCCGAAGAGGTCCATCTGGGTGGGGCGAACCTGCGCAAGCAGATCGAGAACATTCAGGTCTTCGGCGTCTCGCCTGTCGTCGCCATCAACGCCTTCCCGGGTGACTTCCCCTCCGAGCACGAGGCCGTCCGCGAGATCGCGGCCTCGATGGGTGTCCGTGCAGCGGTGTGCACGAACTTCGCCGAGGGCGGCAAGGGTGCCACCGAGCTCGCCCAGGCCGTGGTCGAGGCGGCGGACGAGCCGAGCGACTTCCGCCTGCTCTACCCGAATGAGGCGAGCTTGCGCGAGAAGATCGAGACAGTGGCTGCGAAGATCTACGGCGCCGCCGGTGTGGACTACCTGCCCGCTGCCAACCGTCAGATCGACGCCTACGAGAAGAACGGTTTCGGGAACCTTCCGGTGATCATCGCCAAGACGCACCTGTCGCTGTCGTCCGATCCCTCCCTCAAGGGGGCGCCGGTGGGGTGGCGCATGCCCGTGCGCGAGGCCCGCGCCTCGATCGGCGCGGGTTTCGTCTACCTCATTTGCGGCGACATGAGCACGATGCCGGGGCTTTCGACGCACCCGGCAGCCGAGATCATCGACATCGACGAGAACGGCGAGATTGTCGGGCTCAGCTGAGCACCCGGCGTATCTAAAGGTCGCGCTCGGGAGCTTCCTCGAGCTCGTATCCGCCCCCGGGCCGGCGCCTGGCGGCGGGTCAGTCGCGGCCCTAGCAGTCAGTCTGGCGGCGGGGCTTTGCGTCATGTCGGCGCGTCTATCCACGCGCCAGCTTCCTGACGCGCCGGCTCTCGCCATCACCGCCGAACATCTCCGCGACCGTGCGGCCGCCCTGTGCCAGGCAGACGCCGACGCCTACGGACTGCTCGTGTCGGCGTCCCGCGACCGTTGCGAACCTGACGCGGCAGAACGCAGCCGTCGGGTCGCCGCGGCGCTCTCCAGGGCAACCGACGTCCCGTTGGAGGTGGCGGAGGCGGGTGCCGCCGTCGTCGCTCTGGCTGCCCGGATCGTGGAATGCGGGAACCCCCACCTGCTCGGTGACGCCGTCACAGCGGCCTTGTTGGCTGAGGCCGGCACAAAAGCGGCTGCCGCGCTCGTGCTGATCAACCTCGAGGACCTGGGTGACGACACCCGCCGGGACCGGGTGGCCGAGCTGCTCAAGAAGAGCGCAGATGGTGCCGCCCGGGCGCGGCGCCTGGTGGAGTTGTGATCTTGGAAGGCCCCCGGCGCCCGAGGCCCCTCGAGGTGGCAGGCGCGCGATCGACCTGCCAATAGATCTGGGCAAAAAAACGATCGCGAGGACACGGCTACAGCTGCCGCTGCGACGTCCCCGGCGCCGCCCGACGGGCTGCTATGAGCCGTGCCGCAGCCTCAACGTGGTGTTGGCAGGCAGCGACACACTTTTCATAGGAGAGGATTTGTCGATCTGGATTACTGCTGCTTCGGCGAGCCGTGTGGGACATAGCATCGCGGTGGCGGATCAAGAACAAAGCGCCAAAGAAGGAAGGATTGGTCGATGCGGATTCGGGCAATAACCTGCGAGGTCCTGGCGCGGACCGTCTATCTGCAGGCCGCGATGGCACCGCACGTCATCGACGTGGAACTGCTCGATCAGGCATTGCACGACGATCGGCCCGCGTCCAGACTCAGCCGCCTGCAGAGCCAGATCGACGCCACGTCTGCCACTAAGTACCAGGCAGTGGCTCTGGTTTACGGTCTTTGCAATCTCGCACTCGAGGGTCTGCAGGCCAGGGACCTTCCCGTCGCGGTAGCGCGCGCTCATGACTGCATCACTCTGTACCTGGGCTCCCGGCAGCGCTACGACGCCGAGTTCACCGCGACGCCGGGCACCTACTACTACTCAGATGACTACATGGAACGGCAGGCCGAAGTCGGCACGAACGGTCGCCGAGTGACCATGGGCGTGCTGACGTCAATGGACCAGGATTACGACTATCTGGTTGCCAAGTACGGCGAGGACAACGCGCAGTATCTCATGGAGGTGCTCGGGCAGTGGCACAGCCACTACACGCGTGCGGCGTACATTGAGACAGGCCTGGGGAAGTCGGGCGGTTTCAGCAAGCAGGCGACCGACGACGCCGAGCAGTACGGCTGGCGCTTCGAGCAGCTCAGGGGTGACCCGGAGCTGGTCCGCAAACTGCTGGCGGGCGAATGGGACGACGATTTCCTGGTACTGCAGCCCGGCCAGCGTATCGCTGTAACTCACGACAGCAGGATCATCGAAGCCGTGTGAGGCCTTTCGGGGCGGCGAACCTCAGGACACCGTCGCGAGCTTGTGTCACCGGACTAGTCACGGTGTCACAACTTCCAGGGGGTTTGTCCCTTAGGCAGAGCACGGAGGTGACCGAGATGTCTGCTGGCACCGAGATACCGGAGCGGCAATGGGACGGTGCCGCTCGACAAGAGACCCGCTTCGGCGCTGGCCTCCTCATCAACGCAGCGTTCGTGCTGGGCTTTGTCGTGGTGATGATGGCCGCGACGGCTGTGCTCGTTGTCGCGGCCGATGTGCTGATCTTGTTCTGGGTGCCGGTTCGGGCCTTGGCCAAGGCCGTTGGTAGACCCGTGGAGCGCTACTTGACGTGGTGGTCGAGGACCTCAGCCGGGTTGGGTCTGCCGATGGCCCGCGGAGCGCGAGCTCGAGGAGCACTCGCGACCTTGGTGGTGATCTGCATTCGTCTGGTGGTGGCCGCCCTCTTCTTGGCTTGCCTGTCGATGCTTGCCCTGCTGACCATGATCGTATGGCTGGTGCCTGTCCTCGGTTGGATATCGGGCGGTCGATCCTGGCGCGTCTTTTCGGGTCTGTGGACCCTGAGTGGTCAGATGGGCTTCTCCGTACAGGTGGGCTTCCGGGGCGTCAGGGTCACGATGCCTGAAGGGCACATCAACCCTGCCTTCAGTCCCTCCGACCCGTTGGAGGCCGCCGAACGTGCCGACGAGTTGACGGACCTTGCCGAACAACGGTCTTTGCAGGTCGATCTTTCCGGGAGCGATCGTTCCGGGCAGGACAGCCAGCCGGATCAGGGCTAGGACGCGCCGGAACTACTCCGAGCAGCTCTCGGTTGTCTTGACTAGGCGAACCGGACGTCGCGTTGGTGGTGCACTGCGACGGTCCCATCCGCAGTGTCTTTCGGCCGTGCCAAGATGGGTTCGTGACCGGGACAACCACCATATGAGCCTTCGACGGCGGGCTTATGAGGGAAAGGTACGGCGTCGCACAGTGCTCCGGCCTGCCGGCGACGGGGTCACTGAAGAACAACCGCGATATCTCGGTGCCGACGAGGTCGCCCGGCAGGTTTCGCCGCTCCGGGGTGGCGGCGTGCTCTGGAGGTACTGATGAACCTTTTTGAATGCGTGCCCAACTTCTCCGAGGGCCGGGACGAGGCGAAGATTGCTCGCATCGTCGCCGGGGCGAAGGACAGGCGGGGCGTGACGCTGCTGGACGTCGAGCAGAACGCCGACCACAACCGCTGCGTGGTCACCCTCGTCGGTGAAGGACCGCCGCTTGTCGAGACTGTATTGGAGATGATGAGACTGGCTACGACGCTCATCGACCTCACAAGCCACAAGGGCGAGCATCCAAGGATGGGTGCCACCGACGTCGTCCCTTTCGTGCCGCTCGGCGAAGCCACTACCGAGGAGGCGATCGACCTCGCCGTCGCCCTCGGTACCCGCGTCTGGGAGCAACTGCAGATCCCGGTCTACCTCTACGGCCAAGCCGCTCGGCTGCCGGAGCGCCAGGACCTGGCGAAGGTACGCGCCGGACAGTTCGAAGGCATCAGAGATGCCATTGGCACCGATCCCGCCCGTCGTCCGGACATCGGCGAGCCGCGCGTGCATCCGACAGCCGGCGCGGTAGCCATCGGGGCCCGGCCGGTGCTCATCGCCTACAACGCCTACCTCACAACTGGCGACGTCTCAGTCGCCAAGCGCGTGGCCCGCGCCGTACGCGGACGTGACGGCGGTCTCTCGGAGGTCAAGGCGCTGGGATTCGAGATCCACGAGCGCCAGCGGGCGCAGGTGTCCATGAACCTGACCGACTACCGGCGGACCCCGGTCCACCGCGCTGTCGAGGCCGTGAGGCGCGAAGCTGCCCGCTTCGGTGTGGGAGTCGAGGAGACCGAAGTCGTCGGCCTGGTGCCCGAGGACGCCCTTTTCGACGCGGCCGAGTACTACCTGCAGCTCAACAGCTTCGATCGCAGTACGGTCCTCGAGCGAAAGGTGCGGGGCGTGCAGGCCGCGGGGGAGTCCCTCTCCGATTTCACCGCCCGGCTCGCCGCGCGCACCCCGACCCCGGGGGGCGGCAGCGCGGCTGCCGCCGCCGGGGCGATGGGGGCCGCCCTCGGAGAGATGGTGGCCGCGTACTCGCTCGGCAAGGACGACCCGGCGTCGGACGAGGTACGGGGACGTTTCTCTGAGGCCCGGGGCCGCTTCGTCGACCTCGTCGAACAGGACGCCCAGGCTTACGCGGACACTGTCACGGCGCGCCGGGCGGCCAAGCAACAGCCCGGGCCGGAGGCGGAGCAGGACTTCACGGCTGCCATCCGGCACGCCGCGGATGTCCCGCTCGAGACGGCGCGTCTCGCGTTGCACTGCACCGGGGAGCTCGTGCAACTTGGCGACCGGGTGCGGACGGTGATGAAGAGCGACTGGACGACCGCTCTGGCCTTGCTGAATGCGGCGAGGCAGGGCGCCATCGCCAACGTGGCGATAAACGTCGACGACCTGCGCGAGCGCGGGGCCGACATAGCCGAGCTGGAGTCCGCCATCCGCGAGCTCGGCTAGACAAGCGGACTGGACGCAAGCATCGCCTCATGTGCCCCGGTTGCAGGCAAACGGTCCCTGGCGCATTCAACGCATCTCCCACCCAGAGTTCCCGCGTTTGCTTGTGCTGAAGCCCGCTATCTGATACAACGAACCAAGCACGCGTGAATTCGTTGCAATCACATAAATAGCGGCGAAGGTTCCTGATCCCCGGTAGGGGCGAGGTACAGGGGACGAACAGGGCCTTTGACCCTTCGCCGGGTGTGGGCACGCGGGCGAATAGCTGCTTGTCACCCCTTGCCTATCCGCGTCCTAGCTTCGATGACAGGAGGCGGTGCGTGATGAGCACTGAAGAGACCTATACCAGTAGCCTGCAGATCGAGCGTCGCTCGATTGACTACATTCCCGCCTCGGAGAGGCACGGCACCCCCAACCGGCTGTTTTTCATCTGGTTCGGAGCCAACATGCAGGTGACCGCAGCCGCGACCGGAGCCATCGCGGTCGTTATCGGGCTGTCACTGCCATGGGCCCTCCTCGCCTTGCTCATCGGCAACCTATTCGGTGTGACGTTCATGGCGGCCCACTCCGCGCAAGGGCCGAAACTGGGCATTCCCCAGATGATCCAGAGCCGGGCACAGTTCGGCTTCTACGGCGCGATCGTGCCGCTCGTTCTCGTACTGCTGATGTACGTCGGCTACTTCGCAGCCAGCGCCATTCTCGGCGGTGCGGCTCTCGCTGCATGGTGGGGCATCAACACCAAGCTCGCCACGGTCATCGTCTCGCTCATCTGTACCGTGCTGGCTATCTACGGCTACCGGATGATCCACCAGTACGAGCGGTGGGTGAGCCTGGTGAGCGGCCTCGGCTTCGTCTACCTCACCATCCGGCTCCTCACCTTGCACCACATCTCCTCGGTCTGGGTCTCCGGGAGCGTTCCCTACGGCACGTTCCTGCTGGCCATAACGCTTGCCGCCACTTGGCAGATCACCTACGCACCCTACGTAGCCGACTACAGCCGGTACCTGCCGGAGGACACCAAGATGAGCTCCACTTTCTGGTGGACCGCGGTGGGATCGGTCATCGGCTCGTACTGGCTGATGGGTTTCGGGGCGGTCGGGCTCGCCGTCGCGCCCAAGCTGTTCAACGGCGGGAGCGTGACCTTCTTCACGGGCCTGGGCAACAACCACACCGGTTGGCTGATCGCGCTGATCATCATCGGGGGAATCGTGGCGGCCAACGTGCTGAACCTCTACGGCATGTTCATGTCCTCCACGACGACCATCACCGCGCTGCGCCGCATGCAGGTGCACCGTGGTGCGAGAACGATCTTCGTTCTAGTCGCCGCGGTCGTCGGGACGGTGCTGGCAATTGCGGCCACCTCGAACTTCCTCACCAACTTCGAGAACTTCATCCTCTTCCTGGCCTACTTCTTGATCCCGTGGACGGCGATCAACCTGACCGACTTCTACTTCGTGCGCAAGGAGAAGTACGACATCGACTCGATCTTCACACCGGACGGTATCTACGGGCGGGTCGACTGGCGCACCATGATCGCCTACCTGGTCGCGATCGGAGTCGAGATCCCCTTCATGAACACGACCTTCTACGTCGGTCCCATGGTCTCCCACCTCGGGGGCGGTGACATCTCCTGGATCCTGGGCCTGATAGTGGCGACCGTTCTCTACTACGTCTTGCACATCGGTGTCGACGTGATGCCCCGCGCCACTTCGGCGCCGGCTCATCAAGCCGAAACTGTCCAATCGACTGGAGTGTGACGAAATGACATCTGGACCACGCACGGTACGCGCGCCCCACGGCAGCCAGCTCACATGCAAGGGCTGGCCGCAGGAAGCGGCGATGCGCATGCTGATGAACAACCTCGATCCGGACATCGCCGAGCATCCCGAGCAGTTGATCGTCTACGGGGGCGGGGGAAAGGCGGCCCGTAGTTGGGCTGCCTTCGACGCGATCGTCGCGAGCCTGCGGGAGCTCGGGCCCGAGGAGACGCTGCTAGTCCAGTCCGGAAAGCCCGTAGGTGTCTTCCGGACACACGAGTGGGCGCCACGGGTCCTCATCGCCAACGCCAACCTCGTGCCGCAGTGGGCCACCTGGGAGGAGTTCCGCCGCCTGGATGCCCTCGGGCTGACGATGTTCGGTCAGATGACCGCCGGGTCATGGATCTACATCGGGACCCAGGGGATTCTGCAGGGTACCTACGAGACCTTTGCCGCAATCGCGGATAAGCGCCACGGCGGCAGTCTCGCCGGCACGATCACCCTCACTGCCGGGCTCGGCGGGATGGGGGGCGCGCAGCCCATGGCTGTCACGATGAACGGCGGCGTAGTGCTGTGCGTCGAGGTCGACCCCTCCCGGATCCAGCGTCGACTCGACACGGGCTACCTCGACGTCCTCGCCGACGACGTCGACGACGCTCTCAGCCGGGCCATGGAGGCGAAACGAAGCCGTCAAGCACTGTCAATCGGGATATTGGGTAACGCGGCCGACGTGGTGCCTCACCTGTTGTCGATCGGCGCAGAGATCGACGTCGTCACCGACCAGACCTCGGCCCACGACCCGCTCATGTACGTGCCGCGGGGCGTCAGCGTGGACGAGATGCCGGACTTGAGGGCCAAAGACCCCGAAGGGCTCACCAAGATGGCCCGTGAGTCGATGGCCTGTCACGTGGAGGCGATGGTCGGCTTCCTCGACGGGGGGGCCGAGGTGTTCGACTACGGCAACTCGATCCGTGCCGAGGCGAAGACGGGTGGCTGCGTGCGCGCCTTCGACTTTCCTGGTTTCGTTCCCGCCTATGTCCGGCCGCTCTTTTGCCAGGGCAAGGGCCCGTTCCGTTGGGCCGCCCTGTCCGGCGATCCCGCCGACATTGCTGCCACGGACCAGGCGGTGCTCGCCGAGTTCCCGGAGAACGAGACGCTCGGCCGTTGGATCCGTATGGCCGGCGAACGGGTGCATTTCCAAGGACTGCCGGCGCGGATCTGCTGGCTCGGGTACGGCGAGCGCGACCGGCTGGGCCTGCGCTTCAATGACATGGTCGCCCGCGGCACGCTCAAGGCGCCGATCGTCATCGGGCGCGACCACCTCGACTGCGGGTCTGTCGCCTCGCCCTATCGCGAGACCGAGGGCATGTGCGATGGCTCGGACGCCATCGCCGACTGGCCGCTTTTGAACGCGATGCTCAACACGGCCTCTGGTGCCTCGTGGGTGTCGATCCACCACGGTGGGGGAGTCGGGATCGGCCGTTCCATCCACGCCGGTCAGGTGACAGTCGCCGACGGTACCGCGCTCGCCGCCGAGAAGCTGGAGCGGGTGCTCACCAACGACCCGGGAAGCGGCGTGATCCGCCACGTCGATGCCGGTTATCACGAGGCCGAGGAGGTGGCCGCGGCCCATGGCCTGAGGATCCCCATGCGCGATCACGCCGAGACGGCGACGACATGAAGCTCACCGACCGGGACCGGGAGATGCTCGACGGCTTCGACGGCGAAGGCGTGGCACTGGCAATGCAGGTTCTCGTTGCCATCGGCCGGGCGTTCGACGCCGAGCAGATGTGCGACATCTCCCGGGCGCACGTCGCCTTGAGCAACCAGGACGCGGACATCTGGTTCGCGGAGCGGCTGGTGGCAGGGGGGGCGGTGTGCCGGGTCCCACCGACTGTAAATCCCGGCTTCTGCCTCGAGTTCTTCAGGCACCTGCCGGGCATGACCCCCCAGGACGTGGAGTCCATGGAGCGCACGGAGACCGCCTACCGGGCTCTCGGCGCCCAGTTGACCTACAACTGCACGCCCTATCTGCAGGGCAACGTTCCGCGCTTTGGCGAGATCACCGCCTATTCGGAGTCCAGCGCCACCCCCTACATGAACTCCGTCTATGGGGCGCGCACGAACCGGGAGTCAGCTCAGTCTGCCCTGTGCGCCGCAGTGACGGGCCGGGTTCCCATCTACGGTCTCCTGCTCGACGAGAACCGCAAGGGTCAGGTGCTCGTGCATGTCGAGCCGACGCTGACCGACGAGTTCGACTACCACCTTCTCGGCTATGCCGTGCCCCGCAAAGCCGCCCTGCAGACAGCCTTCATTCCCGTGTTCACCGGCATCCCTGGGAACGTGAGCCCGGAGGCGCTCATGAACCTGGGTGCCGAGCTGAACACGGGTGGCAACGTGCCGATGTACCACATCGTCGGGGTCACCCCCGAGGCACCCACCCTCGAGGCCGCGTTCCACGGCGAGCCGCCAAAAGAGCGCGTCGTCATCACTGCCGATGACCTAGTCGAGGAGCAACAGATTCTCTCGGCCGAAGGCGGCCCCATCGACTTCGCGCTGCTCGGATGCCCCCACCTGTCTCTCGACCAGCTCCGGGCTATTGCCGATCGGATCGGAGGTCGCCAGTTCAAGGTCGAGTTCTGGATCATGACGTCGTTCTACGCGAAGGAGCTCGCCAACCGGATGGGTATCGCCGAGGTCATCGAAAGGGCCGGGGGCCAACTCGTCCCCGACACTTGCATCGATCAGGTGGCCTGGAAGCACTTGGCCGGCAAGAAGGGCGTCACGGACTCGCTCAAGGGCGCGTACTACACCCAGCGGCGTGACATGGATTTCGTGTTGCGCAGCGTGGGTGATTGTGTGGAGGCCGCGATCAAAGGGGACGCGTCATGACCGCCCGGGAAGTGACTGTTGTCGGCTGTCGGGGCGCGGCACCAGGCAGGGCGTCCGGGCCGGCGGTCGTGTCCAGCGACGCCATCTGCTTCTACCTCGTGGACCCACCTACGGGGACCGTCATCGAGGCCGGCCACGCCATCGAAGGCAGGGCCATCGCCGGCGCCGTGCTCGTGTGCCCCGGAGGCAAGGGAAGCTCGGTCGTCCAGGCCGATGGCCTTTACCAACTGGCCAAGGCCGGTACGGCACCGGCGGCGGTCGTAGTGGCGGAGTTCGACACGGTGCTCGTCGCCAGTGCCGTGGTCGTCGGCGTTCCCCTGGTGCGTTGCGCTCCTGAGGACTTCGGAAAGATCCGCGACGGCGACCTCCTGGACGTGGACTCCGACCAGGAAGTCGTCACGATCCGGTGACAGTCGCGCCTGTCGTGCGATCCCTGCCACGCGGCGAGGTGGACCTGCCCCGGGTTCGCCTTGTGCGCCAGCTGTTCAACGTGCCACCGCCTGTCGACGTGGCGGCGGAGGTTGCTAACCAGTGGCGCGGGCTGGAGCCCCGCATCAACTTGCCTGTCGGCTCCAAGATCGCGGTGGCCGTCGGCAGCAGAGGCATCGACGGCCTGCTGCCGGCAGTGCGGTCCGTCGTCGACGAGCTGCGATCTGCCGGCTGCGAGCCGTTCATAGTGCCGGCGATGGGTTCTCACGGCGGCGCGACCGCGGCGGGCCAGACCGAGGTTCTCGCGGGCCTCGGCATCACCGCGGATGCGGCAAACGCACCGATCCGGGCCACCATGGACGTCGTGCCGGTGGGCACTGCGGGCGATGTACCGCTGTGCGTGGACCGTCTTGCCGCCGAGTCGGACGGCATCGTTGTCGTGAACCGCGTGAAGCCGCACACGGACTTCGCGGGGCCGATGGGAAGCGGCCTGTTGAAGATGCTCTGCATCGGACTCGGCAACCAGGCCGGCGCCGACCGACTGCACAGGGAGGGCGTGGCCCGGGACCTCGGCGAGGTCGTGCGCGAAGCGGCTGCCGTCATCCTGCAGCGGGTACCGGTGGTGTTCGGCGTGGCCATCCTGGAAAACCAGCAGCACCGGGCCTGTGAGGTTCGCCTCGTGCCCGGGTCTGACATCGAGGCTACGGAGCTGGCACTTCAGGATGTCGCGCGAGGGCTTCTTCCCGGTCTTCCTCTCGACGACATAGACCTTTTGATCATCGACGAGATGGGCAAGGACGTAAGTGGGGCGGGCCTGGACCCCAATGTCATCGGGCGCTCGCTCGGGCCTTGGCAGGTCAAACGCGACCGGCCCCGCATCACGCGGATCTTCGTTCGTGACCTCACCCCAGCCTCGGAGGGCAACGCCTGCGGCCTCGGGTTCATCGACGTCACCACTCCACAACTGATCGAGAAGGTCGACCTCGAGGTGACCGCAGTCAACGCCATCACGGCTTGTTTCCCCGAGGACATGCGTCTGCCGCTGACGCTTCCGACCGAACGTGACGCCATCGGCGCCATGCTCGACACGCTGCGGCCCTTCACGGGAGAGGACCTGCGCCTGGTGCACATCAAGAGCACGCTGGCGCTCGAGCGTCTCGTCGTGTCAGAGGGGTGCCTGGCAGGCCTCAGGGGTCGGCCAGACGTGGTCGTCGAAGAAGAACCAGTGCTCCTGCGATTCGACGAAGAGGACCGACTGGTCTCTCCTCTGTCGGGATAGGCGCGCCGGAAGGCAGGGTCAGTCCAGCCTGTGAGGCGCTCGCCCGACTGCGCGTGGTCCGACACCACAAGAACCTGTCCCGACGCTGCGCGGGACAACTTACGCGTGGCTTCAAGATCCGATCAGAGAGCGTCGAGAACGTTCCGGAGCGCGGCTACGACCTTGGCTGGCTCAGGATCCTCCACGACGTAGCGACCGAACACCAGCCCGGCAACCGCCGAGCCGAGTTGGCGGACCCGGGACAGCATCTCGTCGAGACCCGCTTGGCGCGCGCCGCCCAACAACAGCACGGGTATCGACGCGTACTCCGTGACCTCCAAGAGGGTTCCGTCGCTCGGAGGCGGGATCTTCGCAATGTCGGCTCCGGCCTCTGCCGCCCTGCGGATCGACTGGCGGAGGTTGGACGCGGTGTGCACGGCAACTTGCTCGAATCCCCCAGGGACGACCTCTGCCATCACAGGTAGCTCCCAGCGGTCAGCATGAATCGCCAGTGCCTCGAGGCAGCGCATGGTCGCAACCTCACGGTCGGAATACGGGTAGACCTCGTACTTCAACGCGGATGCCCCGAAAGCGACGGCCTGTTCGACGACTTGCTGCGGCTCCTGGTGATCCTGGCTGACGCTGATCACAACGGCCCGACCGGCGAGGTGGCTCTCGAAGTGACGAGCCGTGGACTGCGTCAGCAGCACCGCGTCGACGTCGGCAGGTTGAAGGTTCTGCAGGACTCGGCCTGGGTCAGCCAATGAGGCGACGTGTATCGCACGTGGCTGATCCATCGCGACTATCAACGCCTTGCGACCAGGTGGCAACAGGCGGTGCAACTTGAGAGTACGGCCCATGTCGGTTGTGTTAGCACACCTCGGACACTTGAAGTCGCGTCCCAGCTCCACCCTTGCTAGTCGCACTTGTCCGGCGCTGTTGACGGGGCGCTCTTGTCAGAGAGCCAGGCTCCGCCAGACGCCTTCTCATAAACACAACACACGCCCGGCTGACATGCGCTGGCCAGGCGTGTCAGGCAGACCTCGCTAGCAATTAGGCCGAGGTCTTGTAGTCCTGCGAAATCGTGGGGTCGCTGGCGTTGGCGGACGGGTCGACCACGTTGGGCGCGTATACCGACGTCTTGATCATGGACCTATACCCGATGAGGAAGTCGTAGGCGCACTGCGGAGTCAGCGAGACTTTCTCGGCCAACTCAACGCTCCGCCAGACGCAGTCGGACCTGGTCACCGGCCACGGCGGCGACGACAATGACGCCAGTCGCAACTTCCTGCCAGCTGCCGCTGACCCCGATCAGAACCAGGCCTGTGACCAAAAGGGCGATGATGAAGGTACCCACGACCGTGCCGAGCATGTGACCCCGACCGCCGAACAGACTCGCGCCACCGATGACGACGGCGGCGATGGCATT
>JBEKGS010000006.1:0-234893 GCA_050012675.1 Acidimicrobiales bacterium
GATCGGGTGCTCACGGCGCGCCAGTACAGCCTGAGCCCCCCACTTTTCTGGTACCCATATTTCAAGGCCGACCCGCCGTATGTTCTGACCTACGCCCGTGTCGACGGCGAGCCGCTGTCGTCAGCCGATCCCGACGACGACTGGCGAGAAGCTGGCCTCAAGCTACGGATACTCCACATGGCCAAAGAGCCTCTCGACCTTCCCCGATTTCACGGAGGAGGAGGCACCTGGCTCGAGTCCTGTCGACACCGACTTGTCGCCGAGATCCGGTGGGGGAACTCCACCGGCTTCCTGTCAGATGGGGCGGCAGAGTCGTTGCTGCAGTCGGGTCTCGCGTCTCTCGATCTTGACGAGGAGCCCAGTCAGACGTTCATCCACGGCGACTTGCTGCCCGAGCACGTGCTGCTCCGTTGTCCGGGGGGCCTCCGGACGGTGTTCCTCGACTTCGGCGACGCCGGCCTGGGCGACCCCGCCTGGGACCTCGTCGCGGTCAGTCTCTACGACCCCGATCGTCTAGCGATCCTCCTCGATGGCTATCGTGCTCTGCCGGCCTTCGTAGAACACGTCGAGCAAGTGCGACCCGCGTACCGACTCCTTCGACATCTGCGCGCGGCTCGTTGGCTCCACGAGCATGACCTCGATCCACAGCTCGACATCCTGATGGCGCTCCGAATGACCTGACGACGCGGGCACGATGTAGCGCTCGGGACCGACAGTTTGACGAGACCTGAGATCACAACCGACCAGTCTCGACGCCACCAGCAGCCGGATGGATCGCCGGCTCCCCCTTCGCCTTCACCAGCTGGCGGACGTGAGCGGCATCAAGGGCAAGGAGCGTGGCCGTCAAATCTGCGCCGACCTCGACTGCCATCGCGACAACGGTTCGCTCGACTTCCGCCTTTGCCGCTGCCACCAAGCTGTCCTGCTCAGCGAGCGCGTCGGCTCGACGAGCGCACGTTCGGTCGTAGTTGGAGACAGCACGCGTGTATGCGACGTCGAGCGTGGCGAGCCTCCGTTGTGTGGCGCGTATGGAATCGCGAACGGCCATTGGTGCACCCTCTCTGGAGCCGTCCCCGCGACCGCTCCTATATAGGACGCACTTGGAGATCCAGGCTATGGATCCTCTCCTCTGGGCCGTGTCTCTCGCCAGCGGGTCGCGGAGCGGCTGAGCTGCGGTTATCGACTCCAGAAGGCGAGATGGGTCGCGACCATCCAGGCTTCGATGACCGCAGCGTCGCACTGGGCTGGGATCGAGTCGTCGCTGAGCTTGTCCTCGAGCATCGCGTCAAGGCGGAGGACGCGCTCCACCACTCGTCGAAGGGCACGTCGCCGCGCCTTACGGCGCGCAACCAGTCACCGGGCTCGTCGGCGATCGGCAAGTTGAGGCGGCCGTTGGTGAGCAGCTCCAGTCCTTGGAAGCCGAGCCGGGCGCAGTGCATGGCGTACTTGGTGTCGTAGCCGTGCGCGGCGGGCCACCGTGCGGGCAGCCCCGACCCTGCGGCCGTGACCGCTGCGGCTCCGTGTCCCGAGTAGCCGCTCCGCCTGGGACTGCATGTAGCCCCGGTAGCGGGGGATCACGTGGCGTCCGACGAAGGCCTCCCCGAGGCTTTGGAGCTCCTCGCCCTCGGGAGTCGAGAAGATGACCGGTGCCCACAGCGCCATCAGAATCGACGGGTTGCCGGAGACGGCGAGGCGGACGAACCTCCTCAGCGAGTGGAGCGTGCGATCGGAGTCACCGGGGCCAGAGCGCGATCCTTCTGGCTGGGTGCGTTGCATCACGCTCGCGTAGCCGCTCTCATTTAGCCCGAGGACGTCACTCGGTTGCTCGACGACGACCCCGAGCTCGTCGTGGTCCTCACCGTCGGGCAAACCGGTCCCGTGAGCCGTCGAGCCGACCTCGACGAGAAGGATCGTCGTTACAGGCAGGGGCGGTATCTCTTGCACGTGCCGATGATGCCGCACTTCGACACTGCCGTCCCCATAGCACTCATGCGCGATGCGTGCGAGCTTCTCGCACCGCCCGCCGCCTTCACTACCAACACCCTCCGCCATCACCAACCTCCGCCATCACCTCCTCCCAACCAAGCTCCTGGACCTCACACCCTCGGCACTTGCGGATAGAAGGTTCGCCTGTCGGGTCGTTGGTGATCTTGTTGCCCTGCCGGCGATCGCCCGGCAAGGACAACGCGCGTGCTTCAGATTCGTCTCTAGAGCGCGTCATACGCGTGCTACCATGGATGTATGACAGACTTAGTCGGTGTCGACGAGCTCCGGAAGGCCAGTGTGGAGGCGTTCTTCGTCGCAGACCATGCAGAGGTCGTGGGAGGCAAGGTCTATGTCAACGGTGGATTCTGGAGCCGGCTGCAGTTCCCGAGCTACCCCGCGGCGGTGCCCCCGATTGCGATCGTCGCAGCTCTCCACGTCCCGGCCCGGATGTACCAAGCCGAACATGTCTTCACCGTCAGCCTCGAGGATCCAGATGGCCACGAGGTGCCAGGGTTCAAAGCCGAGGGGAGGTTTCGGGTCGGTGCGAGCCCAGACATGGAGTTGGGGGAACCGACGACCTTTCCAGTGGTGCTGCCGGTCGTGGGACTAACGATCCAGCGACCTGGCACCTACATTTTCGTGCTTCGACTGAACAAGGTTGAGTTAGCAAGGCTGAAGATTCACGCCGTGCAAGTGGCGATAGTCCAGCAACTAGGGTTCATGCCTCTCGTGAGTCCTCCGACGGAGGACGACGCCTGACCTCTGTCCGGATCGCGATAAGAGCGAGGATGCGTGCACTTCAGGGACGCCGAAGGAATCGACTGGGACGACGAGGAAAATGAGGAGGGGAACCTCGTTCATTGTCTCAAGCATGGCGTGACCGAGGCTGTCGTCGATCAGGTGTTGAGGAATGATCCTTCGCTCGTGAAAACGCGGCTCAAGACGGCAACTTTCGCCGTGCTCGGGCCGGATGACGAAGGAGTGTTCTGGCTTCTGTATTTCGATTGGTCACATAATCGCGGGGACTGGTTGCGGCCGGTGACGGGGCGCCAGGCCAAAGAGCAGGAGACGGTGGAGTGGGCGCGAACAAGGAGGGTGCGTTGACCGATTGGAGAAAAGACGAGCGAGTACGGCGAGAAACCGCAGAAGACGATGAGGTCGTCCCGGGTTCGTCGGAGTCGCTCGAACCCACCCGCCTGCAGCAGCTCATATCAGTCCGACTCGACCCGGAATTAATCGCGGCCCTGCGCACGCGTGCGGAGGAACAGGGGAGCACCGTTAGCTCCTTGGTGCGTGCGGCCATCGCCGAACTCTTAGCGAACGACACGAAGAGAGTGACGGACTTCTCGGTAGTTGTGGAAGTCGCAGGCTGGCAAAGTGTGCTGTCTTCTACGAGAAGCAGCCCAACCCTTCCGGTCTTGTTCCCGCAAGACGACGGCGCTCACACGCGAGGAGTGGCTTAGCTGAGTCAGCTCGGTCCAGTGAGCGGGGGACTACCAGCTGGTGGCCAGTAACGGGGCCCCCTTACGGGCACCGGCGCCCTTGGCCCGCTCAGCACCTCACCCAGACAACTGGGCGCCACGTTGAGCCCTGAGCAGTGACTGTCACGCTGCCGAAGCGAATCTGCGAGCGCGCTCCCGGCTGAAGACACGCCGGCCGGCTGCCATCGTTCATAGTCCCGTCGGGGGAGAACCACTCGACGGTGAGCGGGACGTTGTACACCCACCCGTTCGCGGTCACCTCGATCTGGGATGGAGTCGAGTAGGCGACTCCCGTGCGGACCGTCACCGGAGAGTGGTTCTTGCCTGACGCGTATCCCACGAGTCCTCCAGCAACCACGAGCACGACGACAATCACCACGACCGGAATCAGGCGAGCGATGGACCAACGTTCTGGGTTCGACCGGCGAGGCACCGGATCTTCCAATGGTTCCATGTCCTCTGAACCTCCGATCACACTCCAGTCGCGGCTAACGACTGAGCACCGGCGCGAGACAACGCTAGACCTGGACGTCTTTGACTGCTTTCGCGTCGGTTCTCGCCGCGCAGCCAGCAACGCGGTCCAGGGCGATTCGAATGGCCGGGATCTCATCCCGGTGAGCTACTGGCAGCTACCGCGACCGAGTGGGCTAACCGCCTCGCCATGATCGCGCACCCGGTTCGCGAGACCCAACAACAGATCCAACACTCCCGCCCAGACCGCAAGTCTGAGACAGGTCAAGACGCCCCGGCACGCTTCCGTACGGGTAACCAGGACACTTGGTGGGATGATGAGCACAGTGCGCAAGGTCGGGGTCGTAGTCGCGACAGTGGGCCTGACGCTGATGCTTGCTGGCTGCACTGGTTCTGCAACGTTCGGTTTTTCAGGGATCGACCTCGGTGGCATACCTGTGCAGGCTGACCGACCTGCTGTCTTTTCGGCTCCGCTGGTTGCCAGTGCGGCTACGCCGCTGACGCTACTGGGAGTCAAGCTGATATCGATTCCGGGATTCCCCATTCCCCGGCTGATTCATGTCTCGCTCTTGGGACGCTCTCTGTCCTATCCGACCGGAACAACGGGATGGCCGCCGACGGCCCCAGGCGCCAAGAAGACGTATCCACTACGCAGGTTTGCCGGTGCGAAGGTCGACCCAGTTGCGCCGAGGGGTGGCGGTCTGCCACCAACAGTGTTGTATGCCGTGGCTGGCGCGGAATTGAATCATGTCTACGCGGTCGCGGGGTTGGAGATCACATTCCGCGTGGGGACGACCAGGTTCACGAAGCCGGTTTACGAGGGAGGTATGGCCTGTGTTGTGAAGTTCCGCTCATCTGCTTCGCGGCGCGAGCAGCACTGGTGTGAAAGTCGGTTCGCGTTGATAATCAAAGTCTTTAATGAGATGCCTGCATTGAAGGAAAGGGAAAATAGTTAGACCCCCGATTCCATGAGACAGTTCGCGGTACAGACGATCGTGCATGCAACAATCCAGAGCAGGCGAGGAACTGGGCCCGATGGCCCGACGGCAACCAACCCAGCGCACGGTGTCGCAGCCGGGTTCGATGGGAGGACTGATGACGGATCGAGGCCGACAGTTCTTCCGTCTCGCGAAGGCTTGGCGCAGATGCCTCCGGAGGACCAGCTGGCCCTTGCCCGTGTCGCCAACATTCCGCCAACCGACTTACGGCCGCAGGCATCCGCAGGGGTTGCAGGGCGGTGTCGCAAGGCACCGAAAGCCCAGCTCAGCGCCGCTCAACGGTAATCCAGTCACCCTCTCAAGGTGGAGACACGGGTTCGAATCCCGTTGGGGCTGCTCAGAACTCACAACTGCCAGGCGCTGAGCAGGTCCGCGGCGTCGAGCACAAGGTCGGCTCCCACACCTGAGGCGATGCCGCGCGGAGAGGCGGCGACGAGCCGAGCTCCGGCTGCTTTCGGTATCACTGCACGCCCTTCCTCAAGTTCGGCTAGGTCCACCGCGCCGAACGTTGCCTTGTCACTCCACTTGATTGAGCCGATCGCCACGGGAGTTTTGTCCCGTGCAGACCCCACGATGTCGTACTCGTGTTCACCGCGCCGGTCCCACCAGCCACCGACCGATTCGATCGAATCAAACGGCGTGTCAAGGTGTGGGGCGAGACGTAGCAGCCCGTCACGAACGATCGGCTCAATAGCCTTGCCCCTCCAAGTGCTCCAGCCGTTTGAGAAGGCCGTTAGCGCCAGATCCGAGCGACCGACCTCAATATTGCGGAGCTGGGGTTCGACAAAGCGAAACCAGAAACGGAGGTACGGATCGGCTACTCGGTAGCGCTTGAGCCGGCTGCCCTTGTCGCCGGCTGGGATGTCGATGGCGAGGATGCGTTTGGTGTCTGTCAGAGTGTCAGTTGCCCTGCTCACCGCCGTCTTCGCCGCGATGCCACCTCCAAGGTCCGAGGCAATGCGCGAGAAGTTGACTACGCCAATCTCGTTGGCTCCGATCGCCTCGAGAACGAGGCGCGCGTTGGCACCGTCCGCGAGCTCGCCGGCAAGGTTGATCTGGGCGATGTCCGCGAGCAGTGTGTGGGGACGAGAAAGAGCCTCCTCGACGACGGCCCCGACGGATTTGAACTTTCGCGCGTGCGCGACGAGCTCGGGGAATCCTCCCGTGACGAGCTGTGTGTCGAAGACCTCGACCGCGGAGCGCGACCCTCCGAGCGCCTGCGCCGTTTCCGCCGGGTTGAACGGCTCGACGACGAGATTGCCGTCGAGCCGACCGAATAGCGGTCGGTCGTGCGCGAACAGTCGATCCATCATTGCCTCGTCAGAACCAATAAGCAGGACAAGGACCGGGCGCCTGACGAGCGTGAGGTCCCACAGTGACTGGAGGAGCCCGTCGAGACCAGGGCTCGCATCATTTGCCCAGGGGAACTCGTCGATCACGAGGATCGCGGGGTCTTCGTTCAGCACGAACTGCAGCCGGGAGAGCAGGTCATACCAGTTCCCTGACGGGCGAGCCAGGCCGGCCTCGATGGCAGGTAGCGGCCGCGTCGAGGAGCGGAGCGTCTCGGCAGCCCGGCGCATCTGCACGTCTACCGGTGTCCCCTTCATGCCGGCAACGACGCCGTACGCGACACCACTTCGCTCGGAGAAGTGCTCGACCAGTCGTGACTTGCCGACCTGACGGCGTCCGCGAACGGCTATTAGGCGTCCCGCACCGGATGCGCTCGCATTTCGGAGTTCGGCGCCAAGCGCGGCTAGTTCTCGCTCCCGACCGAAGAACTCACTCTTAGGCATTGACGTAGCATACACAGATGTAACATACGTATTAGCATCGTTTGTTGCGGAAGCTTCTGAACTTCCGCCAACATTCCGCCAACCGACTTTCAGCCGCAGGCGTCCGCAGGCGTTGCAACGGGAGGGCCAGGAGCAGTGAAAGCCCAGCTCAGCAGTTCTCAGCGGTAATCAAGCCATTCTCTCAAGGTGGAGACACGGGTTCCAGGACGTGGCCGTTTGGGCAGGTCGCACCGTCACTGCCAACTTCATGGACGACTGCAGGTAGCAGCTTGGCCCCGGTTCGCTGCGGGCGGCATGATGCGCAACCTCCCGGCACCCCTTCGGTTGTGACGCTCGACTCTGAAATGCGCGCCTGCGAGATTAGATGGGGCCATGAGACCTACCTTGTTCGTAATCGATCGCTCCGGTCCCGGTCACCTTGCAACGATGGCCTGTCCGCGCGGTGGGGATTGGCTCGACGACGAGTTGCTAGCGCTTCAAACCGAGGGCGTCGATGTGCTCGTCAGCGCACTGACCAATTCGGAGCTTGTGGAGCTGCGGCTCAGCGCTGAGCCGGAACTTGCGAGACAAGCAGGACTGACGTACATCTCGTTTCCGATTCCCGACCGTGGCGCGCCGGAGGCCGCGGCTGTCACCGACCTCGTGGGTCAGCTTGAAGAACGCCTCACCTGGGGTGAGTTCATCGTCGTCCACTGTCGCGCAGGTATCGGCCGGTCTTCACTTATCGCCGCCGCGGTGCTGGTGCGGGAGGGACTTAGCCTCGCTGAAGCCTGGGAGTTGATTTCGGCCGCTCGGGGTCTGTCTGTACCGGACACGGAGACGCAGAGGTCGTGGCTTGCGGAGTTCGCCAGGACTTGAGCCTTGGGCCACTTTGAGGACTCTCGGGGAGGGCGATGCTCCGCATGACGTGACTGTCGCGGCCCGCCTTGGTTCTTGTGGTCGTCTGCGCACCGCATCATCCGGCAAACCGAAACCGCGCTGGTCTCGGAATACGGATGTGCTGTCAGAGCCGCCTCAGGACTTCCAGATCGCGACCACGCTTCCATTCGGACGCAGCTCAAGAAGCGCCCAGACTGTCGTACAAGCGTTACCAGGGTTCGTGTCGACGTAGATGACGCCGGTCTCACCGACGGCAAGGCCGTCTCAACCGATGAACGCGTTGGAGGCAGGTCCTCCGCCCATTCTCCCGAGGGTCTTGTCCAGTGCCGGACCGTACGCGAACCAGTCCCACCCCGGCTTCGTGGGAGCATGAGCACAGTGCGGTTGCGCGCCTTCGTCCTCGTGGTTCTGGCACTTACCCTCGCCGCATGTACAAGCTCCCAGACGGTTGCCCCAACCACGACCACGGGCACCAGTGCCCTAACCGGAACCGCCAACCTTTCTTCTCTAGAAAGCCAAGAGCTGGCCGCAGCAAACAAGGCGTGGGCTGGCGTCGGGAGTTCCAGCCCCCCCAGTCTGGTAGCTCCAGCAGTCCAGTTCAGCGGCGCGGGCTTCGTAAACGGCGACGCGAAGCTCGCCTTCAGCCTGGGTCACGTCAAGCCACCTTCGCGGTTCCCTTCGTCTCCAGCACGAGACGGACAGTGGATCGTCATCTCCGCGCAGCAGGCATTCCGTCTCTTGGCGCCGTCGGTGCAAGGGACGTATGAGGGACCGCCTGACGAGGTTCTCCGTGTGTACCTCGGCACGGACGTCTGGGAGACCGCACATGGGAGCATGCGCTTTCCGGCCTGGCTGTTCACCGTCTCGGGGCTGAAGGGAACCGCGTCGGTGCTCGCGCTCTCGCCTTCGGAACTGTTCCAGCCGCGTCGTGTCTCCGAGCCTCAACCTGGACCCAACGTGTCAGTTGGCTCGGCGGTTTTGGGGGACGGCGGTCGAACCATAACCATTGGATTCGTCGGCGGTCAGGTTGGGACGACGGGCTGTGACGATACCTACCAGGCGCGAGTCGTTCAGGAGAACGCCGTCGTCGTCGTGTTCGTCGCCGAGACGCGAGTCATACCTCCGGATGTTCTTTGTGCGCTACCTGGATACCTGGATCACTTGTCCGTCAGGCTCACCAAGCCAATCGGAAGCCGGGTCCTCGTTGATGGTGTATCTGCGAGTGCCGTGCCCAGTTAGAGACTGGGGTGAGCGCTGAGACGCCTCGTGAGACCATGAGCAAGGTGCACGGGCTTGCCGCGGTCGTGATAGTCATCCTGGTCGCGTGGTAACGATCGCGGGAAACTCCCCAGACTCGATCACCGAAACCCCACCCTGATCGGTCGTGGCGTGGCCCGAAAAAGGGGTCCGCCAGTCGCGCTGAGGTCTCCCCAATGCTGACGGTGTCCAAGGCGAGTAGCACGAGGAGCCCCCATCATGTTGTCGGTGAGAGAAGACGTGGAAGCAGATGCTTGGTTCAAGCGAGGGTGGACCGTCTCGGCCATCGCCCGCCATCTAGCTAGCAGCTAAGGGGGTGTAGCTCTTGTACGCGAACCGATCCCATCAGGGCTTCATGGGAGCATGATGACAAGGAAGTTGCGTGCGCCCGCGATGGTGGTCATAGCCGTAGCGCTCAGCCAGCAGGATGGATACCGCTTGCCTACGGAGACGCGGAGATATCGGTACCCGCCACCTGGTGGGTCCTCTACAACTCACCGCCGTGTCCTACCGGCTCGCCGTCTGGGGAGGTATTCGTCAATCCAACACCTGGCGTTTTCCACTGTCCGGCGGAGACCGCTCCCGGTCCCAGCACCACGGTCAGGTTCGGACCGCCAGCGTCTCCACACAGCACCGTCCTCGGTCACCCAGAAGTAATTAACGGCATCTTCGTGTACCCCTACCCCACGGGACCGCGGAGGAGCTATCTGGTTCCATCGCTAGACGTTGAAGTCACTGTCGACGGGCTGCTCGGTCAGCGAGTCCTCCACACGCTCACCTGGTCACCGCGCTTTGTGGTGCTCGCACCGGGTTCTTCACCCGCGGTCCCGTCGTCATGGCGTTCAGTAGGCTTCGCAGGGCTGCGGTTCTCCGTTCCAGCAAACTGGCCCATCACTCGGACTCAGGTGACTCCTGGTCTGGGAGCCATCTGTGGGCAACAGGGCGTGGCCTTTGTAGACACGTCAGTGATGTTGAGCACCGACGCCCGCCACTTTCTCATTCCCTTTTGCCCTCGTATGTCACCGACTCCTCATCCACCGGAGAATGGGGTCCAGGTGGATTCGGGATTACGTACCGAGCCGACGGTGACGCTCTCCCTTTCAGCTCACTGCTTGATCCTGCAAGGTCTGACATCGTGCCCGGCAACTTCACCGGCCTACTCCATTCTCGTTCTTCGAGTGAACGTGCCGGGGCGCAACAATCCGGTGTACGTCTCAATCGGGTTGGCCGGCAATGGCGTAGTGGCTCGGACCATTTTGGACTCGCTACGTCCGGCCGGTGCTTCTACCGTCACCCCTGCGTCGTTCCTTGCCTGAACAAACAGCCACGTCGGGCAGCTCCGAGCTTGTAGGTCTTCGTCACGCCTCCGTCCTGCCCGATGGGGGTTGGAACTGCCGCGTCAAAGCGAGCCGTCGGCCCGGTCCTGGTTCGAGCTGCCTCGGACGTCGGTGAACTTCCTACTGAGAAGGGTTTACCGAGCCGGACGCCAGGGCAAGCGGGGAGTGCGGCCACCGTCGGTCTAGACCTCGAAGTCCGCGAAGAGTCCGCGTCGCCGATGACAAACGCGGTCAAATCCGGGCAAGGACAGAGAGCGAGATAGCAATCCATCTGGGCTCTAGGAACAAGACCGCCGTGCTGTGGGGAGACTGACGACGGGTTGACGGAAGAGCAGCTTGGTGAACAGTGTCCGGTTGGTTCGCGAAACTCTCGAACACTCGCCACCCTGTCCATGAGCGCCGGCACGATGCACGGCTTCAAGCTTCTCGTAAGGCTTTAGGGGACGTGCATCAATTTGCGGCACGGTCTTTCATCTCTTGGAACCGGCGTGGGGCGCGCAGGTCACCAGTCGCCGTTGCCGGACACTCTTTCAAGGGTTATGCGGGTCACGAATCCAGGTGGAGGGTTGTCCATCGGAGGGAACCTCATGTCTGGTCCTATGTAGTTTCGTGCAAGCCGCTGGAGAAGCTCCGGAGCGCCGCCTTCGGTAATGCGGGCGGTCCCGTAGACCACGACTCGGCTAGCCCATGCGGACCCGGTCGTCCTGTCTCGAGTGAAATAACCACCCGAGGGTCGCGTCTTAGGTTCCTCACCTTCTTCCAGGAACCAAGGTGGCCAGCTATTACCTCGTTGTCTTCAAGCCCGACCCATACCACGGTTGCTTGCGGACTGCCGTCGGGGTTCAGGGTGACAAGGTGGGCCAGATATGGTCCCTCGAGAACCTCGCGGACCGGATCCGAAAGTGGTGTCATGTCCTAGTCATAAGGCCAGAGTCGTGCCTTACGACCAGCACCCCGGCCACGACCGGAGGATGCCGAGAGCTTGTTTTCCGACAAGAATTGACATGGTTCATGGGCGCCGTGACAACGTCAGACCGAGCGAAAGCGCTGACGCCTGAGAGTCCTGATGGCGGCGAGTCGGTGGTTCGAGCAGAAGCCCTTGCCACGGTGATCTGTGGGGTGTTCGATTGTGTTGTCGGGTACGGCTCGTTTCGTTCGCCGAGCGGACGCCTTGGGTCGGGTGGGGTTCCCTTCAGGCCCGACGGCCGGGTCAGAACGGAGCGAGGGTTGCGGGGGGCCGGTTCGGCTCGGCCGTCGGCGTCTGTCGGCCTATCGAAAGGTCTTGTCGTCACCAAGCTGGGGCGTGTCGTGACCGCGACGCCATCACATGGCAGCCAGTTATCGCCATCGGCGTGTGTGCTTGCCGACACCGTGCCATCGAGTGGTCCTACAAAGCCGCTGAGGTTCCTCGTTTCAGACCCGAATGCGCTGTGCAACAGCTACTTCTTCCGAATGGCGCCAAGCGCAAGCGGTCAAGCCGCTCCTATCGTCGACCCACCTATGACTGTGACCGTAACGGCGTTTCCCCGCCAGCGAAGCCGACCTGTCTTCAGCCCCGGCACAACCGTGTAGGTGCCCAGCTCCACGAAGGGACTGAACCTGCCGCTTGGGCCGTCAGACATGACACCGACCACGAGCGCGTCCAGCCTTGAAACGATGAGGACGGTGCCGCACCGTACGGGGCAACGTTCGACGCCCTGGTGGAGGTGCAGGACCCCACTATGTCGGCAGGAATCGCGTTGATACAGGGCGGGGGATTGCAGCGGCCGTTAGGCCCGCAGTCGGCCTCTGGCGGTCTAACGAGCTGGCTCGCCGGCATCCTCGGTGATCTCGGTTCCGACGATCGGCTCTGCGGAAGGGCCCTCGGGTGTGGCCAGCACGGTCAACTCCAGGTTTGCGGCGAACTGGGCCATGAGACTGCGCGACACGGCGTCTATCACACCCTTGGCGAACTGGGCGAGCCTGCCGTCGACGGAGATGACCGTGACGACCTTGACCTTGGTGCCTCTTGCTGAAGGCGCGAGGGTTGCCGTGACCACGGCAGTGCTTCTAGCTTGTCCGTGAATTTCGCTACCTTCCGCCTTGAGGACTGCTTTGCGCGCGTCGGCGTCGAGCAAGAGAAAGCGGGCGATACCCTCGTACCACACGGTGACCGGCCCGATTTTGACTTTCGCGACGCCCTCGTAGCTCTCGCCTTCGACCCGCAGAAGCCAGATTCCGGGTAAGTGGGCCGTGACCGTCTCGATGTCCGTCAGTACCGCCCATGCTTCGGCCACCGGCAGTGGAACCTCGAACTCGTCGTGCAGGTCCATGGGCGCAAGCCCCCCCAATTATCACTATCAACTCCAAAAGCCTCGTGCGCTATTCCCGTGACGTTTAGGGACGACGCTTGACACGGGGACCGGGCGGCGGACCTGGGGCGACAGGCTGAGGACCGAAGCGCGTCACAGATCGCAGACTGGGGTCACCACGCGGCAATCAGTAGGTTTCCGTGCCATCGACATGGTGAGGTCCTCTACGACCTCCTCGGCCTGCGCGACCGAGTAACCAGTGGCGGACGTGCACGGCAACCCGAGCGGCGGCTTCTGTTCAACGAAAGGAACCCCGAAGGGGAATACGGCCATCACGCTGGTGTCCCTCAACGACGAGGCGTATCAACCTCCCAGCGCTTATGGACAACGACATGTCATCAACGGCATCTCGGTCTACAGCTCTACTCCTTCGAGCCGACACCGAACGGAGCGGGACTCCATCCTTGCTCTCAAGATCACGGTTCCGGGCAGAAGAAGCCGATCTTCGTCTTCATTCGGTAGAGGGGTGCTCGCCCGGATAATCCTGTAACTCGCTGCGCGCGGCGTTATGCACAGGGTTCCTGTCCGATGAACAGCTCTATCGTTACCGATCGCACTCACCAGGGTGATGAGCCGCAACAGCCGTCAAGGTCCTAGAGGAGCCTCGCGATAGACCTCCAGAATTGGAGGCTCAGCGAGCAAGGACCGCCACCGTGCAAGGAGCTGCGTCATGATGGGGTCGGACCGCGTGCGCTCGTCGTCTTCTTGGTAGGAACGCTCATCGATGTACTCGATTTGCTCAATGAAGACTTCTGGTTCCGCGTCCTTCGACAAAAGACAGACGCGAATACCGCCAGGAGCTTCGTAGAAGGGGATTGCCTTCTTGAGAAAGGCGCGGAACTCAGCCTGACGCTCATTCGCGACGCGAATGCGAAGGTGAAGCCAGACGCGGGCTCGCCATGGGTACCCAACCGATGTTTCCATCACCGCCATCGTGCCATCACGAGAGAGGACTCGCAGAGAACTAGGACTGGGCCACGTCCTAGACACGCCTACTGGGGCAGGTTGACCAGGTCTCCATCGAGATCCAGTCGTCCGTCGCTCGGAACCGGCAACGCTTCTAGCCCTTCGCCGTTGAGGAGCGCTTCGGCCCCCGCGTTCGTGGTGGCAACGATTGTGGAGTCAAAGTCAATATCAGTCGCGACCACCCAGGCCCGGTCCGCCGGCCACCACAACTGTGGCGTCAGTCCGAGCCTCGGCCAGGAGTAGGGGCCCAGGGGCTGGCGGTACAGGTCGCAAGCGACCCCAATCCGTCCGCGACCGAGCAGGTAGCTACGGTGGGGATGTTCGAAGCGTGGCAGCAATGCTACCTGTCGTTGAAACTCTACAATCTCGGCTTCGATGGCGTCCGGTTCGTCATCAGAATGGTGGACTGCCTTCAACATCGACCAGCCCCCGCTGAGGACGCCCCAACCTTCCCATAGGGCGAAGTAGCAGACTGATGGGGTCGTGGTCAGTCCCGCCAGTTGTTGAACGAGCACATCACAGACAGCGGGGATAAGGGTTCCTCTGAACGGAGCTTGGTCGAAAGGCGGCGGGCCCCAAAGGGGCCTCGCCGGAAGCGACATCCGTTCGAACTGGGCCAGCGGATGGAACCTGCGGCCACTCCAGTGGGCGATCTCCTGCCATGTGACGGTCTCAGACGGGGCCGGGGCACCCGCGGGGTGAAACACACGAACGTAGGCGTCGAAGCCGACGGGCACGATGCCGGTGACGGGCGTACCGTTCTCGGTGCCCCACGCAAGGAGGCGTGGACCTATCCACTCCGCGGCGCTGAGATCGTGGCATGGCTCGAACGCGTGCGGCCACATGTAAGGCATCGTACGGTGAGCCGACGACCGACGTTCTAGGACGTACCACGAGGTAGGGCCTCTCAGAGACGGGGCCGTTTCGAGGTCCGCGAAAGGCGGCCCGCAATCAGTGGCCGCTCGAGTTTGGTGAGTGGGCCCTCTCACTGGTATCGCCGGCGACTCCTTGGTTCACGGCCACGAACCAGGATGTCGGTGGCATCACTTTCGGTTCGACCGGAGACGGCCGAGTACACCGGAAGATCCACTCATCCCCCGGAACCCAAGATCAGCAAGGGCAAGTGACCACCTCGCGGAGCTGGCCGTGGAACTACAGATGGCTCGCGACAGCCGCGCTCAACGCCACCGCCGCCTGGGTCCTTTTGGTGCGCCCGGTGAGGACTACGTACGCGACAGGCGATGGTGGTGCGGCTTGGCACCGGCTCGCCATATTCGCGTGAACAGGTCGGTTCTTGTCGGACGTGACCCCTCTTAGCCTGAGGCGTCACGATAAACGCGGTCAACCAGGCCAGCGAGGAGAGGAAACCGCAATCCTCTGGACTTTGTTGCAGCCTAAGTTGGAGAGATGAATCGGTGGCCTTGTTGTGTTTGCACGTCGCCCCAAGCCTGGCCAACTCAGATTCGCGGAACCTCGTTTCGCCGTGCCGGACTCCGGCCAGCCGAGGCGGTTGGTCCGGCGTCATACGCGAAAACCTTGCGACGGGGCTTCGTGACGCGATGACTACGGTGCGCAAGATCGGCGCTTCTGCGATCATGGGTTCGGCTTTGGCCCTGGGAGCCTGTATGGCTTCGATCGGAACCTCGCCAGTTCAGGCGCATCTCACTGCGGGCGCCAATGTGCTCGGGAACACGGCTCGCGACGTCGCCGATCGCCCGGGATCCGACACGACGCAGCCCTTCATGGAAGGGTACGGCGATCGGACGATCAGCAGTGCCACTTGCTCCTCTCCGACATGTGATTTCATCCCGGCAAGCATGGCGGTCGGCGTCGGCTCGCTGAACGCGCAGTCCTCACCGACGGGGCACTTGGTCGCTCGCTGGTCTCGACGGCTCCAGGAGCCGACCGTCATCTCCGATGGGCTCGTGCTCTATGGGTGCGGAGCAGGTTGCGTCGCGGCAGACTACGTGAGGTCGGGGACCAGAAGCTGGGCATTTGTAGACCACGAGAACTCTGAGATCTGGGGGCTTGCGGCTGCAGACGGCGTCGTGCTCGTGGCGGCGGGCCGCCTTCAGCCGAACTCATGCGGTCAATGTCTTCAGTTCGCCCAGGTTTACCGCGTCGATGCTCTGGACGAGACGACCGGACGCCTCCTCTGGATGCTGCCGATCAGCCCAGGGAGGACAGACGGACCGATTCAATGGCTCCCGGCAGTGATCGCCGACCAGGTCGCGGTCGTACAGCTGACGAACGGCTTGACGCTTGGAGTTGGCCTTCGCACTGGCAAGGTGTTGTGGCGCTCGGGTCGACCGGCTTCGTACTGTTACCCGCAGCCACCGGCCGGTGCTGTTCCAGAGGTGGTGCTCGTCGGATGTTCCGGTCAGGTGGAGGCGCTCGACCCCGCCACGGGGCGCGTTCTTTGGACGGCAGCGATCAGCACTGCCTTGGGTTCTGCGGGCGGAGCCGTCGAGGTCGCGACCGATGCGGCGTCAGGCGTGGTCGCCATAGAGCTCGGATTTGGTACTGTCCCGGGAGACGTCCCGAGCTTGGAGAGCGCCTTCGAGAAGGAGAACTCCCCTTGGGACATGACGTCGATCCTCATGGTGAGCGCCTCGACGGGTGCTAGCCGTTGGTCACTCATCGACGTGGCCCAAGAGCCGGTGGTTTTCGGTGGAAACGGCTCGCTTTGTGTTCAGGCCTTTGCTGGCGTCGAGTGCCGATCCGCCAGCACGGGGCGGCTCAGGTGGTCCTTGGGCACGCCCTATGTGCCCGCAGGAACCTTCGTGCAGCTTTGGAACCCGATCGCCGCATCTGGCGGCGTCGCCTACGTAATCAAGCCCGGCGCCGGGACCACGGTCACCAGGCGTGCCTGGTTCCTCGAGTCGTTGAGCGTCTCATCCGGGACAAAGTTCGTGGGTGACACGCTCTTGCCGAAGGTGCCCCCCGACCCTTACGGGACGCCAACCCCACCGTCGGTCGCGGCGATCGGCGACGGCATCGTGCTCGTCTTGGTCGGAACCGGTGGCCAGCAAATGGCGGTCGCCTACGGGCCCCAGGCCTAGGGGCAGTGCTGGATCACCGCTTCGGGTGCTTAGACGACAGTCCGCTCAACGGCCTTCCGTTAGCGGCGCCGCACGAGCCACAACGGGAGGTCGAACAAACAGCGAAAGACCAAGTGGACACGGTGGAGGCAGAACTCGCTTCGTCTGTATCTCCCGGTACTCGGACTTGAACGAGCTCTGGAGGGGTCCGGGCAGCACATTTGACAAACCAGGTGGTCGCGGGTTGCCGTTGGTTCGACTAGGACTCGTCTTTTGATCCAGCAGGTTTATGTCGCCCCGTGGTTGGTAGGCGACGCCCTCGCCAGCTCATTGGGGTCTAGCGCCATGGACGAGCGCTGCTTCTAGTCGGTACCTTGCAGGCGCGCCCACTCGTCGGCGAGCATCGCGAACAGGATTTCATCGGTCCATTCACCCTTGACGAACTCGTTCTCGCGTAGGTGTGCCTCCTTTCGCATGCCGATCACTTCCATCACCCGGACCGAGGCAAGGTTGCGGGCGTCGCACTGACCCTCGAGCCGGTGCAGACCAAGAAGCTCAAATCCGATACGCAACAGGGCCGTTGCGCCTTCCCTGGCGAAGCCGTGGCCCCAGAACTCCGGCGCGATCGTGTACCCGATTTCTCCGCGACTGTGTTCGCTGCTGCGGTGGAAGAGGGTCACGGTCCCTACAAACTCACCGCTTGTGCGAAGCTCCGCCGCAAGCTCAAGAACGTCACCTTCGACTTCGAGCTTCGCCGGGCGAAGCCTTCGCTGAAGGGCTTCGCCAAGCCGGTCACGCTGCATCGGCTCGGTATAGAGGTACCGCACGACCTGCGGGTTCCCGTACAGGGCAAGAAGCGACTCGGCGTCGTCCTCGCGGAATCGTCGGAGCTTCAGCCGTGCCGTTTCGATCGGTAGATCACTATCCGTAACCTTTCCCGCCATTGGTGGAAGTGTAAGCAGTACCGCCAGCGAGCAACGAGAGAACTCCTTTTGACGAGCATCCGTTCCAGTCAAAGCACGGCTCGGCTTGCCCCGTGGACTGCATATTCGCAGCTCAGCCAGCTTTGTGGAGAGGGTCAAGGTGAAACGACAGGGAGCTTCAGTGAGGAACACAGGCTATGTGCACATCCGGACGGGGCGCGCTCTTGAGCATCAAAGCGTTCTAGCGGCCGTTCCGGTCCGGGGCTAACTGGGCGAGCCAGCCCCATGGACCAAGGACCCGTCTGGGTCTCGTGGATCGGTGAGTACGCGAAGCCTCAATGAGGACGCTTCATGACACGACGGTCCAGCTGACCGAGATGTAGGAGGGCACGCATGGGGGACGAATCCACCTCGCCGGAGCTCTCGTCCGGGCCTTTCCTGGTTGGGCGAGTCCTTAAGTCGACTGCGACCGGAGCGGTCGCCACGTTGTTGTTCGTCGTCATCTCGGCCTTGTGGATCGTCGCGGCGGCAACGGCGCGGGTGTGGTACCACAGTGCTCCTCCCGGCTATGAGTTTCCACGCCGGTCGGGCTTGTACGTCTGGGTTGTCCTTGCTGCCGTGGGAGCTCTTCTTGTGTTCGGCTCGCTCCTGCAGTGTGTGTGGCCGGTCCTTCGGCGCCAGCCGCTGGTGGTGATAGTCGCCTGCGTCGGGGCAGCAGCCGAGATTGTTCTCGTCCACCTCGTAACGGGTCACGCGATGGCGACTGCTCCCCTGGGTTTCGATAATTCTGGTGAGGGGGCCGCCGCAATAGTGGCGCTGGGCGTCAGTCAACCGGTGCTCGTCGGCGCTCTCGCGCTCATCCTCGGCCGGCTGCCAACAGCGGGCCGCCGGCGTGTTGCTCGGGATCGGCAGCGCTCGTCCTGGAGCTACGTTGGGAGCCTCGTCGGTATGGTGATCGCTTGCGGTGCCTTGGCGGCCTGGAGCCTCTACGACAGGACGGCTTTTGTCGTCGACACCAGTCTCATCGCCGGCAGGTCGGCGGTCACGAACGTAGGGGCATGGTGGCCGGGCCTGTTCGCGGCCATGGTGGCTCTCATGGTTGCAGGAGTCGTCTCTGTCCCGGCTGTGGTTCGCAAACCCGCGCTGGGTCCGAGTCCGCGCCGCCGCCGATGAGCGTCGTGCAGCGCGCTGGGCGGACGGGAGACGGTAGGTGATCCCAGTGGAGTGGGTCCTCGCCGGAGCCTGACAACCATGAGACCGCAGACCCGAGCGGTCGTCGCGTCACAACAGTCCTTGCGCTGCGCAGGCGTCCTTCGCCGCAACCACCGCGTCCATGGCGCCGGCGACTCGTCTTCGTTGCCAGGCGAGCGGCCGGTCGCCGTGTTGACGCTCCTGCTTTGGCGACGCGGAGGTCATGAGCCGCGTCAGGTTCCTGGCCTGTTGCCGCGGAAGCAGCGAGGACTTCTGTAACCTTGTCGCGTATGTCCAAGACGATTGGGTTGGGACTGAGCGGCGTCATCATGGTCGTGCTCGGGCGTATGGCGGCGACGGGACGCCTGCCGAGGAACCTCTTCGCCGGCATACGGATCCCGTCGACCCTGCGAAGCGACGAAGGCTGGGACGCCGGGCATCAGGCCGCGGCTTCGGCGTTGACTGCCGCGGGGTGCGGTCCCGTTCTCGTCGCGGTTGTTCTGCTCGCGAGGAGTCCCGGTCCCAAGGCGCGGACTGTTCTGTCGCGTCTCGCCAACGCCTGGCTCCTTGGCTGGCTTGGCTTGGCGACGGTGCAGGCGAGCCGGGCGGCACGGGCCACGGTCAGTTGAACCCGCTGTAGCTGAGCGGAGGGCAGGCGGCGCAGATCGCCACCCGGCACGCGATCAGGCATGCGGCGTAACTGCTACGTTGTCCGCCGGGTCCTCCGATGGCGGCAGACGAGCGTTTGAGCTCCAAGCAAACTCGTTGGCTAACTGTGGTTCGTCCAGAACTGGCCGGCATGCGCGTAGGTGTCACCAGTCGCTAGGTCGATCAGGTAGGCGCAGATGCCGTGCTTGCCGACGTGGTCCGCGCCGAATTGTTCGACCATCGAGTAGGTGTGGGACACGCTCCGATCTTCGAACAGCGTCACTCCGTAGGTGTCCGGGAGGAAAGCGCGTGTGCTCTCTGCCGCGTAGGTGCTGGCGCACCCTGCCTGCGGGTAGTACTGCTCCCAGGCGACGACATAGTCAGCGGGGCTGACCGCAGTGCCCGAGATCGTGTACTTGAAGGACGCGCCGATCTTGTTCGACGTCGGTCCGCTGAGCTTGAGCGAATTGCCGCCGGACTGCGATGTCCGTATCGCGGCCCCAGACGCGACGCATGGCACAGCGGTAAGCACAGTGGCAATGGCCGCGACCAGAAGCCCGCGACCCAGCTTCCCTGAAAGCATTCTTCTCCCCCCTGTTCGCGCGGACACCACCGATCGATGGATGCCGGCGCGCTTTCTACTGAGACAAGTCTCGCTGTGTTCTACCACGTGGGCGTGAGTTTCGGTAGGGATCCTGGCTGGCGGTCCGCGGTCAAGAGCACGCTTTCTCCTTCGCTCAGGGGATTGCTTAGGCGGGGTCGCCGTCGGGCCCGGGGTCGCCGGACGAGACATCTGGGGCGGCTCTGCGTGCAAGCGCGGCGCTAGCCAGGGGTAGTTGCCGACACGACGCCGGCAAGACTGTCAGTCGGCGTTGTCCCGGGCCACGGTGGCGATGAGCCCGGTCGGATTTGACTCGATTACTGATCCCGCCATGGTGAGCTCGACGACGGTCCGACGGCGGATCGAGCCGCTCCCGCGCCTTGTGGTCGAGGCTGGACTGCAACACTGTGCCCATGCCTGACCGACCCCTGCCCCGCGCCGCGGGTCAAGTCACGCCGTCCCGAAGCTTGACGTTGGGCCGGACAGCCAAGTTCGTGGAACCGCCTCGGCGCAGTCCAAATGAGGGCGTGAGCTGAGTGGCGCGAGGACGACCACCGGGGCTCCTGCCTCGAGCTCAGCTCCCATGGACTTACCTGGGGCTGACTCTGCTCGACTGGCGGCAATGTTGCAGACCCGCTGAACTGTTGGCCGGTCGGGACGCGTCCCGTGACGTCGGACAAACGTTGGGGCCGTGAGGCGAATACCGGAGTGGAGCCGTTGACAGCTGTACACGCACGATCTCGCGGGCGTCTCTGGTCATATTGGCAGCGTTGCCGTGCCGACCTCTTTGGCATCTCGGCAATCTTCGGGTTCGTCGTCGCCTACCTGTCACCAGCGTTCAAGGACGGCTGGAGCTTCGGCAGTTTCGACGCTGTCCTCGGCTTCACCTCACTTACCAAGAGCGTGTACCCCGGTACTCCTCACGACGTGTTGAATGGTGACTCTGTCAGCCAGATGGTGTCTTTCAACGCCTTCGACTGGACCGCCATCCACCACCTTCAGTTCCCCCTCTGGAACGACCTGAGCCTGCTGGGGTTGAACCAGTTCCTGAACTTCCAGTCGGCTGTGTTGAGCCTGCCCGATCTCACGAGCTATCTCGTTCCCATCCGGTTCGCATTTCTCGTCGTTGTGGCGATGAAGCTCCTCATTGCCGGGACTGGTGCCTACGCCCTTTGTCGCGTGCTTGGCCTAAGACCTCTCGCCTCGGTCTTCGGAGGGGTCGTCAGCATGCTCTCGGGAGCCTTCTCCTCTTGGCTCGCCTGGCCTTTATCGGGCGTAGTGGACTGGGTCGCTTGGATCGCGGCGCTCGCGATCCTCGCATACCGCTGGAGGGCAAAGCGCTCCTACGTGGTCTTGTTGGCGCTGTCGATCGCCTTTTGCGTATACGGAGGATTCCCCGAGGCGTACTACTTCGTCGCGGCAGCGTTGTTGACATTCTTCGTCGTGATGGGCGTTCTGGCGCTCGTGAAGCGACGGCTCTCGCTCGCGGGCGTGGTCCGGATCGCGATCGGGGTCCTCGCGGGAGCAGTGCTCTCGGCACCCTTGTGGTTCCCGGGGCTGCAGGACGTGAACGGCAGCCACCGCGCAGGTGCGTCAGGCTTTGCCGGAGTCAACGCCAGCTCCCTCGGCTTGCTCGTCGCACCGGGTTACTACGGGCTGCCGACAAAGGGGAGCACCTGGTTTTATCCGCACGGCAACTACTACGAAACAGCTGTTTACGTAGGGGTCATAGCCCTGGTTCTGGCCGGGGCAGCCGTGCTGCGCTGGTGGCGACATCCGACAGTCATCGCGCTCACGGTCATGGTCGTCGTCACCATGGTGATCTCGTATCAGACCAAGTCGTTCCATCTCGTGTCCATCCTCTTGAGGGACTCGAGTTTCAAGGGCATAGCGATCAAGCGGATGCGCTTGGTGCTCGGTGTGCCTGTTGGCGTGCTGTCCGCCCTGGGGCTCGAAACCCTCATTCGCCTGCGGGGCGAACGCCGCATGCTGAGCGCGTACTGGGTCCTCAGCGCGATCGTCGCCCTGGTCGTCGGGTTCCTGTGGTACGGGGCGGTCGCGAACAACCTCCCGACGCTGCAGCACGAGCTTCGCCTTGACAGCCTGTGGTGGCCGATCGGGCTGGTCGGGGCGTGCGTTCTCGCAGGCGTCCTGTTCTCCTTCGTGCGAAGGCTGGGCCCTCGTCGGTCCGCCCGAACCGCAGTCGTGGCGGCGGTCGCGGTGCTCTTTGGCGCGGAGGCGGCTTTTCTTGTTTTCTCCGGAGTCGGGATCAACTCGTACACCAAGAACTTCTACCCGGTCACGCCAGCGGTCGCACGGCTGGAAGGCGTTGTTGGCTCGGGTCTTATCGGAATAGACACTGGAAAGCCTTTGAAGACCCAGAAGATGGCGCACGCCGGCTTCTTCCCGGAAGCCAACCTTGGCTACGGTATTGCCGAGTTCGCAGCCTACGACCCGGTGATTCCGCAGGCGTACTTCCTTAGCACCGGTGGGCCGCCCACGATCGAGCCCGACATCGACTCTGCCACGCTGGCCCGCCGCTTCGGCATCCAATGGATCCTGCAGCCGACTCGGGTTTTCCTCCCGCCCCCGCCGGGCACCCGTTACGTAGGGTCGTTCGCCGGTGAGCGCCTTTACGAAGTTCCCGGCGCGGCACGCTTTTCCTTGATGCCCGATGGTGGCCGGGGCACCTTTGAGCCCGTGCCCTCGGTGCATCCTGTGTCGAGCAGCTGGACACTTACTGTGGACGCTTCGGCGCCGAGCAAGCTTGTGATGCGCGTGACCGACGTCCCGGGTTGGCACGCCTCCATCGACGGCCGCGCGTTGCCGCTGTATCGCTACGAGGACATCATGCTGGAGGCGCCTGTCCCGGCCGGCCGTTACGTGGTTCACTTCTGGTACATGCCGAGGCGGCTTGTCATAGCAACATGGTTGGCGTTGGTGACTCTCGCCCTACTGCTCTCGTGGGTGTTCTGGCCGCAGGTACGGCGTCGGTCGCGAAGCCGCCCTGTGCGCACCGACCTCGGTGAGTCGTTAGCCCCGGCCCTCGAGATGGCCGAGATCAAGAGCCGGGGGATGAGCGCGGGGCCGAGGTCGGGGGCCTAGTCCAGTGACGGCTACGGGCCCCAACGACGCGACTCCGAGGTCACGAGCCCGATGGTCAAGGTGCCGTTGCCTTCGAGTGGCCACGGCTTCGGCGGGGGCGGCCGCTTTCGCGGGTCTCGTCGCTCTGCTTTACGGCACGTCTGTACATACCGGAGCCGCCGACTCGGACAAGGCGACCACGCTGCTCGTAGGTCAGGCCATGGGCGAAGGCCACCTGTTGTTGCACGGTTGGATGCTGGCGCCAGGCAGCTACTGGACCAGCGACGCGCTCTTCTACGCTGTCGCGGTCCGGCTTGGCGGCGTTCGGCCAGGGATCCTCTATGGGGAGCCCGCGGTCGTGGCCGCCGTGACCATCGCGTTAGGGGTTCTGCTCGCATTCGAGGGTCACCGTGTCTCCGCGGGTCTTGCCGGGGCCGTCGCCGTCGTGGCCCTTCTCGCCTTTGCCACTCCCGCCATGGACTTATGGTTTGTCGGCAAAGGCTTTCACGTCGCCACCGTTCTGTACGTCCTTGTCGGGTTCGCAGCGCTGCGCCGCGGGGGTTTCGGCTGGGGCTGGGCCGCGGCGGTGGCTCTGCTCGCTTTCGGGATGCTGGGCGATCTGATGATCGTCGCGTATGGGATAGCGCCGCTCTTTGTCGCAGGCCTCGCGGCGATGCTGCGCGAGCGAAAATGGCGAAGTGGCCTGGCGCAGGTGACAGCCGCTGTAGCAAGTGGCGGGATCGGCTACGCGGCCCTTCGACTTGCCGATCTGCTCGGCAAGTTCAAACAGGGGCCCACACTGAGGCTCGCCGACCTGAGTCAGCTGGTGAGCAACTTGGGACACATCTTCACTTACTCAGCTCATCTGGTCGGTCTGGCCAACCGCCACTCGGCTACCGGAGGGATCCCTCCTGCACTACTCGGTGTGCACGGCGTCGGCGCAGTTTGCATGCTCGTCTGCTTGTCGGGCGCGCTGGTGAACCTCATCCTCGGTGCCATCCGCGGGCCTTCACAGGGCGCGGCCGCTTCGTCAGAGCCCGCGCTCTGGCGGTTAGACGACATGCTTCTATTGGCAGTTCTGGGTTCGTCGGCCACCTTTGTGCTCCTGGCGGGAGCGAATGGACCCGGCAGTCACTTCCTCATCCCGCCGATCGTCTTCGCCGGTGTCCTGACCGGTCGTATGATCGCCCGGGCGTGGCCCAAGCTGAGGGTGCGTTGGGTGGTTCGCGCGCTCGCGATCGCCGGAGTGGCCGTGTCACTGAGCTTTGCTGCCGGACTCGCCTACGAGTTAACTCTCCCTGAGCCGACGCAGCCCGCAAGCTCCTTGGCCGCCTGGCTGGAGGCGCACGACCTCAGAGACGGGATCGGTGGCTACTGGACCGCTTCGATCACAACGGTCGAGAGTAGAGGAGAAGTCGTAGTCAGGCCGGTGTCGATCGGACCTAATGGCCTGCAGCGCACGATGCCCCAGTCGTGCGCCAGCTGGTACGCCGGTCAACGGTTCCAGTTCTTCGTGTACGGCAAGTCGAGGTCCAGTGGTCGCTACCTCACCTCCGCGAGGAGGACATGGGGAGCACCGGCTCACCTCTACAGGGTCGGCCGTTACCACGTACTTGTCTGGGACCATTTGTTGACGGTCAACGCCTTCCCGCACATTTGGGCGCGCGCGGTCTCCCATCGTCGCGAGACCGAGGTCTTGGGGGCGTGGGGCCTTAGGAGCTTCGGGGCTCTGGCCTGAGTCGAAGCGCTGCCGGGGCCCCGGCAGGGACGACGGGGTGAAGGGGCGCCACAGGCTCGATGCGTCGGTAGGGTTCGCCGAGCGGGGCTCGTGGGTCCGCGTCGCCCTTGTTCGGCCACAGCGCCATTGCACGTTCGGCCTGTGCAGTGATCGTGAGCGACGGGTTGACCCCGAGATTGGCAGAGACGGAGGCGCCGTCCACGACGTGCAGGCCAAGGTGGCCGTAGACGCGGTGGTACGGATCGATCACGCCGGTCTCGGGGGAGTCGCCGATCACGGCGCCGCCCAGGAGATGGGCCGTCATCGGGATGTTGAAGACGTCGTTCCAGCCGCCCGCGGGGAATCCACCGATGCGTTTGGCTATGCGCCGGACGGCGTCGTGCCCGATCGGTATCCAAGTCGGGTTCGGCTCACCGTGCCCCTGCCTGGATGTGAGCCGCCGCCCGAACAGTCCCGGTTTCGTGTAACAGACCAGGGAGTTCTCGCGTGTCTGCATGACGAGCGTTGCGATGGTCTGTTCTGACCACCGGTGCATGCTCAAGTTGCGCGCCATCATCAATGGATGGCGCGCCACCTCGAGCAGCCATGTCCGCCGCCGTGACCGACCGTCGCCGTCGGCAAGTGCCGTCGTCAAGAGCCCCATGGCGTTGCTGCCGCGCCCGTAGCGAACCGGCTCGACGTGGGTTTGGGCGTCCGGGTAGAACGACGACGTGATGGCGACACCTTTGGAGTAGTCGACATTGCGGCGGAAGGTGCGCGCCCCGATGATCGCCTCCGAGTTCGAGCGCGTGAGCTCGCCGAGCCTCGGCGAGAGGTGGGGGAACTGGCCGCTGTCGCGCATGGAGTGCAGCAGCTTCTGGGTACCCATCGTGCCCGCTGCCAGCACGACGTCCGAAGCGACGAATGTCTTCGGTTTCTTCCCCACCCAGGCGCCGGTGCGTTCGGTCGAGACCTCGTACCGGCCGTCAGAGCGCGGTCGTAGGGCGGTAGCGGTTGTGAGCGGGTACACCTCGGCGCCACCCCGCTCGGCGAGGTACAGGTAGTTCTTGAGCAGTGTGTTCTTGGCTCCGTGGCGGCAGCCTGTCATGCACTCTCCACACTGGGTGCAGCCCTTACGGGTAGGGCCCACACCGCCGAAATACGGGTCCGCGACCTCCAGTCCGGCTTGGCCGAAGAACACCCCCACCGGCGTGGGGCCGAAGGTCTCGCCAACTCCCATTTCCTCGGCGACCGCGCGCATCACGTGATCTGCCGCGGTCATGGTCGGGTTCGGGACGACTCCGAGCATGCGCTTTGCCTGATCGAAGAACGGGGCCAGCTCAGCGCGCCAGTCGGTGATATGGCTCCAACGGGCGTCTGAGAAGAAGGACGGGAAGGGCTCGTAGAGAGTGTTCCCGTAGACGAGGGAACCGCCACCCACGCCCGCGCCCGAGAGCACCATCACGTTCCTCAGCAGGGACACTCTTTGGATGCCGAAGAGCCCGAGCTTGGGTGCCCAGAAGAAGGAGCGCAGTCGCCACGAGGTCTTCGGCAGCGTCGTCTCGTCGAACCGGCGACCGGATTCCAGGACCGCCACGCGGTAGCCCTTTTCGGTCAGACGCAGAGCCGCCGTGCTGCCCCCGAAACCGCTGCCGACCACTACGACGTCGTAGTCTGCGTACTCCACCCGGCGATCATAGAAGTCGAAGCGCCTCGTGGCGCCGAGGCGCGAGGTCTTCCAGGCCAATCGGGCTGTCGACGTGTCTCAGCCCAGCGTGCCCCCATAGCGCTTGTGAAGCTCCTGCCAGCGTGTATCGGGGAAGGGCCACGTCGCCCGGCCGGCCAGATGGGTTGCCAACATAGCGAGGTGCACGTGCCAGGCGGCCAAGGTGCCCGCCTCGTTCCATCGTCCGCGAAGGCTGTGGGTGAAGAGCAGGATGCAGCTCCTGCCTACAGGGATCAGCTGCCACTTGACGAGTCCCTCCGGCTCGCCGGGGCTCGTCCAGGTGTACTCGAGCACCTTGGGGGCGTCTATGCGCGTGATGACGCCGGTGACGACATAGCCGGGGGGATTGGCGAGATGCAGTTCGACACGCCCGTTCGCTGTTGCGTCGATGCTCGCTTCTCCCAGCCAGTGACGCATCCGATCGGGCTTGACGAGGGCTTCCCAGACCTCGTCAGCCGGGCGGTCCACCAAGCGTTCGAAGCGGAGCACCGCAGTGTCGCCCTCCCGTGTGAACGTGCCCTCTGACCCGAGCTCGTCGAGGTAGCGGACGTGGTACTCAGCCCAGTTGCCCGCAGTGCGCGCCGCGCCGTCCAGCCAGGCAACCAACGAGTCGATGCACACGTTCCACCCGGCGGCCGACCGCGGCGCGCTGGCTCGGTTCTCGAAGCTGTGGGTGAACACGAGCGTGCACCCGTGCTGCAGTGGTGTCAGCTCGAAACGCAACAGGTCCTTTCCCCACGTGAAGGCCAAGAGGCGAGGGGCATCGAGTTCGATGACGGTTCCGTCTGTTGGCAGGAGCTCCGCGTCGATGTCGAGCCCGTTGTTGGTGAACTGCACCTTGCCCCCGATGTTCAGGTCGATCTCGACTTCACCCGGGAACCACCTGGCAAGTTCTCCGGCTTCGGTGAGCGCCCGCCACACACGCTCCACAGCGTGCCCGAGGTGCCTCTCGAATCGCAGCACATACAGGCCGTCTTCGTACGACAGCGATCCGTCCACGGTTCAGTCCTTTCCCGCGAGGTGGGCTTCCAGAAGGTCAAGCCGGCCAGACCACAAGCGACGGTAGGGTTCGAGCCAGACGTCCAACTCGACGAGTGGCTCAGGCCGAAGCTCGTACAGGCGGCGTTGCGCGTCGACGCGTACCTTGACGAGTCCTGCCTCGCGCAGCACGCGGAGGTGCTTCGATACGCCGGGCTGGCTCAGGCGGAGATCCACAACGAGCTCTCCGACGGAGCGCTCCCGTTCTCGCAGCAAGTCGAGGATCCGCCGCCGAGAGGGCTCGGCCAGCACCGCAAAGGTCACCCGCCGAGTATGCTGGAGCGGTTATATGTCTGTCAAGAAATATGACTGACAATCCGGCGGGTTCTCGGGATTGTTGACCGGACGTGCCTAGGTTCGTAAGTCGGCAACGGACCTTCGGTTGGCTGGAGGAGCCGAAAGGGACGGGCTGAGACCTCGACAGCTCCTCTTTGAGGCAGAGTGCCTACGGCGTTGTCGCGCAACTGCAGTCTGAACGGCCATGCCGGAGCACGCCATCGTCTGCTGGCTGACGAGCTCTCGGGACAACTGCTTTGTGAACTCCTCTGTGTCCAGTGCCGAGAGGTTCTGAAACTGGCAGCGACAGCGGCGCCGAGACGGCCAGGCACCGACAAAAGCGAGCACGCTCGCCGCCCGCGATGGGGATCTTGTGCAAGAGACCCAACAGTGCAGCTCGTTTTGCATACCGCACCAGCCGGTACTGTGGACCCATGTTCGGCCGGGAGCGGCTCGTCGAGCGGCGCTGTGACTCCTGCGGCGCCGCGTGGCTGCTCACAAGTGCGCAAGCACGTTTCTCGTATCGCCGCGCCCGCCGTGCCCGGGGCCCGGGGATCGGCGCAGTCGGGCAGTTGCCCGCCCTGGCCGAGGGCGTGCTTGCTGATTCGGCGGCGGGCACGCAACTGACTTCGGAGACAAACGAGCAGCTGGCGGTCCGCTCCGCGTTGAGGAGATGCCCGAGATGTCAGTCGGAACAGTTCACCGACCGCAAAGTCAAAAAGAGCAGTCCACCGTCGCCGGACGCGTCCAGGACCGAGCTGCCCTGAGGGCGGCGGAGCACCCGGTCGGCCGGTCGCTCAGATCTCGGACTTGATGAGTCTCGCCATCGCCTGGGCACCCGGTCCGCCGATCGGCATGTGAACGCCGTCCGAGTAGAACCATTGCGGGTTCTCGTCCGCCAGCTTGTTGAAGTCGGCAAGCCGGTCCCGTGGGTATCTCTGGACCCCCTGCTCCAAGGTGGCGTTCACCGAGGTCACCCACGAGTAGTCCGGGGGAAGATGGACCGTGACGAAAACGACACGGGAGGCGCCGGCGAGAACATTCATCATGTCGGAGAATTGCTGGGTGCTCACAGGGCCGTTGGTGCCGAGGTCGATCACGACGATGGCCCCGAGGCGATCTTCGGACTTGAGCTGTTGCGCGAGAGCGATGCCCGCATCCCACTGGCGACTGACGGCCGCTTCGACGTCTATGCCAGGGATGTCCGCTTCGAGGGCTGGTTCGGCATCGAGCATCACCGAGTCACCGATGGCCGTGACATGGCCGGCAAGGAAGCCCGCGCCAGGTGCCGGGAGTCCCACCGGTGGAGGGATCGAGGCGAGCAGCCAGTAGCCCTTGGCGTCGGGGGTGGCCGCCATGGCCACGACGTGGTCACTGCCGAGCTCGCCGGCTGCCGAGCCGTAGGAATGGGCGTCGCCGTAATGGAACACGCGCCCCAGCGAGGAGACGAGCCAGTAGCCCTTGGCGTCGGGGGTGGCCGCCATGGCCACGATGTGGTCGCCGTGGAGCTCAGGAGTCGCCGAACCGTAGACCTTGGCGTCGCCGTAAGCGAAGACTCGGCCGCCGAAGGCTGCCAGCCAGTAGCCGCGGCCGTCCGGCGTGGCCGCCATGGCGACGATGGGAGTGCTGAGCTGGCCGCTGGGCGAACCGTGGAACCTGGCGTCGCCGAAACTGAAGACCTGCCCGTCGTCGCACGCCAGCCAGTAGCCCGCGCCGTTGGCGGTCTCGGCGATCGCGACGACGTGCGCCTTGTCCCGGGCTGCGATGCCACCGTGGAACCTGGCGTCGCCGAAACGGAATACGCCACCGTTCACGGTTACGAGCAGGTAGCCGCGTCCGCTCGAGCTCGTGGCCATGGCGGCCACTCCAAGGCTCGAGTCCCCCGAACCCAGCGTGCCGAAGTACTGCGCCGACCCGAACGGGATCGGAGCATCGGCGACGCCCAACAGGCTCCGGGGAGCGCGAAGAAACCGAAGCGCCATAGGTCGTGCGACCGGGACGCGGCTGCGCCCGAGGTCTGGCTGTAGGGCGGCATTTGCTGCACTCGGGCGCGTGGCAAAACCGGCGAGCAGAGCAACGACGACGCCGAGCAGGACGATTCGCCCGGCCCGGGCGCGGCCGAGCCCTGGCGTCGTTTCGTGGTTCGGCATCGCACGAGACGATACCCACCCTGTCGGCGGGGCGAGCTTCACCCGCCGGAGTACATCTCGGCGATCACCTCCGCATGATGGTCGTAGACGATGCTCCGTCTGATCTTCATCGTGGGGGTCAGCTCGCCGTCCTCGGCTGTCAGCACGTGGGCGAGGACGCGGAACTTCCGGATGGCCTCCGCACGCGACCGTTTGGTGTTGACCTGATCCACGGCTGCTTGGATCTCGGCGAGCAGTTCGGGGTCGGCGGCGAGAGCTTCGAGGTCGCCGAGCTTGTTGTGCCGTCGCGCGAAGCGGGTGAGCGCATCGGGGTCGAGGGTGACAAGGGCGGTCAGGTACCGGCGCCCCTCTCCGACGATGATCGCCTCGGATATGAGCGGGTGGTTGGTGAGATCGACCTCGATCGCCTCTGGCGCGATGTTCTCGCCGGCCGCGGTGATGATGATGTCCTTCTTGCGACCGAGGATGCGCAAGGAGCCGTCGGCATCGAACGCTCCCGTGTCGCCGGTGTGCATCCAGCCGTCGGCGTCGATGAGCTCGGCCGTCGCCTCGGGGTCGTTCAAGTACCCCAGGCAAACGTTGGCACCCTTGATCAGGATCTCGTCGTCGTCGGCTATGCGGATGCTCGTTCCTGGAAGGGCGCTGCCGACTGTACCGATTCGTACGCGCGCGGTTCGATTCGCGGCTGTCGGGCCGCAACCCTCCGTCTGTCCGTACAACTGGAGCAGAGGCAGTCCGATGGCATGGAACCAACTGATGAGCTCGGGATGCGCGGGTGCCGCGGTCGTGATCAGTACGCGGGCCTGCTCGAGGCCGAGCTCCCGGCGCAGCCTTGCCCCAATGCTCAAGTCGAGAGTCCGGTAAAGGGCGCGCGCCGATCGGTCGAGCGGACGGCCCTCCTGTTCGAAGGCGACATTGCGCATGCCGAGGCCGATGTATCGCTCTAGGACGGCGCGGAATGGCGGCGCTTGCGCCCGCACCTGGCTCTCGAGTTTTTCGCGGAGCTTCTCCCAGATCCGGGGCACTGCCAAGAACACCGTTGGCCGGCACGCCGGGAGGTCCTCGGCGACGGTGGCGAGGTTGCGGGCGAACCAGGTCTCGCCCCTGACCGCTATCGGCAGGAAGTCGCTCATCATCCGCTCGGCTATGTGGCTGAGAGGCAGGAAGGAAAGGAGGCGGTCGCCCTCACCGATGTCGTAGACAGGGGTCACGTTGCGCAGCACGCCCATGATGTTCGAGTGGGTCAGCATGGCCCCTCTGGGCGGGCCGCCGGTGCCGCTCGTGTACACGATCGTCGCGAGGTCCTCGGGCCTGACCCTGTGCGACAGCGCGTCCACCGCGACGGGATCGCGCCTGAGGCGGTCCGCACCCGCCCTCCGCAGCGCGTCGAAGCTGACGACGAAAGAGTCGCCCGCGCGCCTGGCACCCTCGGCGATGATCACGCGGTTGAGCGCGGGCAACTGGTCACGGATGCCGATGAGCTTGGCCAGCTGGGCGCGGGTGTCGACCAGGCACACCTCGACTTGTGCGTGCCCGAGGATGTATGCGACCTGAGACGGTGCGCTGGTCGGGTAGACGGGCACTGTCACGGCCCCGCAGCAAAGGGTCCCAAGGTCCGCCAGGTGCCATTCCACGCGGTTGGCCGACAAGATCGCAACCCGAGCACCTTGCGCAACTCCGAGCTCGGCAAGACCGCCAGCTATCTGGCGGGCCGCCAGCAGGTACTCGGACCAGGTGATCATCTTCCAGTCCTCATCAGGCGGGCAGTGGCGCATTGCCGGGCGGTCGGGGATGCGCTCCCCGTTTGCGATCAGCGCGTCGACGATGGTGTCACCCTGCTCGGCTGGCACCCCGACTGATCTCCGGTCGGTGTTGGGGGTGCCTTTGGCCAACCGAGGTGGCATGACGCGCGCCCACCCGTGGCGACGGCCAAGCCCGGCGTCGGATGCGGTGGGCGCTCGCAACCGGCGAACCGAACCCTGCCACCTTGGTGGTCTTCTCATCTCGCTCCGATGGCTAGTAGGCGCCACGAGGTCGCCGGCTGGTCGCGTGTTCAGTCGTAGTTGCTGCAGTCGGTGGCCGGTGCGCACTGCGAGTAGTCCCCCGTCACTACGGCGTTGACGCTCTTCACGATCGTCGCGTCAGTCGTGATGACACCGAGCTCGCGGTTGTCGTCCATGGAGGCACGCGAGAAGTTGATGCTCCCGACATAGATCCTCTGATCGCCGAAACCGGCATCGGCAATCGTCGTCTTCGCGTGGATGTAGAGGTCCGAATAGCCGTCGGCGTAGAGATGCACGTGACCTCCGGCCCTGACAATCGAGTCCCAGTCGCTGTCGTAGTCGCTGTCGTTGGTCATCGTGACCTCGACCCTCACGCCGCGCCTTGCAGCGGCCACGATCGCATCGGTGATCGTCGAGTCGCCCATCTCCTCGTTCTCGATCGACAACGTGTGCTCGGCGCCGTTTATGACAGAGAGCATCTGGGCTTGTGAGCTCGGGCTCCAGACGAGATCGGAGCCGTCCGAAAAAGTGATGGGCTCGTGGGCGAAGTCCGCGTCGAAGACGGCCTCGATGGCCGCCACGTCCCTGGGGTTGGTGTCGAAGACACCGAAGTCACGGGTCGTCGCGTAGTACTCGGCGGTGAGGTTTCCCGTCAGGATCAGCGACTCTGTCCGGTCGACCGTAATGGTCTTCTGGTGCGTCGCCTCGTAGCTCGTGTCGGCCCACACGACCCTTACGCCGCCTGCCCTGAGAGCCTGGAAAGCGGGCCCGTTGCGGCTCGCCTCGCGGTTGGTGTCGAGGATCACGCGCACCTTCACGTCGCGCTTTTGGTCTGCGACGAGATCGCGCACCATCGTGGGGTCGACGAGCTCGTACATGGTCATGTCGACCGACTTCTTCGCAGACAGCACGAAGTCGTAAACCGGCGTCATCCCGCTCGCAGAGCCGAGCCTGGAGGGCTCGACGACCACAGCGACGAGGCCTCCCGCGGACCTCGCACGGACCGTGCCCGCGGATACGGGAACGACCGGCAGGGCTGCGCTCAGCAAGGTCAGGAAGACCGAAGTGACAAGTGCGAACAAACCTGTGCGTCCCGGCCGAGCTTTGCGAGACATTTGCGACCAACCTTCACTCACGTCGTCTGCGAGCCGGTCACAGCATGACCGATCAATCGCCGACCGCGCCGTCTATGCGCTCACGGATCAGGTCGGCATGTCCGTTGTGCCGCGCGTACTCCTCGAGCATGTGAACGTAGATCCAACGGATGTTGCGTACTTGCTCAGGATGATGGCCGCGGCTCGGCACCACTTCGTCGAGAGCCTTGTCGCGCACCGCTTCGCGGGCTGCCTCCACCTCGCGCCGGAAGGTCTCGAGGTCGGATCGGGCATCAGCGTGCTCGAGATCCTCGAAGTCGGCGCAGTCCTCCTCGTCGTTGCAGTACACGAAGCCGATCTGCTCGTCTCCGGCGTGCTTGCGGAACCACCATCGCTCGACTTCGACCATGTGACGGACCAGGCCGAGCAGGGACAGTCCTGACGGCGGCACGGTGCGTGCCTTGAGCTGGTCCGAAGTGAGGCCGGCACACTTCATGAGGAGCGTCTGGCGATGGAAGTCCAACCACTGCTCGAGCGCTTCACGCTCGCCGCCGGTGCGAGAAGGTTGAATCCGCTCGACCGGAGGGGCCGTCCAGGCGTTTGTCATGTCGCCGAACGCTAGCGGCTCGCGAGGAGCACGCTCCGGCCCAGCGGCGGTGGGCACGGCGCATACTGGCCGACGCCGGTATCGACGCTGGGGCATCATGGCGCAGCGACACTGGAGGAGAGATGCCCAACGACCTAGACCACGTCCGGAGCCTCGCAAACAAGGACTCCCTGGCCGTGGTCACCACTACCCGGCCCGACGGGACGATCCACGCGTCTGTCGTGAACGCCGGCGTCCTCGACTTCCCTGACCCCGGGAAAGCCTGTGTCGGCTTTGTCGCGGCCGGCGGCACCCGCAAGCTTCAGCACCTGCGCCACAGCGGCAGAGCAGCGGCCGTGTTCCGCCAGGGGTCGGACTGGGTCGCAGTCGAGGGTCCGGTCCGACTCGTGGGGCCGGAAGACCCGTTCGAGGAGTTCAGTGCCGCCCAGCTCGCCAGGCTGCTCCGGCGTGTTTTCGTCGCGGCAGGCGGCACCCACCAGGATTGGGACGAATTCGACCGGGTCATGCAAGCCGAAGGCAGGACGGCGGTCTTCGTGACGCCGCAGCGAATCAGCGGCAACAGCTGACAGGCTTCCTAGGTAGCCGGTGTCTTGAAGGATCGCCACCGGCGGATGTGAGCCCTTTCGACCCATACCGAAAGGGCTCCGCCTATTAGCAGCACCACGGCCGATGCCGCTTCGATGACCACCGACGTTCTCGCCCAGGGAGCGCTCATCTGGGAGTGATAGCCGAAGAGCCCTACGTGGACCGACACGAGCAGCGCGGCGATCGTCCCTGCGTTGAACAGAGCTCCCAGCACTGTGACGAAGACCCGCCTGATCAGCGCGATCAGCACCGAGAGCAGTATTGCGGCGCAGCCTTGGGCGAAGAAGAGGGGCCCGATGGTCGCTTTGTACCTGTAGCCGTTGGCCCAAAGGTGCAGGTGGATGGCCGCTGAAGTGAGGAGCAGGGCGGCGCCGACGATGATCACGAAGCTGACCACAGGACCCGTGGGCCGGCGCCCTGCGCCTACGGCCCTCCCGGTTCGGACTTCACGGTCAAAGCTCACGCTGCCCCCAACACGCTGTCCATACCATTGCGCGATCAAATCGTACCCGCATCGCGGGGAGAATGTTGACGGATAGTGTCCGTCCGGTCCCGGTGCGTGACCTGCGCTCGTCTGCACCCTCTCGCTCTGCCGACCAGGGGACAGAGCACACGGTTCTTCGTCGTCGCCGCGCCCGGTAGTCTCGTTCCAGAAGGGGTGCGAGCGATCTGATCCTCGAGCTCGTCGAGTGTCGGGTTCAGAGGAGGAAGCTGTGTGTCTCGGGATTCCTGGTGAGGTTGTCGAGCTTTTCGACTCGGACCGGCACTTGGCGAAGGTCGACGTCGCCGGGGTGCGGCGCAACATCAACATCGACCTTTTGGAAGACGAGGGCGTGGCTCCGGGCGACTGGGTTCTCATCCACGTTGGCTTCGCAATGGCGAAGATCGACGAGGACGAGGCGCGACGGGCGCTCGCGAGCCTCCAGCTCATGGGTCAGGCCTACGCCGACGAGGTTCAAGCGGTCGTCGAGTCGCAGATCGCGTAGTGGCGACGGGTGTGGGTGCGCCCGCGGCCGCCGCGCTCGTGGTGGCTTTCGGCCTACCGGCACCGCAGGTGAGGGAGGAACGACATGCGATTCGTCGATGAGTACAGGGACCCTGCCGCGGCGCGCGCCCTCGTGTCGCGCATTGCCGAGCTCGCGGGAGCGGAGCACTACAAGTTCATGGAGGTCTGCGGAGGCCACACCCACACGATCTACCGTCACGGGATCGAGCATCTCCTCCCGACATCGGTAGAGCTCGTGCACGGCCCCGGTTGCCCGGTGTGTGTCATCCCAATGGGTCGCATCGACGATGCCGTGGCGGTGGCGCAGGCGCCAGGGGTCATCTTCACGTCTTTCGGCGACATGATGCGCGTTCCGGGCTCGGAAGGCAGCTTGCTCGCCGCCAAGGCGAAGGGAGCCGACGTCCGGATCGTCTACTCGCCTCTCGATGCCCTGCGCATCGCGACCGAGAACCCCGAGCGGCCCGTCGTGTTCTTCGCCGTGGGTTTTGAGACCACGGCTCCTTCGACCGCGGCGACCGTGCTCAAGGCCAGGCAGGACGCTGTCATGAACTTCAGCATCTTCTCGAACCACGTGACGATCGTGCCGCCGCTGAGGGCCATCCTCGAGTCGCCCGACCTCTCCCTCGACGGGTTCATCGGGCCAGGTCACGTCTCGACGGTCGTGGGGCAGCTCCTCTACCGGTTCGTCCCCGAGGAGTACGGCAAGGCCTTCGTGACGGCCGGTTTCGAACCGCTCGACATCCTCCAGGCGATAGCGATGCTCCTGACCCAGCTGAGCGAGGGTCGGTGCTGCGTGGAGAACCAGTACACGCGCTGTGTGAGCGAGGAAGGCAATCCCCGCGCGCTCGCCATCATGAACGAGGTCTTCGAGGTCCGCCCGGTCTTCGAGTGGCGGGGCCTGGGCTTCATCCCCGAGAGCGCCCTCAAGCTGCGCCCGGAGTTTGCCAGCTGGGACGCGGAGCTTCGATTCGACGTGCCCGGCGTTCGCGTCGAGGACCCCAAGGCCTGCCAGTGCGGCGAGGTTCTGAAAGGCGCCATCAAGCCGTGGGAGTGCAAGGTGTTCGGCACCGCCTGTACTCCTGAGACCCCCATCGGCACCTGCATGGTCTCTTCCGAAGGCGCGTGTGCGGCCTACTACAACTTCGGCCGCCTTCACAGGCAAGTCGCCGTCACCATGGGCGGTTCCCGCTAGTACGCCGTCGGAGCCGCTCAGTCCGGGCGCGAGCCCAAGGCGGCGATGGCCGCCTGCCCGACGCTTATGCCGCCGTCGTTGGGCGGCAAGGACTCGTGCACGAGAACGGTCAGCCCTTCGGCGACCAGAGCGTCCTCGACGATGTCGCTCAGGCGCAGGTTCTGGAACACGCCGCCGCTAAGTGCGACGGTGTCGAGTCCGTGCCTGCGGGCGAGACGTGCGCCCAAAGCGGCCGTGGCGCGCCCGAGACCTTCGTGGAACCCGGCTGCGATCTCCGAGGCGTCGGTCCCGCGTTCGAGCTCGGCCAGCACCGTGGCGATCATCGGTGAAGGATCGAGCACGTCAAGTCCGCAGGGGCTTGCCGCCTCGGCGATCTCGGTCCGATAGGCGCGAGCCGATGCCCGCGGTACGACACGGGCCAGCGCCTCCAGTTCGATCGCGGCCTGACCCTCGTAGGTGACCCGGGAGCGCAGGCCCATGAGCGCGGCAACGGCGTCGAAAAGGCGGCCGACGCTCGTGGTGACGATCGAGCGACGCTGACCCCCCTCGCTGATGGCCAGAGGTAGGAGCTGGTTCCAGCGGGGATCGAGACCGGCGCCGAGCCGGGCGGCGCCGTCCGCGCCAAGGGCTTGCGCGGCCCAGGCGAGCGCCATCCGCCACGGCTCGCGGACTGCGGCAACCCCTCCCGGCATCGGGACGGGCTGCAGATGTGCGACCCGTTCGAAGCCGTTGAAGTCGGCGATGAGGAACTCGCCTCCCCACATCGTTGCGTCGGTGCCGTAGCCGAGACCGTCAAAGGCGATGCCGAGCACCTTTCCGGTGTGCCCGTGCTCGGCCAGGCACGAGGCGATGTGCGCGTGGTGGTGCTGCACGGGCCACGGCTCGATGTCGAGGTCGAGGGCGTACTTGGTCGAGAGGTACTCCGGGTGCAGATCATGGGCGACGACGTCCGGTTCGATCCCGAACAACCGGCAAAGGTGCACCGTCGCCTGGAGGAAGGCCTGATAGGTGGCGAGGTGCTCCAGGTCGCCGATGTGCTGGCTGCACACGACGATGGACTGCTTGGCCACCGAGACGGTGCTCTTGAGCTCCGCGCCCACGGCGAGCACCTGGCGGGCGGACTGGTGCGGGAGCGGCAGGGCTTCTGGCGCGTAACCGCGGGACCGGCGCACCATCTGAAGCCGGCGTCCGGTCGCTCGCACGACCGAGTCGTCGCACCGGATGTGGATGCGGCGGTCGTGCGACAGCACGCCGTCGACCATCGGCCCGAGTCGGGCGAAGGCGTCCTCGTCGCTGTTGGCGATCGGGTCGTCGGACTGGTTGCCGCTGCTCAAGACGAGCGGTCGCGCCACCTTGGCCATGAGCAGGTGGTGAAGGGGCGTGTAGGGCAGCATCAGCCCGAGCTCGGGCATGCCCGGCGCCACCTCGTGCGCCACGGCGGCATCCGATCTGCGCTGGGCGAGAAGTATCGGGCGGGCGAGCGAGCAGAGCGCGGACTCGGCGTTGGAGTCGAGCACGCACAAAGACCTCGCCATCTCGAGATCGGCCACCATGAGGGCGAACGGCTTGTCGTCCCTGGACTTGCGGCGCCGCAGTTCGGCCACCGCCTCGTGACTGGTCGCGTCGCAAGCCAGGTGATAGCCGCCGATGCCTTTGACCGCGGCGATGCGGCCTTGGCACAGCGCCTCGGCAAGCGCGTCGAGAGCGGCACCGGCTCTGGCAACAACACGGCCGCCCGGGTCACAAAAGGCGATCTCGGGCCCGCAGTTCGCGCAGGCGTTCGGCTGAGCGTGGAATCGCCGGTTTGCCGGGTCGTCGTACTCCGTCTGGCACTCGGGGCACATCTTGAAGCCGGCCATCGTCGTGGCGGGCCGGTCGTAGGGGACAGAGAGCACGATGGTGTAGCGCGGCCCGCAGTTCGTGCAGTTTGTGAAGGGATAGTCGTGCCTTCGGTCGTGAGGGTCGTCCACCTCGGACAGGCAGTCGGCGCACGTGGCGCTGTCAACGCTTACTGCAACGTTCGGGACCTTCCCCGCTGTGCTGTCGACGATGCGGAAGCTGTCGAAGCTTCCCTTACCGGCCAGTGTCACCCAGTCCACCGACGTGACCCGGGCGAGTGGAGGCGGGGCCTCGCTCAAGAGCCGGCAGAGCTCGGCCACGTCCGACTCCTTGCCTTCGACCTCGATGAGGACACCCGAGGAGTCGTTCAGCACGAAGCCGACAAGGCCGAGCGACACGGCATGGCGGAACACGAAAGGGCGAAAGCCCACACCCTGCACCGTGCCGGTGACTCTCACGCGGCGGTGCTCGGTGAGCTGAGGCAACACGCTCACCGAGCGCTAGCAGATCCGCGGCAGTGGGTCGCCGACCAGCATGTCGACGATCCGGGTTCCCCCGAACGAGGTGCGCAGCACGACGATGCCCTGAGGCTCGGCGCGGATATCGCCGATGACCATTGCCCCGGTCCCGAGCGGATGGCCGCGCAACGCCTCGACGGCCGCGTCGGCTTCCTTGGCCGGCACGACAGCCACGAGCTTGCCTTCGTTGGCGACGTAGAGAGGATCTATCCCGAGCAGGTCACATGCCCCGGCCACCGCGGGATCGATGGGAAGAGCGGACTCATCGAGCACGACGGCGAGGCCCGTGTCGTGGGCCAGCTCGTTGCAGACGGTCCCGACGCCGCCGCGCGTCGGGTCCCTCAGCCAGCGGGTCGAAGGGGCGGCTGCGAACAACAGCTCGACGAGGGCGGTCACAGGGGCGGTGTCGGACTTGATCTCCGCCTCGAGATCAAGGTCGCCTCTGGCCAACATCACCGCCATCCCGTGATCGGCGATCGTGCCGGAGATGATCACACGGTCGCCCCGCGCGACGAGACCGGCGCCGACCCGGCGTCCTTCAGGAACGACACCGATGCCAGCAGTGGTCACATACAGCCCGTCGGCCGCCCCTCTGCCGACGACCTTGGTGTCTCCCGTGACGATCTTCACGCCGCACGCCGCGGCGGCCTCGGACATGTCGGCGACGACCCGGCGGAGCTCGCTTATGGCGAAGCCCTCCTCGATGACGAACGCCGCCGAGAGCCAACGGGGCCGGGCTCCCATCACCGCTAGGTCATTGACCGTCCCGTGGACCGCGAGGTGACCGATCGACCCACCAGGGAAGCGAAGGGGCTTGACGACGAACGAATCGGTGCTGAACGCCAGCGTGTCACCATGACCGACTGTGATGAGCGCCGCATCGGTGAGCGGTGGCCGCTCGAGACCCCCGAAGGCGTCCAGGAACACGGCGTCGATCAATGCCGCCGATGCCTTGCCGCCGGCACCGTGCGCCAAGGTGACGAAGTCATCCCGGAACCGGGGCCGCCGACGCCGAAACGCCTCGATGCGCTCGAGCACGGCGGCCTCGCTGCCGCTCAAGTCGTGAGCCGTCGCCGATGGCGGCGTGGTGGTTTGCGAACCGCCACGGCCGGTCTCCTGATCGCTCAAGGTGCCTCCTCGGCCACGAGCAGTTCCTGCCCGGTGGCAGGCTGCCGGCGGCCCGTCACTTGTCTGTCGCCGTCGTCTTCCAGTAGTTGTTGCACGCTTGCCCACAGGCGATGGCTCAGCGCCGCCTCGACCTCTTCGATCCGGTGCGGATCGTGCGAGGCCACGACCAAGCAGTGGTCGAGCATGCCACACGTTGTCATCCGGTCGTCCCGCCAATCGGTGAAGCCCACTGTCAAAAGGCCCCGGCGCCAGGCCTTTGCCAAGGTGGCGATGACATCGTCTCTGTCCCCACCCGTCGAGTAGCCCATGGCGATGTCGCCCGCCCGCGCGAAGACGGCCAGTTGCCGCCCGGAGCTGGGCTCGTTGCCGGGCGCGCTCCCCGGTGCCCGGTCGCAGGCGAGGCTCCTGGCCGCAAGTGAAGTCCCTTCCTGTGACCGGGCGAACAGTGCCGCTATGCCTGCGGCATTGATGGAGCTTTCGCCGCCGCCGAAACTGTAGAGGCGCCCGCCCGCGCGCAGCCGCTGCGCAATTGCCCGGCCAGCCCGCTCGAGCTCGTCTCTCAGTGCCTCGAAGCTGGAGCGGCACAGGCGGTCGGCCTGTTCGGCTTCGCCTCGGGCTTTTTCGACGAGGTCGCTCAACAACGCGCGAAGTTCCTCCTCGCCGGCCTCGAGTGCTCGGCGGGAAACGCCGCTGTCCTCCTTCCTCATCTCGGTGACACCTCGACGACTGCCACTGCGAGACCGGCGTGGATGAGCACGAGGTCGCCCGGACCAGCACCTTCGATCAAGGTCGTGTCGACCGCCTCGAGGCCGTCCGGCGTGCGGACTTGCGCGCACCGGTCAGCCCCGAGCGTCACAACCTCGCCCAGGCGGCCCTCGTCAGAGCATGTGATGCAGACCTCCTCTGTGCACGCGGCCGCCTCGGGTGCAAGAAGGTGGGGATGCCCGAGGCAGGTGCGGGTCAATCCCAAAAGGACGTGGGTGACGAGAGCTAACCGCCCGCCGTATGAGGCGGTCGTCTCGTCGCCGTCGACCCACAAGACATAATCGGCCGAGCCCGGTTCGGGCCTCGGACCAGCTCCGATCCACACCGTGAGCACTCCCCAGGCCTTGGCCCGTTGCCTGAGCCCGGCCAGCGACGGCTCGTCGCGTCGAGAAATGACGAGCAGCATGTCGCCCGAGCGCGCCAATGGCCTGAGGCTCTCCGCCAACGGGCCGTCCGGGACCGTCACGGCGGGAAGTCCGGGTTTAGAAGGCTCGACCGGCTCGGCGAACTCGCCGGCAGCGTGCTCGGCGTGCCAAGGCCACGATGGAGCCGCACACCAGAGCGTGGCCGCTGCTGCGAACCGGCGCGCCATCGCCAAGCCGGCTGCGGCGAGGTCAGCTGCGTCGGGTCCCCTGAGGTCCTGGCTCAGCCCTTCATCACTCGCCGGGAGGCCGTCTTTGCTCACGCGCTCCGGCTCTCGCGCCCCGAAGGCGTCGGCAGGTGCCGCCTCGTGATCGGGCACGTGAAAGAACCCGAAGTCGTGTGATCCACTGGCGCTCCTCCAAGAGACCTGTCCCCTTAAGTCTACGCCCGGCCGTTCAGGACTCCCCAGGGCCCGGGGTCGTCGCTGTGCAGCTCCTTCGGCCCTTGTGGACCGTCGAGCCTCGCCGGGTCAGGTGCTTGCCCAGGTGTTCGCTTGGCGCAGTGCCGTCGCCATGATCGTGAGGGTCGGGTTGTGCCCTCCTGAGGTCGGGAAGACGGCGCCGTCCGCCACGAAGAGGTTGTCGAGGTGATGGTGGCGGCCGTCACGGTTCGTGACGCTGGTCCGGGCGTCGGTCCCCATGGTCATGCCTCCCATCACGTGCTCGGTGGCCGGGACCTGGTCCTGGGCGATGGGGAACCGGGGGGACGGGAGCTCTGGAATCGCGATCGCGACGTCGGCGCCGGCGGCTTTCAACAATTTCACCAGCCAGGGCATGTAGAAGGCTTGGGCGGCTAGCTCTGAAGGACCCGGGCCATAAGTGACGCGCGCCACCGGGATCCCTCTCCAGTCGCGCACCGTGGGGTCGAGATCGACGCGGTTGGTGGCGTACGGGAGGTCCTCACCGATCAGCTCGATGCCGCAGAGTCGGTCTCTCAACAAGCTCGCGCGCATGAGCTGTTTGAACGCTGCCCCGAAGGGCTTCTCGGGTACGAGCAGGCGCAGCACCTCTTGGTAACTGCTCGCCTCGTCGAGCGGCAACTGGGTCCCGCCGAGCTCGACCTTGCCGGCGCGGAAGTAAGGAAGGCCTGCGGCTTTGGCGGCCCGGCGGGCACCGGGGAAGTCGGGGTCCGCGAAGTCGTCTATGTCGTGGGTGTGGTCACGGCCGCGATAGTTGTGGAGCCGTTCGGACAAGAAGATGCCCGATCCTTCGGAGAACCAGTGGAACATGACTCTGCGGCCCGCCTGGTCGTAGGGGTCGGCAAGCCCGGAGAGCAGTGCCAGCCTCGTGGTCTCGATGGCGTTGGCCGCGAGCACGATGAGATCGCCGGATTCGCGGTGGAGCTCGTTGTCCTCGTCGAGCCAGCTGAGGGCGGTCGCCCTGTGGCCGCTCGTCTCGACCTTTACCACCATCGAGCCGGCCCGCAGCTCCGCGCCGGCCCGCAGGGCCTCGCGCAGCGGCGCGAGGGCACCAACCCGGGCGAGGATGGGGCATCCGTAGCCGGAGCAGAACCCGCAGTTGTCGCATCGGGGGCGCCCCTGGTACTCGCGGCTGTTTATCGCCATGGGGGCGATGAACGGGTGCAACCCGACCCGGCGACAGCCCTCGGAGACAACAAGCGACGAGTACTCGGGCGGGCCGGCCGGCATCGGGAGGGGCTTGGTGCGCGGGGCGTGCGCGAGCGTCGGCTCCTTGGGGAACAGCGCGATGTCGCCTGCGACCCCGATGAGCTCTTCGATCTGTTCGTAGAAGGGAGAGATCTCGGCGTAGTCGAAAGGCCAGTCGGCGATGTCCGCCCCCGGGACCGGGCCGAGCATCGAGAGCTTCTTGAAGTCGATGTCCCAAAGCCTCGGCGTCTTCGCGTCCCAGTGGACGGTGCCTCCCCCCACGGTTTGGGGCAGGGACTGGACCGCGCCGATGATCGGCTGGGCCTGCGGCGACGAGCGGAACACTCGTGGCTCCGAGGTCGGGTCGGGCAGCGAGAAAGAGCGGCTCATCTTGAGCTCGTCGTTGGAGAACACCGTGCCGGGGCGCTCCGAGCCGAGATCCGTGAAGTAGTTGGGGCCCTTCTCGAAGATCGTGACGTCCCAACCGGCCCGCGCGAGCACCATGGCCGCCACCGACCCGCCGGGACCGCTGCCGACGACGAGAGCGCGCCTTTGCGTCAAGGTGACGTGGCCAGCAGCCCGAGCAGCTGTGCGCCGATGCCCTTCGGCGTGTAGAGGTCAGGCCCGTCGGAGAGGGTCACCTGTGAGTCGCTGTAGCCGCGAGGTTGGCGGTCGCCGGGCCAGGCGATCTCTTGCCAGCCGACGAGGTCCGCGTTGCCGCCGTACTCGGGGGCGCTGTACATGCCCTCGATGGCGTGGGTGAACAGAAGAGTCATGAAGCCGCCCGGGTCCTGGGCGAGGATGGCGTCCATCATCTCGGTGCTGACGGCTGTGAAGTCCCCGCCGGCCATCTTGTCGAGCGTCTTCACGCCCTCGCGGTAACGAGCGCGAAAGCTCGCAAGGCGCCGTGTCCAGCCGCTCAGCTGAGCCGGGGTGAGGCCGAGGAACTTGGCCATGTCGTCGACAGGCCATCCGGCCCGGTTGCTGAACGGTCCACCGGCGAAGATCCTGGGCGGGCGAGGTTCGAGCGCGCCGAGCATCGTGTCGATGTATCGCGTGACGTCGGCTTCACGCGCTCCAGGGTGTCCCGCCTCTGACGGGTCGTCGTTGGGACCGGGGATCAGCCGGGCGGTCGCCTCCTCGACGACCTTGGCTTCGTGCGGGTCGAATGCGAGCAGTGACCGTCCCGTCTCCCCGCCGCCGGCAGGAGCCGGCGACGTCGTGCAAGCTGCGAGCAGCTCGGGCGGGAGCAGAACCGCCAGGCCGGCCAACCCCGCCGCCTGTAGCACCTGGCGACGATGGAAGACTGCCATGGCCAAGAATCCTCCCATCATCAAACTGGCGCGTCGAGAGCCCCGGACCTCGGGTCGGGACCGCTTGTCGTGAGCCATGCTGCGCCCCGGCTCGGGTAGGGTCCCGTCCGATGACGACCGGTATCGGGCAGGAGAACCCTGTTGGCTCCGGCTCCGGGCCGGCCTGCTCGTACTCGGCTCGCGAACAGCATCTTGATCCGATCGGTACCGCGGGCTGCTACCGGGGCTACCTGCTCGTCGAATGGCCGCTTCCCTGGCCTCGCGACTTGGGCGAAGACCCGGTGCTCGCGCCCGTGGCCGAGCGAGCCCGAGGTGCCGGGATGCGCCTTCAAGGCCTGGTGCCCGCTCGTGCGGAGGGGCCCAGCCATGTCATCGCCTACCGTTGGCCGGCCGACGCAGGGGCACGCTTCGAGCGGGCCGAGCTCATCGTCGGGGCCGGGGAGGTCGCCGCCGCCGCGCTGGCGGTTCTCGGCGAGCCGCCTGGCGGACACGAGGGCACCGATGTCCTCGTGTGTACCCACGGCAGGCGCGACCGATGCTGCGGGTCGCTCGGGACCGCGCTCGCACTGGAGCTCGCGGCAGATCCGCGCCAGTTCGCCGGGGACGTGAGGCTGTGGAGGACGAGCCACACGGGCGGGCATCGTTTCGCGCCGACTGCGGTGGTGCTGCCGCAAGGCACCTCGTGGGCCTTCTGCGACAAGGCGGCGCTGGCGAGGATCGTGCGGGGGAGCGGGCTCCTGGACGATCTCCTGCCCCGCTACCGCGGGTGCGCGGGGCTTTGCTCGCCGGCAGTCCAGGCGCTGGAGCGTGCCGTGCTCTATGAGCTCGGGTGGCCGCTTTTCGACATGGCGAGGCATGGCGCCGAGCTCGGGCAGGGCCGGACCGAGCTCGTCGTCGAGGAACCAGGTGGCGAGCAGGTGGTCTGGGAAGCGGTCGTGCGTGTCGGCCGGGAACTGCCGTCACCTAGCTGCGGCCTCGCGATGGAGCTTGTCACAAAGACCGAGCCGCAGCTCGTCGTGGAGGGTCTGCGGCGCCGTTGAGCACCGGCGGGCACGGTTCGGGGCGGTCCGTTCGCGGAGGCGACCGTCGTCGCCCGACTTAGGCTCACAACGTGCCGATTCCAGATCGCTCGAGGAGCTGAGATATGAGGCTCGCCACAGTCAGGACCGCGGACGGCACCCACGCCGCCCGCCTCGAGGGCGATCGCCTGTGGCTGCTGGCGGCAGCCGACGTCGGGGCGCTGCTCGCCTCGACGCAGCGGGGATCGCGCGCCGAGGCCGTACAGGCTCTCGAGACGATTGGGGAAGCCGTCGTCTCGCAAGCCTCGTTCGCACCCCTCGTGGCGCATCCAGAGAAGATCTTCTGCGTCGGGCTGAACTACCGGGCCCACATACTCGAGATGTCAAGGCAGTTGCCGAGCTATCCGACGTTGTTCGCCAAGTTCGCCTCAGGTCTCATAGGTGCCTACGACGACCTCGTCCTGCCCTCGGTGAGCAACGCCGTCGACTGGGAGGTCGAGCTCGGCGTGGTCATCGGCCGGAAGCTCTGGCGCGCGACCATCGAGGAGGCACGGGACGCCATCGCGGGTTTCACGATCGTCAACGACATCTCGATGCGCGACTGGCAGGCAAGGACGACGCAGTTCCTGCAGGGCAAGGCCTTTGACGCCTCCACTCCGGTCGGTCCGGTCCTCGTGACGGGCGACGAGATCGGCGATGCCGCAGATCTCGAAGTGCGCTGCGAGGTCGACGGCGTCGTCATGCAGCGCGGTCGCACGTCGGATCTGCTCTTCGACCCGGCCGCGATCGTGAGCTACATCAGCCAGTTCGCCATGTTGGGCCCGGGCGATCTGATCTCGACCGGAACCCCTGACGGGGTCGGGGCCGGGCGCGACCCGCAGGTGTTCCTCCGTCCCGGCCAGGTGCTCACGACGGCCATCGAGGCGATCGGGAGCTGCGTCAACCGCTGCGTCGCCGAGGAGAACTGAAGAGCCCGTCGCTGGTATCGCTGCGGGGAGATCGCCGAGGAAGGACCACAATGAGTGTCATGGGGCACGCTGGTAGCGTCGCGCCATGACTCAACGCCCCCTGGTTGTCATATTGGCTGGCGCGATCGCGTTCGCGGCCGGTTGCGGTAGCTCGGCGGGAGGGCCCAACTCGTCCAACGGCGTCCAACTGAAGTCCGGTACGGAGATCGTCGCGGCAGCGGTCAAGGCGACCAAGGAAGAGAGCTCGTTCCACTTCGAGGAGACGGCGACCTCGGGCAGCCAAGGCGTGAGCGTCGTGGCCGACGTCGGTGCCGCCGGCGGGGAGCAGCAGATCACGGTCCGCCAGGGAAGCGACGTCGGGAAGGTCACCGTCCTTCTCACCGGCGGTACGGCTTACTTCGAAGGTGACGCATCCGGGCTGGAGGGTCTGACCGGGATGAGCGCGAAAGTGGCAGGTGAAGTCGCCGGCAAGTGGATCTCGGTCCCTTCAACGAACTCGAGCTTCAGCGCACTGGCCGGTTCTCTGGCGGTCAAGACGGCAGCCGGTCAGCTCGTCCAGCTCACCGGCACTCTCACCACGGGCAAGACGTCCACCAAGCTCGGCCACCCGGCAGTCGCGGTCAAGGCCACGGAGAAGACCAAGACCGCCAGCCTGGCCCTCACGATGTACGTGAGGACGACGGGAGCGGCCCTGCCGATATCGGTCGAGGGATCCACGCAGGAAAGCGGCAGCGCCGCCCACCAGATCTCTGCGAGATTCAGCGATTGGGGAGAAGCCCTGCACCTGACCGCCCCGACAGGCGCGCTTCCCATCGCCAGCGTGCAGGCACTCGCGAGCTGATCCCGGGCGGGGGCTCAGCGGGTTCGGAAGGGGCGCTGACGGCACAAATGGCATCTGGCCCGACAGCGATGAGCTCTGACGACAGGCACGCCGCCGCCGTGAGCTACCCCGACGAGCTCGAATGTGACGTCCTGCTCTCGGACGGTCGCTCAGCGCGACTGCGTGCCATCCGGCCCTCGGACGCTCCGCTGCTGCGCTCCTTCGGGGCGAGGCTTTCCAGGGAAACGGTGTACTTCCGTTTCTTCGCACCGCGTCGCGAGATCGGCGACGAGGAGATCAGCCATCTCGTAACCGTTGACTATCAGGACCGGCTCGCGCTCGTGGCCATCGTGGACGGGGAGCTTGTCGCCGTGGCCCGCTACGACCGTCTGCCGACCGGGGCCGAAGAACCCCTCGCCGCCTCGACGGCACCTACGACCGCGGTGCCCCAGACGCGCGGAGCGGGGGAGGCCGAGGTCGCGTTCGTCGTTCGCGACGACCACCAGGGCAGGGGACTCGGCACTGTCATGCTCGAGCATCTCGCCTCGGCCGCTGTGGCGCGGGGTATCGGCAGGTTCGTGGCGGACGTCCTCACGGACAACCACCGGATGATCGGGGTCTTCCGCTCGGCAGGCTTTGACGAGCAGGTTCTCGTCGATGCCGGAGTCATCAGGGTGACGCTCGAGCTTGCGGCCCAACCGGAGTACATAGAGCGGGTCGAAGAGCGCGAGTGGACCGCAGCAGTGCGGTCGATCCAGTACATCCTCCGTCCGAGGTCCATCGCCGTCATCGGTGCGGGCCCTGAGCCGGGTTCTGCCGGCCATGACATCGTCGCCAATCTTGTCGCCGGGGGCTTCAAAGGCGGCCTTTACCCGGTCAATGGGCAAGCGGTACCTGTCTCGGGTCTCAAGGCTTACGCGAGCGTGTCCGATGTGCCGGGCGACATCGATCTGGCGTTGCTGGCCGTGCCGGCGCACCGCTTGTCCGAGGTCGTCCGCGAGTGCGGGATGAAAGCGGTTCGGGGCCTCGTCGCTGTCACCTCGGGCGAGGAGGGGCGCGAGCGCGGGGAGAGCACGGATCGCGAGCTGGTCGAGCTCGCCCGCACTTTCGGCATGCGCCTGGTCGGCCCCGACTCGATGGGCGTCATCAACAACTGTCCCGGGGTCCAGATGAACGCCACCTTCGCCGAACGGCCGCCCCCGCCCGGCCGGGTCGCGTTCTCAGCCCAGTCAGGTGGCCTCGGGATCGCTCTTTTCGGCGAGCTCGCCGCCCGCGGGCTCGGGATCTCCAGCTTTGCGTCCTTGGGCAACAAGGCCGACGTCAGCGGCAACGACCTGCTGCGGTTCTGGGAAGGCGACCCCGAGACCGATGCGATCCTTTTGTACCTGGAGTCGTTCGGCAATCCCCGCAAGTTCAGCCGGATCGCGCGACGCGTCGCCCAGAAGACCCCCATCGTCGCTGTGAAGAGCGGTCGTACGCCGGCGGGCCTGCGGGGTGTGCACGGCAAGACCTCGGGGGCCGTGCTGGACGAGGCCACCGATGCGCTCTTCCGCCAGGCCGGTGTGATCCGGGTCCAGAGCCTGGAGGAGCTCCTGGATGTCGCCGACGTCCTTGTGAACCAGCCCCTTCCGGTCGGGCGCCGGGTCGGGATCGTCGCAAATGCCGGAGGTTGCGGGGTTCTTGCCGCTGATGCTTGTGAGGGCTACGGCCTCGAGGTCCCCGAGCTCGCACCCGAGACCCAAAGCAAGCTCCTCGGCGTCGTCTCCCAGGGCGCGGTCGTGAGAAACCCTGTCGACCTGGCGGCTTCGGCGACGGCCGAGGAGTACAGTTCCGTGCTCAACATCGTCCTCGCCGACGACGACATAGACGTGGTCATCGTCACTTTCACCCCGCCCGTGCCCGTCGGTGCCGGTGACGTCGCCGAGGCCGTGTCCCGAGCCGCCGCCACGACGACCAAAACGGTGGTGGCGAACTTCATCGCGAGCGAAGAGACGCTCCTCGGGCTGCGGGCCGATCCCCGCCATGTCCCCTGGTTCGGGTATCCCGAGTCCGCCGCTCGAGCAGTCGCACGGGTCGCACAGTACGGCGAGTGGGTGGCCCGGCCCGAGGGGACCGTGCCCAGCTTCGAAGATCTCGATCGCGACTCGGCCCGCCGGATCGTGGACCAGGCCCTTGAGACGGCGTCGTCGCCCGCTCGAGGTCCGGCCGGGTCCGCGACCTACTCGGTTTGGCTCGACACGGTCGCGGCCTTCTCCCTGCTCCAGGCCTATGGGATACCGATCCTTGCCTGTCTCAGGGCCGCGAGCGTCCCCGAAGCCGTGCAGCGTGCCGAGGCGCTGGGGTACCCGGTCGCGCTGAAGCTCGACGCACCGGAGTTCGTGCACAAGAGCGACCTCGGCGGCGTCAGGCTCGATCTCGGCTCGGGCGAGGAAGTCGCCGCAGCCGCCGAGGCGCTGCTGGCTATGTTCGGGCCGGGCGTGCAGCTCGTGGTGCAGCCCATGGGCCCCGGGGGTGTCGAGACGGTCGTCGGTGTCGTCGAGGACCCGTCGTTCGGGCCGCTTGTGATGTTCGGTCTGGGCGGCAAGGAGGCCGAGCTGTTCGGCGACCGTATTTGGTCGCTCGTACCCATGACCGCGCAGGACGCCCGTGAGCTCGTGAGGGGCCTGCGCTCGTCGCCTCTTCTGACCGGCTACCGAGGATCGGCCCCGGTCGATCTCGAGGCCCTTTCTGACCTGTTGTCCCGCGTCGCCTGCCTCGCTGAGGATCTGCCCGAGGTTGTCGAGCTGAGCCTGAACCCGGTGGTGGCGAGCCCCGGAGGGGTCATGGCGCTCGACGCTCGGGTCCGTGTGGCGGCGAGCGTGCACGAGCCGCCTCTCATGCGACGGGCGATGCGGTCGGCCTGATCGACGGGCCGGGTCCGGCTGCGCAGGTCTATTCGAGACCCGCCACCTCGTTGATCCGCCGCATGACCTCGTCATCGAGCCGCTCGAGCACCTCGAGCGACCGCAGGTTCTCCCGAACCTGTTCGACACGGCTCGCGCCCATGATGACCGTCGACACCTTGGGGTTGCAGGCGCACCAGGCGATGGCGAGCTGGGCGAGCGGGCAGCCGAGGTCCTCCGCGATCGCCTTCAGGGCGCGCACCTTCTCGTTCCTGCGGCGGTCTTCGAAGTTGGGACGGAGCCACTCGTAGCCTGCGAGGGCGCCTCGGGAGTCCTGCGGGATCCCATCCAGGTACTTGCCAGTGAGCAGTCCCGAGGCGAGGGGACTGAACGTCGTGAGGCCTATTCCGTAGTCCTCGAGCAAGCGGACGTACTCCTGCTCGACGCGACGTCGGTGGAGCAGGTTGTACTCAGGCTGTTCCATCACGGGCTTGTGAAGGTGGTGGCGCTCGGCGATCTCGATGGCGGCGACTATCTCTTGTGCTGCCCACTCCGAAGTACCCCAGTAGAGGGCCTTGCCGGAGCTGACGATGTCGGACATCGCCCTGACCGTCTCTTCGATCGGTGTGTGCGGATCGGCGCGGTGGCAGTAGATGAGGTCCAGGAAGTCGAGCCCGAACCGCTCGAGCGAGGCGTCCACGGCCTGCATCAGGTACTTGCGGTTGAGGGTGTGGGTCATGTTGGGGACGTTGTGGATGCCCCAGAAGAACTTGCTCGAGACGACATACTCGTGGCGCTTCCAACCGAGGGTCTTGAAGGCCCGGCCCATGACCGCCTCCGACTGACCGCCTGCGTAGCTTTCGGCGTTGTCGAAGAAATTGACTCCTGCCTCGCGGGCGGCGTCGAGACAACCCACCGCGAGCTCGTCGTCCAGCTGATTGGCGAAGCTGATCCACGAGCCGAATGACAGCAGGCTCACTTTGAGTCCGGAGCGGCCGAGACGGCGGTAAGGCATTGACATGTCAGATCATCTCCAGCTCGATGTAGCTATCCCGACCGTCGGGCCCCGGCTGAGCCCGCTCTCGCGGCTCAGCGTTGCCGTTGCCTAACGGCGTCTGGCCTTCGGCACGGTAGCGAGCAGGTCGCTCAGCATCTCGGCGACGATCCTGCGCGTACGGGGAACCGAGCAGCCCTGAACGGTCCGCAGGGAATCCCACGACGCCCAGCTCGCGGCGAGGTCCAAGGCATCGACCATGAGCGAACGACGCCTCGCGTCAAGGCGCGACAGCTCCGGCGCGAAGACGTCCACAACCTGGGCTCGAGCGGTCGCGTACGCCTCTGCCAGTTGCTCGACCACGAGTGGGTGCGTCTGGCTCAGGTAGATCGCCACCCGTCTCACGGGAGCGATCCTCTCGTACAGCTTCGCCCGCAGGCCTACGAGCACCTCGATCCGGTCCTCCAGCCGAGGATCGTCAGGTCGCGGGCCGAGGTAGATCTGCTGGACCGGCCTAATTCTCGAGGCGGCCGCTACGAACAGCGCATCGAGGTCCGCGAAGTGACGGAACACCGTCCGCTCCGAAACCCGGGCACGGGCTGCTACCTCCGCCGCGCTCGGCAGGTATATGGCGTTCGGCGGGCATTCCTTCACGATGTCGAGAACCGCGCCCACCACGGCCTCGTAGTTGCGGGCCGCGCGCAGCCGACGTCCGTCCGCTTCCTTGTCGCCTGCAGTCCGCGCAGGCCGGCTCGTGGCCGCGGGAACGGGCGGCTGCCGGCGGGACGACAGGGGGTTCGCCCGCGCACGGGTGGGCGCGCGCGCAGCCTGGGGTTGGGCCTTGCGGGCCGTGGCGGCCCGAGCACGAGAGGTTGTGGTGCCGGTCGAGCGGCCGGAGCGCGTGTTTGGCGTCGCTCGTTTCGCGGGGGTCACCATCTGTGACATCCGGGTGACAAATTGAACACGGGAAGCATCTTACTCAAACTTGGCGCCATTGGATCGTCAGTACGCCTGCCAGTTGCCGCGGTGAGGACACTCTACCCGTCGGCGAGAAGAGTTCCATCGGCCGTCTTCTGGATGGCAATGCCAGGAAGAGGCAGTGTCGCGGGTCCCTGCAGGACCTCGCCGGTCGCAGCAGAGTAGACCGAGCCGTGGCACGGGCAGCGGAATTGGAGTGCCGGTTGGAAGAACCCCACGGTGCAGCCCATGTGGGTGCACACGGCGCTGAAGGCCACGTAAGAGTCCTCTGAGGGCCGGACCACATAGGCAGGGATCTGCTGGGCGGGATCGGTGAACTCGCGGGCGCCGCCGAGGGGAACGTCGCTCGCGGGACCGATGGGCGTGCCCTTTGCCGAACCAGATGGAGGCTGTGTGCCCGACGACTGCTTGCCCGGTGGTGAGAGCTCGGGCGCGCCTGACGTCTGTGACGAGGTTCCGCCGAACATCCTCCCGAGCGCCGCGGCGACACCGGCTGTGACCACCGCGAAGCTCGCGAGACTGATCGCCGAGGCGAGTTTGCGGATGGCCGCCCGTCGGTCGAGGTCGGGCGTTGTTCGGGCCGGCCCGGCGCCAGCCGCGACACGTTCGGCGACCTGACGTGCCGCGAGCACGGCGTCGAGCGAGAACGCGCCGCTGCCCGCGACGACAAGCGGCGTCCAGGCGAAGAAGAACACGATGTCCGAGCCGTAGAAGTAGGGGGTCGTGTTGAAGCTGACCGAGAGGAACAAGAGAAGTGACAGCGCCATGCCGCCCGCGGCGGCAACCCTCCCGAACAGCCCCGACAAGGTACCGAGACCGACAGCCAGCTCGCCGAAGGCGATCAGCAGGCCCACGAGCACCGGAGCGTGCGCCGACAGCCTGATGAGCGGCCCGATCGGGCTTGTGGCGATCGAGGCGTGCAGTTGGGCCTGGATCGACCCGGGGTTGGCAGCCTGGAAGAAGAAGCGGTTCGCCAGCTTCTGCAGGCCGGCGTAGGTGAAGGTGACGCCGAGGAAGGCCCTGAGAATGAGCTGGGGCCCCCCGGGCGTGTCCGCCAGCCGCGCCGACAGCCGTGTACTCGCCCGGTCCCGCGGCTTTGGAGCTGGAGGTGTCGCCACTACTCGAAGATCGGTGACGGTCCGCCCGGGACCACGATCGCCTCCACGGAGCCGGTAGTGGCGGGCGAAGCGCCCTGGTCGGTCGACGAAGTGTGCACCGTCTTGCGCAAGCGGATCTCCGGCAACGCGAGTGACAGGAGGAAGGCGAGGGCGACAACCGGTGTCGCGATGAGGAAGACCGTGTCGATCGTGTGCACGTAGGCGGCCGCGGCGGCAGAGTGGATGGCCGGTGGCAGCAGCTTGAGCTGGGCGGGGCTGCCGACGATCTCGCGGGCGATCTCCGGTACGTGGGCGCGCGCTCCAGCGGGAAGCGCCCTCGTCAAGTTGCCGATGAGCCGGTCGTTGAGGACGGCGCCCAAAAGTGCCGTGCCGAAAGCGCCCCCCATGGAGCGGAAGAAGGCGGCCAGCGACGTCGCCGTCCCGAGGTCCTTGTAGTCGACCCCGTTTTGCACTGCGAGGATCAGCACTTGCATGACGAGACCGAGCCCGAACCCGGTGAGCAGCATGAACGCCGAGGTCACGAAGAAGGACGTGTGGATGGTCAAGGTCGAGAACAGCCCCATGCCAACGGTCATGAGGGCGGTGCCGAGAATCGGGAAGATCTTGTAGCGACCGACGCGGGCGATGATCTGGCCACTTCCGATCGAGGCCGTGAACAGGCCGGCCATGATGGGCAGCAACATGAGCCCGGACGTGGTCGGCGACACTCCCCTCACGACCTGGAGGTACACCGGCAGGTAGATGATGGCGCCGAACATGGCGACCCCGACGATGAAGCCGGCGGCGTTGGACACCGAGAAGACCCGCTTGCGGAACAGCCTGAGCGGGACGATGGGCTCAGAGGCGTAATGCTCGCGGACTAGGAAGGCGGCGACGAAGAGGAGGCCGATCACAATCATGCCGATGATCTGCGGGGAGAGCCACGCGTACCCCTGTGGAGAGCCTCCGAGGGTCGTGACCAGCAGCAGGGCGGACACGCCGACGAGCAGGAGCACGGAGCCCAGGTAGTCGATCTTGTGCCGTGTGCGCACCGCCCGGTCCCTCAGCACGATGCTCGTTACGACCAGGGCGATGGCCCCGATGGGAAGGTTCACGTAGAAGATCCACCGCCAAGAGGCGTGGTCGACCAGGAAGCCGCCGACAAGTGGGCCGGCGATGCTGGCAATGCCGAAAACCGCGCCGAAGTACCCCTGGTAGCGGCCACGTTCTGCAGGCGACACCACGTCTCCCACGATGGCCATCGCCAGCACGATCAGGCCGCCGGCACCGAGTCCCTGCACAGCCCGGAAGGCGATCAGCTGGTCCATGCTCTGGCTGAGGCCCGCGAGTACTGAGCCGGCAAGGAAGATGACAATGGCGAACTGGAAGATGCGCTTACGGCCGTAGAGGTCTGAGATCTTGCCGTAGAGGGGGGCGCTCACCGTCGAAGTGAGCAGATAGGCAGTCACGACCCATGTGAGGCGGTTGAGGGAGTGGAAGTCCCCGACAATGGTCGGCAAGGCGGTGCTGACGATGGACTGGTCGAGCGCGGCCAGCAACATCCCGAGCATCAGCCCGGAGAACACCACGAGGATCTGGCGGTGGCTCATGACGCCACCGGAATGGTCCTGGCTCTTCGACGCCTTCGGTGGTGTGGCGCCCTGGTCAGTGGCCACCGGGGGAACGCCGTTGGGGCCGGCCCCGAGGGCACTGTCAGTGGTCGTCATCTCGTTGTCCCCTCCCGGGTGTCTTCGTGCTTGACGGGCTCGCAGCCCATGAGTGCTTCATGGGCGATGGCTGCAGCCTCGAGCATCTCCATCGTCGCGACCAGCTGAGCCAGCTGGTCGTCCGAAAGCGACATGAGAAGACCAGCCGTCTTCTTGCACGCGCTCGCATGCAACTTGGTCACCAGCGACTCGCCCGTGTCACTCAGCGCCAGCCGGACCACGCGCCGGTCCGACGGGTCGTCACGGCGGACCACGAGACCCTGGCGTACGAGGCGGTCGACAACCGCCGTAGCTGCGCTTTCGCCAACGTCGAGCTCCTTCGCGAGCTCCCGCATCGTCACGGACTGGCCCCTTAAGTAGGTCAGCACGCTGAGTTGGTGACCTGTGACCGCAAGCAGCTCGTCGCGCAGCTCGCGCTGCAGGAGAGCGCTGAACCGCCTTTGCATCTGCGGTTGGAGCTCGCAGTACCTCTCGATGAGCAGCTCCCGGGGCGACAGCCCGGCTGTGGCGGGGTTCTCGGAGCTCGATGAGGGCGGTGTTGTCCGCTCAATCGACATCATGAAGGGCGACCTCCGCTGAGCTCAGCAATGTCATGTGATGTAGAAACATTTCTACTGGTGAAATATTCCGGCAGGTGAAATAGGCGGGTCGAGGCTGCCCGTATCGAAGCTGAACGCGAGTGAGAGGCGAATGCGTAGGTTGCCGGCCCGGTTCGTCCCGCCGCCCCGTCCGGCATCGTCGGTGCCCGGGCCGCATGCGGCGGTCGCCCGAGTCATCCGCCCAGGTCGAGGACGATCTTGCCGAGCTTGGCTCCTGCGGCGAAACGTTCGTAGGCGGCGTTGACCTCCTCGAGCCCGAACACCGCTTCGAGCGGGACGCGAACCCGCCGCGTGGCGAGGAGTGGTAACACCTCGTGCTCCAAGAGGCGGGCGGCGACCGCCTTTTCCTCCAACGGACGGGCCCGCAACGTCGAGGCGTGAATGTGCCCGCGGCGCATCATGAGCTCGAGAAGGTCGATCTCACCGCGCGCACCGGCACCGACGCCGATGATCGCGATTCGGCCCCCGATCGCGAGCGAGACGAGGTCGCCCCTCAGGTTCGGCGCCCCGATGGACTCCAGGATCACGTCGTAGGGGCCGAGGGCCGCCGACTCGGCCGGGTCCACAGCCGTCGAGCCGAGAGCCCGCACGGCGTCGCGCAGGTGCGCTGCGCGCACGCTTGCGACGACAGTGGCTCCGGCCGCTGAGGCGAGTTGCACACCGGCCACCCCAACCCCGCCCGCTGCGCCGTTGACGAGCACGCGCTCTCCCGGCCTGAGACCGCACTGGGTGAAAAGGGCGTCGTGCGCGACCGTGAAGGCCTCGGGGAATCCGGCGGCCTCCGGGAAACTGATCTCGGCGGGGACGGCAACGGCGGTACGTTCGTGAACGGTCGCGAGTTCGGCCTGGGCTCCGCCGCCGACGACGGCCATAACCCGATCGCCGAGGGCGAAACGCTCGCTACCAGGGCCAACGGCAGTCACAATGCCCGCGAGCTCGAGTCCGGGGATGTCCGCCGGCCAACCCGGTGGAGCCGGGTAAAGGCCGTCGCGCTGCATGAGGTCAGCCCTGTTCAGCCCCGCAGCCTGGACTCGGACGAGCACTTCGCCGGTCCCCGGGACAGGGTCCGGCCGCTCGGCGACGACGACCGATCCCGCTTCTACGATCACGGCGCGCATTTGCGAAGCGTAAGCGCGACGGCCCCCGGTCGGTGCCAGCCCGGCTGGAAAAGAGCCTCTCGAGCGAGAGGAAGGTCAGGGCCTGCCGGCCCCGTAGGCACCAGGCGGTATCGGCGTGTCCATCACGTTGGTGCCCGTTTCCTCGGCCTGCACGACCATGCCGTCGCCGATGTACATGACCACGTGGTAGAGCAGGCCAGCGTCGCCGTAGAAGATGAGGTCGCCCGGCTGGAGGTCGGACATCGAGACGTGCTGGATCTCGTAGTACTGCTCCGTTGCCCCGTGGGCCAGGGAGACACCGGCTTGGCTCCAGGCCCACATTGTCAGACCTGAGCAGTCGAAGCCGTCACCCGCGGTGGCACCGCCCCACACATAGGGGACTCCACGCTGGCTCTGGGCGGCGTTGACGGCGATCTGACCGCCGGTGTCGCCGGACACCGGCGGCGGCGAGGGCGAAGACGTCGTAACAGGCGTCGGGGGCGTATAGGTCTGCTGGGTCTGGGCGCTGGCCTCGGCAGCCCGCGCCGCGTTCGCCAAAGCGACCGCATAGGCGGCGGCCTTGGCTTGCTGCGCCGCGGCCACGGCAGCTGCGAGCTGGCCCTTCACATTCGCTTCCTCGGTGGTCAGCGTCGCAGTGATCGCCTGGGCTTGTGCCAAGTCAGTGGTGATCGCCGCCTCATTGGCCCTTGCGAGCTTCTCGGAGTTGTCGAGCGTGGTCCGGTCGATCGAGAGCGCGCGTTGGTTGATCTCGACGGTGGTCTCCGACTCGCTCAGATTTCCAGATGCCGCCTGGATGTACGCCTGCTGCATGCCGGCAGTCTGTTGGGTGCCGTTGAACACCACAGAGAAGCTCTGTGCCGCTCCACCTGTGACGTACGCCTCAATCGCGACCTCACGAAGGTGCGACTGGTCCTGAGCGAGGGCCTGCTCGGTCCTGCCGATCGCCTTGCTGGCGTTGTCGACCTGTTGCGCGAGCGACGCGACCCGGGCCTTGGCCTGAAGGTAGCTCTCGTCGAGGATTGTCAGTTTGACGTTGGCCGCCTGGATTTCGGCAGCGATGTACTGGGCGCGCTCTTGCAGGGTGGCTACTTGGTCCGCACCTGCAGGCGCGCCCGCAAGAACAAGAGGCGTTCCGATGCCAGCAAGCAACATGGCGGAGATGACTATCGAGACCGCCGCGCGCCGCCGGCGCCGTCCCGGCGCATCCGGCGCGACGACCAAGCCTCTTGCAGCCTCAGCAATGAGGCGCCCAGTAGCAGGTCTCACAGTGCCCGCAACCTAACCCGGCGTGCAAAGGCTTTGCAAGCACGCAGTGCCTCACCTGGGCTGGAGCCGTTTCTGTCCAGAAAATGGACGTTACAGCGTCATTACGATAGCTCTGCCTGAATTGTTACAGCTGTCATTCTGACAACTACGTTGACTCTATGACCGATATGGGAGATTCCAAAGGTGCCGGCGATGCTGCTGTCGGGTATCGCATCGAGCACGATTCGATGGGCGAGATCCGGGTGCCGCAGAGCGCGCGGTGGGGAGCACAGACACAGCGCGCGGTAGAGAACTTCCCGATCTCGGGCCAGACTGTCGAGCGAGCGCTGCTCACGGCTCTGGCGATGATCAAGGGCGCGGCGGCGAAAGTGAACGCCGAAATGGGCACTATCGGCTCGGAGGTGGCGGATGCGATCGCCCAGGCAGCCGAAGAAGTGGCAGCAGGGCGCCATTTTGACCAGTTCCCGATCGACGTCTTCCAAACGGGGTCCGGCACCTCCACCAACATGAACATGAACGAAGTACTTGTGAATCTTGCCAGTCAACGGCTCGGCCGGGAGATTCGCCCGAATGACGAGCCCAACGCCTCACAGTCGACCAATGACGTGTTCCCTTCCGCGATCCACTTGGCGGCCGCGCGGGGAATTGTCGACGACCTGATCCCGGCCCTTCGCAGGCTTTCCTCCAGCCTGCGCGCGAAACAGGAGGAGTTCGCCGGCATCGTCAAGTCCGGGCGCACCCATCTCATGGATGCGACGCCGGTGACCCTCGGCCAAGAGTTCGGCGGATATGCAGCCGCCGTCGACTACGGCGTGGAGCGCCTCGAGTCCGTGCTCGGCCGGGTGGCCGAACTGCCCCTTGGGGGGACGGCGGTGGGGACCGGGCTGAATGCCAAGGCCGGTTTTGCGGCGAAGGTGATCGAGCAGCTCGTGGTCGACACCGGATTGCCTCTCACAGAGGCACGTGATCACTTCGAAGCCCAGGGCTCGCGCGATGCGCTCGTCGAGGCCTCCGGTGCGCTGCGGACGATCGCAATCTCGATCTACAAGGTCGCGAACGACCTCCGGTGGATGTCCTCGGGCCCGCGGTGCGGCCTCGGCGAGATTCACCTTCCCGACCTCCAGCCTGGCTCGTCGATCATGCCCGGGAAGGTGAACCCGGTGGTCCCCGAGGCCGTCTGCCAAGTCGTGGCCCAGGTGGTCGGCAACGACGCCGCAGTTGCCTTTGGTGGCTCGGCGGGAAACTTCGAACTGAACGTGATGATGCCGGTTATCGGAAGCAATCTGCTCGAGTCCATCCGCCTGCTCTCCTCGGTGAGCCTCACCCTGGCGGACAAGTGCGTGGCCGGCATCACCGCCGATGAGGAGCGGTGCCGCTTCTACGCGTTCTCCTCCCCGTCGCTCGCCACGGCGCTCAATCCGTACATCGGCTATGAGCAGGCGGCCAAGGTTGTGAAGGCCGCCCTCGCCGGAGGAAAGGACCTGCGCAGCGTCGTGCTCGAGATGGGACTGCTCAGCGAGGAGGAGGTGGACCGGGCACTTGACGTCCTTGCCATGACAAGAGGCGGGGTCGTCGGCTAGCACGATCGGCTGAGAAGAGGCTTTGCCAGGCCGGAGGCGCCCGGCTGCCACACCGGTAATCTCGGGCCCGATGCACCCCATCGAGCGCCTCCGATGGATAGCCCGGGACCGCGACGAGGCGCCGACGACGCTCGCAATCGAGGCGGCATGGGCAATCTCGGATCTCGCGCTCGACGACCCGGCCGCTGTCGTGACCGCCTGCCGGCGGCTCGTGGAGTCTCACGTCAGCGTCGGGCCGCTCTGGTACCTGGCCGCGTCGGTCCTGATCGCCCCCGAGCCGGACCAGGCTGCCAGACGCGTGGCCGGCGAGCTCGTTTCGGATCCCACCGCCGAACTGCTCGCGGCCGGCATGAGCGACCGTCTTTCGATGCAAGCGCCGGTCGTGGTCGTCTGTCCCGCCGAGACGGTGGTGGAGGCGCTTTCGCACCGGGCAGTGGGAACCGTGCGCGTGGTCGGGTCGTCGCCAGGCCTGCGCGGACAGGTTCGTAGATACGCGACGCTGGGCTCGCAGGTCGACGGTTGGGAGATCGACGAGGCAGTCGAGGCCGTCCGAGGCGCGGCAGCGGTGCTCATCGAGGTCCTTGCCGCGGGCTCGCCGGGCGTCCTCGTCTCCGCGGCTGCCGCCCTTGTCGCCAAAGCCGCCCAAGCCGCCCCTGTGCCGCTCTGGGCCGTGGCCGGTGTCGGCCGCGTGCTGAACGACCAGCTGTTCGAAGAGGTGTCGAGGCGGGCCGGCGACAGTGTCCAATTCTTGGCGGCTGACAGTTTCGACCTGGTGGCCGGGCCGGCCGGTTTCGAAACGCCCGTGCAGGCCCTTTCCGGTCGCGGATGCCCGCCCGCACCGGAATTATTGGTGCGCGCGAGGTGATCGCCTCCTCAGGTCTGTTCCGCCCGGTTGCCGACCGGCTCGCCGGCGCCGGGAGACTGCTCCTGTGCGTTGTCCTCTGAAGGCGTGAGAGCGCGGCGCAACCACTGGGCACCAACTGCCGAGGCGGCGCAGCAGGCGACGAAGAAGCCGAGCAGCAAGACTCCGAAACCGGCGCCTATGGCTGCTCCGGAGATCGCCGGGCTCACCACGTTGGCCACCGTGACGCACATGGCGGAGGCGGCGAAATAGCGCCCGCGAAGCGCGGGCGTTGCGAGGTCGTTCACGAGCGGACCGCTGACGGGGCTGAGGAACACCTCTCCCGAGGCGAACACGACCAGGGTCGCGATGACAAGCGCCCGCGAGGCGCCGGACCCCGGAGCGAGACCGGCGCAGGCGAGCACGACCCAGCAGGCGGCAAAGGCCGCCGCCACTACCTTGAGTGCGCTTGTGCGCCTCGTCCGGGCGACGATCCGCAGTGCCAGCGGCTGTGCCAGCACTATGAAGCCGGTGTTCGCCGCGTAAGCGGCCGCGATCGTGCCCGGGCCCGCTTTGGCCACCGACGTCGCGAACCCCACGAAGCCCGTGTTCAAGGCGCCGTAGCCGGCGGCCATGAGTATGGTCATCGTCACCAGATATCGACGGAACACCGCGTCGCCCAGCACCGCCCGGTATCCGGGCCTGCGCCCGCCCTGAACCTCGGCCGCAGAGGAACCGTCCCCGGCCGCCGGCGGGGGGCCGACGCGGCGCGTCGAGCGAAATGTCTTCTTGGGCAAGAGCGCGAGCACCGGGACCACTACGAGGGCACAAGCGCCGTTGACGAGGTAGACGGTTACGAAGGTCCCCGGATCGCGCACGTGGACGACGAGCCCGCCGACGATCGCGCCGACGCCGAGTCCCAGGTTGAGCAGCTGGAAGTTGCGCGCGAAGGCAAGGCGGCTCAACTTGTCGTCACCTACCATCACCCCGAGGAGCGCGTTCCACGTCGGCCAACCTGCGGCTTGGCCGAGCCCGTACACGAACATGGCGGGGATGGCGCTCTCGACGCTGTGAACCGTCGCAAGAGCGGCGATGCCGAGACCTTGCACGACCATGGTCACGATGACGACTTCTCGGGCCCCGAGACGGTCGACGAGGGCACCGGCCACGGGACTGACAGGCAGGGCGAGGACCGCCACCGCACCTATCAGAAGACCAGAGACCCCGAGAGGAATGTGGCGGACCTGGTGCAAGTAGATGACGAGAAACGGAAGTGTCAGGCCTCCACCGACTGACGACACGAAGCTCGCCCCGAGCAGGACACGCAGCGATCCCGGGAGGCGGTTCGCGGGCATGACGGCAATCCTCGCGCACTCGGAGGATGCAGGAACCAGCCTTCTAGCAGGAGTAGCTTCGCTCCTATGGGATCGGTGATCGAGTTTGCGAGCAACGGTTCGACCGACGTCGGCTACCTGGCGTTGCCTGCCGACGGGAGCGGACCGGGGATCGTGGTGATCCAGGAGTGGTGGGGACTGGTCGACCACATAAGGGATGTTTGCGAGCGCTTCGCAGCTGAGGGCTTCGTTGCACTGGCGCCGGATCTGTACCACGGCGTGAAGGTCACCGAGCCCGACGAGGCCGCGAAGCTGATGATGGCGCTCGAACTGGACCGGGCCGCCAGGGACATGGGCGGTGCCGTGGACGAGGTCGCTGCCCGTTCGAGTGGCAACGGAGTCGGTGTCGTCGGGTTCTGCATGGGTGGGGGCCTGGCCCTGATGCTGGCATCGCAGCGCCCGGACACCGTGAGAGCCGTCGTGCCCTTCTACGGGGTGGTGCCCTGGCAGGGTGCCCAGCCCGACTACTCAGCCTTGACCGGTGCCGTTCTGGGCCACTTCGCGGGCAGGGACGAGTCGGCGAGCCCCGAGGCGGCCAGAGCACTGGTGCGTACGCTCAGGCAGGCGGGCAACGAGGACGTGGACATTCACATCTACCCGCAAGCGGATCACGCTTTTTTCAACGACACCCGCCCCGAGGTCTATGACGCCGAGGCATCGGCGCTCGCCTGGCGGCGGACGATCGAATTCCTGCGGTCCCGCATCGGTTGAGCCGTGATGACGCCCGGGGTCGTCGAGCGCTATCTCGCGCTCGGCTTGGCGATGGACCGCCACGTGCCCGGGCTCGTGGACTCGTACTACGGGCCTGAACAGATCGCAGCCCGCGTCGCCGCGTCGCCCATCATGGCCCCCGAGCACCTTGTCGCCGAGGCGCGGTCACTGCTCGCGGGCATCGACGCAGGCGAGCCGCTCGGCGACCCGGGCCCGCGAGCGGCCCCCGGCCACCGTCAGCTCGAGGCTGCACCCGACGCGGGGCGGGACGCCTCGAGGCGCCACTACTTGCGCGCCCAGACGATCGGACTGCTCACGACCGCGCGCAAGCTTGCCGGCGAGTCGATCGGCTACGCGGACGAAGTCGAGTCCTGCTACGGAGTTCGACCTCACAGGTTTGAACAAGAGGAGTTCGAGGCGGCCCACCGCCGCCTCGACGAGGTCGTGCCCGGTCGTGGGCCCCTCTCCGAGCGCTATGTGCGCTGGCGCGAGGCGGGGACGGTGCCTATCGACAAGTTGGAAGCCGCCATCGCCTCGCTCGCCGAGGACCTCCGGGACCGGACCCGGTTCATGTTCGGCCTGCCCGAAGGCGAGCACGTCGATTTCGAGCTCGTCAGCGGCAAGCCTTGGAGCGGTTTCAACTACTACCTGGGCGGGGCACGGTCGCGGGTCGCCATCAACACCGACCTCCCTGTCTTTTCGACTTCTCTCGGTCCTCTCGTGGCGCACGAGGCTTATCCCGGTCATCACACTGAGCACGTCCGCAAGGAGGCGGGCCTCCTCCGGCGTCACCGTTGCTGGGAGGAGTCGATCGTCGTCATAGGCACGCCCCGCAACCTGCTCGCCGAAGGACTCGCCGACCTTGGTTTCGAGATCGTGATGGGAGGCTTCCCGGACGCGGTTGTGGCCGAGCACCTGACCCCGCTCGGTGTCGCCTACGAAGCTGAGATCGTCGCGGCGATCAGAAGGGCAAGGGAGGCACTCGGCGGAGTGCGGGCCAACGCCGCATTCCGCCTGTGGGAGGACGGGGCCGATCCCGACACGGTCATCGACGAGGTGGCCCGCTTCGAGCTGACCTCGCGGGCGAGGGCGCAAAAGGCGGTCGAATTCCTTCTCCATCCGATCTGGAGGGCTTACATATCCTGTTATGTAGAAGGTCTGGCGTTGTGCCGGGCTTTTGTCGGAGGCGACCCCGGGCGATTCGCCCGCCTCGTCACCGAACAGCTCACTCCTCGTGACCTGATCGACGCCCCGGCACCGGCGCGCTGAGCGCGGGGTTCGAGGAGCGGACTGGCCCTCGCGCCGAACGCGCAAGGTGGGCCGTACCATCGTTGCCGTGTCCGAGCGTTCCCGCGATCTGCCGCGTCGGTCGTGTCTGTCCGTGCCGGGGTCCAATGGGCGTTTTCTCGAGAAGGCCCCTGCCGTAAGGGCCGACATGACCTTCCTCGATCTCGAGGACTCGGTGGCGCCGGCCGAGAAGGAGTCGGCCAGGACAAAGGTGATCGAGGCGGTCCGCGATCTCGACTGGGGCGAGCGTGTCCTGTGCGTGCGCGTGAACGGGTGGGCCAGTCGTTGGACCTACGGTGATGTGATCGGGGTCGTCGCCGCGGCGGGCGAGCGGCTCGACGAGGTGATGCTGCCCAAGGTGCAGAACGCATCCGAGGTCGTCGCGCTCGATCTCCTCCTCACCCAGGTGGAGCTCAACAGCGGGCTTGCCGTGGGCCATGTCGGCATCGAGGCACAGATCGAGACGGCGCGCGGCGTGATCAACGTCGAGGAGATCTGCGGCGCCTCACCAAGGCTCGAGGCGGTCGTCTTCGGGCCGGCGGACTTCGCCGCTTCGGTCGAGATGCCCGTGCTCACCGGCGGCGTTCAGATCGACCAGTACCCGGGCGACCATTTCCACTACGTGCTCGCCAAGATCTTGATGGCCGGCCGGGCGAACGGGATCCAGGTCATCGACGGGCCCTTCCTCAAGATAGGCGAGACCGAGCTGCTTCGTGACTATTGCAACCGGGCACGCACTCTCGGATACGACGGCAAATGGGCCGTACATCCGGACCAGGTCGCGGTCTTGAACGAGGTGTTCTCACCGACTCAAGAGCAGTTCGACCGGGCATGGGCGATCCTGGACGCCTACGAGCAGGCGACCGAACACGAGCGCAAAGGCGCTGTCATGTTCGGCGCGGAGATGATCGACGAGGCCAGCCGCAAGATGGCGCTCAAGTTCGTCTCCCGCGGCGAACGGGCGGGCCTTTCGCGCTCGGGGCCACCCCGGTCCTGAGCCAGGCACGCCAATTGCCGGACACCTCGAACCGCATCGCCTCACATGCCTGAGCTTCCCCAGATGCAGGCACTTGCGGAGCGACTCGACGCCGCCGTCTCGGGTGGTGTCATCGCGAGGGTCGAGCTACTGGGGTTCTCGGGGCTGAAGACGGTTCTGCCACCCGGTCAGGGCCTCGAGGGTGAGAGGTTGCAAGGGGTGACACGGCGGGGCAAGTACCTCGTGTTGGGGCTGTCCTCGGGTCGCCGTGTCCTGGTCCACCTGTCGCAGGCGGGGCGTGTGGACATCGAAGTACCTGCCAAGCAGACAAGGCCGAGGGGTGCGGTCGTCCGCTTCGTGCTCGGCAACGGCACGGGAGTGCTCGTTCGCGAGCACGGTCACGAGCGCAAGGCAGGTTGGTGGGTGCTTTACGCCGGCAACGAGGGCCCTTTGCAGGGGCTCGGTCCCGAACCGGCCGACAAGCAGTTCGAGGACCTGCTGATGACGAGCCAGGACGGGCGTCATCTGCACACCTTGCTGCGGGACCAGAGCTTTGTCGCCGGCATCGGTCGGGGCTACGCGGACGACGCGTTGAACCGCGCCGGGCTGTCGCCGTTTTCCTCCCTCAAGTCCCTGAGCTCAGGTGACCGGGCGCGCCTTGTCGGCGAGATCCGCGCCGTGCTCTACGACGCCCTCGTTTCGGAGCGCAAGCGGACGGGTGGTCTTTCCGAAGCCAAGCTCGGTACCGGCTTTGCGGTTCACAATCGGGTGGGCCAGCCCTGCCCGGCCTGTGGTGAGCCTCTGCTCCGGGTCTCCTACGAGTCGCATGAGGTCGTCTACTGCAAGCGCTGCCAGACAAAAGGCCGCGTTCTCGCGGACCGCCGCTTGTCGCGCCTGCTCAAGTGATCCCGGAGGCGACGTTTCAGGCACGGCCGGTGCCACTAGCGTGCTCGCAGCGCCCCGCCCGGGGCGCCAACCGGTGGGCGGCCTAGCCCATCTCGAGCATCAAGGAGCCCACGTGATAGGTGAGAAAGTCCTTCAATTCCAGGGTAAGACCGTCGACCCGGCCGACCTCCAGTCGAAGATCGAGGAGTACCTCAAGTCAGACCGTTTCACGGTGCAGAGCTCTGTGGCCAGCGACCATGGGACCGTGATCCAGGCCAAGAAGGGCGGATTCCTGGCGGCTGTGGTCGACGCAGACCGAGCGCTCACGATCACGATCTCGGGCGCGCCCGATGACTGCCTGGTTCGCATCGGCATCGGCAAGTGGCTGCAGCACCTCGCCACGGCTGCCCTCGAGACCCTGCTCCTCTCGGACCTGTTCCTTGTCGTCGACGTCGCCGAGAGTGCCTGGAACCTCGAGATCGAGGACAAGCTCGTGAACCAGATCCGGTCCTTCGTCGGCTGAGCCTTGTCACGCGTCCTCAGTTTTTTCCGATGAGGGCCTCACCGGGTTGAGAGTCGCTTTGCGCGACGGGACGTGAGCCCCCAGGCGTTGGCGGGCGGCGGCCGATCACGGTGACGAGCGGCGGCAGCACGACCGAAGCGTCCCCCGGCGCCACCTCGGAGAGGTCCTCGAGATAGGTCGCGACAGGCCCGGGCCCGGCGCCCGCGGGAGCCTCGGCCCAGGCGTCGACGAGCTCGAGGCCGACCTGGCGGACCATCCCGGGGAGCAGGGCCCCTATGTCGGGATGCCGCGCCCCGGGCATGGACATCTCCACGCCGTCGACTCGTCCTGCCGAGGTGACCGGCTCCTGGGCCAGCAGGAAGCCCCCGATCCTGAGCGAGGCGGCCATCCGCCTCAGCACGACGAGCGGCTCGGCGACGTGCATCAACAGGAAGCGGCAATAGGCGAGGTCGACGCTCTCGGGCAATGTCAGGTCCTCGCCTGCCTGAGTGATGGCTATGACCTGGGCCTCTCCGGCGGCGGCCGCCGCTTGAGCCACCTCGTCGCGGGCCCGGGGATCGCTGTCAACGGCATAGACGCGCCCCTCGCGGCCGACGAGCTCTGCGAAGGCCACCGTGACGTCGCCGGCACCGGCACCGACGTCCACGCAACGCCATCCGGCCTCGACGCCCAGGCGCTCGAGAGCCGTCGCGAGCGGGCGCCGGTAGAGGTCGTTGCGCAAGCCGAGTTCGCTCATCGCGACGACGGTAGTCAACTTCGCTGATCAGCCAGTACCGTGCCGGGCTACCGTTGCGGCGTGCGAGTGACGATGATGCTGTGCGACGCGGCGCAGGTGGCCGACGGGAAGCTGTTCATCCTCGGCGGAGGCTGGAGCCTCATCGGCCCCGAACCTATGCCGTCCGCGATCGCCATCAAGGTGGACGTGGGATGGCACGAGGCCACGCGACCACACCACTGGGAGCTCTTCTTGATGGACGAGGACGGGCGCCCGGTGATCGTCGAGGGTGCGGACGGTCCTCAGCCGATCGAAGTTCGCGGCGACTTCGAGGTAGGGCGGCCCGAAGGCGTGCCGGAGGGAAGCCCGGTCGACGTGGCCGTCGCGGTCAACTTCAGCCCCCTGCCACTCCCGGACAACACCCGTTTCACCTGGCGGCTCACGATCGACGGGGAGAGCGAGAACGACTGGCAGCTCACCTTTTCCACCAGACCGCCGAGAGAGCTGCCCAGCCCGTGAGCGCCGCGCAAGCTCGCCTGGCGAGGGCGGCGAGGGCGAGTAAGCAGATCTTCGCTCGTCCTGTTCCCCGTTTCTTGGCCTTGTTGACGCGCAGCACTAGCCTGCCGGGAGCCGCTTTACAGGGTCTCAGAATCGACTGAAGGAGGCCGACCGTTGCCGAGACTGGATGCATCCACGGTGATCGCGGACGTCATGATCGTGACTCCGGACATCTACGGCGACAGCCGTGGGCGGTTCATCGAGACATACAGAAGGAACTGGTTCCCCCTCGGCCGCGAGATGGTGCAGGGCAACCGCTCCGACCGTCAGCAAGGCGCGGTCGTAGGCCTCCACTACCACTTCCATCAGTCCGACTACTGGTACGTGACGCGCGGCAGGGCACGCGTCGTCCTGCACGACCTGCGCGTCGGCTCACCGACCGACGGGGCGACCGAGGTCCTCGAGATCGGCGAGCACGATGATCGTGGGCTGTTCATACCCCCCGGCGTCGGGCATGGCTTCGCGGCCGTCACCGATCTGACGCTCACCTACCTCGTGGACTCCTACTACAACCCTGTGGACGAGCTCGGTGTCGCCTGGGACGACCCCGAGCTCAAGGCGGACTGGGGCATCACAGACCCGGTCGTGTCGGCACGCGACCGGTCCAACCCGCGCCGTTGCGAGATCCCTGACCACCTCCGCCCGCGCTTTGGCCTGAGGACCTGAAACCTGTCCGCTGACGGCCAGGGCGCGATGCCGTGACCTCGGCATTGGGCTTGAATGGGAGCGTGCGTAACCAGCCGTGGAGTTGAGGATCGTGATCGCGCTAGTCATCGTCGTGCTCGCCGTGCTCGTCGTAGCCGCGATCGTCTGGGCTCGGATCGCCTCTGGCAGGTCGGCCACCAAGTCCGTCGAGACCTATGAGCGCGCTCTCGGCGTGTTGGGGGAGGTCTCCAAGCGCACCGAGTCCACCGGGTTCCGTATCCTGCCCCACGAAGAGACAGGCCGGGCCCATGTCGCCAGGCGCGGCGACGCAGTGGCCGGGCAGGTCCCCACGGCTCGTCGCGACGTCCGCATGCCCGCCCAGGGACCGCTGGCGTCTTCGCGTCTGCCGCCGGCAGGTGAGCCGAAGCTTCGTTTCTCGTCTCCGGGCCGGCCCGGGGCTGCACTGCCGGCGGACGCGGAGGTAGCCGGGGACCAGGCCCCTAGTGCACCAGCGGGCTCGACGGCCCCTTCACGGCCCCCGCGCGCCGGGGCGCGCCTGAAAGGCGCGGCAGAGGTCCGTGCCCGTGGACAGGCCTATCGGTCATCGGCCGACCGGCACCGCCAGGTGATGGTGCGGCGGGCCGCGACCGGTGCTACGGCGGCTGTGGCCGTTGTGGCCGTCGTGCTCGCCGCCGTGTCGCTGAGCGGTGGTGGTGGTGGTGGGCGTCATGGGACGACCACCACGACGACGCTTCGTCGCGGAGGTGGGGGAGGTAGAACGACCACGACCACCACGACGACGATCCCGACCTCGCTCCAGCCGACATCGGTGTCGGCATCGAACGTCTCGTTCACCGTGCCGTCGAGCCGCTACACGTTGGCGTTCCAGGCCACAGGAGGCAGCTGCTGGGTCGGGATCGAGCACACGAGCGCCGGCCCGTGGCTGTTCGCCGAGACGTTGGTCGCGGGCCAGTCGGCGAGCTATCAGGGATCGGGCGCGCTCGTGGTGACGCTCGGGGCGCCCGAGCACATCGGCCTGACGGTGAACGGGCTCGTGGCCGAGCTGCCTCGTAGCATCACCCAGCCCTTCAACGTGGAGCTGGCCCCGACCTCGGGCTGAGGCGACAGCCCGGGCTCCCGCGGTGGGCGGAACGGCCCGGAGTTGTTACTATGGGCGTAGGAGAAACTCCCCGGAGAGGAATGCCTGATGGCCGTAACGGAGCTCGATCTCGGCAAGTACCAGCTCGGCTGGAGCGACGTCGAGGATTACGTCTTCAAGCCACGCAAGGGACTGTCGGAAGAGATCGTCCGGGAGATGTCCGCCATGAAGGGCGAGCCGGACTGGATGCTCGACTTCAGACTTTCCTCGTTGCGCCGCTTCGAGCGCAAGCCGATGGTGCGATGGTTCGCGGAGAAGATGCCCGACCTGGACTTTGATGACATCTACTACTACATCAAGCCCACCGACGCCCAGGTAAACGACTGGGACCAGCTGCCGGAGGCGGTGAAGAGCACCTGGGACAAGCTCGGCATCCCTCAAGCCGAGCGCAAGTACCTGGCCGGGGTGACCGCGCAGTACGAGTCCGAGGTCGTGTACCACCGCAACCGCGAGGACCTCGCACGCCTCGGCGTGCTGTTCACCGACATGGACACAGCGGTCCGCGAGCACCCCGAGATCGTCCGCAAGTGGTTCGGCAAGATCATCCCCCCGGGTGACAACAAGTTCGCCGCCCTCAACTCGGCCGTCTGGTCGGGCGGCTCGTTCATCTACGTCCCGCCGGGCGTGACAGTGGACATGCCGCTCCAGGCGTACTTCCGGATCAATGCCGAGAACATGGGCCAGTTCGAGCGGACCCTGATAATCGCGGACGAGGGTGCCAAGGTGCACTACGTCGAGGGCTGCTCGGCGCCGGTCTACTCGTCGGACTCGCTGCACTCGGCCGTCGTCGAGCTCGTGGCACTGCCCGGCAGCCGCATCACCTACACCACGATCCAGAACTGGTCCACCAACGTCTACAACCTGGTCACCAAGCGGGCTCGTGCCGAAGCCGAGGCGCACGTCGAGTGGATCGACGGCAACATCGGCTCGCGGCTCACGATGAAGTACCCCTCGGTGTACCTGATGGGACCCAAGGCGTCCGGTGAGGTCCTCTCCGTTGCCTACGCGGGGGCAGGCCAGGTCCTCGACACCGGGGCGAAGATGTTCCACTGCGCGCCCGAGACCAGTTCCACGATCGTCTCGAAGTCGATCTCGAAAGACGGCGGCCATTCCACCTACAGGGGCAAGGTCCACGTCGACGAAGGTGCCAGGCGGGCGAAGTCGTTCGTTCGCTGCGACGCGCTCATCCTGGACGAATCCTCGGTCTCCGAGACCAAGCCCTATATGGAGGTCTGCGAGCGCGATGCCGAGATCGGCCACGAGGCGACCGTGTCCAAGATCGGTGACGCCCAGCTGTTCTACCTCATGAGCCGCGGGCTGAGCGAGACGCAGGCGATGGGGATGATCGTGAACGGCTTCATCGAGCCGATCACCCGGACGCTGCCGATGGAGTACGCGGTCGAGTGGAGCCGGCTGATAGAGCTCCAGATGGACGGCTCGGTCGGCTGAGTCCGCTGAGCGGGCCGACCGCGCGCCTGCCGGCGTTTCTGGCGCCATCGCGCGTTAACGTCCCTCCCGTGCCAATGCGGGAAGACTGTCGTCACTTTCAGAGCCGCACCTACGCGAGCGGCGAGGTCGCGAGGTTCTGCGTGCTCGACATGGCGCCGGACGCGCCCTGGCGCTGCCCGGACAACTGCCCCGTCTACGAACGCCGCCTCGCTGACGCCGGGTGGACCCACGGCAAGCTCATCGAACCGGCCCTCGAGCAAGAGCCGGCCGACGTGCCCGCCGCCGATGCCGCAGACCTGCTCGAGAACGCGGAGGAGATCGTCGCCGCGGTGGCGCCCGACGCCGTAGCCGAGGCACAGAAGCGGGAGCGCAAGGAGGAGCGGCGTTCCGGACAGGCTGGCGGCTTCGGCCCCCGTGGCTGGTTCAAGCGCAAGGGCGCCCCTCCCGCGCGATGACACCTGTCCGCTAACCTCCTGCCCTGATCAAGATGCAGTTACCCGCTTTGTTCACTGCCGAGGTCGCGCGGAGTCTCGGTGGACCGGCTTGGCTCGTCGAACGCCGGGTCGATGCTCTGGAGAAGCTGGCCGCGAGCCCGCCGCCGATCGTCGAAGAAGACATGTGGCGCTACAGCCGGATCTCCGAGCTCGACCTCGGCCAGTTCGTGCCGGGCGGGGCCGCCGCCACGGCCGGACTTGTGCCGGCGCTCGAGGCTGACGCCTGGCCGGAGTCGGCCGCCCTGTTGGACGACGTCGGCGAGCGCTCCGGTCTCGCGGTCGTCGTAGACGGCGCACCGGTCTCGTTCGAGCTGTCCGCCCAGGCAGGCGCGGAAGGTACGGTCCTGGGCAGCGTCCTCGAGCACCCCAGGGGTTCGCAAGTCCTGGACCAGGTGACGAGCCTGAACACAGCCTCCGGCGAGGAGGAGCACGAGCCGGACGTGTTCGACCATCTGGCCGACGCCTTTCTTCGCGATGCCGTCCTGCTCTCTGTCCCGGCACGGGCCCGCCTCGACCACCCGGTGGTCGTCGTCCACCTGCTCGGCGCCCGCGGGGCGGCCGAGATGGCCGAGGCCGTCTTCGCGCGGACCGTCGTCGACTTGGGGGAGGCAGCCGAGGCGACGGTGATCGAGCTCTTCGTCTCCGGCGAGGGCCCGCTGCTGGTCGTCCCGGCCGTCGACATCGCGGTGGGAGATGGCGCAGTCTTGTCCTACAACGCCGTCCAGGAGCTCGGCAGAGGTGCATGGCAGTTCGCCCACCAGCGTGTCCGTGCAGGTCGGGACGCCACGGTCCGCACGTTCACAGCTTCGCTCGGCGCCGAGTACGCGCGTTTCCGCACCGAGTCCGTCCTTGCCGGCCAGGGAGGCAATGCAGAGCTCTTGGCCGCCTACCTTGGTGACGGGACCCAGGTGCACGACTTTCGCACCCTGCAGGAGCATGCGGCACCACGAACCCGCAGCGACCTCGTCTTCAAGGGTGCAGTCGGCGGCACTGCGCGATCGGTGTACTCGGGGCTCATCAGGATGTGCCACGGCGCAAAAGGCGCCGATGCGTTCCAGACGAACCGGAACCTCGTGCTAAGCGACGGTGCGCACGCCGACTCGGTCCCCAATCTCGACATCGAGGAGAACGACGTGCGCTGCTCGCATGCCTCTTCCGTCGGTCAGATCGACCGCGAGCAGCGCTTCTACCTCGAGGCGAGGGGCGTCCCGCCAGCTGTCGCCGAGCGCCTGATCCTGCTGGGCTTCTTCGAGGACCTCTGGGTTCGCGTGGCGGCGCCAGGGGTCCGCGCCCATCTCGCAAGGGCCGTCGCGGCTCGCCTGGACAGGGTCACAAGTGGGAGCTGACCCGGTGCGAGTCCGCCTGTGCGCGGCCGGCGAGCTCCAGGTCGGTCAGGTCCGCAGGTTCGAGATCGAGGGAGGAGCGATCGCGCTCGTTCATTGCGACTCCGGTTTCAGGGCCCTCGTCGATGTCTGCAGCCACGAGGACTACCCCCTTTCGGAGGGCGAGGTCTTCGCCGATGTGTGCGAGATCGAGTGCCTCCGCCACGGGAGCACCTTCTCCCTGCTGGACGGCTCGCCGCAGAGCCTGCCGGCCACCCAGCCGGTGCGGGTCGTGCCTATCGAGGTCGAGGCCGGCGACGTCTTCGCGGTGATCAATTGACCGCCAGCGTGCTCAGGATCTCGGATCTTCACGCCGGGGTCGACTCCCGCCAGATTCTGCGCGGCATAGACCTCGAGGTCCGCAGTGGGGAGATCCATGCCGTCATGGGCCCGAACGGCTCGGGTAAGAGCACCCTCGCCCACGTCCTCATGGGCAGGCCCGGGTACGAGGTCACCCGCGGGAGCGTGACGCTCGACGGCGTCGAGCTGCTTGCCATGGCACCTTTCGAGAGGGCGCAGGCCGGGCTGTTCCTGACCTTCCAGTATCCGATCGAGGTGCCCGGTGTGCCGCTTGCCTCGGCGCTCAGCGAGTCGCTGCTTGCCGCCGGTCGTAGCGCAGAAGCCGAGGCCGGGCCACTCGGCGAGCGCCTCTCCGAAGAGGCCGCTGTGCTCGGGATCCCCCCGGAGATACTGGCGCGTCCGTTGAACGTCGACCTGTCCGGCGGCGAGGCCAAGCGCAACGAGACCCTGCAGCTCGCTATCTTGCGGCCGCGGATCGCCATCTTGGACGAGCTCGACTCCGGCCTCGACGTCGATGCTCTCGGTCAGGTGGCCCGGCGTATCGAGCGGGCCACGCGTGAGGGCGATCCTCCTCTCGGCGTGATCGCGATCACCCATTACCGCCGTCTGCTTGCCGAGCTGCCCGCGCAACGCGTCCACGTCTTGTCGCAGGGCAGGATCGTCGCGAGCGGGGGGCCGGAGCTCGCCGAGGAGCTCGAGCGGACCGGCTATGAGGCTTACCGTGAGGACGGCGAAGCGGCGCCGGGGGCGGCATCCGGCGACGCCGGCTTGCTGGGCCTCGGCCTCGGAGAGACTTTCCCCGGCGGCCTTTGAGCGGGCCGAGCCGCCACGCCGCTCGGGACGCGTGCTCGAGCGCCCGTCGTTTTCGACTACGGCTTGATCAGAGGTTGACCACGGGGCAGGTCAGCGTGCGCGTGATGCCCTCTATGAGCTGCACCCGACTGACGACGATCTTGCCCAGGTCGTCGACGGTCTCGGCTTCGGCCTGGATTATGACGTCGTAAGGGCCCGTGACGTCCTCGGCTCGCACAACGCCTGGGATCTCCGCCACCTTCGTGGCGACTGAGGCCGCCTTGCCAACTTCTGTCTGGATCAGCACGTAGGCACGAACTCCCACTGGTGACCTCCTCGTTCGTTGTGGGCGCATCGTAGCGGGGACGTGAACGAGGACCCGCCACGTACGATGAGAAGGTGGACAGCTCCTCGCGATGGGCTCGCCTCACCCGGCTCCTGCGCAGCGCCGTCCGCGACCTGTTCGACCAGTCGCAGCCCTTCGGAAGGCTCGCGCTCGTCCACACCGTCTTCTCGATGGGCACGACGCTTGTCACCATCTCGCTTGCCGGGACGCTGTTCTTCACCATCTCGCCGGAAGCCGCCAAAGGCAAGGTCGTGCTCTACTTGTTGCTCACCATCACGCCGTTCGTGGTCGTCGCGCCGGCGCTGAGCCCTCTTCTCGACCGGGGCAGGTACGCGCGGCGTACCTCGATGGCGGTCGCATCGGTGGGCAGTGCCGTCCTGGTCCTCTTGATGGCAGGCGACATCAAAGGCTTGCTCCTGTTCCCCGAGGCTTTCGGCGTACTCGTGCTCTCCAAGCTGTACCTGGTCGCCAAGGCGGCGTTGGTGCCGTCGATGACAGAGACGGAGGACGACCTCGCCAGCGCGAACGCAAAGCTCGCGGTCCTCGCCACTCTCGCGGGCTTCGTGGCTTCTCCTATTGCCGTGGGACTCCTGCAGCTCGGGGCGCCCTGGGTGCTGCGGCTGGGCTTTGTCGTCTTCCTTCTCGGAGGGGTGGCGGCCGTGCGGCTCCCCAAGACCGCCGACGCCGTCCTCACCAAGCCCGCGGCCGCGACCCCCGACGGCCGTCCCATCTTGGGGCCGCCCGCCCCCGACATTGGGCGCAAACAAGCGGGGGCGGCGGGCCGCCCCCTCTACGAGCGGCCGCCCACCGCCAATCGGGAGCGCCAGGCGCGGATCAACGTCGCTCGCGAGCGCCAGCGGCTCGGGCTGCCGCTTTATGTCCCAGAGGTGGTGCTGTCGCTCACGGCGATGTCGGTGATCAGGGGATCGGTCGGCTTTCTCACCTTCTTCCTGGCCTTTGCCCTGCGTCATCTGCACGCGTCGACGTGGTGGTTCGGTTTCGTGCTCCTGGCGAGCGCCGTAGGTTCACTGCTCGGGTCGCTGCTCGTGCCCGTGCTGCGCAAGTACCTGTCCGAGCAACAGCTGATCCTCTACTCGCTCGTGCTGTCCGCCTTCGTCGGGGTCGTGGTCGCGGTCCTTGGCTCACTGTGGGCTCAGGCGCTGCTCACGCTCGCGATCGGTTTTGCGACCACAGCCGCCAAGCCGTCGTTCGACTCGATCGCCCAGCGGAACGTGCCCCCGGCACTATTGGGGCGCGCCTTCGCGAGGTTCGAGACACAGCTGCAGCTGGTCTGGGTGCTCTGTGCCCTCTTGGCCGTCGCAGTCGGCTTTTCCCTTCAGGCGGGCGACGTCCTCATAGGCGTGACCTGTGCGGTGGCGGCTGGCTTTCATGTCTCTATGCGCCGTGCCGTGCTTGAGAGCCGTCTCACCGAGCGTCGGGCGAACGGCGCGGAACTGCCGGGCACGCCCCTCAACTAGCCGCCTCCCCTTTTCGCGACTCGCCCTAATCCGCACCGGCACCCTGTGCCGTATTCATGGCAAGAGGCTCCCGGGACTGGCCCGGGAGAGCCGCAGCGCTGGCGTGGCGAAGTGATATGTCCCCGTCACGGTGCGGGCGTAGGCCTCTTTCGACAAGGGGGGCAGCCTGATGGAGAGCATCACCCGACGGACGTTTCTCAAGCGGGGAGGGACCGGCATCGCAGCTGCGGGCATCCTTGCCGCGGTTCCGGCGTTTCCCAAACTCGCCTCGGGGTCACAGAGACCCGCGACGGTTCACAGCGTCGGCGTCGCCGCGCCGCAAGGGCGCCCCGCCACCGGGCCGCTCGTCGTGCACATCCCGGACCCGCGCAGCGGTGAGGTCCACCTGATGGTCGGGACCCGGGAAGTGGTCACCCGGGACTCGGCTCTTGTAGCGCGGCTCTTGCGCGCGGCGGGCTGAGAAAGACCGCCAGAGCGCACCGAGCCAGAGCACCGCCGCAGGCGAGCTCTTACCACCCGATCCCAGACAAACCAGTGAGGTGTAAGAAACGATGTCATCCCACCGAGAGGCTCCCGAGATCTCAAAGGACCCCGTGGCAGACAGCGCGGACCTTTACGCATTCGTCAGCCCGGACAACCCGGCGACCGTAACGATCATCGCCAACTACGTTCCCCTCCAGCAGCCGGCAGGAGGCCCGAACTTCTACGAGTTCGGCGACGACGTCCTCTATGAGATCCACGTAGACAACGACGGCGACGCCAGCGCCGACATCACCTATCAGTTCCGGTTCAACACGGTGCTCACCAACACCGGTGCGCACGATCTCTTCCTCTACAACACGGGCCAGATCAGTCACCTGAGTGACAAGACATGGAACCGCAAGCAGTTCTATTCAGTCACCCGCGTTGACGACAAGGGCACGCACCTTGTGGCAAAGGACCTCGCCTGCCCGCCGTGCAACGTCGGCAAGAACTCGATCCCCGACTACGCTGGCTTGACCGCCGAGGCGGTCCACCAGCTCGCTTTGGGCACCTACGTCTTCGCCGGCCAACGCGCCGACGGCTTTTACGTAGACCTCGGGTCGATCTTCGACCTCGGCGATCTCCGGCCCTTCCAGCCGGATTTCCTGCTCAAGGGATCGGCCGTGGCGGGCATCAACACCCTCGCCGGGCTGAACGTCCACAGCATCGCCATCCAGGTCCCGATCAAAGATCTCACCCGCGACGGATCAAGGCCCACCTCTTACACAGCTGCCGCTTCGACGATCGGGGTCTGGACGACCGCCAGCCGCCAGAAGACCCTCATCTACGGCCAGGAAGTCACCCACGCGGGACCGTGGACCCAGATCTCGCGCCTCGGCAATCCGCTCATCAACGAGGTCATCATCCCTATGGGTGTGAAGGACTACTGGAACACCCAGGCCCCGAGAGGCGACGCAGCCTTCTCCGGCTACTACGATCACCCGACGCTGGCGGCGCTGCTCAACGTCTTGTACCCAGGAGCGTTCCCGAGTCTCGCCGCCTATACCGCCGACCCCTCCAACACCCGGCCCGACCTCGACGCCGTGCTTTTGACGGGCGTGCCGGCCGGGCTCTTTTCGGGGTTCCAGAACAACACGGGCACCACCAAGGCGGACATGCTGCGGCTCAACGTCGCCATCAAGCCGACGGCGACGGCGAACGCGGCCATCCTCGGTGTCGTAGGCGGCGACAACGCCGGGTTCCCCAACGGCCGGCGCGTGTTCGACGATGTCGTGAGCATCGAGCTCAAGGCCGTGGCCGGTGCGCTGCTCGGCGACGTCGTGAAGTCGTTCAAGCCGGACGCGGCTGCCGGGGCGCTCTACGACGTCGGCGGCACCGCGTCGGAGCCGGCCAGCGTCGCCAGCTTGAGCGCCTTCGGTCTTGAGTACCGGGAGTCCTTCCCGTACCTGGGCGACCCGTGGGACGGCTTCGACAACCCGTCGGCGCAGAACCTCCCCGTAGCCGGCTGACGAGGTGGCGGGGACGGGGGAGGCTGCGCCGGTGGCACGAGAGGGCCACTGCCATGATGGCGCAGCCCCCCACACTCACATGGGCGAGGGTTCGACGGCCGGGGAGGCGGCCCGGCCGAGCGGACCGAGCCGGGCGGTTATGGTCGACGTCGGCGAGCATCACGGAGCGCTCGTGGTCAGTGCGCCCGCTTCGTGCGAAGGTCTCGAGGTCGAGATCCATCCGGTGTCGGAGCCGTCCAGGCGCACGCACGTGTGGGTGCTGGCGCGCGAGGGACGAGATGCCACGGTCTACGCAGCTGTGTTCCCGAGCCTTCGCACCGGCGACTACGTGGTGCTCGCCCCGGACGGCTCGACCGCGACGGTCGTCACGGTGCCGCCCAACATGGTGACGAACGCCCGCTTGTCCTCCTAGACGACAGTGCTGCGGTGGTTCTCAGGCCAGGCGCAGGCGCAGCGCCTCGGCCTGTTCAAAGACGGCAGCCGGCAGCCGGCTGCCGAATTGGGAGAAGTAATCCACGATGGGGGGCAGCTCCGCCCTCCACTCGTCCCGGTCGACCCGCAGCAGATCGGCCATGTCCTCGTCTTTGATGTCGAGGCCTTCGGTGTCGATGGCCCCGGGCGCCGGGAGGTAGCCGATGGGCGTCTCGACGGCACCGCCCCGGCCGGCGCAGCGCTCGAACACCCACTCGAGCACGCGGGAGTTGTCGCCGAATCCGGGCCAGAGATAGCGCCCGTCGGTGGACTTGCGGAACCAGTTGACATAGAAGACACGGGGCAGGTTCGCCGTGTCCATCCGGTTCTCGAACGAAAGCCAGTGCGCCCAGTAGTCGGCCATGTTGTAGCCGCAGAAGGGCAGCATCGCGAACGGGTCGCGCCGCAGCTCACCGACGGCGCCAGTGGCTGCGGCCGTCGTCTCCGAGGCCATGATCGATCCGAGGAACACGCCGTGTGCCCAGTCGAAAGCCTCGTGGACGAGCGGGATCACGGCCGCCCGCCTGCCGCCGAACAAGATGGCTGAGATCGGCACACCTTCGGGGTCCTCCCACTCCTCGGCGATCGCCGGGTCCTGGCTGGCGGGAGCGGTGAAGCGTGAGTTCGGGTGCGCGGCGGGCTTGGCGGTCCGAGGTGTCCAGTCGTTGCCCCGCCAGTCGGTCAAGTGGGCGGGCGGTTCCTCGGTGAGCCCCTCCCACCAGATGTCGCCGTCGTCGGTGAGCGCCGTGTTGGTGAATATGCAATTGGCGGACAGCGTGAGCACGGCGTTCGGGTTGGTCCTCATGTTGGTGCCGGGGGCCACGCCGAAGAAGCCGGCCTCCGGATTGATCGCCCGGAGCATCCCGTCCGGTCCGATCTTCATCCAGCAGATGTCGTCGCCGACCGTCTGAACCTTCCAGCCCGGCATCGTCGGGACCAGCATGGCGAGATTCGTCTTCCCACAGGCGGAAGGGAAGGCCCCGGCCACATAGCGCACCTCACCGGCCGGGGACGTCAGTTTCAAGATCAGCATGTGCTCTGCGAGCCAGCCCTCGTCGCGCCCGATCACCGAGGCGATCCGCAGCGCGAAGCACTTCTTGCCCAACAGGGCATTGCCCCCGTAGCCGGAGCCGAACGACCAGATCTCCCGTGTCTCGGGGAAGTGGCTGATGTAGATCTGCTCTGTGTGACACGGCCAAGGGACGTCACCTTGGCCAGGCTCGAGCGGAGCTCCCACCGAGTGGAGGCACCGCACGAATTCACCCTCGTCGCCGATCACCTCGAGCACTCCGGCGCCCATCCTCGTCATGATGCGCATGTTCACGACCACGTACGGCGAGTCGGTGATCTCGACGCCGACGTGCGAGATCGACGATCCGAGAGGGCCCATGGAAAAAGGCACCACGTACATGGTCCGGCCTCTCATCGCCCCTTGGAACAGGCCGGTCAAGGTGGCGCGCATCTCGCCGGGGTCCATCCAGTTGTTCGTGGGGCCCGCATCTTCGGGATCGCTCGGGCACACGAACGTGCGGCTCTCGACGCGTGCCACGTCAGCCGGGTCCGAGCGTGCCCAGTAGCTGTTCGGGCGCTTCGCCTCCGACAGCTTGGTGAACGTGCCCCGGTCCACCAGCAGGCGGCACAGCCGGTCGTACTCGTCTGGCGAACCGTCGCACCACTCGACCCGGTCGGGCTGAGTGAGCGCCGCGACGTCTTCGACCCAGTCCAGAAGTTTGCGGTTCCGAGTCTCTGCCATTGAGCGATCGTAGACGAGCTTACTTTGGGCTCCCAATTCGCCCTGACGGGCGCGCACTGGCAGGTAAGAGGTCGGATCTTGGAGGTAGCGTCCGCAGTTGTGTCAGGTAGAGACGGAGAAATCGCCGCCATCGAAACCATCCGGCGAGGCTTGCGCCAGCCACCGCAAGGCGAGATCTGGATCGGTGATGACGCCGCCGTGGTCGCCGGGCCGGCGGGCAAGCACCTTCTTCTTGCGGCCGACGCCGTGGTCGAGGGCGTGCACTTCGAGCTGGACCTCCTCGACGTGTCCGATGTGGGCTGGAAGGCCCTGGCCGTGAACGTGAGCGACATCGCCGCCATGGGCGGCAGACCGCTGCACGCCCTCGTCACAGTCGTGGGGGCGGGCGCGGACATGATCGAGGGACTTGTTCGAGGACTCGCAGAGGCGGCCGATGCCTACGGGTGCGCCATCGTGGGAGGCGACCTGTCTTCGGGTGAACGCCTGGTCGTCTCCGTCGCCATCACCGGTAGCGCGGGGGACGAGGAGGCGGTCCTTCGTTCGGGTGCCCGTGCCGGGGACGCCTTGTTCGTCACCGGGCCCCTGGGCAGCTCGGCGGCCGGGCTGAGGATCCTGCGCAGTGAGAGGGATCGTGGCGCGCCGGGGCCGGCAGGGGTCACGCCGGCGACACCGCGAGACGGAGGCGACCCGTCAGCCGTGCTCGTCGCCGCCTATCGCCGCCCCGTCGCGCGCGTGGCCGAGGGACTGGCGGCGGCGGCCGGCGGGGCGACGGCGATGATCGACGTCTCTGACGGGCTGGGGATCGATCTCGACCGTCTGGCGACCGCTTCGGGCATAGGCGTCGTGCTGGACGCGGTCCCGACCGCAACGGGGGCGACGCGCGAGGAAGCGCTCGCCGGAGGAGAGGACTATGAGCTGGTCTTCGCCGCCCGAGACCCCGCCAGGGTCGCCAGCAGCTTTGAGGCCGCGGGCCTGCGGGCACCCGTCCGCATCGGTGAGTGCGTCCGCGACCCAGCGCTGCGCCTCATCGGAGCCGAATTGCTTCCCGCCTCAGGTTGGGAACATCGCCTGAGCTGAGCGGGGGCCCGAGCAGCTCGGGCTCACCCGCTTTGTCAGGCCGTGGGCCCGGCGAAGATCCGCCGCGGCGGCTTTACGACCCGGCCGGCGCGGATGCACGAGGTGCACACGTTGAGATGGGTCGGGGTTCCGTTCACGAGCGCGCGGACGCGCTGGATGTTCGGGTCCCAACGGCGCTTCGTGCGCCGGTGGGAGTGGGACACGTTCATCCCGAAGCCCGGGTGTTTCCCACAGATCTCACATACGGCTGCCACGTCGACGCGTTCCTCGAGAGAGAGTTCCTACAAATGGACGAGGTCTGACGTTAGCATCCATTGGAATGGCGCCGTGCGAAACTGACCCGCGACCACCTGTGGCGCCATGTCGCGCAACGAACCGGTGACCGCTCCACGTGCCGAGGCCGATGCCAACGCAGGTCTGACTCCAGAGCACCTCGTCATGGTGATGCGCGCCTTCTCCGAGGGCCTGGAGCTTCACCGGGGCGTCGTGAACCGCCTGAACGTCTACCCGGTCCCCGACGGTGACACGGGCACGAACATGGCCCTCACAGTCGAGAGCGTCGTCAAGGCGCTGGACGGGCTGGACCTGTCCGCCGCCGACGGCGACGCCATGGGGGCTGCCTGCCGGGCGATCGCGAGCGGGTCGCTCATGGGGGCACGGGGCAACTCCGGTGTCATCCTCTGCCAGATCCTGCGCGGCATCTCGGGCACGTTCGCACCCTGCCGGGTCGTGAGGGCGCACGAGGCGGCGGTCGCCCTGTCAGAGGGCAGTGCCGCCGCGCGGGCAGGAGTCTTGCGCCCGGTCGAAGGAACGATGCTCACCGTCGCCGCCGACGCCGCGCAAGCCGCGCGCGAGGTCGACGAACACGGTGGCGGGGACCTGCTCGGGGTATTCGAGGCGGCGCGGCGCGCCGCTGTCTCCTCGCTCTGGCGCACTCCCGACCTGTTGCCGGTGCTCGCACAGGCCGGTGTGGTCGACGCGGGCGGAGCTGGGCTCGTCCTCTTGTACGACGCCTTCTTGCACGTGATCGACGCCCGGCCCATCGCCGAGGAGCTTCCGCTTCCTCCCGAGGTCGCCGAGAAGATCGCCGGCGGCTTTCAGGCCGACCGCCCCGCACAGCGGGCGGCCAGCTTCGCCGGCGCGGGCCGCGGCACCGGCGCGCAGGGATCGTCCGATCACGATGGCCAGTCCGCCCGGCCCCTGGCCGGCGGGAACGGGGAGGGTCTGCCAGGACCCCGATACGAGGTCATGTACTTCCTCGAGGCTCCCGACGACACCCTTGGGGCCTTCAAGAGCGTCTGGGCCGGCATCGGCGACTCGATCGTCGTCGTCGGTGGTGACGGACTGTGGAATTGCCACATTCACACCGACGACATCGGGGCAGCGGTCGAGGCCGCGCTCGACGTGGGCCGCCCACGCGACATACGGGTCACCGATCTGCTCGACCAGGTCGAGGAGGAGTCGTGGGTGCGCCACGCGGCCGAGCTCGACGGCGAGGCTCCCCCGGGCATCGACGAGCCCGCACCGGTGACCTCGGTGGTCGCTGTCGCGACGGGCGACGGGATCCGCCGCATCTTCTATTCGCTCGGAGTCCACCACATCGTCGCCGGCGGCCAGTCGATGAACCCCTCCACGGCCCAGATCCTCGAGGTCGTCGACTCCGTCCCCGGCTCAGAGGTGGTGATCCTCCCCAACAACAAGAACATCGTGCCCGTGGCCGAACAGGCTTGCGAGATATCGACCAAGCCGGCATTCGTCGTCAACACCGCCGGCATACAGGAGGGGTTCGCGGCACTTCTCGAGTACGACCCCCAGGCCACGGCCGAGGAGAACGCTTGTGTCATGCAGGCGGCCGCCGCCAGGGTGCGCGCCGGGGAGGTCACCCGGGCCGTGCGGGCCAGCGACTCGGCGGCAGGCGCCATAGAAGCGGGGGACTGGATCGGCCTGTCGCGAAGCGGGATCGAGTCGGTGGCGGGGACGCTCGCGGAGGCGACCTGCGGCCTGCTCGCCAAACTGCTCGACGACGGCGGCGAGATAGTGACCCTGATCGAGGGCGCGGGGGCGACCGCCGCCGACACGAGGCGGGTCACCGAGTGGCTGCACGAGAACCGGCCCGGGATCGCCCTCGAGCTGCACCACGGGGGCCAGCCGCTGTACCCCTACTTCGTCTCGGTCGAATGAGCGAGGCGGCGGGAGGCCGCACGTTGCGGTTTCTCGAGGCAAAGAGCGTGAGCGAGCTGCGCAGCGTCAAGGCGCGCAAGGTGGCCGGCCTGGCTTCGATGGGCATCGAGAGCGTGCTGGACCTGCTGATGCACTACCCACGTCGTTACATCGACCGCCGCCGCCAGTCCGAGATCGGTGCGCTCGCCGAGGACGAGGAGGCAATGGTCACAGCGACCGTGCGTCGTTGTTCCGCCCGCCGCAGCGCTCGTGGCAAGACCATCGTGCAAGTCGTCGTCGAGGACCGGACGGCCCGCCTCATGCTCGTCTTCTTCAACCAGCCCTGGCGAGCTCGCCAGTTGGCCGTCGGCTCGGAGGTCGTCGTCTTCGGCCGTACAGAGATCTACCGGGGCGCCCGGCAGATGACGAACCCCGTCGTCGACCTCGTGGGCGACCAGACGGGCCGCCTCGTGCCCGTGTACCCGCAGTCGGGCAAGGCGAAGATCGGCTCCAGCGAGATCGCCTCGTACGTGGCCGAGGCGCTGGAACGCACCGGGCAGTTCGCGGAGGTCCTGCCCTCGCAGTTCGTCGACGAGCTTGGCCTTGTCGGGCGCACCGAGGCATTCCGGTCCATACACGCACCGGAGAGCTTCGAGGACAGGGACGCCGCCAGGAAACGGCTGGCTTTCGACGAGCTGTTGAGGCTCCAGCTCATCCTCGTGATGCAGAAACGCGCCGCCGCCACCGGGGCCCCCGGGATCCCTCACCAGGTCGCGCCTTTTTCGGGAAAGAGCCTGGTCGAGGAGTTCCTAGGTCGGTTGCCGTTCACTTTGACCAGAGCCCAGGCGCGGGCGATTCAAGAGATCGCAGCCGATCTCGCCGCCACCCACCCGATGCACCGCCTCTTGCAGGGCGACGTCGGCGCAGGCAAGACGGTCGTGGCACTGGCGACCCTGCTCTACGGCGTGCAAGGTGGCCACCAGGGCGCCCTCATGGTCCCGACAGAGGTGCTCGCCGAGCAGCACTACCTCGCCGCACGCAGCTTGCTTGCCGGACTGGAGGTCAAAGACGCCACCCGTTTGGGGGGCGTGCGCCCGCTGGAGGTCGCGCTGCTCACGAACCGGACCACCGGAAGCGAGCGGGCGAGGATGCAAGCCGAGCTCGGGGCGGGGAGCCTCGACCTTGTCGTGGGCACCCACGCCTTGCTGACCGACAACATCCGCTTCCGTTCGCTCGGGGTGGTGGTGATAGACGAGCAGCACCGCTTCGGGGTTGAACAACGGGCGGCCCTCAGGGAGAAGGGTCCCGCCAGCCTTGCCGGTGAGGCTGAAGGGCGGAATGGGACCCTCGAAGCCGAGCAGGGCTCCCGGCATCCCGACGTGCTCGTCATGACCGCGACGCCGATCCCCCGCACTGCGGCCATGACCGTCTACGGCGATCTGGACCAGACGGTCCTCGACGAGCTGCCTGTCGGGCGCACGCCCGTGACCACCGCCTGGCTGAACGGGCCCGACGAGCACCCGGCCGCCTGGGAGCGGGTGCGCAAGGAGATAGCGGCCGGTCACCAGGCCTATGTCATCTGCCCGCTCGTGGGAGGCGGACAGCCCGAGGACGAGGAGCCGGAGGCCCTGCAGGAGGCCGCCGAGCCGGAAGACTACGAGACGGCGCCCTACGACGAGCCCGGCCGCGCCCAGTTCCCGACGCTGCCCATGGCCGGTCTCGCTCAACTGGGGGACGAGGCTTCAAAGCAACCTCCGAAGTCCGTCGTGGAGGAGCACGCGCGGCTGTCCTCAGGCGAACTCGCCGGGTTCGCCGTCGGCCTGCTCCACGGCCAGCTCGCCTCGAAGGAGAAGGAAGCCACCATGGCCGCTTTCCGGCGCGGCGAGCTGCAGGTGCTGGTTGCCACGACGGTGATAGAGGTCGGCGTCGACGTGGCCAACGCGACAGTCATGGTGATCGAGGACGCTGACCGCTTCGGCATCGCCCAGCTGCACCAGCTGCGAGGACGGGTCGGGCGGGGGAGCGACAAGTCCTGGTGCTATCTCCTGGCAGAGTCGGTGACGGCCGGGGCGGCCAGGCGTCTGCGTGCGCTCGAGGACTCGAGCGACGGGTTCGAGCTCGCCGAGGTCGACCTGGAGCTACGCGGCGAGGGCACCGTGTTCGGGATCCGCCAGAAGGGAAGGAGCGACTTGCGCTTGGCGTCGCTTCGCCGTGACAAGCCGCTCGTCCGGGCCGCCCGGCGGGTGGCCGAGGCGATCATCGACCAGGACCCGGCTCTCGAGGCGCACCCGTTGCTGGAAGACGAGGTCCATCTGTTCGTGGCCGAGGAGTCCGAGGAGTTCGTCCTGAAGGGCTGACCGAGCGGGCACAGCTCGCTTCCGCAGAGCACCGGGCTGCCTTCGTCGTTCTAGCGTTGTGCCATGCGCGTCATCGGAGGCACGGCAAGGCAGCGCCGTTTGCGTGCCCCCGACCTGCCGGGACTCAGGCCGACGAGCGATCGGGTCCGTGAGGCGATCTTCGACATCCTCGCCAGCCGTGGCGCGGTGCAAGGGGCCTCGGTGCTCGACGCTTACGCGGGCAGCGGTGCCCTCGGCATCGAGGCCCTGTCGCGCGGGGCCGGTTCGGTCTGTCTCGTCGAGTCCGACCGCCGCGCCGTTGCCGCCATCGGTGCCAACCTCGAGGCGACAGGCTTCGCCGGCTCGCCCCTGGTGCGCGTGGTGAGAGCAGACGTCTTCGAATTCCTGGCCCGTGAAGCCGGCACCCGTTACGACCTCGCCCTTGTCGACCCGCCCTACTCCTTTGACAACTGGCCTGGGCTGCTCGACTTGCTGGAAGCGGACCTAGCCGTCCTGGAGTCGTCGGCCCCGGTCGCGCCCGGGGAGAGTTTCCTGGTCCGCCGCGAGTACCGCTACGGCGGTACGCTCGTCACGCTGGTCGAGGCCCGCGAGGCCGGCCGTCAAGATCCGAGCGCAACCGACAAGGACACCGAGTGACCGTCGCTTTGTTCCCAGGCTCGTTCGACCCGTTCCACAACGGGCACCTCGAGGTGGCCGAACGCGCCTCGCGTCTGTTCGATGAGCTCGTCGTGGCCGTGGTCACGAACCCGCAGAAGGGCGAGCCCCTCTTCGACGTCTCAGAGCGCGAGGCGATGATCGCCGAGTCGCTGGCGCACATGGACTCGGTGCGGATCGTGTCCATGTCGGTGCTCGTGGTCGAGGTCGCCCTCGAGGTCGGAGCCCACGTCATCGTCAAGGGACTCCGAGCGGTTTCCGATTTCGAGTACGAGCTGCAGATGGCGCAGATGAACCAGCACCTCTCCGGTATCGAGACCCTGTTCCTGCCGACGAGCTCGTCGCACGCGTTCGTCGCTTCGAGGCTCATCCGCGAGGTTGTCCGCTATGGGGGTGACGTGAGCGAGTTCGTGCCGCCACCTGTTGCCCGCCGGTTGAAGGAGCTGCGACCGTGACAGACATCCACGACAGCCAAGGTACCGAGCCCGGGGCCGCCACCCCACCGGCCTCCGAAGCAGGCGGCGTCGAGGACCTCGTCGAGGAGCTCATCGAGATAATCAGCTCGGCGAAGTCGATGCCGCTCTCGTCGTCGGCCATCGTCACCCGCGACGAAGTGCTCGACCTGCTCGAAGCGATCCGTGACGAGCTTCCCGAAGAGCTGCGACGGGCGCGCCGGATGTTGAAGGACCACGAGGAGCTCCTCGCGGCGGCCAGGCGGGAGGCGGCCGACATCGTCAGCGACGGCAGGGTCCAGTCCGAGCGCATGGTCCAGCGCACAGAGATCGTGCGCCAGGCCGAGCACCGTGCCGTGCGGATCGTCGAGGACGCCGAGGCGGAGGCCCGCCAGATGCGCCACGAGGCCGAGGACTACGTCGACCAGAAGCTCGCCGGCTTTGAGATCGTCCTCGACAGGACTCTCAAGACTGTGCGGGCCGGCCGGGAACGGCTCGCCTCCGTGCCGCCGCCTTCGCCCAAGGCCGGCGACGAGGCGCCGAGCGAGCCAGGCGACGACGCCTGGTTCTCCGGTGAGGGATTGTTCGACCAGGATCTGGAATGACCAGGGCCGGCCGGGGCGGCCCGTTTGTCATCCCCGTGGCTGTCCTGCGCAAACATCCCGGAACGCGGCGACAGGTGGTCGTGAGCGGCCCGATCTCCGATCTCGACGTCAGCAACTCCAGGGTGGAGCCGGGCTCGCCCGTCGATCTGGACGTCGTGCTCGAGTCGGTGCTCGGTGGCATCGTCGTGACGGGGACCGTCTCGGCCAGCTGGCAGGGCGAGTGCGGGCGTTGCCTCGAGCCTGCCACCGGGCGGCTTGTCGCCCAGGTCCGCGAGGTCTACACCGACCAGGCTGACCCCGAGCTCGAGTACGCCATGACCGACGACTGGCTCGACCTTGAGCCCCTGGCCCACGATGCCTGTATCCTCGAGCTGCCGCTCGCGCCGCTCTGTGGGCCCGATTGTCTCGGGCTGTGTCCCGAGTGCGGCGCGAACCGTAACTACGAGTCCTGCACCTGCACGGACAAGACCGACCCGCGGTGGGCCGGTCTCGCCGGGCTAGGTGCCCTCGACGCGACGCACGAGTGGAGAAAGTGACGATGGCTGTCCCGAAGAAGAAGACCTCGAAGTCGAAGAGCCGAAGCCGCAGGGCCTCTGCCTGGACGCTGGAGGCGCCCTCGCGCAGCCTCTGTCCTCAGTGCAACCGTGCGAAACTGCCCCACGTCGTCTGCCCCCATTGCGGGTGGTACAAGGGTCGCCAGGCGGTCGAGGTCGACTGACCGTCGTGGCGCCAACCACCAATGAGGGTGCCGCGTCGCCGTCGCCCGCCCCGCTGCCAGTTGCCGTTGACGCCATGGGCGGGGACCGTGCTCCCGGCGAGATCGTCGCCGGGGCCCGGCGTGCTGTCGAAGAGCTGGGCATACCCGTCCTCCTCGTCGGTCCGAGCGACGGCTCGCTCGGTGACACGGGCAGCCTGGAGGTGCTGGCGGCTTCTCAAGTCATAGCCATGAACGACGATCCCGCCCAGAGTGTGCGGACCAAGAAGGACTCGAGCCTCGTACGCGCCGCGGAGGCCGTGCGTGACGGCCGGGCGTCGGCCATGGTGAGCGCCGGCAACACCGGGGCCGCCATGGCCAGTGCGCTCTTGCGAATGGGCCGTTTGCCGGGCGTCGCCCGGCCTGCCATCGCAGCGCTCATCCCGGCGGTGAGCGGGCGCCCGACGGTTCTCGTCGACTCGGGTGCCAACGCGGACTGCCATGCCGAGTGGCTGGTGCAATTCGCGCAGATGGGCTCCGCTTTCATGAAGCGTCGCTTCGGCGTCCAGTCCCCGAAGGTCGCGCTCTTGTCCATCGGCGAGGAGTCGACGAAGGGCAACCAGCTCACCAAGGAGGCGCACGCCCTCTTGGCGGCAGGAGTCGGGGTCGACTTCGTCGGGAACGTGGAGGGCCGCGACCTTCTCGACGGCAATGTCGATGTGATCGTGACCGACGGCTTCACCGGCAACGTCGCCCTCAAGTCGCTCGAGGGTGCCCTTCGCGCCCTGTTCGACATTCTCGGTCGCGTGATCGCCACGTCCCCCGAGACCCGTGCCGCGGGCGGCGTGCTCGGCCCCGAGCTCCACGTCTACGCCAAACGCCTCGACCCGGAGGAGACCGGCGGTGCGATGTTGCTCGGCGTGGACGGTGTGTGTGTCATAAGCCACGGGAGCTCGTCGGCTAGGGCGATCCTGAACGCGGTCCGCGTCGCCCACGAGGCTGCGACAGGGGACATGGTCGGATCGTTGCGCGAGTCGGTTGCGAGCACCTGAGGACCGCCCCGGTGCGGTCGGACCGGCCGGGACGAGGGCCCTCAAGACGCGCGACGTGCTTCGGCAGGCCTTAACATTGTGACCACGCAAGACGAAGGAGCCCAGGTGGCCAAGACGACCGGTGGGATCATGAGCCGCGGCGAAGTGCTCGAGCTCGTCCGATCCCAGCTCGCCGAGATACTCGAGGTCGACATCTCTGAGATCGGCGAGTCCTCTTCATTCGCCGACGACTTGAACGCGGACTCGCTCGCGCTGATCGAGCTGGTCGAAGCGCTCGAGGAGGAGCTGAGCGACCGGCTGCCCGGCTTTCGCATCGACGACGAGGATCTCGAGGACCTCCGTACCGTGCGTGACGCCGTGGACTACGTGAGCGCGAAGGTGGACGCGGCCTGAGCAATCCCACCGGCGAGCCTCGGGCCGAGAGCGGAAGGCTGAGCCAGGCGCTCGGCGGGTACGCCGTCGATCCCGACCTGCTGCGCCAGGCGCTGTCCCACCGCTCCTACTGCGCCGAGTGGGGCGGGCTGCCTTCCAACGAGCGGCTCGAGCTGCTCGGTGACGCGGTGCTCGGCCTCGTCGTCGCCGACCACCTGTACCGCGCCTTCCCGGACCTTTCCGAGGGGGACCTGGCCAGGCTTCGTGCCTCGGTCGTGAGCACCGAGGCGTTGGCACCGATAGCCGCCGAGCTCGGTGTGGGTGAGGCGGTGCTGTTGGGCAAAGGAGAAGAGACCTCGGGCGGCCGGGCCAAGGACTCCATCCTCGCCGACTGTCTCGAGGCGATAATCGCCGCCGTCTACCTCTCCTCAGGGCTCGAGGCCGCGAGACGTTTCGTCACCGGCTTATTGGAGGACCCCATAGAGACGATCGCCGAGGGCCGCCTCGGCGACCCGAAGAACTGGTTGCAAGAGCTGACGGCGCAGCTCGGCCTGGACTTTCCGTCCTACAACCTCTCCGACAGGGGCCCGGACCACGCCAAGGTGTTCTCCGCCGAGGTCACCGTGGGCGGCGATGTGCTCGGCCGCGGCACGGGCACCTCGAAAAAGATCGCCGAGCGTATGGCGGCTGTCGCTGCCCTCGAGGTCATCGAGGCACGCCAGGGCGGCTCACCGGCGAGATAGGTGCCCGAGCTCCCAGAAGTCGAGACGGTTCGCCGCGGGCTCGAGGCCACGGTCCTCGGCCGTCAGATCCGCGAGGTGAAGGTGCTAGGGCGCCGGACCGTGCGGCGCCAGTCGCCGGCCGAGCTCAAGACGCGGCTTGAGGGCCGGACGTTCGTCAAAGCGGGCCGGCGCGGCAAGTTCCTGCTCTTGTCGCTCGACGATGGCGCCGTGCTGGTCGTGCACCTTCGCATGACCGGACAGTTCCTTCACCTGAGCGGCTCCAACCGCCAGGCGCTCGCCCCCCACACCCATGTCGTGGTCGGGCTCGGCGACGGGACCGAACTGCGCTTTGTCGACCCGAGGACTTTCGGGGAGTGGTTCGTCACCGACGAGGTGGACGATCGGGGCGTGCCGGGCGAGCTCGCCCATCTCGGGCGCGACCCGCTCTTGGAGGGACTGCCCACCGCCTATCTCGCGGCCCGTCTCGCCGGCCGCCGCGTCCCGCTCAAGGCCTTGCTCACCGACCAGCGCATCGTCGCCGGCATCGGGAGCATCTACGCGGACGAGATCTGTTTCAGGGCGCGGCTCAGGCCCGATCGTTCCGGTGGTTCGCTCACGACCGGCGAAGTCTCCCTTCTCGCCAAGAAAGCCCGCGCCGTGCTGCGCGAGGCGGTGGTCCTGCGGGGGTCCTCGTTGCGGGACCGGCGCTACCGCGACCTCGCGGGCGAGCTGGGGTCCTACCAGGAACGACATGCCGTCTACGACAGGGCGGGGGAGACCTGCCGGCGTTGTGGGAACCAGGTCGTGCGGATCAAGATCGGGGCGCGCTCGGCCTATCTGTGCGAAGGCTGCCAGTTCTGAGCTACGCCGCGCTAGGAGATGAGCCGTTCGGCCAATCCCCAGGCGCTTGCTCCGGCACGGATAACGTGATTCCAACGTGTTCTTGAAGACGCTGACTCTCAAGGGTTTCAAGTCGTTCGCCGACCCGACGACCATCGAGCTCGAGCCGGGCATCACCGTGGTCGTGGGCCCGAACGGTTCAGGCAAGTCGAACGTCGTCGACGCCGTGGCCTGGGTGCTCGGCGCCCAGGGGCCAAAGGTGGTCCGCTCGACGAAGATGGACGACGTCATCTTCGCCGGTACCTCGAGGAGGCCCGCCCTCGGGCGCGCGGAAGTCTCGCTGACCATCGACAACGCTTCGAGGCGACTGCCTGTGGAAGTGGCGGAGGTCACGATCACAAGGACGCTGTTTCGCACGGGCGAGAGCGAGTACGCCCTCAACGGGGCACCGTGCCGATTGCTCGACATTCAGGAGCTGCTCTCCGACGCCGGGGTCGGACGCCAGCAGCACGTGATCGTCAGCCAGGGACAGCTCGACTCGGTCCTCCAGGCGCGCCCGGAGGACCGGCGCATGGTGATCGAGGAGGCCGCAGGCATCCTCAAGTTCCGCCGCCGCCGCGAGCGCGCCGAGCGACGCCTCGAGGCGAGCGAACAGAGCCTGCTGCGGCTGCAGGACCTGCAGCGCGAAGTGCGCCGCCAGCTCCGCCCGCTCGAGCGCCAGGCCGAAGCGGCGCGTCGCCACGATGGACTGGTCGCGGAGCTCCGGGCGCTCCGGTTGCATCTCGCCGGGCGTGAGCTCGGCTCGCTCTCCCAGCGCCTGGAAACTGCCGAGCGCTCGCACGCCGCCCTCACCGGACAGGAGGCCGCGCAGCGAAACGAGCTGGCGCGCCTTGACGACCTGGTCGTCTCCACCGAGTCTGCGCTCACCGAGTTGCAGGCGCAGGACGGAGGGGACCGCCTCGGCCGTGCCGAGCGCCTGCTCGAGCGCCAACGCGGCGTGGCCAACGTGGTCGCGGAGCGGAGACGCACCGTCGCCGGGGCGCTCGCGGCCGTGACACAGACAGACGTCATAGCGTCGCTCGAGGCCGAGTCCGCCCGACTCGCGGAGGACCTGTCGGCGGCCGAGGCGGCCGCCGCCTCATTCCTGCCAGAGCGCGAGAGGCTCGAGAGCCTGGGAGCAGAGCTGCGCAGGGACGAGCTCGAGCTCGAAGCCGGCGCCGGCGCGCAGGCGCCCGCCGCGGCACAATCACCGGACCCGTCCAGCGCGGCCGGGCAACTCGACGCCCGCTCCGCGCGCCAACGCCACGAAACGGCACTCACGCGCCAGTCACAGGCCCGCGAGGAGCTGGCACGCCTCGCCGAACGCCTCGCCAGCTTTGATCGCCTGCGAGATGACCACGAGCTGCGCCTGGCCGAGCTGGCGGCGGACCTGGAGGCCTCCAAGCTCGCCGAGGAGCGGCTCCGCGGAGAGCTCGAGAGGGCGGTGGCGGCCGAGCGGACGGCCGAGGCACGACAACGCGGGAGCGAGGCGGGCGCACGGGTCGCGGAGGACCGCGCCCGTTCACTCGACGCCCGGGCGGAGGCGCTGCAGGCGGCACTCGACGAGACACGGGCACGGGCGGGCGCCGAGCGTCTCGCCGGCCTGCCGGGGGTGCTCGGAACCCTGGCGGACGTCGTGGACATCGACGACGGTTGCGAGAGAGGGTTCGAGGCGGCCGTGGAGGACGCTCTCGGCACTGTCGTCGTCGAGGGGACCGCTCCCGCGCGTGAGGCACTGCGCCATCTCCACGATGCCGGCCTGCACGGAGGCGTACTTCCGACCGGCGGGGTGCAGGCGGCGTCTCCGGCGCCACTGCCGGGCCAGCTCGCCGGCAGGGCCGAGCTGCTGCGGGACCGGGTCAGGTCACCCGAACGTCGGGTCGGCGCGGTGCTCGACCAGCTCCTCGCAGGCGTCCTTTTGTGTCGCGGCGGTCTCATGGAGGCGCTCGGGCTCGCCGAGGAACTGCCGGGAAGCACCATCGTGACCCTCGAGGGCGACCGTCTCTCAGCGCGGGGGTGGCGAATCGGAGCCGCGCGCTCAGGAGCGACACGCGCCGCGCTCGAGACGGTTCGGCGCGACGCCGAAGCGGCCGGGGCGCTCGCGCGCACTGCGACGGAGCAAGCCGAAGCCGACCGGGAGACGCTCGAGGGCGCCCGCGCGACGGCAGTGGAGGCCACCAGGCATTACGACAACGCGGTCGCCGCCCGGACACAGGCGCAGACCGCCCAGGTACAGCTGGCACAACGACTCCTACAGCTTGAGGCCGGGCGCAACGAGGTGGCATCGGCTCACCAGGCTGCAGTGGGGCTGCTCAGCGCCGCCGAGGCCGAGCTCGGCCTGCGGGAGGCAGAACTTGCCGGGGCCGAGGGGGCCGAGCTCGCGGCCCTCGCGGTGGCGGCGGAGACCGCCCGCGCCCGCAAGGCGCTCGACGACCGCGCCCGCGCGCTCGCCGCCTCGAAGGCGGAGCTCGAAGTGCGGGCCGCGGCTCTAGAGGAGCGCAAGATGCTGCTGGCGACGCGGCGTGACGAGGTCGAGCGGCGTCTCGTCGGCCTCGACGCGGCCCGTTCGGACGCCGGCGCGCGGAGAGAGTCGCTCGAATCGACCGAGCTCGCCCTGGCGAGGATCGCGGGCGAGCTGGTGCGCTTGGAGGTCGAGCTGACCGCGGTGCGGGACCGACTGCGGACCGAGCGGCGAGAACGCGAGCTCGCCGTCACGGGTACCGTCGAGAAGCTGCGCGGGCTGCGGGACCAGCGCTCCGCCGCCGAGCGCGACCTCATGGCCGCTCGTGAGCAGCTCCAGCGGATCGAACTGGAACGCGCCGAGGCGAGGCTGCGACTCGAGACGGCCGTAGAAGCCCTGAGGCGCGAGCTCGAGTGCGAACCGGACGACGCCATGGCGGCTGCCTGCCCGGAGCTGCCCCCAGGCGTCCCGGCACAGGCCAGGGTGCGTGAGCTCGACCGTGAGCTCCGGCTGATGGGCCCGGTCAATCCCCTTGCCCTCGAAGAGCTCGCCGCCATCGAGGAGCGGGACCGCTTTCTCGCCGAACAGCTCGAGGACGTCCGCAACGCCCGGCGTGAGCTCGGAAGGGTCATCCGCGCCGTCGACCAAGAGATCGTGGGTGTCTTCACTCAGGCGTTCGCCGACGTCGCCCGGCACTTCGAGAGCCTGTTCACGATGCTGTTCCCCGGGGGCACCGGTCGGCTCAGCCTCGTCGACCCGGAGGACCTGCTCTCGACCGGCATCGAGATCGAGGCCCGGCCAGCCGGGCGCAATGTCCGGCGTCTCTCGCTGTTGTCGGGCGGCGAACGCTCGCTCGTCGCCCTGGCGTTCTTGTTCGCCGTGTTCCGCAGCCGCCCTTCCCCCTTCTATGTGATGGACGAGGTCGAGGCGGCATTGGACGACGTGAACCTCCATCGTTTCCTCGATCTTGTCGAGGAGTTCCGGGCCGACGCCCAGCTCATTGTCGTGAGCCACCAGAAGCGGACGATGGAGGCGGCCGACGTCCTCTACGGCGTGACCATGCAGCCCGGTGGGGCGTCGAAGGTGGTGAGCGAGCGGATGGGACGCCCGTCGGCCCGCAGTGCCGCCCTCGAGTAGCGGGCGGCTTCCTGGCCTTTGTTCGCCGCCCGGTAGTCTGCGCACGTCATGACCCTCGTGATCATCCTCATCGTGGTCGCCGTCGTCGTTGTCGCCTCAGGCGTGCTCGTCGTCGGCACGCGGTCCCGCCGCCGCGCCGAGATCGCCCCGGGCGGCGCTACGAGACCTCGGGCACCGGAGCCGTCCACGGCGCCGCCCGTGACACCCGCAGCCGAACCCGAGGCCGCGGCGGTGCCCGAGGCGCCGGCTGGCCCTCCCGCGCTGAAGGACCGGCTCGGGCGCGCCCGGGGCCTTTTGGCCGGCTACCTCGAACACGTCCGGGGCCGAAAGGCCATCGACGAGGCGACCTTCGAGGACCTCGAGGAGGCGCTCATCCTCGCGGACGTCGGAGTCAGCACCACAAACCGCGTCCTCGGCGAACTCCGGGACAGGCTGCGCAGCGGCGCCCTTTCCGCCAGCGACCCGCCCGCTCTGCTCAAGGCGCTTCAGGACGATCTCGTCTCGATGTTCGACGGCGACGTGGAGTCGCTCGCCTACGCCGAGGGAGGGGGCCCGACCGTGTGGCTCTTCGTCGGCGTGAACGGGGTCGGCAAGACCACGACCATCGGCAAGCTCGCCCTGCGGGAGACCAAAGCCGGGCGGGCAGTCGTGCTCGCGGCCGGGGACACGTTCCGGGCGGCTGCAGGAGAGCAGCTCGAGTCCTGGGCCGAACGTGCCGACGCCCGGATCGTCAGAGGCTCCGACGGCGCGGATCCCTCCTCGGTCATCTTCGACGCCGTTCAGCACGCGGCCTCCCGGGGCGCGGGACTGGTCCTCGCCGACACCGCCGGGCGACTGCACACCAAAGTGAACCTCATGGACGAGCTGCGCAAGGTGCGGCGCGTGGCGGAGCGACCTCCTGGCCAGCTGACCGAGGTGCTCCTCGTGCTCGACGCAACCACCGGCCAGAACGGGGTCGCCCAGGCCCGTCAGTTCACCGAGGCCGTCGACGTGACAGGCATCGTGCTCACCAAGCTCGACGGCACGGCCAAAGGTGGCGTGGTGCTGGCGATCAGGTCCGAGCTCGGGCTGCCGATCAAGCTGGTCGGCGTCGGCGAGGGCGCCACGGACCTCGTGCCGTTCGACCCGGCGGAATTCGTCTCGGCGCTGTTCGGCTGAGACGAGCGTTTCGTCCTCGCCATCGGTGCCGGGGCCTCGGCCCGACTAACCTGAGCTGACTCATGTTCGACACATTGACCGATCGTTTCGAGACAATCTTCACGCGTCTTCGCGGCCGCGGCCGGCTCGGCGACGCCGAGGTCGCCGAGGTTCTGCGCGAGATCCGCGTGGCGCTGTTAGAAGCCGACGTCAACCTCGCGGTCGCCCGCGAGCTCATCGAGGCCATCCGCGCCCGGTGCAGCGGGGCTGAGCTCGCCAAGTACCTCACCCCTGCCCAGCAGGTCATCAAGGTGGTGAACGAGGAACTGACGGCCATCTTGGGCGGCGAGGCGCTGAAGATCAGCTACGCCTCCAAGCCCCCCACGGTCGTGCTGCTCGCTGGCTTGCAAGGCTCTGGCAAGACCACCGTTTCCGCCAAGCTCGCCCGTTGGTTCCGCCAGCAGGGCCGCCATCCCTATCTCATCGGTGCCGACCTGCAGCGGCCTGCCGCCGTCGAGCAGCTGCGTGTGCTCGGCGCCGAGGTCGGTGTCGGCGTCTTCTCGGAGCCGAGCGATCCGGTCTCGGTCGCGCGGGAGGGCTTGACCGAGGCCCAGCGCCTGGGCCGCGATGTCGTCATCATCGACACCGCCGGCCGCCTCGCAATCGACCGGGAGCTGATGGACGAGGTGAAGCGGATCTCGGACGCCGTGCGCCCGCACTACACCTTCTTCGTCGTCGACGCCATGACCGGTCAAGACGCCGTACAGACAGCCGAGGCCTTCCACCAGGCCCTGCAGCTCGACGGCATCATCTTGACCAAGGTCGACGGTGACGCCCGGGGCGGGGCCGCCCTCTCGGTGAAGAAGGTGGTCGGACGGCCGATCGCGTTCTTGTCCACAGGAGAGCGCGTTGCCGACTTCGAGACGTTCCACCCCGATCGTCTCGCCAGCCGGATCCTCGGAATGGGCGACGTGCTCAGCCTCATCGAGAAGGCGGAGCGCGAGTACGACGAAGAGGTCACCGGCCAGGCGCTCCAGCGCCTGCAGGCCGGCACCTTCACTCTCGACGATTTTCTCGATCAGCTCCGCCAGCTCAAGAAGATGGGCCCGCTCACGGGGCTGTTGTCGATGATGCCGGGCGTCCCGAAACAGATGCGTGACGCCAAGGTCGACGACCGCGACGTCGCCAAGATCGAGGCCATCATCTGCTCGATGACACCGCTCGAACGCGCCGACCCGACGGTGCTGGACGGGTCGCGTCGGCTGAGGATCGCGCACGGAAGTGGCACCTCCACCACCGAGGTCAATAATCTCCTGCGGCAGTTCAAGGAGATGCAGAAGATGATGCGGGGCATCGGGCCGATGGCCAAGCTCGTGGGCGGTGGCCGGCCCGGTAACCCGTCCAAGTCGAGCAAGGGCACCCGTAAGAAAGCAAAGGGCGGTCGCGTGACCCCGTCCTCGAAGGGCCTCGGCCCGAGCCGCTAGTCGTCTCCACCACGAAAGAAGGAAGAAACCCCGTGACCGTCAAGCTCCGCCTCATGCGCATGGGCAAGAAGAAGCAGCCCACCTACCGCGTCGTCGTCGCCGACAGCCGCTCACCTCGCGACGGGCGCTTTATCGAGGCCGTCGGCACCTACGCGCCTCGCATGGAGCCGTCGACCATCGAGATCGACAACGAAAAGGTGCTGGACTGGCTGGCCAAGGGCGCGCAACCGACCGAGACGGTGCGCAAACTGCTCGTGATCTCGGGAGCCTGGGAACGGTTCGAGTCGAACCGTCCTCCGAAGAAGGTCTCCGAGCGTCATGTCCGCCCGGGCCGTTCCAAGGCGCCAGCCAAGAAGGCACCTGCCAAGAAGGCGGCTCCCGGCAAGGCCGCGGCTGCAGCAGTTGCCTCCCATGACTCGCAAGCCGAAGCCGAGAGCTGAGTGACACCATGACCGACACCGGAAGCAACCCGTTCGCCGAGCCAGACTTCAGTGCCTTCACGTCCCCGCAGGAGGACGTTTCAGATGAGGCCTATGGCGACGAGAACCAAGAGGACATCGAGGACGAGGACGAGGACGAGTTCGACGAGGGCGAGGATTTCGACGACCTAGGAGAGGCGCCCGCGCGGCCGGCTGGAGCAGTCGGCCACGACGACGAGGTGACCGACGAGGACGCGGGCAACCGCGTTGAAGGCGGTACGGCGCGGTCGGTGCTCGAGCATGTCGCCCGTGCCATCGTGGACGACCCGGAGGGCGTCGCGGTCGACGTGGGTGAGACCCGCGGCGGCATCCGCCTTTCCCTTCGCGTCGCCCAGGGCGACATGGGGCGGATCATCGGGCGCCGAGGCCGCACCGCGCAGGCGCTGCGTACCCTCGTGCGGGCGGCTGCAGCCCGCGACGGCCAGGAGGCATCGGTCGACATCGTCGACTGAGCACGAGATGGTGCCGAGGTCGAGTGGCGACGAGGACGATCGGCCACTCCTCGAGATAGGCCGGATCGCGCGGCCCCATGGTCTGACGGGCGAGGTCGTGGTCACGCTCGTCACCAACCGCACCGAGCGGCTCGTCCCCGGGACCAAGCTCACGTGTTATCTGCCCGCCGCCTCGGCTCCGGGGCAGGCAGGCTTGCCCGATCCGCCCCCGAGGACGAAAGGGTCTGGGGCTCGGACGGTCGAAGTGCGCAGCTCCCGAGCCTTCAAGGGGCGCTACCTGGTCGAGTTTGAAGGTGTCCATACCCGCGAGGCCGCCGACGAGCTCCGAGGTGCCGTGCTCGCGGCATCACCGGTCGAAGACCCCGAGGCCATGTTCGTCCATGACCTGGTCGGCAGCGAGGTCGTCGAGGTCGACGGGACCCGGCGCGGGAGGGTGGTCGCCGTGCAGGCAAACCCGGCGAGCGATCTGCTCGTCATGGAGGACGGGAACCTCGTGCCGCTCAGATTCGTGGTCAGCCGCGAGCCAGACGTGCTCTTGGTCGATGTGCCGGTCGGGCTGTTCGAGTGACCGGGGGCGAAGTGACGACGCCTTTGACGCCGCCCGCGGGGGCTCTCGACGAGGCGGGGAGGCCGGCGTTGCGCATTGACGTCTTCACGATCTTTCCCGAGGTGGTCGACGCCTACTGCACGACCAGCGTCGTTGGAAGGGCACGACGGGACGGGCTCGTCGATCTCCGCATTCACGACCTGCGCCTGGCAGCGAGCGACCCACATCGCACTGTGGACGACGCGCCATTCGGCGGCGGGGCCGGCATGGTGCTCGCCCCCGAACCGGTCTTCGGGGCCGTCGAGCTCGTCGATCCTCCGCGACCTCTCTACCTGCTTGCCCCCGGGGGCCGGCGCTTCGACCAGTCGGTCGCCGCCGAGCTCGCGGGCACGGTAGGCGCCACGCCGCCCACGAGACCGGCGGCCTTCTCACTGCTGTGCGGGCGTTACGAAGGTGTGGACCAGCGGATCGCCGACTACCTGGTCGACGGTGAGCTCTCCATAGGCGACTTCGTGCTTGCCGGCGGCGAGCTGGCCGCCATGGTCGTGGTCGAGGCGACGGCGCGGCTGGTCCCCGGCGTGCTCGGCAATGCCGCCTCGGCGGGCGACGAGAGCTTCACGACCGGGCTCCTCGAGTACCCGCAGTACACGCGCCCGGCCGTGTTCCGGGGTTGGGAAGTCCCCGAGGTACTGCGCGGGGGCGATCATGGCCGTGTCGAACGATGGCGCCGCGCGGCGGCGCTCTGGCGCACGCTGCAGCAGCGGCCCGACCTTTTGGAAGCCCGCGGCGGCGTTTCGAGCGACGAGGTGCGCCTGCTCTCCGAGCACGGCTATCCTCTAGGTGCCTACGGAACGGGACGAGCCGAACGGTCGGACTCGGAATCCGGTAAGCGGCAAACTGCCGGTGACCCGTCCGATCGCCTCGAGGAGCGTGACTTGTCATGAACCCCACTGACCTCATCGACCGCGAGAGCCTTCGCGACGACATTCCGGAGTTCCGGCCCGGGGACATATTGAAGGTGCACGTGCGAGTCGTAGAAGGCAACCGGGAGCGCGTCCAGGTCTTCCAGGGCGCCGCCATCCGTCGTCAGGGTTCTGGCATCCGCGAGACCTTCACGGTGCGCAAGGTGAGCTTCGGGGTCGGTGTCGAGCGCACCTTTCCGGTCCACTCGCCGATCATCGCGAAGATCGAGCGGGTCACCGAGGGAGACGTGCGCCGCGCCAAGCTGTACTACCTGCGTGATCGCGCCGGCAAGGCGGCGAAGATCAAGGAGAAGCGAGACGTCCGCTGAGACGCGGTGCGAGCTCGTCGTCCGCGATCACGAGACTGCGGAGTCACCTGGCCCGCGCGCCCCGGGGACCGGTGCCGTGCTAGGCAAGCGGCCATGAGCGCCGAGGAGGACCTCGACCAGTTCGAGGCGGAAGTGGAGCTCGAGCTCTACCGCCGTGTTCTCGATGTTCCGCTACGTCGTCGAGACCGAGCGCCGTTTCTACCTGGCCAACAGCGTCCAGGTCACGCCCAAGTCGGGGCCCGGCGCCACTTACTTCGAGGTCGAGCTCGGCGACGCGTGGGTCTGGGACATGTACCGACAGGCGCGCTTTGTGTCATCGGTGCACGTGGTCACCTACAAAGACGTGAACGTCGAGGCACTGCCGAAAGACGAGGTCTGACAGGGCGCCTCCCGCGCCGCTGTTCCACAGGCAGAACCGGCGTTCCGGCCCAGGCGCCGGTCTTGATGCCAGCCGTCACCGCCCAGTCGGGCGCCGGCGTGCACGGTGTTCCCAGCAGGGAGAATGCCAGTGCCGCCGACCTGTGGGGTCGGACACCGGGACTATCACGAGATGCCCGGTTCCCGGCCGGATCTCCTGGTTGCAGCCGGGGCATATGTAGGTCTTGTCCGCCTGGTAGGGCTGTACCCGGCGGATCTGCGCCGTTCCGGCTCCCATCGGGTCTTCGACGAAGGAGCGCTCGGCTGCTCTGAGCCAGTTCGTGGCCCGGTCGTCCGCGCCGCCCGCCTGGCCGTCCCTGCGGGAGCGGGCACGCCCCTGAGCAGCATTGCGAGGCGGCTGGCGGTGTGGGGACCTGCGTGGCACGCCACTGATTGTTGCAGGCCGTCGGCTTGGCGATGGCGACCCGCCCATGTCCCGGTGACGTCAGGGCCTTCCGGTCGGGAAACGAGGACTGTCAAGCGACGTGACAAGTGTCGTGATGGTCTCGCGCGATCGCGGCGTCGAGCCCGCCTGAGTCTGCGAGCCAGGCTTCGAGCTTCTCGGCGGGCAGGGGCCTGCTCACGTAGTAGCCCTGCACCAGGTGACAGCCCAGCTCTTCCAGACGCTGCAGGACTATGGCCGTCTCGACGCCTTCGGCCACGACCTGCTTGCCGAGGTTGCGCGCGAGGTCGATCGTGGAGCGCACGATGACCTCCTTGTCGGCAGAACTGTTCATGTTCGTGACGAAGGAGCGGTCGATCTTGATCTCGTCTACAGGCAGTCGTGTCAGATAAGTCAGCGACGAGTAGCCGGTCCCGAAGTCGTCGACCGAGAGCCGGACACCCATCTTGGCCAGGCGGGCCAGCACCGCCTCGGTCCGCAGCGGGTCTGAGATGACGGCGCTCTCGGTGATCTCGAGCACGAGTCGATCGGCCGATACGCCGTTGAGCTCCAAGAGGTAGGCGACGTCAGCTGGGAGGTCGGCGTCGATGAGGTTCCGCATCGCCAGGTTGACGGCGACCCTCATGGGTCGCCCGAGCTCGGACCAGGAACGGCACTGGCGCAGGGCCCGGTCGAGCACGTAGTGGGTGAGAGGCTTGATCAGGCCCGTTTCTTGCACGAGGGGGATGAACTCGTCCGGCGGCACGAGGCCTCTTTGTGGGTGTTGCCAGCGGATCAGGGCTTCAACGGCCATGACGCTGCCCGTGGACAGGGTCAGCTGGGGCTGGTAGTAGAGCACGAGCTCCTCGCGTTCCAGTGCATCACGCAGCTCTCCGATGAGAGCCAGACGGTCCGGCGTGTGCGGGTCTGTGGCGCTCTCGTAAACGGCGAACCCCCCGTTCGCGGCCTTGGCCGCGTACATGGCGACGTCGGCGTGCTGTATCAGGACGTCGGCATCACCGCCATCTTTGGGAAACGATGCGAGCCCGATGCTGGCGTCCACGCGAAGCGGCAGGTCCTGGACGACGATCGGCTCTTCGAGGCAGCTCGAAACCCGCGAGACGACCGAGGTGGCGTCGGACTCCGAGGCGTTGCGGAGAAGGATGGAGAACTCGTCGCCACCGAGCCTTGCAATCGAGTCGCTCTCCCTCGTCACCCTCGACAGTCGCCAGGCAACCTCCCTCAGCACCTCGTCGCCGGCCGCGTGGCCAAGGGTGTCGTTGATCTCCTTGAATCGGTCCAAGTCGAGCATCAAAAGGACGAGCTTCTGGTTGTCGCGCTGTGCCGCCATAAGTGCGTGCTTCAACCGCTCATGGAACAGGCTGCGGTTCGGCAGGCCGGTGAGACCGTCGTACAGGGCCTGATGGCGCAGTTGCTCCTCGGCTTCGTCGCGGGCCCGCTCAGCCGCCTTCTGCTCGGTTATGTCGCGGACGAGAAGGCAGAGTTTCCGTGAGGAGCCTTCCGGTCCGGCGATCGGTGCGACCCTGCCCTGGAACCATCGCATGCCCGCCGGGACATCGAGACGGTACTCCCAGAACTGAGGCCGGTCGGTTTCGAGTACCTGGTCGATGACCCTGGCCAGGCTGAGGCCTATCTCGTCGCCGAGCGCCTCACGGTGCGTCTTTCCGAGCAGCTCGTCGCGGGGCACCGCCAGCAGGCTGTCGTTGGCGGTCCAGATCTCGAGGTAGGTGCCGTTCTCGTCGAGCTCGAAAACGAGATCGTCAAGCGAGGACAACAGCGCCTTGAGGCGGGCTCCGCTCTCACGCAGGGCCTCGGTCGCTTCCAGGTGCTCGACGGCGTCGCTCACGGCACCTCACCAGGGCTTGAGTGCACCGCAGTTCGCACGTCCGCGCCACTGCTTGCGGTGAGGCGTGCGAATGTCACCGTATGTGTATCGGCGCGTGGGGCAACGCAATTGACACCGAAGCGTGGCCGGAAGGCGACCGGGTTGGCCCCAGTGCCAATTGGGAGTGGCCTCGCTGGTCCGGCCCGTCTTGCGTGCTTGCTAGCTGACGGCCTGATTCTCGAGCAGGTCCCGCGCTCGGGCGAGCATGGGAGCGGCACCCACGCTTTCGAATCCGGCCGCCGCTTGCTCCGCCAGTCGTGCCGATTCGTCGAGCCTGCCCTGGCGGGCAAGCCATTCCGCCCGGTCCAGCTGCGCACGCGCCAGCCAGATCGGGTAGCCGAGACTGCTGAAGGCTGTCTCGGTGGCGATGAGGTCGTCCTCTACTCCGGCGTCGTTGCCTCTCGCGCCAGCGAGAAGTGCCTTGGCGCGAGTCACCTGAGCCCTCAGGAACTGGGGTATCTCGCCCAGCGGGTGATTGGCGAACAGATCGAGCAGTCGATCGGCTGATTCGAGGTCGCCGAGGGCGATTGCCGCATCGACGGCATCGGGAAGGCTGAGGCGCACTGCCTCGTGGGCGAGCGGGAGCCCGGCCGCGAGCGTCCCTTCGATCGCCCGCGTCGCTGCGTCGAGCGCCTTTCGGTGCTCACCGCCCGCAAGGGCGAGCGCTCCTTCGCAGCTCGAGTACATGGCCGAGGCCTGAACGTCCTCTGCGTTCTTCCAGGACTCGCAGTACGCGAACTCCCTCTTCGCACTCGCGAGCTCACCGCGGAGGGCTTCTAGGAACGCTTTGCGGAAGTGGAGCAGCGAAGCGACCGCCGCCTCGGCACTCGACTCGAGCACTTCGTCGGCGAGACTGGAGGCCTCGCTCCATCGCCCAGCGAGCATTAACACATAAAAGAGATTGGCCACCATGTTCGCCTCGTTGCGACGGGCTCCCTGGCGTCGGGCAAGCGCCAGGCCGGCGAGAGCGTGCCCTTCGGCCCCCGGCCGGTCATAGATCATGTAGAGATCCGTCAGCAGGTTCTGCACCCTCGACTCGACCTGCACAAGACCGTGCTTGCGGGCAACCTCCAGGCTCGCCTCGAGGTTCAAGATGCCCTCCTCGACCCTGCCGGCCCCGGTGTAGAGGTAGGCCTTGATCTGAAGGGCGTTGGCGTAGGTCTCTACGAGCTCGTGGTGCTGGGCCAGAGTCAGCGCCCGCTCGGTCGGCTCGGCCGCTTCGTGGCTTCGGCCCGTGAACAAGAGGGCCCTTCCCAACCGTTCCTCCAGCCCGGCGACCACTTCTGGCGGAGCAGTGTCCGGATCGAGGGACGAGAGGGCCTCGCTCAGGCGCGCGACCGCCTGTTCCGACCTGCCGATCATGACGTACAGCGTCGCTATCCAGCCGGCCACGCGGGCCGCGTCCACCACGCGGTCTGCGGCCAGATGTGCAACGGCCACCTGCTCGAAGCGGTCGAGAGCCCGCTCTTCGGACCCGCCGCGCATGGCCATCTCGGCGCTCTTTTCGATGAGCCTGGTCCGCTCCTCGTCATCAGCGCTGAGCTCGGAGGCCGTCAGGTAGGCGGCCTCCGCGGCGACCGGCGCGCCCACGGACTCGGCCCTGTCACCTGCCTGCACATAGGCGTCCTTTGCCTGCTCGCGCAACTGCTTGCCGTCCGGGTCGTCGGCGGCCGCCCTGTAGGCGTCGTGGAGATGGGCGGCGATGACTTCGATGACCTCGGCCCCGTCATCGGGGAAGACGTGGCGCATGTGGGCCGCCGTGGCGAGGTGGCGCGCCTTGCGCTCGGCTCTCGTCAGCATGTCGTAGGCGACCGAACGGATGAGCGACTGCGTGAAGGCGTACTGGCCGCGTTCGGGCGAGAGCTTGTCGGCCCGGACGGTCAGGACCTCCTTGCGGACGAGCGAGGGCAGGATCTCGTTGAGCTCACCCGCAACCGCATCGCTCACGGCTTCGATGGCCTGACGGGGAAAGGACTCGCCGAGCACCGCGCACTCCTTGACAACCCGCCGCTCGGCCGGTGAGAGCGCGTCCAGGCGGGAGGCGATGAGGGCGGTCAGGCCGGGCGGGACCTCGAGCTCACCGAGCTCGCCGACGAGGTGCAAGAGGTCGTCCGCGCCTTTCGCGAGGACGCCCCTGTCGAGAAGGCTGCGCACGGTTTCGACGGCGTAGAGCGGGATCCCCTCGGCGCGCTCGACGATACGGGCGCGGCCGGCCGCGGGCAGATCAGCGACGAGCCCGTCTAGCAGCTCCCCGATCACCTGGTCGGAAAGGGGGTCGAGCGAGAGGGTCGTGAGGTTGCGGCGGCTGAGGACCAGGCCTGCCTGCTCCGCGCCCTCCGGGCGGGTGAGCACGAGCAGGAAGATCGAGTGGTCTGCGGACCAGTCGAGCAAGTGGTCGAGGAAATCGACCATTCCGGAGTCTGCCCACTGCAGGTCCTCGACGACCATGACCACCGGCATGTGCTCGGCTAGTCGCTCGAAGAACAGGCGCCAGCCCAGGAACAATTCCTCGCGCGCGAGGGACTGGGCGCCCGAGAGCCCGAGCAGCTGGGCGAGGCGGGGGAATATGAACTCGCGATCGGACGCGTCAGGGATCCATCGTTCCAGACCGGACGTCAGCCGTTCTGCCACAACCCCGAGCGGGTCCTCCTCGCCGATCTGCAGCCGTGCGCGGACCATTTCCGACAAAGCCCAGTAGCTGACTCCCTCTCCGTAGGAGAGGCAACGACCGGCGTGCCAGAGCACCCCGTCAGCGAGGCCGTCGATGTACTTGAAGAACTCCCATGCGAGGCGCGACTTGCCGACGCCGGCGACGCCGGAGACGAGCACGAGCCGCGCCGAGCTCCGCTCGGCCGAGGCGTGGAAGAGCTCCTTCACGAGCCGCAGCTCGTGGTCGCGTCCCGTGAACGGCGCCTCGAGCACGCCTGAGCGTTGCGAGCCGGCCGTCGCTGCCACGACCCGCGTCGCCTGGTAGAGGTGGACAGGCTCGGCTTTTCCCTTCAGGACGTGCTCGCCGGCGTCGCTGTAGGCGATCGCGGCCGCAGAGGCGGCCCGTGTGGTGCCGTCCACGTAACAGCACCCCGGAGGGGCGGCGGACTGTATGCGCGCCGCGGTGTTCACCCTGTCCCCGATGACGAGACCCTCCTCGGGCGTCTCGGTCGTGGCGGCACCGCCGGTCACGATCCCGACCCGGGCAGACAGTCCTGCGTCATAGCGGCCGGCGCCGTAGGCGGCCACGGCCGAGACGAGTTCGAGCCCCGCCCGCACTGCGAGCTCGGCGTCGTCCTCCTTCGCGACCGGGGCACCCCACAAGGCCATGACCGCGTCGCCGATGAACTTCTCCACGACGCCGCCGTAACGGGCGACTACGGCGCGTGCCAGCTCGAAGTAACCCGAGAGGAACTCTCGCACCTCCTCGGCATCGCGCTTTTCGGAAAAGGTTGTGAACCCGACCAGATCGCAGAACAGCACCGACACGTGGCGGAGCTCGGTAGCCGAGGGGACGACCTTTTGAGGTGCCTGGAGAGCCGGATTGGGCTCGCCGAGGAGGGGAGGTGGAACGACGGCAGTTGCGACCGGGGCCCCGCACTCACCGCAGAACCGCTTGCCGGGGCCGAGCTGTGCACCACACGCGGGACACATCGGCGTCAACGGGTGGCCGCAGTCCTCACAGAACCGCTTGGTCTCGGAGCTCTCGCTCCCGCACTCCGGACAACGCATCCCATACCCCCTCTGTTCGCGGGAAGATTACGACTCCCCGACGGGCACCGCAGCACTGTTCGCAGCCTTAAGTCCAGCCCACGCCCACGGTCTTGAGGTGCCGCCGGACGATATGGCGACTGCCGGGCATAGTGCTATAACCTCGGGCAATCTTGCGCGGGGCTTTCCGTGAGCTTGGGGGACGGCGCAACCGAGCGGGGAGGAAGTGCAAATGAAATACCACCAGTCATCACGAAACCGCCGGAGGTCCCAGATCGCGGTCGTCGCTGTCGCTTTGAGCGGCGCCGCCCTGCTCATCCCCGGCACCGGCATGGCGTTCGCCACACCGGCCAGCACCCACCACGTCAACGTGACGATACCGACACCGCCGAAGGACCCGACCGTCGCGGCCCTGGTGCCGGCGAGCATCAGGCAGAAGGGGTCGGTAACCGCAGCGATGGACGCGACCTACCCGCCCGACGAGTTCGTGGCGGCCAACGGCACGACGATCATCGGCATGGACGCTGATTTCAACGTGGCGCTCGGAGCGGTCATGGGCATCAAGTGGATCCCCGTCAACGCCACCTTCGACACGATCATCGTCGGACTGGAGTCGAAGAAGTTCGACATCGGCAACACTTCTTTCACCGTGACGGCGGCTCGTGAGAAGCAGATCAACTTCGTCACGTACTTCCAGGCCGGCGAGGGCTACTACGTGAAGACCTCGAGCACGCTCAAGCTGAATAACGGACTCATGAGCCTGTGCGGCCTCGCGGTCGCCGTCGAAACCGGCACGACAGAACAGACCGACGCCCAGAGCGCAGTCGGCTTGTGCACGAAGGCGGGCAAGAAGGCCGACACGGTGCTGCCGTTTGCGTCCCAGAGCAATGCCAATCTCGCCGTCTCGAGCGGAAGGGCCCAGCTCGGTTTTGCCGACTCCCAGGTCGCCGGCTACATCGTCCAGCAGTCGCACGGCACCTTCAAGTTGGACGGCAAGCCCTTCGGGGTCGCCCCCTACGGCTTCGGCTTCGCGAAGAGCTCGAAGCTCGACGTCGCCACCCTTGCTGCGGTCAAGGTCCTCATGCACGACGGCATCTACATGAAGATCCTCGACAAGTGGGGAGTGCAAGCAGGAGCCATCACCAACCCGAAGATCGTCTAGGCGCACCAAAAGCCTCCGACGTGGGCCAGGTCGGTGACGCTCAACGGTGTTGAGGAGCACCGCCCGGAGGAGATCCGGGCGGTGCCCCTGCGCCATCCAGGCCGGTGGGTGGCCACGGCCGTCGTGCTCGTGCTCGTGGCGATGCTCGTCCATGACATCCTCACCAATCCCGGGTTCGGATGGGGGGTCGTGGGCAGTTACTTCTTCGCGCCGCCGATCGTCTCGGGGGTCGAGAAGACCCTCGAGCTCACCGTCCTCGCCATGGTCGCCGGGGTCGTCCTCGGCGTGATCTTCGCCGTCATGCGGCTTTCGCCCAATCCCATCCTCTCGGGCGCGGCCTGGACCTACATCTGGTTCTTCCGGGGCACACCGGTGTATGTGCAACTTGTCTTCTGGTACGCCATCTCGGCCCTCCAGCCGACGATCAGCCTCGGCATCCCGTTCGGTCCGGAGTTCGTGCACATGAGCGCCAACTCGCTCATCACCCCTATGGTGGCTGCGCTGCTGGGCCTCGGGCTCAACGAAGGCGCTTACTACGCCGAGATCGTGCGGGCCGGGATCATCTCGGTCGACCACGGACAGTTCGAAGCCGCGCAATCTCTCGGCATGCGCCGGGCGCAGCTGATGCGCCGGATCGTGCTCCCCCAGGCGATGCGCGTGATCGTCCCGCCTACCGGCAACGAGACGATCTCCATGCTGAAGACGACTTCGCTGGCGGTCGTGGTCACCTACCCGGAGCTCTTCTTTCAGACCACGAACATCATCGCCCGGACCTACCAGGCGATCCCCCTTTACATCAACGCATGCTTCTGGTACCTGCTAATGACCACGGTGCTCACGATCGGCCAGTACTACATCGAGCGCTACTACGCACGCGGTTCTTCGTACGCGCTCCCTCTCACGCCGATACAGCGCATCCGTCGCAACCTGACCACGCTTCGCCGCATCCCTCTCTCGGCGAGCACTCCGGGCAGGCCCTAGATGGACGGCCCGATGGTCCGCGCCGAGGCGGTGCACAAGCGTTACGCCCTGCTCGAGGTGCTGAAGGGGATCACTCTCGAGGTGGCGCCCCGCGAGGTGATGTGCCTGCTGGGGCCGTCCGGGTCGGGCAAGTCGACGTTTCTTCGCTGTATCAACCACCTCGAGAAGATCAACTCGGGGCGGCTCTACGTGGACGGATCCCTCGTGGGCTACGAGGAGCGGTCCGGGCGCCTCCACGAGCTGCCCGACCGCGAGGTCTGTCGCCGGCGCACGGAGATCGGCATGGTCTTCCAGCGCTTCAACCTCTTCCCGCACATGACCGCCCTCGAGAATGTCGTCGAGGCACCGGTGCTCGTGAAGAAAGAGCCCAAGGCGGTCGTCATGACGCGTGCCCGGGCGCTGCTCGACAGGGTCGGGTTGTCGAGCAAGGTCGACGCCTATCCCAACCAGCTCTCGGGAGGCCAGCAGCAGAGGGTCGCGATCGCGAGGGCCCTGGCCATGCAGCCCAAGCTCATGCTCTTCGACGAGCCCACAAGCGCGCTCGACCCAGAGCTGGTCGGGGAGGTGCTCGACGTGATACGCGCGCTCGCCGAGGAAGGCATGACGATGATCGTGGTCACCCACGAGATCGGCTTTGCCCGCGAGGTCGGCGACACGCTCGTGTTCATGGACGAGGGCGTCGTCGTCGAAGCGGGCGTGCCGCGCGAGGTCATCGCCAATCCGCGCGAAGAGCGCACAAAGGCCTTCCTCTCCAAGGTGCTCTGACAACTCAAGGTCAAATGGGCCGGCAGCTGGCACGGCCACAGTGGATGGATGCGCCGATGGGCGAGTTCGGCCGTGAGGCCCCGCTCCCGGCCGGTTGTTTGCTGTCGGCGCGCTCGGGAACCTGAGGTGCAGCGCGATCATCATCTGCAGCGTTGTAATTGACAGGGAGGTCTGATGCCGGTCGACGCTGCTGACCAAGCGGAGTTCGAGCGGTGGTACCTCGCGTCACGAAAGGCACTCATCGGTGCGGCATTTCTCTACGTCGGCAACGCCGAGGAGGCGCTCGACCTTGCTCAGGAGACCTACGCCCGTGCCTGGCAGCACTGGGACGTCGTTTCCAGGCACGCCAACCGTGACGCCTGGAACCGCCGCGTGCTCCACAACCTGGTCGTCAGCCGCTGGCGGCGCCTCGCCCTCGAAAGCGCGCGCACCCCGTTCAGGACCGAGGCGTACGAGCCGTTGGACACGTACGATCTCGATCTCGCGAGGCTCGTCGCACGGTTGCCGGCGAAGCAACGCCGCGCCTTTGTCCTGCACGTCGTGTTCGACCTCAGCGTCGACGACGTGGCCACCGAGATGAAGGCGCCCGCGGGCACCGTGCGCTCGTGGATACACCGAGCCCGGAGCCAGCTCGCCTCCCAGATCGAATCCGATGCCCGTGTAGTGATCCGGAGGTGACAGCCATGGACGAGAGCGCGAGCGACGTCGATCAGCTCTTCAGGGAAGCCGCGCTGAGCGCCGGGGGTCTGGCGCACGTGCTCGACCCCACCAGGGCGATCGAAAGGGGCACGAGGCTGCGCCTGTTCGCCCGACGACGCAGGAACGCGCTGTCCGGTCTGGTCGTACTGGTCGCGATCGTCGTCTTCCTGGTGCCTCTCCCGCAACTGCACCTGTTCGGCTCGAACGGCACGGGAAGCACCAATGGTCATCACCCGGTCACCTCCTCGCTCGGCACTGCAGGCCGGACTTCGAGCTCGACCGCTCCGCTCGGAGGCGTGATACCGGCCGACTTCCAGCCAGCCTCGTTCACCGCGGTCAGCCTCGACGAGTGGTGGATGCTGGGGACGGCTCGTTGTCTGACGAGTGCCGGGACCTGTGGGGCGATCGTCCGCACGACCGACGGCGGCTCGCGCTTCGCGGGCATTCCGAGCCCGCCGGTGGGCGCGGACGACGTCACGCAGTTGCGCTTTGCCAACGCCCTCGACGGGTACGCCTTCGACCCGGAGCTGTGGGAGACGACGAACGGCGGCTCGTCCTGGGTGCGAGTTGACACACCGGGCCCGGTAGCCGAGCTCGAGGCGGCCGACGGGGAGGCGTACGCGCTGACCTGCCCTGCAGGCTTTGCCAAGTGCCAGGCGATGGACCTGCTCCGCGCAGCGGTGGGATCGCTCAAGTGGCGCAAGGCCTTCACGCCGGTGACGCTCCGATACGGGGCGCAGTTCGCGCTGAACGGCCCGAACCTGTACCTGCTGAGCGGGAACGACCCGCCTTTGGTACTGCTGTACTCGCGTGACAAGGCGGCGAGTTTCACCCGGCGCGTCGACCCCTGTTTTCCGGGCCTTGGTGGCAGGCTGACGGCGGCCGCCAACGGGGCTCCCGTGCTGTGGGCTGCCTGTCCCACGGGAATGATGGCGGAGGTGACCCTGTCGACAAACGGCGGTCGGAGCTGGCGCGTAGGCACAGCGACAGGAGAGTTCCCCAACAGCCTCGGACTAGCAGCCGCCACGTCATCGGACGCGCTGGCCTGGCCCGGCCAGCAGGTCTCCAAGTCAAGGTGGATCGCAATGCAACGCACGACCAACGCAGGCAAGAGCTACTCGGCTGCCATCACATCGCGGAGCTTCACGACGGTCACCTGGGCCGGGTTCAGCGATGCCGTGCGCGCTTACGCCTTGATCCAAGAGGGCAACTACCCCGACACGACAACGCACTTGTACGAGTCGAACGACCAGGGTGCGAACTGGCGCCAGGTGCCGATCAAGGACTGATCCGAACGATGGCCGCCGCCGACGTCGCTACCGGCTGACGGCCCGGGGCCGAGAGCCCCTACAGCACAGGCCTCCCCGTTCGCCGCTCGACGTGGCCGCGGAGGAGTGAAACGTTACACTTCGGGGCGTGATCGCTCGGGAGCTACCCGGTGCCGATCGCACGCGATTACCGTGCAACGAGACGGTCCGGCCTCGAAGTCGAGCTGCGGCGTTAAGGTACGCCGGGAACTGCAGCGGGAGGCGGCACCCGAGCCCAGCATAGGAGACCGTTGACCCTGCGTAACAAGGAGACCTCGAAGTCCTCGGCCCGGGTCGCGGGGTCGGCGACCGGCGGTGGTGGCGCGCGCCAGCCAGTACCCGGTCAGGGACGGGTGACGATCAAAGACGTGGCCGAGTGGGCCGGTGTATCGCTCGGCACGGTGTCGAACGTGCTGAACCGGCCGGACCGGGTAGCACCCGACACCCTGGCCCGGGTCCAGGACGCGGTCGACCGGCTGGGTTTTGTCCGAAGCTCAGCCGCGCACCAGATGCGCAGCCGTTCCAACAGCCGGTGTTTCGGTGCCGTCGTGCTCGACGCCTCCAACCCGTTCTCCACCGAGACCGTACGCGGCCTTGAGGACACCGTGCACGAGCAGGGATCTGCCGTGGTCCTGTGTTCCACCGACGGCTCAGCGGACCGGGAGGCCCGGTACTTGCGTTGGCTCGAGGAGCAGCGTGTCCAGGGCATCGTCATAACCCCGGCGACGCGCAGCATCCGCCATCTCGAGACCCTGCGGGACAGGGGCACTCTTGTTGTGCTCCTCGACAGGCCGAGCAACAAGGGCGAGCTGTGCTCGGTCTCGGTCGATCACGCGCGAGGAGGCGAACTTGCTGCCGGCTACCTGTTCGATCTCGGGCACCGACGGATCGCTTTCATCAACGGACCGCTTCATCTTTCCCAGTGCGCGGAGCGCCGCCGCGGCATGCGCCGTGCTGCCCGCCAGGCAGGCTTGAGCCCCGAGGAGAGCATCATCGAGTACACGATCGACCCGATCACCGCCTTCGGGCAGGCCGAGCTCACCGTGGACAAGCTCCTGGCCATCGCGGACCGGCCGACCGCCGTGGTCTGCGTGAACGACCAGATTGCCTTCAGGGTGCTGCGGGCCTTGGCGGAACGGCGGGTGCGCGTGCCCCGCGACATGAGTGTCGTCGGGTACGACGACGTCGAATTCGCCTCGATGCTGTCGCCGACCCTCACATCGATCCGCCAACCCAAGTACGCCCTGGGAAGGGCCGCCGCCGAGCTGCTGATTGCCGAGACCGTCGACCCAACGCACCGCCACGGCGACATCCTTTTCGAGCCGGAGCTCATCGAGCGCCAGTCGACGACGGCGCGCTCGAAGTTGAACCGCTACAGCCCACGCGGCGCCTGACTCGGACAGCTGAGTTTGGTCGCTGACCCGCCGCCGTCTTCGGGGTCGGCGCTGTTCGACGGCCACTGCCATGCCTGGCGCCGCTGGCCTTATCGCCCTGCGGTGCCCGACGATACGGAGCGGGGAACGATCGACCAGCTCCTGTACGAGATGGACTCCAACGGGGTGGCCGAGGCACTGGTGGTGTGCGCCGCGATAGACGCGAACAAGGACAACATCGACTACGTCGCCTCCGCCCGCGAGCTACACCCCGGCAGGCTGCACGTCGTGGCCGACCTCGACTGCACCTGGAGCACCACCTACCACACTCGGGGTAGCGCGGACCGGCTGCGAGTGCTCGACGACCGCTACGAACTGGTCGGCTTCACCCACTACCTGGAACAACGCAACGACGGTTGGCTCTTGAGCGAGGAGGCCGACGCCCTCTTCAAGGCCGCCTGCGAGCGACGTCTCATCGTGAGCCTCGCTGCCGGACCGTCCTGGCAGGCCGATCTCAGGGTGATCGCGCGCAAGCACCCTGATGTGCCGGTTCTCTGTCACCATCTCGGGGACGTGCGCGCAGGTGACACAGCCGGACTGGACGAGGTCGTCGCCTCCTCATCGGTGCCGAACATCTATGTGAAGGCGTCCGGGTTCCACTACGCGTCCGCGCGTGGTTGGGACCATCCCTGGCCGGACGCGCTCTTCATGCTGAGGCGGATCTTCGACTCCTACGGGCCGGGCAGGCTCTGCTGGGGCTCTGACTTCCCGGCCTCGAAGCGGTTCTGCACCTTTCGCCAGTCGCTCGAAGCCGTGCGCACGCACTGCCGGTTCCTTTCGGCCGAAGATCTTCGCCTCGTGCTCGGCGGGACCCTGCGCGCCGTCCTCGCCGCCACAGCGGCCGGCTGAGGTCCGCGGCGCGCTTCAGCTCGGGTCGACCCGAAGACGGACGGTCCCCGAGGTGAGCTCGCTCCAGGGCTCCAGGCCCTCGAAATGTCGCAGGCACTCGTCGACCATGAGGGAGAAGAAGCGCCGCCTGCTCTCCGAGGTGACGCCTGCGACGTGGGGGGACACGAAGACGTTCGGGAGCTCAACGAGGGCGGAGTCGGGCGGGAGCGGCTCGGTGTCGAACACGTCCAGGCACGCCACGACGTCACCGCGCCGCAGCCGGTCCAGGAGCGCACCACCGTCCACGACCTTGCCACGCGAGACGTTGACGAAAACGCACCCGGGCTTGAGCAGCTCGAGCTCGCGGGCGCCGAGCATGGCTTGCGTGGCGGCGGTGAGCGGCACGAGAACGAAGACGACGTCGCAGCTGAGAACTGCCGGCAGGGGGCCGAACTCGACTCCGCACGGCTCGGCCAGCTCTCTCGGGACGAACGGGTCGAAGACCCGTGCCTGGACGTGGAAGGGCTTCAGGAGCTCGACCAGATAGCGCCCCAGGTAGCCGAAGCCAATGAGGCCGACGCTCTTGTGACTCAGCTCGGCATTGTCGAACCCCGGGCCCGAGCGCTCGGGGACCGGGACGAAGGCGTTCGCGTGGGCGATCATGCGACGGAAGTTGGCCCCGGCGTTGCGAAGGCCTACGAGAGCGAGGCCGAGTGCCCACTCGGCGGCCGGTCGGGACGAGCCGTGGCTCGTGTCGACCACCCGCACACCTCTTTGTCGTGCGGCCTCGACGTCCAGGCGGTAGGCGAAGCGGTCGCCTTCGAGCTCTCCGACGAGGCTCAGGAGGGGCGCACCTTCGAGCACCTCCGAGCTCACGTAAGGCGCGCCGTGGCAGACCAACAGGACGTCGAGGTCAGCGGCGAAACTCGTCAGCTCCGCCTCCGCCGCCTCGTCGCGGGGAGCCGGTTCACCAAGCTCGGACGCCACCGAGAAGCAGTGGTACGAGAAATCGGCGACGGTCCCGAGACGGGCGACGTCGCTGTCGGCGACGTAGTTCTGGCGCACGATCTCGTTGCACGCCAGCCCGACTCGGCCACGCCTGTTAGCCGACGGATACGGGCTGGTCATCTGATCGCCACCGAACCGTCCTCGCGTAGCGCCGTGCGGGAGAGGTCGGCTCTTGTGGGCGGGTGCAGCGCCAGTCCGGCATCGTCGAGCGCGATCCCGAGCCCTGGGCGCTCGGGGGCGAGCAAGTAGCCGTCGCGCACCTCGATCACGTGGTCCACGACGTCGGTCCACTGCGGGCCGTCCTGGGGCACGTGCTCTTGAACCTCCCAGTTCGGCACGCAGATGCCCAGTTGCACGAGGGCGGCGATCGCCACCGGACCCGACGGCACGGCATGGGGGATGACACCTGCGTGGAAGGACTCTGCCAGCGCGCAGATCTTCTTCACGTGGGTGATACCCCCTGCGATGCCGACGTCTGGCCGGACGTAGGCGATCCCGGGCCGTTCGAGGTACTCGGCGAACTCCCAGATGGTCGTGTTTCGCTCGCCGGCCGCGACCGGCAGAGGCACCTTGGAGGCGAAGGCCCGCAGCGCGGCGACACTGTCGGGAGGTATCGGGTCCTCGACGAAAAGGGGACGGAAGCGGGCGAGCTCACCGCACAACAGCAGGGCATCGCCGGCCGACATGTTGCGGTGCAGTTCGACGCCGAGGTCCACCTGCCACCCCACGGTCTCGCGCACCGCGGAGAAGCGCGCCACCAGATCTTCGATTCGAGCCGCCTGGCGCATGGCATGGTGCTCGTTTTGGAACAACAGGATCTTCAAGGCGCTGTAGCCCTCGGCCTCGACCGCGCGGTGTGCAGCCGCGACCAGCTCCTCGGTCGAGCGCTCGTCGACAAGTACCTTCATGGCCCGCACGGCGCGGCGGGTGCGGCCACCCAGTAGCTGCCAGACGGGCACCTCGAAGTGCTTTGCCTTGAGGTCCCACAGCGCCTGGTCCACCGCACTGATGGCCCCGGTCACGGCCATGCCTCGGAAGCAGAGCCCGCGATAGGCCATGTTCCAGTGGTGCTCCACGTCGAATGCGTCGGTGCCCTGGAGGCTGGCACCGATGGAACCGACTATCTCGGCGACGGCGTTCGGCCAGCCGAAGAACGTGGACTCGCCGACTCCAGTTGTGCCGTCATCGCCCACGACGCGGACATAGCAGGAGCTGCCGGCAGGAAGGGCTTCGACGGAGGCTATGCGCATGATCTTCACCGCTCCTCGCGACTGGTCGACCGCCGGCGGCCGCCGAATCGCGTCTAAAGGACGCTCAGTCAGAAGGAGGGTAGTAGATGAACTCCGGCTCGATGCGCACACGTGGAGCCGAGATGAGCTCGATGATCACCGGCACCCCGGGCGCCTGGAAGTAGGCGAAGGCACCGTCGCCTTCGGCACCGAAGCCCCGAGCGCTCTGCAGAGGGACGAAACCGGCACCGAGTGCCTCGGTCACCGCCTGTGGGTGGTCCGGGACGTACTTGCCGATGTGGTGCAGGCCCTCGCCGTGGTCCGCGAGATGGTCGGCGAAGATGCTCGGCCCACCCAGTGGCTGAACGAGCTCGAACTGCAGCTCCCCCTGCCACGCGAGCGCGTGACGGAGCGAGAACTCCACCTTTTCGCCGTGGTAGAGCATCTCCTTGAGCCGAGGCGGCTCGAGCCGGTAGGCGGTCCACGGGCCGATGCCCAAGAGCTCGGCCCACCGCCGCACCGCTTCGTCCAGGTCTTCGACGACCACGGCGCACTGCTTGAAGGGCGGGGCGAGAAGCGGGGACTGGTCTTGGCTCATGGTTGCATCCTCTTCCTTCACTTAGAGCCCGAGGGCTTGGTCGACGGGCTTCTGGGCGAGCCAGACCGTTCCGTCGGCAACCTCGCGGATGCGCACGGCACTGCCGCGCGCCCGGGACTCGGCAATCGCCCATACCCCGGCTACCGCGCGGAGACCGCCAAGCCCGTCAACCTCGGGCGGCCGGTGGGCGAGGACGGCGTCCGCGAAATCATCGAGCTCAATGGCGATCGTCGCCGCGTCGGCTTCGGCGAAGGCCATGTCGTACTCAGTCCCCTGTGCGCCGAAGAACGACGCGGCCAGTCCCTCAAGCTCGAAGCCACCGAGTCTCGTGCGCAGCTCCGCGCCGCTCAAGGTGAGATCCCCCAGCTGCACCTGGACGGGGCCGCCCGAGCGGTCCGGGGGGACGGTCATCGACCCACGACGGCCGTGCACGCTGCGCTGCACCCATCTCCGCCCGGGTCCGGACGGCACGTAGCACAGCTGTATGAGCACGCCGGACACCGTCTCGTACAGGGCGACCAGCGAGTCCTCGCCGGTCGCGCGGATGAGACCGGGAGAGACCTCCTCGAGGCCCGCCAGCGGCGCTTGCCCCGTGGGGATCGTCCTGAGCGGCTCAGCGATGAAGGCCGATCCGAACACCTGGCCAAGCTCGCCGTGGTAGTAGGAGAAGATGTCGGTGTAGTGCACGCCCATGTCGAGGGCGATGGACCCCGATTCGCGCCGGTGGCGCCAGGGGCTGATCACTACGTTGTCGTCGCCGCCGACGTTCGCCTCGATCATGAGGTGCACCTCGCCCAGCATGCCCGCCTCGAGCACCGCGCGGGCGAGACGGTTCGGTCCGTCCCTGCGGTAGTTCTCGGCTGTGGCCAGCACCGCTCCCGAGAGTGCGGCAGCCTCGAGGATGGCCCGGCAAGCCTTCACGGTGATCCCGAGCGGCTTCTCGCAGATGACGTGCACGCCGGCGCGAAGCGCCGGCACCGCCACGAGGTGATGGACCGAGGGGTCGGTGACCACGTCCAGTGCTTCGACGAGGCCGCTTGCGATCAGCTCGTTGTGGTCGGAGAACACCGCCGGCCGGGCGCCGAGGAGAGCTTCACTGGCCTCGGCGGCCTCCTCGGCGGCCGAGGCGCGCGGGTCGCACACTGCCGCGACCTCGAAGCGCCCGGCCCTCTTGGCCTCCAATGCACCGTAGGCGTGCAGATGGCGCCGGCCCATAGCACCGCAACCGACGAGACCGATGGAGAGACGATCCACTTGTGTGCCCCCAGCCGAGCCTCCGATGAAACTTTTCATCGGAGTGCGACATCATCGAGTATGGCCGCGGGACTGTCAAGCCAGGACTCGGCCAGATCCGGGGCGGGCCCTGTTGGCTCACGTGAGCACAGCCAACCGGTGCCTTGGGGCCGGTATCATCCCGGGCCGTGGAGTTCCTCGTCGCCATCGAGATCCGCCTGCCGGGGGATCTCGAAGCTGATCGCCGTGAAGAGATGCTGAAGGCCGAGTACGAGCGGGGGTCCTTGTTGGCGAAAGCGGGCATCGTGAGGTCGATTTGGCGCGTGCCCGGCAAGTTGGCCAATCGTGGCATCTGGGCGGCGAGCGATCCGACTGCGCTTCACGAGGCGCTCGTGAGCCTGCCGTTGTGGCCGTACATGACAGTGGAGGTTGTCCCTCTCGCGCGTCACCCACTGGCAGAGCACTGCCAAGGCATCCCGCCCGGGGCGTCCGCCCAGAGCCCGACCGGCGGCTGACAGTTTCTCAGTGGGCGGCGGCGACCGATCCGTCGTCTCGGAGCAGCCCTTCGTCGGACAGGGGACGTTCCTCCACCGGAGCGATGTCGGCGTAGTCCTCCACGAGGCTTATGCCGAGACCCGGCGCTTCGGGGATCTCGCAATGGCCCCCGTTGCGGACCACTGTTGTGGCGATGGCCGCAGACGACGACGTCTTGTCCTCGTCGAGCGGCAGGTACTCCATGGTCACGAGGTTCGGGATGGTCGCGCACAAGTGAAGGGTCGGGGCCGTGAGCCCCGGGCCGAGGAAGTTGTGGGGAACGACCCCGCAGTGGTGCGCTTCGGCGATGGCGGCGATCTTGCGGCACCCCGAAAGGCCACCGGCGAGGCCGACGTCAGGCCGCACGAGGATGGCGACGTTACGGGAGAGCAGCTCTGTGAACTCCCAGATCGAGCTGAGGCGCTCGCCCGTCGCGATCGGTGAGTCGATGCGCTTGCAGATCTCGGCCTGGGTGTCGATCGAGTCGATCTGGATGGGGTCCTCGATGAACAGGGGGCGGAACTGCGACAAGGCGTTGCAGACCACGATGGCCTTGGCCGGGTCGAGCTTGCGGTGCAGCTCGAAGATGAGATCGATCTCGTCCCCGCCGGCCTCGCGGGCCGCTGCGGCCATGGAGCAGGCCGAGCTCACGAGCTGGCTCATGGAGAGATCCTCGAAGCCGTGTACCAGCGGGTCGAACTTGACGGCAGTGAAGCCTTCGTCCACGGCCCAGTTCACCGACGAGACGATCTCGTCGGGAGTACCGCCCCCGACGAGCACGTGCAACCGGACGCGGTCGCGGGTGCGACCGCCGAGCAGCTCCCAGACGGGCAGCTCGAGCGCCTTGCCCTTGATGTCCCAAAGTGCGAGGTCGATCGCCGACACCGCAGCCGAGAGCAGATTGCCCCTGAACGGGCGGACGCGGTAGGCGAGGTGCCAGAGATGCTCTATGCGAAATGGGTCTGCGCCCAAGAGCAAAGGAGTCAGCTCGCCGAGCACGCCGGCGACGCCTCTCGGGTAGCCCCATCCCCCTGACTGGCCGAGCCCGCTGACGCCGCTGTCGGTTGTCACACGGACGAAGGTGTGCTGGCCGGTCAGCTCGCAGCCGACCTCGAGCACTTCGACGGATGCGATCTTCACGTATTACCCCCAGGTCTCACCACCCGGACCAAGACCGTAGTCCCGCGAGCGGTGCTCGTGCGGGCGTCAGGCCCGAACTGGCGCGATCAGGCCGTGACGAGCTCGCGGGCGGCCTCGACCACGTCCTGGCACCGCGGCATCCACGCCTGCTCTAAAGCGGCGGCGTAGGGGACAGGAGTCTCCGCGGAGGCAAGGAGCTTCGGGGCCACGTCGAAGCAATCGAAGTGGTCCGAAGTCATCCGGGCGATCAGCGAAGCGCCCCATCCCCCGCCCGGCGGGCCCTCCTGGACGACGAGGAGCCGGGCGGTCTTGGCGAGGCTCTCGGCTACTGCCTGGTCGTCGAAGGGCACAAGCGTGCGTGGATCTATGACCTCGGTCTCGATGCCCTCGCGGGTGAGCAGCTGGGCTGCTTCGAGCGCGCGGTGTCGCATCTGCTGGGTGGCCACGACGGTCACGTCGCCCCCGCGCCGAACCACGCAGGCCTCTCCCAAGCGGTAGGGACCTTCTTTGACGAAGCCTTTCAGCCCCAACAGGTTCTTGTGCTCGAAGACCAGCACGGGGTTGTCGTCGCGCACCGCGGCGCGCAGCAGGCCGTAGCAGTCCTCCACCGTGCCGGGCACGGCGATCTTGAGGCCGGGCACGCCGAGGAACCAGTTCTCGGTCGCCTGCGAGTGCTGGGCGGCGAACCCGGCCCCGGCTCCGTTCGCCATTCTCACGGTTACCGGCAGACAGGCCTGACCGCCGGTCAGGTAACGGTACTTGGCGAGCTGGTTGGCGAGCTGGTCGAAGCAGACGCCGGCGAAGTCGGCGAACATGATCTCGGCTATCGGCCGCAGGCCCATCATCGCCGCCCCGATCGCCGTGCCGACGATCGCCTGTTCGGAGATTGGCGTGTCGCGCACGCGTTCAGGACCGAAGCGCTCGAAGAGCCCGACGCTCGACTTGAAGACGCCTCCCGCGGCTGCGACGTCCTCACCGAAGAAGATCACGTCCGGGTCGGCCGCCAGCTCGTCGGCGATGGCCTGGGCGATCGCTTCGCGGCAGGTGAGCTCGGCGGTCACCGGTAGACGTCTTCGTACAGGCGCTCCACCGGTGGTTCCGGCCAGCTCTTGGCGCGCTCCAGGGCAGATTTGACCTCGGTGTCCACGGCGTCTCGAAGCAGCTCCAGGTCCTGGGACGTCGCCGCCCCCGCCGCCCGCACAACCGCCTCGAACCGAGGGATCGGGTCGCGTGCCAGCCACAGTTCGAGCTCGCCGTCGGGCCGGTACTTGGCCGGGTCCGAGCGGGAGTGGCCCTCGTGGCGGTAGGTGTCCGCTTCGATCAGCGTCGGTCCTTCGTCCGCACGGGCACGCGAGATGGCTTCCTCGGCGACCTTACGCACGGCGAGCAGATCGTTGCCGTCGACGAGGACTCCCGGTATTCCGTACGCCGCGGCACGTGAGGACAAGCTGGTGACCGAGGTAGTGGCAGCGAGCGGGCTGTACTCCCCGTAATGGTTGTTCTCCACGACCACGACCACAGGCAATCGCCATACGGCAGCCAGGTTCATGGCCTCGTGGAAGGCTCCGATATTGGTCGAGCCGTCACCTGTGAAAGCGAGGCTGACCTTGCCCGTCCTCTTGTGCTTTGCAGCCAGCCCGGCACCGACACTGATGGGCAGCTGGGCGCCCACCACAGCGTTCGAGCCGATTATGCCCTTCTCGAAGTCAGCGAGGTGCATCGAGCCGCCCTTGCCTTTGCAAAGGCCACCTTCGCGCCCGAGAATCTCTGCAAACGAGGCGTCCATCGCCGCGCCGGCGGCAAGGACGTGACCGTGCCCGCGGTACGTGCAGGTCATGGCGTCTCCGGGCGTCAGCAACGAGCACACGCCCACCGACACCGCCTCTTGGCCCTGGCAAAGATGCGTGCTCCCCCTCACGAGCCCGGAACCGAACAAGGCCTTGACCTGATCCTCGAAACAGCGGATGCAGAGCATCGATCGCAGCAGTTGCCGCCAGTCGGCCGGCAATGGCTTGTCCGGGTCAAAGTCGTCCGGGCGCGCCGTCATTGTCTCGGAGCTCGTCCGGTTCATGAGCGCTTCCCTCCGCCTAGTGCCCGCCCGCAGTGCCGTTCACGGCCGCGCGCCAGTTCTGCCGGCCGAAAAGAGCTGCCCGCCCACATGGCGAGATTGAGACAAAAATGTCATCAAAAGGCTTGACAAGTCCCCCCGCGATCGTTACCGTCACTCGATCCGTTGAAACATTACAACGCGGATAGGGGGGAAGTCCAGTGCTGAACGTGGAGACGACGGCGGGGGGACCTCGCCTGTAATCCGCACGAATCCCGAGCTCGGACCGCACGCACCGTGCTGCCAATCTCAACAGTCCGGCAGCCGACGCGTGGTTGGGGCGATTCGTCGAGGCGACAGGCAGGCAGACCGAAGTCTTTCCACTTAGGCGGTGGCGACTCACCAAGCACGTTCAGGCACGACTTGGTCAGCAAAGGAGATGTGATGACAATACTTGGCCCTCGCAGCGAAGGCGGCGGGGATTCTGGCAGCGGGGCGCACAAGAGGCGCACGGCCCGTTCGTCGAGGTTCGCAAGGAACCTGACGGCCGCGGCAGGTGCGCTTGTCCTGGTGGGCAGCCTCACGACCGTGGCGGCGAACGCGTCGGGCGCGTCCACAAGGACGAGTCATGCGCTGAGCGGCACGCTCACCATGAACGTGTTCACGTTCTCCACGCCAGTCCTCAAGCCGGTTATCGCCGCTTTCGAGAAGCTCAACCCAGGCGTGAAGATCCAAGCTGCCAATGTCGTCAACACGCCGGACACCTATGTACCCCTGCTCCAGACCGAGCGCCTTGCCGGCAACGAGCCCGACATCGACGAGACATACGACGTCTTGACGCCGACGCTCGAGGTAGACGGACTCGTCGCCGACCTCACGCCGGATCTCAAGGCCGGACAGCCCTATCCGCAGAACTACTGGCTTCCGACATTCCTGGCGTCCTACATCCCGCCGGTGGGGGCGCCGTTCGGGGTCGGCCAGGTGTTCGCGCTTCCGAACGAAGCTGACGCGACGGTCATCATGTACAACGAGAACGAGTTTCAAAAGGCCGGCGTTCCGTTCCCGCAGAACGGCTGGACCTGGAGCGAGATGCTCGCTGACGCCGCCAAGCTCAAGGTCGGTAGCGGCGCCTCGCAGAGCCAGTACGGCATTTGCGAGCGTCCCGACTGGCAGGCCGAGTACAACCCGGTGCTCAAGGCTTACGGTGTCACGGCATTCACCGAGACGACGCCGACCTTGGACACGCCGGCAGCCTTGAAGGCGTGGGCCCTCATGATCGACCCCCTGCTGAACGGTGACGCAGTGCCAGAGGCCCAGCAGCAGGCCAAGAACGGCTCCTCCGGTTGCGAACCGTTCTTCGAGTCAGGTGAGGCAGCCATGTCGATCGAGGTTCGCGGCAACCTTCCCGGCCTCGAGCAGGCGATTGGCAGCAAGTTCAAGTACAACGTCGTCCCGATGCCGTCCATCACGAGCGTCACCGGAAAGCAGGTCATCCCGACCGGTGGCGGCAGCGTCGGTTGGTGCCTCGCCCCGGGCCAGACGCACAACGCACTCGCTCTTGCCTTCTTGAAGTACCTCTTCTCCCCGGCCGGCCAGGCCGTGGGGGAGGCGACGGGTGGAGTCGTGCCGGCAGAGGCGGCCAACAACGGCCCGACCGCTCCCTGGCGCACTGTGGCGGGAGCCCCGGCCAACAGCCAGGCGTATGTGACCGCCGCCGATACGGCGACAATCGCTCCGCAGACTCCGGGCACGGTCTTCACCTTGTCGGACATTGACGTCCCAGCAGCTGTCACGGCCGCCACCACCGGTCACGAGAGCATTGCGAAGGCATTCACCAACCTGCAGTCACAGATGGTTTACGCCTACAGCCTGAACGGCTAGCAGCGTTGCAGCAATAGGCAGGTCAGAAGGAAGTATGAACGGCCGGCTCGAGACTGAGCCGGCCGTTCACCACTTCCTGCTGAAAGCTGAGCGGAGTAGTTTTCCTGCTTCACAACGAACCGTCTTCATCCTGGAAGGTTGGGCTTAGTGTCCGTGACGCAGCTGTCGGACCCGTTGATCGCGAACTTGGGCACACCCACGCCGATCACACGCCCGCGCAAGAAGCATCGCGATGGTCGCTGGGCTGCGGTGATGATCTTCCCCAACCTCGCGATGTTCACGGTGTTCATCATCGTCCCGGTCCTCGGCGGCTTGTATCTCAGTTTCACGACCTGGGACATCACCAACGGGTTCCCCAAGTGGGTGGGGCTTCAGAACTACCGCCAGATGTTCCACGACCCCCTCGTGTGGCAGGCCTGCGAGACGACGCTCAAGTTCATCGCGTTCGGCATGGTGCCGACGGTGATCCTCTCGCTCTGGCTCGCCATGCTGATCAACTTCAAGTTCCGTGGCATAAGCGTCGTTCGTTCCCTCTACCTCATACCTGCGGCCATGTCGTTCGCCGCCTCCGCGGTCGTGTGGCGCTACATCTTCCTGGACGGGCCCGGCTACGGGGTTCTCGACTACGTGATCTCCAGGTTCGGGGTCACACCGCCGGACTGGCTCGCGAGCACGACTTGGGCTCTTCCTGCCCTCGACATCATCGCCATCTGGTTGAGCTTGCCCATCGCGACGATCCTTTACCTGGCGGCCCTGCAGCGGATCCCGGACTCGGTCATAGAAGCATCCAAGCTGGACGGGGCCGGGCCACTGCGTCGAATCCGCTACATCGTCTGGCCCGGCGTGCGCTACATGACCCCGCTCGTCGCGATCGTGGCCCTGCTCTCGTTCACCAACGGCTCGTTCGACCTGGTCAACATCCTCACCAAAGGTGACCCGATCAACTCCACCCAGACGCTGATCTACTACATCTACTTCGAGTCCTTCGCGTTCGGCGCCTGGGGTTACGCCGCGGCACTGTCGATTCTCCAGGTCATCATGATCGCCGGCATCCTGGTCGTGCTCCGCCTGGTGTCCAGCTTGGTGAACCGATGGTGATCACCCAACGCACCACTCGGCGCATCAGGATCCTTGTTGCGCTCGTCATCGGGCTGGTCATGTCCGCGCCGCTGCTCTACATGCTCGCGGGTTCGTTGATGTCCAATTCACAGCTCTCGATCCAGCCGCCGCAGGTGATCCCGAACTCGCTTCATTTCGGCAACTATCCGGCGGCCTTCTCCGGTCTGACCCAGGTGATCCAGGTGCGCAGCTTCGTGAACTCGGTGATCTTCACCGTCGGGGCGGTGGGCCTGCAGTGGGTCTTGTGCATAACGGGCGGCTTCGTGATCGCCAAGATGCGCTTCAGGTCGCGCGGCCTCATCACGGCTCTGTTCGCGATCTCACTTTTCATCCCGCTGCTCACGACGCTCATCCCGACCTTCGTCGTCACCTACAAGCTCGGGATCATCAACACCTACCCGGGGCTGATACTCCCGATCGCGGCGCAGACCGGGTTCGGGTCGCTGTTGTTCCGCCAGTACATCAAAGAGCTGCCGCAGGAGCTCTTTGATGCCGCCCGCATGGACGGCGCCAACTGGTGGCTGATGCTGCGACGACTTGTGATTCCCTTGGCAAGGCCGGCGACGGCGGCCTACCTGGCGATCTCGGTGTTGACCGCATGGAACATGTACCTGTGGCCGCTCGTGGCCGCGGAGGGAAGCGGGTTGCAGGTGCTGACCCAGACGCTGGCGACGGTGGGCAGCACGGCGCAAGGCGAAGTGACACCGCAGAACGTCATCTTCGCATCTGTCGTGATCGTGACGCTGCCGATGATCCTCGTGTTCCTCGCCGTTCAGCCCGCCTTCATAAGGGGCCTCGCCGGATCGGGTGTCGAATGAGCGACCCAACGACCACAGCTCGTAGCGAGGGCTTCTTGCCCGTCCGATCCGTCTTCCATGTCGGCTTTGTCGTCCGCGACCTTGACGCGAGCCTCCGGTTCTACTGTGAAGGCCTCGGACTAGTGCTGCGTCATCGCCAGCAACAGCGCAACGCTTACACCGCGAGCCTCGTCGGCTATCCGGACGCGGCCCTCGAGATCGCACAGCTGCGGTTGAGCGATGCCGAGCCCCCGCCTTCGGGGCACGTCCTCGAGCTCATCTGCTACGAGCGACCGCCGAGCGGTCCGGTCGACTTGGAGCGGAGCACGATAGGCGCAGGCCATCTCGCCTTCGTCGTCGACGACGTGTTCGAGTCCGCAGAACGGCTCCGTCGTCTCGGTGCGCAGCTGATAAACGAGCCCGTCCGGATCACAGAGGGGATCAACGCCGGAGGTTGGGCGGTCTATCTCCACGATCCCGACGGGGTCTGTTTGGAGCTGTTGCAGCCTTCCGGCGCCGAGGTAGGCAATGGGTAACGACAAGGCGGAAGCGTTCGTCGGCTCTTCAGCCGTCGTGACAGGTGCCGGCCAGGGCATAGGTGCTGCCATTGCGAGGGGACTCGCCAACAAGGGTGTGCACGTCGTGGTCAGCGGTCGTCGTGCCGCCACGCTGGAGTCGGTTTGCGGCGCCATAAAGGCCGACGGGGGTTCGGCGGACTACTGCGTCGGCGACGTCACCGACCCCTCCCATCTCGCGCAGCTGATGGCGCTCGCGGCAGGACCGAGCAGGGTCCTCGACATCCTGGTGAACAATGCCGGCATCGCCGGGCCTACGGCGCCGCTCGTCGAGACGAGCCTCGAGGACTGGAACCGGACCATCGCCGTCAACCTCACGGGAGTCTTCCTCGCTTGCAAGGCCGCCCTGCCCTACCTGGAGAACGCCAAGCACGGCAAGATCGTCAACATCGGCTCGGTGACGGGAAAGCAGCCCCTCCCTAACCGGTCTGCCTACGCGGCTGCCAAGCTCGGAGTGGTCGGCCTCACGCGCACGCTCGCCCACGAGGTGGGATCCATCGGCATCAGCGTGAACCTCATCTCGCCCTGGCTCGTGGAAGGTGAGCGGCTCGAAGGAGTCCTCTCGTCGATGTCGAAGGAGCGGGGCCTCACTCCCGACGAGATGCGAGCCGCTCTCACCGCGGGAACGGCTTTCAAGCGCACGGTGAGCGAGGCCGACGTCGTCGAGATGGTGCTGTTCTTGTGCTCCTCGGCAGCCAACAATCTCACCGGCCAGGACATCAACGTCGCCGCGGGCGCAGTCATGTACTAAGCCGGTCGACGCCGGTCGAGCTGCTCGATTTCCTCAGGGCTCAAACACACGGTCCCCGCCTGGGCGGAGTCCACGATCGTCGCCGGTCTGCTGGCGCCCGGGATCGGGATCACGGTGGGCGACTTTGCCAACAGCCATGCCAGGGCCACGCGTTGCGGAGAGACTGCGTGGTTGTCGGCAACCTGCTGCAGGTAAGGCTCGTTGACACCGAGATCGGTGGCGGCACCGACGCCTCCGAGGGGCTGATAGGCGAGGAATGCGATGCCGTGTCCGGTGCAGAACGCGACTTCGGCCTCGCCCGAGCGCGCCAGGATGGACAGCTCGTTCTGGACGGAGGCGAGGCGACCTCCCAACACGTCCAAGGCGATCGCGATGAGCGAGGAGTTGGCGTTGGAGATTCCCGCCATCTTGATCAGGCCTTCGTCCAGCAGGTCGCGCAGCGCTCCGACGCTCTCGGCGTAGGGGACCAACGGATCGGGCCAGTGCAGCTGGTAAAGGTCGATCGCGTCAACGCCGAGACGCCGCAGCGAGTCGCGGCAGGCCTTCTTGAGACGCGCGGGGTCGCCGTCGATGCCCCATGCCCTGCCTTCGCGTGTGTGGCCGCCCTTGGTCGCCACCACGACGTCAGTGGCGGCGTAGCCGTAGGCCGCAAGCGCGCGGCGCACGAGCATCTCGTTGTGCCCGAAGTCCTCGTCCGAGATGGCATAGGCGTCGGCAGTGTCGATCAAGCTGACGCCGGCCTCGAGAGCCGCGTGGATCGTGGCCATCGCCTGGGCCTCGTCCGGACGGCCCTCGTTCGAGAGCAGCCCCGTCCCGAGGCCGATCTCGCCTACCCACATTGAACCGACCCGGCGCCCTTGCATACCGCCTCCACGGAGACGCCACATGCTATGCGAGTGGGCAGGTGACAAGACGGCCGGCAGCTCAGCCCAGGCTGTCGACTCGACGACCGGATGTCACTAGCGTGAGCCGGCTATGGCCACCTGCTCACGATTGCAGGGCCGGGCCTGCCCGGCTGGGACGCGCCTGCGTGCTTGAACCTTCGCAGGCGGGCTCCCGAAGGCGCCGGTTCCTGCTCGCTTCGGGCCTGCTGCTCGTCTCGTTGAACCTGAGACCCTCGATGAGCGCGCTCTCGCCGGTCCTCGGGGCGATCCGGAGGTCGACCGGGCTTTCCGGCGCCGGCGCGGGGCTGCTCACGACCCTGCCGCTGATCTGCTTCGGCCTCCTGGCTCCCGTTGCTCCCCGTCTCGTGCGTCGCAGGGGGACCGGAGGAGTTCTCCTCGGCTGTCTTGTCGTGCTTCTCGCGGGCATCCTGGTCCGCTCGACGAACTATGCGGGCCTGTTCCTCGGCACGCTCCTGATCGGTATTGCCGTGGCGATAGCCAACGTGTTGATGCCGGGCATCGTCAAACGCGATTTCCCTGGGCGCGTGAGCCTCATGACGGGGCTCTACACAGCATTGCTCAGCGCCGGGGCCGCGCTCGCGGCCGCCACCACCGCACCGCTCGCACGCGCCCTCGGAGGCGACTGGCGACTGGCGATCGGCGCCTGGGCAATCCCGGTCCTGGTGGCGATCGCCGTCATGGTGCCGCTGCGCAACCACGCCCACCCGGCGACAGAGGTCGTCGGTGTCAGCGCACCGACGCGGGCACTTTGGAAAAGCCCCGTCGCGTGGTCGGTGACGCTGTTCATGGGCATGCAATCGCTGGAGTTCTACTCGGCGCTCGCCTGGTTGCCGACCGTGTTCCACGATCGAGGGGTTCCGCTCGTGAGCGCCGGCCTGTTGCTGGCCGCCACCAACACGGTTGCCATTGGCTCGGCTCTCGTCACGCCCTGGATCGCGCACCGAATCGGTGACGTCCGTCTCGCTGTGCTCGGGGCTGTCGCGCTCGCCGTGGCAGGCTTGACGGGCCTACTGGTCGACCCTCACCACCTGGACGTTCTCTGGGCCGTGCTGTTGGGTGGGGGACAGGGAGCCTCGATCAGCTTGGCGCTCATGATGATGGTTCTCAGGTCCTCCGACCAGCACGAGGCCATGGCCCTGTCGGGCATGGCTCAAGGTGTCGGGTATCTGATCGCGGCGGTCGGCCCCACACTCGTGGGTGCCCTGTACGACATCGCGCACAGCTGGAGCCTGCCATTGGCTGTGCTGCTCGGACTCCTCGCCCTGCAGGCCGGCGCTGGTTATCTCGCCGCCAGAGACCGGCCCGTCAGCGGCGCGGCCGCACGGGCCCGAGATGCCTGAGTGCCGTCGCTAGGACTTACGAGGCGCGGCTTGGTACTGGCCGTTCACGCGGCGTGGGAGACCGAGAGGGTTGGCTTCACGCAAGGCGGCCGGCAGCAAGGGATCAGGAACGCCTTGGTAAGCGACCGGGCGCAGGAAGCGGCCGATGGCGGCGGACCCCACAGAGGTGTGCAGCGGTGAGGTGGTCGCCGGGTAAGGGCCGCCGTGGTGGACGGCCCAGGTCACCGACAAAGTGGTCGGCCAGCCGTTCCAGACGACCCTGCCCGCCCTCTCCGCTAACTTGTCGAGCAGCCCCGGAACGATCGCGTCGTCGGGCTCGCCTTGAACCGTCGCGGTCAACTGGCCCTCGAGCATGGCGGCGACCGCGATCAACTGGGACTCGTCGTCGTACTCGGCGATGAGCGAGACGGGCCCGAAACACTCGGCCAGGAGGTGTTCGGCGTCTTCGAAGAGGCTCGCGACGCTCGTGCGCAACAGGGTTGGCGTCGTGGAGCCGTCCGGTTGCCGGACGCCCTCGGCGATGACCTCGACGTTCGGGCGACGTCGCAGGGCCTCGAGAGCTTCTTGGTAGCCGACGTCGATGCGCTCGTTGAGAAGTCGGGCCGAAGGCTGCGCGCCGACCGTGGCACCGAGGCCCTCACGGTCGATGACGCCCCGGGGCAGCAACAAGACGCCGGGCTGGGTGCAGTACTGCCCGGCGCCGAGAGTGAATGAGGCGACGTAACCGGCGAGGATCTCGTCAAGGCGTGCCGCCGCGGCCCGCCTCGTCACGAACACGGGGTTCACACTTCCGAGCTCCCCGTAGAACGGGATGGGCGTTGGTCGGCTGGTTGCGATGTCGAACAGCAGACGTCCCACCCGCGCCGATCCCGTGAAGGCCACTGCCGCGATGTCGGGATGGGTGACGAGAACGCGACCTGCGTCGTCGCCTTCGATCAGCGCGAACGTGCCCTCCGGCGCACCGGCGCCGTGCAGTGCCCCGGAGACGATGTCGCCGCACCGGGCGGACAGTCTCCTGTGACCGGGGTGTGCCTTGAGCACGACCGGGCATCCGGCGGCCAGTGCTGAAGCCGAGTCGCCGCCTGCAACACTGAAGGCGAACGGGAAATTGCCCGCGGCGAACACCGCGACCGGGCCGAGCGGCCGGAGAAACCGTCGCAGGTCGGACCGCGGCCCCGGCGGCCAGAGATCGTCTCGGGCATCGATGCACGCCTGCAGATAGTCCCCCTCCTCGATCACACCGGCGAGGAAGCGGAGCTGGAAGGTTGTGCGCACGAGCTCCCCACGCAGGCGTGCCTCGGTCAAGTGGCTCTCTTCCATGGCAATCGGGACCAGCTCCTCGCCCGCGGCGTCCAGATGCCCGGCGACCACACGAAGCATCTCGGCTCTTTCCGCGGGATCGAGCGCCATAAAGCGGGGCGCGGCGGTGACCGCCTTGTTGACGACGTCTGACACCTCGAGCAGCGAGGTCTGAGTGGGCTTGTTGTCGTTGTCGGTCACGGGGCTCCTTGAAAGGACGGTCTTGGGCACATCCACCGTGGCAGGTCGCTCAAGCGCTTGCCCATGAGTCACTCGTCGCGTCCAGGATCGTGACTCCCCCGACGTACTCGGGCTCGGGGGGATCCCCGGGATACAGCTCGGCGAAGCTCTCGGCGTTGTCCTGCGGACAAAAGCCTATGGCGTCACCGCCCGCCGTCGACCACCAGCGGCGCGTGTTCGCCGAAACACCCCATACGAGTTGGAAACCCCGGCGCGACGTCAAAAGTGACGCCCTCGTCAGCCGTATGAAGTCGGCGGGCGAGAGCCACGTGGACAACATGCGACGGTTCTCGGGAGTGTCGAAGCACGAGCCGATGCGGAGACAGACGATGTCCATCGAGAACTTGGCGCTGTAGTACTGGCAAAGGGCCTCCGCCGCCGCCTTGCTGGCGCCGTAGAGGCTGTCGGGCCGGGGTGCTACGTCGTCGGCGAGCGGCAGGGATCCTCGGAGGTGGAACCCGACCGCGTGATTGCTGCTGGCCACCACGACGCGCTTGAGCTTGTGGCGAAGGGCTGCCTCGAGCACTTGATATGTCCCGCCCACGTTGACCTCTGAGAGATCGGGCCATGGGGCCTCACCTGCGAAACCTCCGAGGTGGACGATCGCCTCGGCGCCGCTGCACACCTCGTCGAGCAGGTCAGGATCGGTGACTGAACCCTGATGGATCTCGACCGGCTCGCCCGGCGCCGCGGGCGGTGGCGCGACGACGTCGACCAAGCGGGCGGACGTGGCGACCTCGACCAGCGATGCGCGCAGGTAAGTGCCGAGCCGCCCGGCGGCCCCGGTGATGACGAGGCTTCGCGGGGTACTCACCCTGGGTTCGGCTCCACGGCGGCACCCCGACGGGCGAGAAAGTCGAAGTCGCACCCCTGGTCGGCCTGCCCGATGTGCTCGCTGTACAGGGCGCCGTAGCCACGGTCGAAGATCCTCGGCGGCGGCGTCCACGCCTCCAGGCGTCGGCGCAGCTCGTCGTCGGCGACTTCCAGATGCAACAGGCGCCTGCTCACGTCGAGGGTGATCAGATCGCCGTTTCGTACCAGCGCCAAGGGCCCCCCGACGAAGGACTCGGGCGACACGTGCAGAACGCAGGTGCCGTAGCTCGTCCCGCTCATACGGGCGTCAGATATGCGAACCATGTCCCGAACGCCCTCGCGGAGCAGCCTGTCGGGTATCGGGAGCATGCCGTACTCGGGCATGCCGGGGCCGCCCTGGGGGCCGGCGTGGCGCAGCACGAGCACCGAGTCGGCTCCGACCTCGAGACCAGGGTCGTTGACGCGCGCTTGCATGTCGCGGTAGTCCTCGAACACGACCGCAGGCCCGGTATGGCAGAGAAGATGCGGCGACGCCGCGAGGTGTTTGATAACCGCCCCGCCGGGCGCCAGGTTGCCGCGCAGGACGGCGAGTCCGCCGTGGTCAGACAGCGGGTTCTCCCGGGTCCGGATGACCCGTTCGTCGCGGATCACCGCCTGTTCGAGGTTCTCGCCGAGGCTTCGCCCGTTGACGGTCGGTCGTTCCAGGTGCAGGAGGTCCTTTACCTGGCCCATGAGGGCGGGAAGCCCGCCCGCGTAATAGAAGTCCTCCATCAGGAACTCACCACCGGGGCGGATGTTGGCGAGCACGGGCGTGCAACGGGAGAGGCGGTCGAAGTCGTCCAGGTCCAATGGGACTTCGCAACGTCCCGCCATGGCCACGAGGTGGATGACGGCGTTGGTCGAGCCACCGAGGGCGAGCACCACGGTGACGGCGTCGAGAAAAGCCTCTCTGCTGGCGATCTTCGACATCGTCAGGTTCTCGCGCACCATGTCGACGATGCGCGAGCCGCTCGCGGCCGCCATCCTGTGGTGCGCTGAGTCCACGGCGGGGATGGAGGATGCGCCCGGCAAGCTGAGCCCCAGCGACTCTGCCACCGCCGTCATCGTCGAGGCGGTGCCCATCGTCATGCATTGGCCGGGAGAGCGCGCCATCGCCGCTTCGAGCGTTTGCCACTCGGCCTCAGTTATGGTCCCGGCGCGCTTTTCGTCCCAGAACCGCCACATGTCTGTGCCGCTGCCCAGGGTCTCCCCGTGCCAGTGACCGGTAAGCATGGGTCCGGCCGGCACGTAGATGACCGGCCTGTCCGCACTCGCCGCACCCATCAACAACGCGGGCGTGGACTTGTCACAGCCACCCATGAGGACGGCTCCGTCAAAGGGGTACGAGCGCAGCAACTCCTCGGTGTCCATCGCCAACAGGTTGCGGTAGAGCATCGGTGTGGGCTTCTGGAAGGTTTCGGAGAGTGTGGCCACGGGCATCTCGATGGGATACCCGCCTGCCTCCCAGACGCCCCGCTTGACTGCCTGGGCACGTTCGCGCAGGTGCATGTGGCACGGGTTGATGTCGCTCCAGGTGTTGAGGATCCCGATGACGGGCTTACCGGCGAGCTCGTCGGCACCGATGCCGAGCTGCCGGGCCCTTGATCGGTGACTGAAGGCCCGCAGCCCCTCGCCTTCGAACCATTGGCTGGAGCGAAGCGGTCGGGATCCGCTGGTCACGTGAGCAACCCCCAGAGCTGCAGGATCGCCGTGACCTTTGCCCGCGTTTCGTTGGGCAGCAACGAGCTGGGCGGTCTGATGTCCCGGGCACAGATCCCGAGCTGGCAGAGCGCCTCTTTCACGACCGAGACGTTGTCAGCGCTGGCGTTGGCGGCGCGCAGTTCCTCGAAGGACCGCACCCGGTGCCAGAGCTGTGCCGCGACCTCGTGCGTGCCGTCTGCGAGCGCGTGCCAGTAGCGAACCGACGTCGACGGATCGACGTTCGCCAGCCCCGATGTGAACCCCGTGGCGCCGAGTGCGAAGTACCCCGGGGCATGAAGCTCGGCAAGACCGGCCACCCAGGTGAACCGTTGCGCACCTGCGTCCGCGGCCACTGCCGCGAAGCGGGCGGCGTTTGCCACCGCGTACTTCACCCCGATCACGTTCGGGCAGGCCTCGGCCAGCCGAGCGAATGCGGAGCCGGGGATGGCGTCGTTGCGCACATAGAGGACAACGCCGAGCTCGGGCACCGCCGCGGCGATCGCCCTGTGATATTCGACCCAGCCGTCGACCGAGACATAAGGATGGACCGGCTGGTGGACCATGATCATGGCCGCGCCTGCTTGCTGTGCGTGCCTGGCCGCTTCACCGGCCGAGGCGACGTCGTGACCGACTCCGACCATGACCGTCGCGTCGGGACCGGCAGCCTCCAGCCCAACGAGAGTGACGGTTCTCGCCTCCGCGGGGGACAACGCGTAGAACTCACCCGTGTTCCCGTTCGGTGTGACAGTACGGACGCCACCGTCGATGAGGCGACGGATGATCCTTTGATAGCCGGGTTCGTCGATGCCGCCGTCCGGCGCGAAGGGTGTCACCGGAACGGCCACGACGCCCCTCAGGGACTCGCGTTGCTGCTCGAAATTCATCGCCTCTCCCGCTTCTGTTCGTCGCTGTTGTGGAGCTTTGCCAGCACCGACAACTCTCCCAGTGCCTCGACAACGTGTCGTTGGAAAACCTCTATGTGCGCTCGCAGGCGCTCGGCCGCCGACTCTGCTCGTCCGGCGAGCGCGTCCCTGGCCATCTTGCGGTGCTCCGCCGCCTCGCCGGCCCAGCTGCCGACCCGGTTCCACACCGTGACGCTGATCAGGGAATTGACGTCGGTCAGGTCGTCGAGCACCTTGACGAGGGCGGGGTTCCCGCAACCTGAGTAGAGCTGGCGGTGAAAGGCCCTGTTTGCGAGGCTGCGCGCGTACAGGTCCTCACTGTCCTCAGCCGCGACCATCCGCGCGACGGCATCTTTGAGGCCGGCGGTGTCGAGCCCGCCGAGGACCGTCCGCCGCACCGCCTCGGGCTCGAGGAGCAACCGAAGGTCACACACGGCCAAGGCCATCGGGGCGTCCACGGTTCTCACCGAGGTGCCGCGGTGGCTGCTCGAGGTCACGAGCCCGGTACCGCTCAGCGCCTTCAGCGCATCGCGGACAGGCGTTTTCGATGTGCCTAGCTCATCGGCGATGGCTTGTTCGATGAGAGGGCTTCCCGAGCCGTAGCGGCCTTGAAGAATAGCCTTTTTGATCTCGTTGGCGATCAGGTCACCACGCGATCCGAAACGGGGCCACGGACCGGCCTGGGTTCCGTCCTGTGCCATCGCCTCGTACACAGCACAGAATATACTCTGTACTTTCGTCGGGCTCCAGAGGAGATGAAGCGATGGGAAGCGGAACTGGCCCGCAGCGCCCCCGGTCCACATCGAGCCTCTCTGAGCTGCAGGTGTGCACATACCTGTACCCGTGGGACCTCATCGGTGATCCCCTCGCAGTGTCGCGCCTTGTCGAGGGCGGATTTGAGCACGTATGCGTTGCCGCGGCCTACCACAGTGTGCGAGCCGCGACGCCGCAGCATCCGCAGCACCGTTTCGTTGTCGCCGAGAGCGCGGCGCTGTATCGCCCGGTGCGACCTGACGTGTGGTCGGGGTGCCCCCTGAAACCGCTCGGCGCGCCCTGGACCGGGTCGGAGGATTCGTTTGGGCAAGCGGTCGAGGCTCTTCGAGGAAACGGCCTTGGGGTGAGCGCCTGGGTTGTGCTTACCCACAACAGCGCCCTCGGGCGTGCCCACCGGAACCTTGCCGTTCGGAATTGCTTCGGAGACAGCTATGAGTGGGCCCTCTGTCCGGCGAACGCGGAAGTGCGGGAATACGCCGCGCTGCTCGCGGCCGAGTCAGTTCGGGACCTTGACTTGGAGGGTGTTTCGCTCGAGGCCTGCGGGCAGCTGGGCGCCGAGCACGGCGGTCACCATGACAAGACGCCCGGGGCGTACACGCCGCTGGCGACGCTGATCCTTTCGATCTGCTGTTGCAGCGCATGCCAACGAGACTGGCAAGCTCACGGTGCAGATGCCGGCGATGCCTTGTCGACACTGCGGGGAGCCTTCGAAACGGCCCAGCATCTCGCGAACCGAGGCGACGCGACGCCACAGGAGCTACTAGGCACAGCCATGGCCGATCTGTTCCTGACCGGCAGACAACTTCGTACAGAGGAGCTCCTGGAAGGGGTGCTCGCTACTGTGGGAAACGTTGAACCGTCCCTCAGGGTCACCTTGCACGCGCAGGCGGACCCTTGGGCGACAGGTGCCTCGCCGGGGCTCACGCCCGGATCGGCTCGGTGCGGGAGCGCTGTGCTGGTTCCTGTCGAGGCGACGTCGCCGCACCCCGCCGACGCTCTCGCAGCGGCCCGCCGCCTAGTACCGCCGGGAGTCAGCGTGGCCGCCTATGTCAATCTCCTGGCGCCGCTCGAGCCGGGCGATTTCGACGAGCACGCAGGGCGACTCCTGAACGCGGGTGCCGACGAGCTGCATCTGTACCACTTCGGTCTCGCGAACGTGAGCCAGCTGGGACTCTTCTCCCGCCTGGCAGGGCGTCGAGGCGATGGACGCGCTGATGAGGGCTAGTCGGCCGCCTCGTCCAGGCGGCGCCTGGCCTCGTCATAGAACTCAGCGGGTAGGGGCCCTTTTCCGGCGATTGCCACGTTGGAGCGGAGGTGGCCGACGTTGGAGGTACCGACGATCGTGCTCGAGAGCGCCGGGTGGCTGAGAGTGAAGCGCAGGACGAACTCGAAGCTGCTCATTCCTCCGAGTAGTTCAGCGATGCCGGAGCTGTCCCATCGTCGCTTGCCTTCACCTTCGCGAAGCCCGAGCGGCGCCTGGCTCCAGTCCTTGTCCTCCGACAGGGCACCCCTGGCGGCGCCGCCCCGGATGAGCGTGCCTGCCCCGGCCGCCGCGGCCGCGGCTATCAGCTCCTCGTGTTCACGCTGGATGGCCGAGTAGGGGATCTGGAATACGTCGAATACACCCATGGCGATGTGGTCGGGCAGGTGCGGGAGCGTTCCCGACATGCCCAGGAAACGGATCTTGCCCTCGTCACGGAGCCCTTCGAGCGTCTCGATCGTGCCGTCGGTCTCCATCTGAGAGCGGCTCGGCGACATGTGGACCTGCAGGAGATCGAGGCGGTCGGTCTTGAGCCTGTGCAGGCTCTGTTCGAGGCCCGCCCGGATGTTGGCCGCGCTGTAATCATGCTGAAAAGGCGGCCTCGCGTCGGCGGGCGGATCGTCGCGCGGGCATCCGCATTTCGACGCGAGGAAGTACTCGTCTCGGCGATGGGCGAGGTACCGGCCGATAAGTTCCTCGCTGTGTCCGTAGTCGACCGAGGTGTCGATCAGGTTGATTCCCACGTCGAGGACCGTGTTGAGGAGCTCTTGGGCTTCCTCGTCTGAGATCGCCGGTCCCCGCGGCTCGCCGCGCAGCTCCATCGCCCCGTACCCGAGCACGGTCACGTCGGCTTGGGTACGCCCGAGGGTGCGAGTTTCGATCGTCATGACCGAGACGTTAGTGAGCTTCGGAGGCGACGTCGGGTCCGGCGAGGTCACGAGCAAGCTTGCGGCCCACGCCTTCCGGCGGTGTCAGGTTCGTCGAGTCCCGTGCCCGAGCCGCTCGGCCCGGTCCTCGACCACGCCAAGCACCTGATGGGGATCTCTACGAGAAACGCATGCGACGGTCAGACAAAGGCCGCGAAGTCCGAGAGGGCGGTCCCCGCGAGGCGGTAGCGCGTCCACTCGTCGGTCGCGACGGCTCCTATGGACCGGTAGAAGGCGATAGCCGGCTCGTTCCAGTCGAGGACGGACCACTCCAGTCGAGGACAGCCCCCGTCGAGCGCGAGACGCGCCAACGATGCGAGCAAGGCTTTTCCCATACCGAGTCCGCGGTAAGCGGGCCGGACGTAGAGGTCCTCCAGATAGATGCCGGGCCTCCCCGTCCAGGTGGAGAAACTCCTGTAGTACAAGGCCATGCCGATGACGCGGTCGTCGAGCGTCGCGACACGCGCGAACGCGCTCGGTTCCGCGCCGAACAGCGCGTGCTCGAGCATCACGTCGTCGATCTCGACCTCGTTGCGTGCCCGCTCGTAATCCGCGAGCTCACAGATCATCTCAACAAGGACGGGGATGTCGTCGCGAGTCGCTTCACGTATCACCTGCCCGACGGTACCGGAGACCAATGGGAGAGTCACCTTCGGCCGCACCGTTCAGACGTCCTCTTCAACGGCAGATCACCTGCCCACCGGTGATGAGCTGGATCACTCCACGGCTTTTGGGGTGGCTCCCCAAGAGGCCCACGTGCAGCGGCTCACTCCGCTCGCAGCACGAGAGCTGTAGCAGTTCGCGCGGCGCTGCGGCCAGGCAGTGCCGCCACGACGTTGGCAAAGACGAGGGCACCGAGCCCGACAAGCAGCACTGACACGGCGGGCACCGTCGGATCAGGCACGGCATTGAGACTGTTGGCGAACAGTGTCCAGAGCTGACGTCCGATGACGACACCGATCGGGATCCCCACTACCGCACCGATGACCGCCGTGACGGTCGCCTGCCACGCGACTGCGGCGGAAAGCTGTCGGCGGGTGAAGCCGAGAGCCTTCAAGAGCGCCAAGTCCCGCCGGCGTCGGCGCACCGAGGCGGCAAGTGTCAGCCCGAGAGCGACCAGGGCGCCTGCGGCGAGACCGACAGCGAGGATGACCGGAGTCGAGCCGATACTGCGGTAGTTCACGATCTGTGCCGGATGCTGCACACCGAGGACGGCGACGTCGTCGCCCTGTGCGTGGGGGTCAGCGGCGAACACCTTGTCCGCCTCGTTGGCGATGCCTTGCATGGCGGCTCGCCCGGCGGCATGGCTGACACCGTGGCGGATCCGCACGAAGACCAACTCGGGGCCGTTGAGGTTCGGGTCCCGGCTCCCAACGGCTTGTTGGAACGCCGGTGGGAGGATCCTTTCCGACAGGAGAGCGCCGGTGCCCATGGAGGTGTGGTCCGCGACCAGGCTCTCATAGCCCACGGCCGGGAACGTCGCTGTGCCGACGATCACCAAACGTGTGGGCGGCACGTACAGCGGCGCCGCTGCGGCGTTCCCGTAGCTCACGAACACCGCCTGGCCGACGTGCTTGTGGAGCACGGCGAGGGTGGCCGCGCCCATGACGATCTGGTCGTTGGCCTCGAGATCGTGCCCCGACAGGATCGGCGGGGAGACGACCTCGCCGAGTGAGCGTGCGAAGAGGACCGGCACGGACTGGCCGTCGATCTCGACGTTGTTGTAGTCGAAACCGCTCCATGAGGCGACGTCGGTGTCGTGGCTGAGGAGTCTCAGCGTTTGAGGAGGCACGTCGTTAGTCGGGTCGAGGGCGTAGCTCCAGTTCCACCCGTACAGCGCCGGATGGGAGACAAGAGTCTTGAGGCTGCTGGCAAATGAGAGTGCCGCCACGACGATGACGACCGCGAGCACGGTGCCGGCCAACGCCGAGCGCACCGGCACCGCCGTGCGCCCCTGTCCTGTCTCGAGAGCGAAACGTATCCCGACCACGCCAGCCACCGGCATCCCCGCAGTCTCGGCGCCACGGGCGATGCTCGAACTCCGAGACGCGCCCAGTCGGTCCCTCCTCGCCCGACGCCCGGAGAACGACAGCGCGACCGTTGCAGTGCCGAGCACGCCAATGAGCACGGCCAAACCGATACCGAGCACCGTCCAGTCGAAGGCCACACCTCGACCGGGGTAAAAGGGACGCACCGGTCCCAAGGGAGCCAGTGGAGACAGTCCCACAGCCACGCCGAGGGCCACGAGCGAGCCCATGACCACGCCACCGACGATGCCGATCAGCCCGTCACTGGCTGTGGCGGAGGGACTGGCTCCGAGGGCGCGCATCACGCGGCGGTCGTAGTCCGTCCAACGCAGCTGACGAGAGATGGCCTGAATCCCGAGCACCAAGCAGACCAATGCGGCGATCGCCCCGAACCCCGCCAGAGCGACCGACTCCGGTTTGATAGCGAGCTCCACCTCGCTCACGATCCGTGAGGTGAGGTGGAACTCGGCGGTCGCGTCCCGCGGGAGCAGGCGGACGATCGCCTGCTCGACGGAGGCGACGTTGCCGTGGTCTAGCTGCAGGTCATAGGCCTCCGGCTCTGCCACCTGCGGCGACACGGCCACGATCTTTCGCACGAGCGCCGGGGTCACGAGCACAAAGCCGTAGGCACGGTCCACGTCGTCTTGGACCACGGCGTTGTTGAAGACGACGATGCCCACCAACCTGAGCTGGAACCGCAGACGCGGCGCGACGCTCGCGGTGCCAAAGCCCGCCATTTCCGACTGCGCGTCGGTGTAGAAGCCAATGGGCACGACCTGGCCCAGGTGCACACCGAGCAGGCTTGCCGCGCTGGCGGTCATGACGATCTGGTCAACCTCGTCCGGGTCCGCCATCCGACCCTGCACTACAGCCGGCCGGTCCTGATCGACGAACACGCCGTCGGGACTGGCCAAGACCAAGACTTGAGCCAACGCGCTGAGACGAGGGGCACCATTCTTGGCGAGGGGCACGAGTTGGGGCACGAAAACGGTCCTGACCCGTTTCACGTCTGCCAGGTGAGCGAGTCTCGCCGTCAAGGGTGCAACCGCTTGACCGCTGCTCGGCGCGAACACCGACACGGTCAGATCGGACGGATTGGTGCTCGCGAGGAAGGTGGGATACGAGGACTGGGTACGTCTCGCGCCGGCGATCGACGCCATGGCGATCCCGCCGAGCAACCCGACCAGCAGCACCACGCTCATGTAGCCGGCCCAGCGGCGACCGAGTGTTGCCCGGAACCGGTACCAAGCGACGTGAAGAACCGGGTTCATCTGAGCTAGCGGTCGCGAAGACCCACGGGTCGTGGTGTGATCCCCAAAGCTTGGACGCGCGAGGGTCGGTGCTCAAGGTGGCTGCCCGCACTCGGCTGACTAGTAGTACCACTACCTCGCAAAGCCATATCCGTTGCACCAACCGGCGCAGGTTGGCTATTAGTCCCTGGACACTGCTCCCTCGACCGAGGGGCGTCAGTCGTCCCGCCCTGCTGCTTGACGAAGTGTCTCGACGACGATGTCGAGAAGTTCAGGGTCGGCGAGCACAAGGCTGGCGGCATGCTCCTCGTCGAACCACCCGAGCTCGTCGTGCTCTTGAGGTGCACGGTTCTCGGGATCTCCCGACCAGCAGGCGACGGCGAAGACCCGGGCGTCATAGTCAGCCCCGGTCAGCCGAGCGACAAGACGAACGTTGTCAGGCATGACGACCACCCCAAGTTCCTCGCGCATCTCGCGTGCGAGGGCATCGAAATCCGACTCGCCCTCCTCGATGTGCCCTCCGGGGGCATCCCAGCAGCCCGGGGCCCATACACGCGAGGCATTTCGATGGACCAGCAGGATCCGCCCAGATCTCACGAACAGGCCACAAACGACGTTGTTGAACCCCGTGGACTCGGTCATTTGAGCATTTTGGACGGAGATGACCGTCGCCGTGCGGCTGCTTGATTACCGCGCTACGAGCTCGTCTATCTCTGCAGCCGCCTTGGTGAGACAGCTCTCCAGCGAGTCGATGTCGGCGTAGGCATCACGCAGGGCGCGGGTCCAGCGACGCGCTATGTCGATGTAGTTGACAGCGGGCGTGACCAGGACATCCGCGACGTCATCGATGAGCTTGCTTGCGACAGCAGCGAAGTCTCCCCATCCCGAGGCCCGCTCCCGGAAACGCGCGTCTGCCCAGACGCTCTTTCGCGTGGGATTCATGTTGCCCTCGAAGGCAGAGCGGAGGAGAAAGGCCTTTCCGCTCGCCCACTCCATGAACTCCCAGGACGTCTTCTTGTCACTGGAGTTGGCGTTCATCACGAGCGACCATGTCCACAGGTTCGAGCTGCGCACGCCGCTCGGCCCTAACGGAGGGAGGGCGTAGCCGACCTTGCCGCTCACGGTGGAGACATCGGGATTCTCGAAGTACGCCACGTAGTGGTCCGAGTCGACTATCAGGCCGTAGTTCCCGTTCGCGAAGTCGATGGCGAGCTCGTACCAGCGTTGGTTGGGCCAGTCGACCGGGCCCGCGTCGCGAAGGGCGGAGAGGATGTCGCTGGTCGCGCTCAGGGCCGGCGGTGAGGCGATCGCACAGGTGCCTGACTCGTCGAAGTCCCGGCCTCCGTAAGACCACAACTGGCTCGCGAAACCCGTATAGACGGTGTGCCAGACGTCGACGCCGCGCTGGCCGAAACCGCGGCATGGTGCAGCCCTGTCGGCAATCTGACGGGCGACGGCGAAATAGCCTTCCCACGTTGTCGGCACCTCTGCACCCGCGCGCTCGAGCGCCGCGGGCAGGTAGGCGAGGTTGTACGACTCACAGTTGACCGGTATTTCGAGGAGCGGTCCCTCGCCGAGCGGGTCTCCGAAGCGTCCGCTCCAGCGATTACAACCTATGAGGGTGGTAAGGAAGTCCTCGGGGTCGTAGCCGGATGTCGCGTGCTCGAGGAAAGCGTCGAGCGGCTCGACACGTCCGGCACCGAGGTGCTCCCACATGAGCACCGGTCCCGACATGTAGACATCAGCCGGGTCCTCGCCCTCGAGATAAGGCGCCAATTCGTTCGTGAAGTAGTCGTCGTTGTCGACCAATTGCACGTTGACCTGGTGCCCTGAAGCCTCCTCAAATTCACCGACGTGACGGGCGACACTCGCGCAGAACGCGTCCTGATCACATCCGAGGAACCTGATGCCAGCCATTGACGCAGCCCCCTTGGTCTCGTCCACCTTTGAGCCCGGCGGAAGGACAGGTGCCGACCAGCCGACGTGACCGGGCGCAATCGGATCTTCGGCGAGTGTCGCACCGAGCCAGGCTTGCAGTGACGCTAGTCGTTCATGACACGACGAGCTCGCCCGTGCGCGCCACGCAAGCTGGACCCGTCTTAGGTCGTGGCGAGTCGAGCCGGCGGTCACAAGTGAGCTTGCTTGGGCTCAGAAACCCCTCGTGATTGTCTGCAGCGCGACGGTCGGCTCAAGCGTTGTAGTGGTAGGGAGGTCTGATGGCGGTCGGAGGAACTGACAAGGGGAGTTCGAGCGGTCGCACTCAGTCTCACGGGACGCGCTGAGTCGCGAAGGGCACGTCTTGCGATGCCGCCAGTTGCCACCGTCGGTCCAGCGACGCGTGGACGAGGACGAACCAAGGAGGAACACCATGAAACTGAAACTGCGTGACTACAGGCGAGTTGTCCTCGGAGTCGCAGTGGTTTGCGGAGCGATCTTGCTGCCGACAGCCACCCTGGCCGCATCGGCAACCGCGAACGCTCGGGCCTCGATACAAAGCTGTGGAGCTGCCAGCACCGAGGTGTGGGCAGCGGTCGAGGGCGACGGCACCGCAGGCACGATCTACTACGAGCTCGAGTTCAGCAATGTGGGGCGGCAGCCATGCACATTGCGCGGCTGGCCGAGTGTCTGGGGTGTCAGCGCGACCGGCGCCCAGATCGGTGATCCCGCTTCCCACCGCGGAGTCGCGACCACCGTGGCACTCCAGCCGGGCGGTACCGCCCACGCCATCCTCGGTGTCGTGGACACCGGCGCATTGTGTGCAGGCCCGGGCGTCACAGTGGCAGGCCTGAGGGTCGTCCCACCTGGTGAGGCACTTCCCAGGCCCGCAGGCGAAGCCGATGAGGTGGAGAACTTCTCGGTCCAGGTCTGTCCCCACGAGTCGTCCATGAACGTTCTCGCCGTCCACTCCGGAGTGGGGATTCCCAACTACACCTTCTCTTGAACCTGTGGCGGCGGGCACCACAGCGGTCCCAACGAATCGCCCCCGGGCGGCACTCAGGTCCGGCGCCGATCGCCCTGCCCAGGCGGACGGCGGGAGCGAAAGGCGCCCCAGATCTGACGAACCGCCAGTGATGACCGGCACCGTGTTGCTACGACACGGTGCCGGTCATCCCCACCCGAGCTCCTCGAGTCGGCCGTCTCCGATACCGAAGTGATGCCCGACCTCGTGGATCACCACCCGGCGCACCATGTCGACGACTTCCTCCGGCGTCTTGCAGGCTCGGCAGATCGTGGCCATGAAGATCGTGATGCGATCGGGAGTCGTTGCCGAGTAGTGCGCTCCCCGGCTCGTCAACGGGACGCCTTGGTAGAGGCCGAGCAGTCGACCGGGCGGGCTGTGGTCGTCCACCATGACGGCGACGTTTTCCATGGCGGCACCGAGCTCTGCAGGTATGCCGTCGAGAGCATCGGCCACCAGCGTCTCGAACTGCTCGACCGACATGGTGACCATGCCCAAGATCATGCCAGCACGTCGAGCCGTAGCAGGCCGATGCGAAGACCAGGCGGGCGGCTCGACCCGGGTTCACAGCACGCGTGTTGTGCCGGGACCGGTCCGGCGCGCCGGTTCGAGCGGCCGAACATCCCAGAAGAGCGTCTCGGCACTTCACACCTGCTCGGAAGGGGAGGGTGCCGGCCTGGTCGTTTCCTTCGTTGTGTCTGCCGCCCCGTACGGCGGTGCAGAGCTTGCGGAGGCGCCCTAGTCGCCGAGGCTACGGAACATGAAAAGGCGCCCGTCCTCGTGAGGCATCGACTCCACGAACTCCCAACCCTTCTGCGACATGTCGTTCAGGAGGTTCTCGACAGCCAATCGGCCGAATTGGCCGCCATGGCTGAACGGGTGGTTCAGAAGCTGGACCGTGTACTTGTAGCGCCCACGGACGTGAACCACAGGTTTGGCTAGTGGTTCTGTTGTTTGTCGCCGGAGCTCCTCGGCCCACCGTTTCGTGATCTCCGCCTCGTTCGCGATCACCTCGGCCTGGTGTTTAGCGATCTCCTCCGCTTGCCGCGCGAAGCTCTCTGTCATGACGACAGGATACCCGGGGACAAGCAGCGCCTCGGCTCGTGAAGCCAGTGCCCGACGTCCCGTCCTCAACGCGGGACCACCAGGTGGCGGCCATGATCCAATGCCGCGACGCGACAGCCCAAAGACGCCGGCTAATTCGTCTTCGCTCCTTTGGCTATCTTCGGTGTCGGCGGCAGAACTGCCGAAAAGAATTGTATTTCAGCAGGTCACGGACCTGTCGAGTGACCTCGTCAAGAAGAGTCTTGTTCTTGGCATTATGCCCGCGCCGTCGATCTGCCCATGAGCATGACTCCTTATGGGTAGGGTAGAGGGTGAAACAGGCTCGGATCCATAGGAGGCGAATCGTCTAATGGACGCCATTACGTCTGTGCCAGTTCCGTATAACGAGCCCGTACGCGAGTATCCACCGGGCAGCCCACAAAGCGACTCGTTGCACCGCAGAATCTCCGAATTGGAGCGTGACCGGCGTGAGCTGACGCTGACTGTCGGCGGCAAGCGGCGGATGGCTGGTGGCAGCCCGTTCACCATCGTTCAACCGCACAGACGTAGCCATGTGCTGGGGGACTCGGCGCAGGCGACCGAGGCGGACGTGGCCAGCGCCGTGCGTGCCGCCAAGGAGGCCGCTCCCAGTTGGCGCGATCTGCCCTTCGACGAGCGTGCGGCGGTCTTCCTGCGCGCAGCAGATCTGCTGGCGGGTCCTTGGCGGGACACCTTGAACGCGGCGACCATGCTCGGCCAGTCGAAGTCCGTGCAGCAGGCGGAGATCGACTCAGCGTGTGAACTGATCGACTTCTGGCGGTTCAACGTGCACTTTGCCCGGAGCATCCTCGCTGAACAGCCCAGCTCGGCACCCGGCGAGTGGAACCGTACCGACCACAGGCCCTTGGACGGTTTCGTGACGGCGATCACGCCGTTCAACTTCACCGCGATTGCCGGCAATCTTCCTACCGCCCCGGCGTTGATGGGCAATACGGTGGTGTGGAAGCCCGCCTCCACGCAGCTGTTGGCCGCCCACTTCCTCATGTTGCTGTGGGAAGCAGCCGGACTGCCCCCCGGTGTCATAAACCTCATCACCGGTGGCGCTGCCGCGATGAGCAACGTGGCCCTGACCGACCCCGAGTTCGCAGGCCTTCATTTCACGGGGTCGACGTGGACGTTCAACTCGATGTGGCGGATCGTCGGGGAGAACCTCGACCGTTACCGAACTTACCCGCGCCTTGTCGGTGAGACCGGCGGCAAGGATTTTGTGGTCGCACACAGCTCTTGTGACCAGGCGTCACTGGTCACTGCGCTGGTACGCGGGGCTTACGAGTACCAGGGCCAGAAGTGCTCGGCCGCCTCCCGTGCGTATCTACCCCGGTCCCTCTGGGACAACGGGCTGCGCGAGGCACTGGTCGACACGACCAGGACCATCTCCTACGGCGACGTGACCGACTTCCGTCACTTCGGCGGGGCGGTCATCGACGCCCACTCGTTCGCCGAGCACAGTGAGCTGTTCGAGCGGGTACGCCACGAGAAACAGGTGGAGATCCTCTCAGGTGGTGTCGCCGACGATCGTGAAGGGTTCTTCGTGCAGCCGACCATCCTTCTTGGCGACGATCCCCGTCATGAGATCTTCACGACCGAGTACTTCGGCCCCATCTTGGCCGTCTTCGTCTATCCCGACCACGACTATTCGAGCGTCCTCGACCTCGTCGACACGACGAGCCCGTACGCGCTGACCGGTTCGGTGTTCGCCACTGACAGGACGGCCATCGACCAGGCGCAGCGAGCGCTGCGCTTTGCCGCGGGCAATTTCTATGTCAACGACAAGCCCACGGGTGCGGTTGTCGGTCGCCAGCCTTTCGGAGGGTCGCGTGGGTCAGGGACCAACGACAAGGCCGGATCGAAGCTGAACCTGCTCCGTTGGACCAGCCCGAGATCTATCAAGGAGTCATTCGTTCCGCCCACGCAACACGGGTACTCGCACATGGCGTGACGAGCCCTCAGCCGGCTCCGGCAGAGGCGTTCTGCGCCGGGGCACGCCCGGGCGCCGGCACCGGCCAGGGCACGCCATCATCGTTTGGACGGCGTTGCTCGGACGACCCTCGGATCGGACAGGAGTCGGTTTCACCGGGTTCGGTGCCGAGTGAATAATCTCGTTCGGGGCCGGACCCATCCGGAAAGGAGGATCACGTGGCCGAGGTAACCGTCGACGGCGACGAGCTGGTGGTTCGCCTGAGGGCGATCGAGAAGATGGAAGCCGTTCACGGGGAGGTCAGAGTGCCCCTCCGGTCAGTCACAGGCGTCGAGGTGCTAGACGACGCCATTGGAGCGGTCCATGGGTTCCGTGTCGGTACGGGCATTCCGGGATCGGTGGCCATCGGCACCTTCACCTCCCGCAACGACAAGATTTTCGCGGTCGTACATCACGACACCCCGCGCGGCGTCCGGGTGCGTCTTGAAGGTGCTCAGTTCGACGAACTGATCGTGGGTTGTGATGATCCCGACTCAGTAGCCTCGACCCTGCGTCCGCCTGGCTGAACTTAGGGGTCGTTGCGTCCAGGCGAGAGAAGATCGAACTTTCTCGAGCAGCTGGTCTGGCCGTCAGCGCCAGCTGCGGCCGCCTCCGGTCGCCGTCACAATCCTGGTACGAGGGTCGAGATCTTTATCTTCTTGCCGAGCCGCGTGAGGTAGACGTCACAGTGCGCAAGCGGATGCTTCAATCCGCCGGGGCAGTTTCTCTCACAGACTGAGTCAAGGTCGTAGCAGGCTCCGGTGTAGTTGCAGCAACCTTCGAGCTTGACGGTGCAGATGAGCGTTGAACAAATGGCCTTTTCTGCCGTTGACGTTATTGTGTCCTTCGCGATATCCGCGCCGAATTCACTCTCCTCGCCGAGATTCAACAGCGACGCACCCGTGTAGGCAGCACCCATTGTCGTCAAGGCGAGATCATTCTCGAAGCCACCGCCGACGGCAGCGGAAAGAATGCCTTTCACCAAAGGCAGTGCGAGCTTGATCGTCGTTATCGAGGCTGCCTCTCCAGCTACAGCCAGTGGTGTGAGGACCCCGATCATGACCGCCAACGCCGCACTGCACACCTCCTCGCAACTAGCGGCTTCATCGGCGGCAGCGGTGCGCTCCGGCTCCTGGCGGACGTCCGATCGGAGCCGAGGTTCCTCGCGGGTGGTGTCGGCGGCTCCCGTTCCACGCGCCTTGTTGTCCAACGAGGTTGTCTGGGCCGCGGCGCCGCTTGGCATCGCGGGACTGGAAGCGACGTCGATGGAGACCACTTGGCCGGCTGAGTTCGTGGCCACGACGGACGTGATCTTGCCCTTGGAGTCGAAGATCGCAGCCGATGCGGTGCCTCCGGCTCGTGAAGCTCGTGTTGGTTCCGATGAACGAAATCGCCCCGTTCTGCTGCAGCCCTAGAGCTGTCGGCTCGCCGCTCTGCGAGAAACCCTGCGTCAGCAGGTAGGAGTGGATGCTCAGGTAGGCCGGCAGCTTGTTCGCGTAGTTGAGGCACAGGTCGTTGGCTGTGCACTTTTGCTTACAAGGACGACAGACCAGCTCCTTCGGCCGCGAGCCTGGCGAAGGCGCATCGCAGATCGTGCACGTTCCGCACGTTGGGCACTGGACTCCCTTGTTCCCCGTGGAAAGCAGCTTTGCCGTGAGATCGAGTGCCCGCCCGAGGCTTGATGCCACCGAGGCGAAGAGCCCAGCACTCATGCCCGCTGTCAGCGTCTCTCTACGGCTGAGGACTGTTTGCAGAGAAGAGGTCACAGGAAACAGACCTTCGCCGGACAGCGGAGGGCTTGGCTCGTTCAGCGGCTCAGCGGAGTCTCCGCAGGACGAATGGGCGCCCGCGCCGTCGGCGTATCGCCTGGCAAGACCCCGGATGGCTTGCGGTCCGACAACTAGTTCCTCGGTGCGGGAGCCGGATTCGCTCAGCACCACAGCCGCCGGAGTGGCGAGAACGCCGTAACGGATCATCAGCGCGTCATCGACGTCCAGCAGTGACCGATCAGCGGGGAAGCCTGCCAGGAGATCACGGTTGAGATCTGCTGGCCCGCGGGTGACCAGGAGAAGCCTCTCTGTCATCTGTGGCCACAAATCCTGCAAGTCGGGCAGCAGTGATCGACAGGGACCGCATGCTGGGTCGATGAACACGAGTATGTTGCGCGTGCCGGCGGCAAGGGTCTCCGCGAGGGTCGTCACTCGGTCGTCGAGCAGAACTACTTGTGCAGACCCGGGATCGAACGACTGAGCGGGGCGCGGAGCGAACGCGCCGGTCTCTCCGTCCAGGGCTCCCGTCACAGTCGGCGCACTCCTTCGCCGCAGTGTGCGGCCGCGCACAACGGCCGCGGCGAGAGACGTGGCGGCGAATGCCCCAGCGACGGCGATCCGGACATTTGTGCCGGCACCGGTCAGGTCGCTCACGAGCAGCCAGATGCGTGCCTGGTCGGACGGCACGGCAATGAGTGCCGAAGCCGAGATGAGGACCATGTTGCGAACGACCGTGGACCAGCCGATCCTCGATGAATGAAGACGCCCGAAGCAGTTGCACGTGCCAGCAAGCCCTTGGCTTATGTTCCTGACCACCAGCGCGGAGAACAGCACGAGGAGCAGGCATGATACGGCCGCGGCGATCCGCGAGGTCCGAGCGACGAGCAGTGCTCCGGCGACTGTCAACTCCAAGGCAGGCAGCGCCTGTACGGCCAGCTTCAACCGGGGGCTCAACCGGAAAGTCTCGAGCAAGAGAGGAGTGCTCCGAGGGCTCAGGAGCTTCCCGAACGCTGCGGCTGCGTACACCATCGCCAGGGTGAGCCGAAGAACAACCCCGAATGTCGCCACTTGTTCCCCCCAAAGGCCGACTCAAACAGTTCGCTGTTGTGCTGCTCGCATCTTCGATGTGCGTAGAGGTGATCTCGGCAAAATGCCCGCCACGGGTCCTTGTCGCCACACGGGCTGCCACACTGCGCCAGCCCGTGCTCACAGGGTTCCCAGGGGTCATCGTATACCTGGACATTTCATCCGGAACGTGTTTGTCCCGCGCTCGTCGGTTCAAGAGATCCCGTGTGGTCCAAGCGGGCGGCTTTCTTGTCGCCAGGTTGCCGACTTTGACCACCACATCGCCGTGTCAACCCCGGGGGGCAGTCGTCCGCCCGGGACCGAGCCAACACATGGATCGGTAGTATCCAGCAGATGGTGGGGGTGTGCGGAGAGTGTGGATCGCCGGCCCCGCACGAGGCGAGATTCTGCGCGAGTTGCGGCGCAAGGCTGGTTGGCGAGAACAGGGACGATGTCCGCAAGACAGTGACGGCACTGTTCTGTGACCTTGTGGGCTCGACCGGCCTTGGTGAGAGGACAGACCCCGAGAATCTGCGGGCGTTGCTAGAGCGTTACTACGCCGTGATGCGGACTGCCCTCGAACGTCACGGCGGGAAGGTGGAGAAGTTCATCGGCGATGCCGTTGTGGGCTTCTTCGGTATCCCCACCATCCGGGAGGACGATGCCGTGAGGGCGGTGCGAGCCGCTTTCGACATGCACCGGGCACTTGTTGAGATCAACCCGGAGCTGTCCGAACGATGGGGCATCGAGCTAGCCGTGCGCATCGGGGTCAACACCGGTGAGGTGCTCGTGAGCGGGCCGGCCGATCACACCGTCGGCGACGCAGTGAACGTCGCCGCCCGCCTCCAACAGGCGGCCGGTGCGGGCGAGGTTCTCGTCGGCGAGACGACGTGGCGTCTTGTGAGGCAGTGGGTCGCTGGGGAACCCCTCCCGCCCCTCGAGCTCAAGGGCAAGGCCCAGTCCGTGGCCGCGTGGCGCATACGTTCGGTGGCCGGCGTGACCGAGGAGCCGAACGTCTCAGCGAGCTTGCGCGCCCGGCTTGTGGGCCGTGACCGTGAGCTAGCCATGCTGCGCCAGTGCTTGGAGCGCGCGGAGGCGGACCGCAGCTGTCAGCTGTTCACGCTCCTCGGCGCGGCAGGGGTGGGCAAGTCGCGGCTCACCGACGAGTTCCTGACCGATCTCGCGCCGAACGTGCGGGTGATCCGCAGCCGTTGCCTGTCCTACGGGGACGGGACCTCCTTGTGGCCTCTGCTGGAGATGTTGCGGGCCTCAGCCGGGTTGACCGGTGCGGAGGACGACCACGAGGGCCGAGCACGTATGAGCGCGGCTTACGGCGACGCGCCCGATGCGGCGCAGGTCACGTGGTTGCTGTCTCCCCTGGCCGGGCTCGGTGGAGCGCCGGCGGCCATCGAGGAGGTGCAGTGGGCCGTTCGTCGTTTCCTCGAGGCGCTTGCCCGATCGGGCCCGGTCGTCTGGGTGGTCGAAGACCTCCAGTGGGCTGAGCCCGCCTTTCTGGCCATCGTCGAAGACGTTGTGGACTGGACCCGTGACGCGGCGCTCGTCGTGCTGTGCCTGGCCCGGCTCGAGTTCCTGGACGATCATCCGACCTGGGGCGGCGGGAAGCTGAACGTCACCAGCATGTTGCTCAGACCCATGTCCACGAGCGAGTCAGCGCAGCTCGTCGACGAGCTTCTCGGTGGGGCGGGCCTGCCCGCAGGGGTGCTCGACCGGGTCGTGTCCGGATCGGGAGGCACTCCGCTGTTCGTGGAGCAGCTGTTGGCCATGCTCGTCGACGACGGTCTGCTCCACCACGGCGTCGACGGCTGGAGCCTCGTCGGCGACCTTCGGAGCGTGACCGTGCCGCCAACCATCGGAGCGCTGCTCGCAGCTCGCATCGAGCGGCTGTCCAGCGGGGAACGCCTTGTGCTCGATGCGGCCTCGGTTGTGGGCCAGCTCTTCTACGCCGGCGCGATGTCAGAGCTGACCTCGCTCGATGCATCCGCGGTCTTGGGTCACATCCGCTCGCTGGTGAGAAAGGAGATGATCCGCTCCGCGCGAAGTGACCTGGCCGGTGAGGACGGGTTCGAGTTCACCCACATCCTCGTGCGCGACTCGGCGTACGGGGCGCTGCCGAAGGCGCGCCGGGCCGAGCTGCACGAGCGTTTTGCGCGATGGCTCGACAAGAGGGCGGACAGTTTTGCCGGTGAGGCTGACGAGTTCGTGGGTCATCACCTGGCAGAGGCCGTAGTGCTCCGGCGGTCGCTGGGCGCCGGTGATGGAGCCACCGATGAGCGCGCCCAAGAGGCGGCGACGCGTCTGGCAGCGGTCGCGTGGCGACTTATGGGCACCGACCTGGTTTCGGCTGCCGCCCTTTACGCCCGTGCCGCGGATCTCGTCCCGGGCACCTTGCTCGGGCTGGACCTGCGATGTCGTCACGGCATGGCTCTGTACCGGGCCCAGGAGATGGGAGCCTCCCGAGCCGTCCTGGACGACGTGCTGCGCGAGGTCGAACAGTGCGGCGACCGGAGCCTGTCCCTGCGGGCCCGACTGGCGTGGCTGGAGGTCGCTGGGCACACCGAGAGCGACCTCACGACCGCCGAGATCTCGGCCGCGGTGGCGGATGCTCTAGCGCACTTCGGGTCAGTTGGTGACGACGAGGGACTGGCGCTTGCCTATTCGGCACGGCGCACCGTCTTGAACCTGGAGGGACGCTGGGATCCGATGGTGGAGGTCTGCGAGCAAGTGATGTACCACGCCGCGCGTTGTGGTGACCGGCACCTGGTCGAGGAGGCCCGAGCCTTCCGATACGCGGCACTGATCTACGGACCCTGCCCGTCCCAAGCGGCGCTCGATCTCATAGGCAGGGAAGCAGAGCCCGGTGAGACCGCCGGCGTCGCGTACGGAACTCGGCGCATGCTAGAAGGCAACATCCTCGCCAACCTGGATCGGCCGGACGAGGCGCGTGCCGCCTTGGGCGACGCCAAGTCGGTGTTCGCAGAGCTGCACAGCACCATGCACCTGCTTCATCTGGCTTTCGTATCCGCCTGTGCCGAGACCACCCTCGGTGACGACCAGGCGGCCGCGCGCTATCTCACGTCGATGTTCGAGGAACTCGCCCGCACCGACGAGCGCTCCTATCTCTCCACTGTGGCTCCCATGTTGGGCGCCATCCGGCTTCGGGAGGGGAACCTCGAGGCGGCGAGAGATCTGGCAGGCATGGGACGCCGCCTGGCACTCCCGGAGGACACGGTGTCCCAGAGCTTCTGGCGCATCGTCTTGGCCAGGATCGCAGCCGGTGAGGGCGATTTCGACCGAGCCCTCCTGCTCGCCGACGAAGCCGTGGAGTGGATAGAGCGCAGTGATCAACTTTCCTGGATTGCCGACGTCCACGTGGCGAGAGCGGATGTGCTGGCGTCGGCCGGTCGGTCCGAAGCAGCACGGCTCTCGCTTAGGCGCGCGTTGGAGCTGTGCGATGCCAAGGGCGACATCCCCGGTGGCCGCCGTGCTCGCCACAGGCTCGATGAGCTCGCCTCCGGCTGAGTGCCCGAGCCGCATATTGCTCGCCTGTAAGGTGCCCTCGCATCTCGCGTTGATCAGGCGTCGGTCGGATACCGTCCTGTGGACCGCTGCAGCGGGTTGTGGTGATAACGACGATCGTGCCGATTCGCACCCCGATCCAGCGCGGAGCATCGGCGCCGCGTAGCGCCCCCTCAGCGACAACCAGATCGAACGGGCCACTCCCGAAGTCCTTCAACCTCGCCACCGTCGTTGAACAAGATCGGCCTTCGCGTTCGCGCACGGTCCTTCCCCGATCGTTCCGGGACATTTCGAAGGACCAGTCACAGACGCCGGTCACAAGGACCATGCGGTGACTGCCGGCGATGAGGCTGTGTACGATCGCGGCGTGCCGCTGATAGGAGGTGTCGCGGCGCTCGCTGGTAGTCGAGTCGCGATATTCGGGGCAGGCATGGAAGGTCAGTGCTTCGCCCGGCGCGTTGGCCCGACCTGCGCCGAACTGGTCGTCGTCGACGATGTTGCCGGGGACCCGAGTGGCCTTACGGGCCCGCGCCAAGCCGTCGATACTGCGCAGTCCGGACTCGACGTGCAGCCGCCGTCGATTCTCGAGGCTCGCAGTTTCGATTTCGTAGTGCACTCGCCTGGGGTCTCGCGCTACGACGAGCGCCTCGCAGCCGCCGCCCGGCTCGGTGCGGTGGTGACGACTCCGACCGCTTTGTTCATGGAGGACTTCCAGCAAAGGCGGGTGGTAGCCGTGACCGGGTCCAAGGGCAAGACGACAACCTCCATGCTCACGGCTGCCGCCCTCAGTGCCTACGGTCTCGACGTCGCTCTGGCCGGCAACATCGGCCGCCCTTTGACCGAGCTGTACGACGATGACGATCATGACGTGTTCGTCGTCGAGATCTCGAGCTTCCAAGCAGCGGACGTGACGGTGTCACCCTCGGTAGGCGTCCTCACGCTGCTGGCGCCGGATCACCTCGACTGGCATCGGAACCTCACGAACTACTACGACGACAAGCTCCGTTTGTTCTCCAATCGCGAGGGCGTGCCCGTTGCGGTGAACGGGTGCTGTGAGGAGGCCGTTGCGCGTAGCTCGTGGCTCAAAGGCAGGGTCCTGTACGGCAACAGTGGTCCGGTGCGCCTTGAAAGAGCCCAGGTCGTGGTCTCCGAGCTCGGGCCGTTGGACCTCCGCGAGTTCCGGCTCCTGGGGGAGCACAACCTCCTGAACGCCTGCGGTGCGGTCACAGCTGCTCTTTTGACCACCGGAGAGCTACCCGACCGGACGCGGCTCGAACGAGAGCTCTCGGCGGTGAGGGCGCCCCGGTCGCGGCTTCAGCCGGTCGGGGACATTGGCGGCGTCAGCTACATCGACGACGCTCTCGCCAGCAATCCGGAGGGGACCGTTGCCGCCGTCAGGGCTTTCCAGGGCAGAAAGGTCGCCCTGATCGCCGGCGGACACGATCGCGGACTCGACTACACGGCCCTCGTCCAGGTGATCGAGTCGAGCGTGCCGCAGCCGGTCGTCTTCTTGATGGGTGACGCCGGTGCCGCGATCGCGAGCTTGTTCGATGACACCTCGAGCAGCGTCGAACGCCAGGTCGTGGCCTCGCTCGAGGTGGCCGTAAGCCTCGCGTCCTCGCGCCCGGATGTCTCGGTCGTGCTGTTCTCGCCTGCCTCGCCGACTCCTCGGGACGAGGGCTCCTACCTTGACCGCAGCCGGAGCTTCCGTCGCTTCGCCGGTATCGCCGAAGAGGACTCCACCCGGCTGGGAGCCTCGTGACAGCGCCCGAGCTGGCCGGCGTCGAGACGTTCCGCATCGTCGGCTTCGATTTCGATCCTGCCCGCAACCTCGCCAAGTTCGATTACGCCTTCGACGACAGCCACCACTTCGAGGAGTTGGTGGAGCTGGGCGGGCTCCCGCTCGGATCGCGGGCGGGGCCCGGCATCGAGGCGGCGCTTCGCCTGGTGCATCTGGCAGCCGGCGTCAGCTACTACAAAGCAGCGGCCCCGGGAACGATCGTCGTCGAGACCGGGCCGCTGAGCGGCGGCGAGGCCGCCCTTGTCCACGACCTGTACGACAAGGGGTTGCGCGAGTTCGCCGTGGCGAACAGTCTGGTCGTGCCACTCGAGTTCGAGCTGGACCTGGCGTCCGAGTCGGGCTCCGGGCCTCGTGAGGGTCCCGGCTCCGCAATGCCCCGCCCTGGTCAGGGTCATGACGCGCCGAGCGAAGGGATCGCCGTGCCCATCGGAGGTGGCAAGGACTCGATTGTGCTGGTCGAGGCGCTGAAGGCGGCAGGCCCACCGCTCGAGCTTGCGACCTGGCTCGTCGCGGTCAACCCACGACCGGCCATGCAACGCACGGCCGAGGTAGCCGGCCTGCCGCTCGCCGTTGTCAGGCGGACCATCTCGCCGAGGTTGCTAGAGCTCAACTCTGCCGGGGCTCTCAACGGTCACGTGCCGATCACCGCGATCGTGTCTTTGATAGTCGTGGCGGCGGGATATGTCTACGGCTACGACACGACCCTCATGGCACTGGAACGCTCCGCCGACGAGGCGACCTCCTTCGTCGGGCAGGTCCCGGTCAATCACCAGTGGAGCAAGAGCAGCGAGTGCGAGCTCGGGCTGCGGTCGGTGATACGCGAATCGGTCTCTCGAAGCATCGAGTACTGCTCGCCGCTGCGCTCGTGCGGTGAGATCGAGATCGCGAGGTGGTTCGCGGACCTGTCCGAATACCACTCGGGGTTCGTAAGCTGCAATCAGGCGTATCGGGCAGGCACTCTCTTCGATTTGTGGTGCGGCCACTGTGCCAAGTGCCGGTTCGTGTTCTTGATGTTGGCCCCGTTTCTCGAACCTGGTCGCCTCGCGGGCATTTTCGGCGTGAACCTTCTCGAAGATCCCGACCAGGTCGAGGGGTTCCGGGACCTGTTCGCTGCCGGGCGCAAGCCCTACGAGTGCGTCGGCGAGCAGCGTGAGTCCCTGCTCGCCTTCCTGCTGCTGTTGGAGGACCCGAGATGGCGCGATGCCGCTGTCGTCGTGGCCCTGCGCCCCGAGCTCGAAGCCAGCCGTCATCTTGTCGTGGCGGACCTCGACGGTGACGCGCCCGCCCTCGAGAGCGCGGAGGCCACCCGCGAGCGCGTAGTGCGGTTCGTCACCCAGGTGCTCACGCGGGACCGCGGGTAGGCACCATGAGCGCCTGTCGGCCGCATCGCTCGGCAGGATGGGTGTGCCTTGGCGGCTCGGCCGCCGCCGCGTATGGACGGACTGACCGGGTGGTCAGCTTCGCGCCGCGCTTGTCCGGTAGCCTGACGCTAGGTACGAAACCATGATCCTCGACTCCATCCACTCTCCGTCCGATGTGAAGGCACTCTCACTTGTCGAGTGCGACCAACTGGCGGCTGAGATCCGCGACTTCATCGTGGAGGCCGTCTCGCGCACGGGTGGTCATCTAGGTTCGAACCTCGGTGTGGTCGAGCTCACCCTGGCCCTGCACCGGGTGTTCAACTCACCCGAGGACGTGTTCCTGTTCGACACGGGGCACCAGGCCTATGTCCACAAGATCGTGACGGGCCGCCGGGAGGGATTCGTCGGCCTGAAGCAAGAAGGCGGCCTTTCGGGGTATCCCTCGAGGACGGAATCACCGCACGACTGGGTCGAGAACTCCCACGCCTCGACGGCGCTCAGCTACGCGCACGGGATTGCCACTGCTCTCAGTCTCCGGAGCGTGAGCGAAGCGGAGGCCGGTGATCGTCACGTAGTCGCCGTCGTGGGAGACGGTGCGCTCACCGGCGGGATGGCCTACGAGGCGCTCAACAACCTCGGCCACTCCGGGGCCAGGGTGCTTGTCGTGCTCAATGACAACGGCCGCAGCTACGCGCCCACGGTGTCGAGGCTCTCGGTCTCGCTCACCCAGCTTCGGCTCGACCCGCGCTACCTGCAGGTCCGGGACCGGGTGCGCCACTTGGTGGAGGATCTCCCGGGTGGGGTTTCCTCGCTTGCTTTCACATCGTTCCACGGGCTCAGCGCGGCTATCCGGGAGGTCGTCGAGCCGCGCATGTTCTTCGAGGCGCTCGGCATCCGCTATACCGGACCGATCGACGGCCACGACATCGGAGGCCTTGAGGTATCGCTCCGCCGAGCCGCGAGCTGGGAAGGTCCGATCGTTCTTCACGTCGTGACCACCAAAGGAAAGGGATACGGCCCCGCCGAAGCAGACGAGATCGCCTGCCTGCACGATCTGAAGCCTCCGGCACCGCCGCCGTCACCGAGCCGTGCCGGCGGACGGGCTGTTTCGGCCCGTCTCGGCGCACCACCGGTTGCGGGGTCTCAGACGCACGGTTCGACAGACGACGACGGGCTGCCCGGCCCCCTCGATGCCGGGCAGGGCTATGCCGAGGTGTTCTCCTCGGCGCTGGTGGACCTCGCCGCAAGCGACGAACGCATCGTGGCGATCACGGCGGCCATGCCAGGCCCGACAGGACTCTTGGCATTCAAGGACCGCTATCCCGAGCGTTTCCTGGACGTCGGCATCGCCGAGCAGCACGCGCTCACCGCGGCGGCCGGAATGGCGATGGGCGGCTTGAGACCGGTTGTCGCCATCTTCTCGACCTTCCTCGGCAGAGCAGTGGACCAGTGGAACCTCGACGTCGGCCTGCACGGGCTTCCGATCGTGATCTGCGCCGGGCGTGCGGGAATCACCGGGGATGACGGGCCGAGTCATCACGGCATCTACGACCTTGTGCAAGCGCTGCAGATACCGGGCTGCACGATCTTCTGCCCAGCCGAGACCGCCGAGGTCGCACCGATGCTCGCCGAGGCTCTCAAGCTCGATGGTCCCTCTTTGATCCGTATCCCGAAGACACCCTCGCCAGGCCCGCTCGCCAGACCGGGAACCGGTCTCAAGGCCCGCCAGCTCAGAAAGGGGACCGGCGAGGTTGTTCTCGTCGGGATCGGCAAGCTGGCGCGGGCGGCTCTCGCGGCATCAGAGGAGCTGTTCGATGACGGCATCGAAACCGATGTCTTCGATGCCCGAGTCGTCCGACCGGCCGACCCCGACCTGTTAGAGGCGATTGCGCGCTCGAGACTCGTCGTCACAGCCGAGGACGGCCTGGCTCATGGGGGCGCCGGACAGTACCTGGTCGGTGAGGCTGATCGTGTCGCCGACGCCGCCGCGCTCGAGGGACCACGCCAGGTCGTGCTCGGCGTCCCTACGGAGTACCTGCGGCACGCCAAGCCCGACGTGATCCTCTCCCGCCTCGGCCTTGATGGCGCCGGCATCGCGGAGGTGACCCGCAGGGCACTCGCGAGGCGCAGGCGCATCGAACGGGCGCAGCAGGCAGAGCCGCTCGAGCGGACCTGACGGGACCGAACCGGCTCACGGCCCTGTCGCACTGGGCGGGCGGGCCGGTAAGAACAGCCGCGCGCCGCCACCTTGTCCAGCGTCGCCCTGCTCGTCATCCAAAGGCTCCCCGAGATCGGGTCCCTCCTCGCGAGCGTCGTTGAGCCTCGTCGACACCTTGAAGGTTTCCAGTGCCTCGCTTTCGAGGGGACGTGTCAGCCGGCTGAGCTCGCCGGACGCGAGGGGCTCGGGGGACAGCCACCGTTCGAGGTTCTCCGCCGTGATCAGCACCGGCATGCGGTCATGGACGCGGCCCACCAGCGCGTTTGCCTCGGTGGTGAGGATCGTGCAGGTGTGCAGGGGAGGGGCAGATTCGGCGTCGCGGGGCCGCCACCGCTCCCAGAGTCCGCCCATGAGGAGCAGACCCGAGTCAGCCGCCCGGAAGCACCAGGGTTGCTTGCGCCGGACCGGGTCCCCCTTTCCCGCCGGGGCCCACTCGTAAAAGGCGTCGGCAGGAACGATGCAGCGCTGCCGATCGACGGCGTTGCGGAACATCGGCTTGTTCATGGCGGTCTCCGCTTTGGCGTTGAAAGCGCGCGCGCCGATCGACGGGTCCTTGGCCCACCACGGGACCAGTCCCCATTTGAAGGCCGACAGGTGCCGGAGGCCGGCCTCGGGGTGAGGTACGGTCACCGCGAGCACGCTTGCCTGCGGGGCGATGTTCCAACGCGGGACGACAAGCTCAGGGGGGACCTCGACCTTGTCCACGTCGAGCAACCGGGCTATTTCCTCGACGGGCCGGCTCGCGACGAAACGACCACACATCGGCCCGAACGCTATCGGCCCGTGGAAGCCGCGAGCGCACGACGGGCCCTGGGAGCAATTGCGAGCGCTAGTCGCCGCTGCGGTACAGCTCCACTCCACAGGCGTCGGCGACGTCCTCGGCGCAGGGCTCGCACTCCATCTCCAGGGTCGCGTGAGCGACGTTGAAGCGACTGTGGACGGAGACCTTCACACGTTCCCCGACGATCTGGGCCTGTTCCAGGCTCGGGTGCCCGTCCAGCACCACGTGCGCCGACAGCGCCCTGACATCGCTCGACAGGCTCCAGCAATGAAGGTCGTGGACAGCGGTCACTCCTTCGATGCCCGATATCGCCGAAGCCAGCGCGGCGACGTCGAGGTCGGGTGGGGTCGACTCGAGCAGGACGTCCAGGCTCGCACGCACGAGCCTCCAGGCCTCGGTGCCGATGAGCACTGTGATGAGGAGGGCGACGATCGGGTCGACCACCTCGAAACGACCTGTCGCGAGGATCAGGCTGCCTGCCAAGATCACACCGAGGGCGGCGGCCGCATCCCCGGTGAAATGGAGGGCCACCGCCTTGAAATTGAGGTCCCGCGTGTGCTCTCGGAGCAATAGGGCAGCTACGCCATTGCCCAGGAGACCGGCTGCGGCGACGATCACCACCAGGCCGCCGTGCACGTGAGCCGGGTGTGCGAGCCGGTACGCGCCGAGCGCGATCACGCCGAGACCGACGACGACGATCGCCGTCGCGTTCGCGAGGGCGGCGAGGATGGTGGCCCTGTGGTACCCGAAGGATCTCGCGGCCGTCGCAGGTCTCAGGGCGAGCCGGGTGGCTACGAGGGCGAGCCCCAGCGCCGCTGCGTCGGCCAGATCGTGGCCGGCCGTCGCCACGAGGCCTGTCGAATGTGCGAAGACCCCCCCGGTGCCCTCAAGGGCGACAAGGATCAGATCGACGGCCAGGGCCAGCACCAGCCGGCGAGTTCGCGTCATGGGACGCCTCAGCCGGCCAGTCCTTCTGCGAGCAGCGAGCGCACGAGCGGTAGGTCGTCAGGGTGCGTGAGCCCGATGCAACGGCTGTTGGACGCGACGACGAGGAAGCGGCCTTGCTCTTCAGCCACGACCCGGCCGACGACGTCGGGAAGGAGGAGCTCGGGCGGCTTGCCTTCGTCGTGAGGGGCCGTCTCCGGGTCGAAGGCATCGAGGGCGGCGTCGAGATCGTCGAGGATGGACTCCGCGAAACCCCAGAGGTTCATGCTCACCTGCTCCTCGCCGCTCAGGCGCTGCAGGCGCCCCGCGTCCGGCCCGGCGATGGGGGAGCCTTCGAAGGTCCCGTCGGCGAGGCGTTGCATCCGTTGCTCGACGATGCGGGCCAGGTAGTCGTCCTTGTCCGTCTCACACAGTCCACGTGTGACCGGGCTGTCGGTGATCACCGTGTCGCGGAGGTGGTAGCCGACGAGCACGTGGTCACCCGCCGCGCCGTTGTGGAGATGGGCTGCGAGCGTCACGAGCGCCGGACCCCCGTAGAGGTCGTCGGCGTTGGCGACACCGAACGGTCCGTCGATGAACGGCCGGGCGGACTCGACGGCCTGCGCGGTGCCGGCAATTGCTCCCTGGACCACCGGCACGACTGGAAGTTCAGCCGGCCAGAAGGACCTGATGTGTTCGAGCAGCTCGCTTTGGATCTCCTCTCGCACGATGAGGATGACACCGCCGAACCCGGCGGCAAGGGCGTCACGGGCGGTGTAATCCATGAGCGCTTCACCCTTCGGCCCAACGGGCGCAAGCTGTTTCAGGCCACCGAAGCGACGACCGTGACCGGCCGCGAGCAATACGAGCTGCATGGTTGAAGCCTACGACCTCTTATCATCGGGGTGGACGAGGCTGATGAGTGACGCGCAAAGCGAGGAGGTCGCTCGGTGCACGATGACGAGGCAGGACCGGCGACCCACGGTGTGTCCACTGCGCGCCCGGCCCCCGTGTCGGTCAACGTCGGTATCGCGACTGGGCTCCATGGCGAGCCGATCGACGACTCCGAGCGCGATCTACGCAGGCAAGCCCTAGACGAGCTCCTTGATCTCATGCGGCCCGCCGTCCAGGCCGACGGGGGCGACCTTGCCCTTGTCGCTGTCGACTACGACACCGGCGTGGTCGAGGTTCAGCTCCAGGGCGCCTGCGGGTCGTGCGCGATATCGGCGGTAACGCTGCAAGGTGGCGTCGAGCGCCTTCTGAAGGAGCGTTTGCCCTGGGTCACCGAGGTCACCGGGGGCGTGGACGAATCGGTGGACCCCTTCGAGAGTGCGGCTTTGGGGCGCGGAGGCTACGTGCCGCGCTGGTGATTGGCTCAGCCGGCGGCGCGCTCGTCGATTGGACGACGACGCCGCCAAGGGTGCGCGAGCGACGGGACCTGCCATCCGGCGTCGGCAGGGTTCACGGTGACTCCCGGTGGGACTATCTCGTCGAGGCGGTCGAGCGTGGCGTCGTCCAGGACGATCTCGCTACCTGAGAGCAGGTCCTCCAGCTGGTCCATGGTCCTCGGCCCGATGATGGCGGCAGTCACGGCGGGGTGAGACACGACAAAGGCAAGGGCGAGGTGCCTCAAGGCCATGCCGGCGTCTGTCGCGACGGCCTCGAGCTGGTCGACGAGGTCGAGCTTGCGCTGGTTGGCAGGCAGGGCCGGGTCGAAACGCAGTGGAAGACGCGCGGCCCGGCCGGCGGTCATGTCGATGTCCTTGCCGTGACGGTACTTCCCCGACAGCCATCCACCGGCAAGCGGGCTCCAGGCGATGACTCCCATGCCGTACCTCTCGCAGGTCGGGAGCACCGCTGATTCGATCCCTCGGGCGAAAAGCGAGTACGGCGGCTGCTCGCACCGGAAGCGCTCCAAGCCGCGCCGCTCAGCTGCCCAGTGTGACTCGACGATCATCTCGGCCGGGAAGGTCGAGCAGCCGATCGCCCGGACCTTGCCCTCCCGGATCAGGTCGGTGAGCACCGACAAGGTCTCCTCGATGTCGGTTGTCGGATCCGGGCGGTGGATCTGGTACAGGTCGATCCAGTCCGTGCCGAGGCGGCGCAGGCTCTGCTCGATCTCGTAGCGGATCCAGCGACGCGAGTTGCCGGAGTTGTTCTTGCCCGGCCCCATGTCGAAGTTCACCTTCGTGGCGAGCACGACGTCGTCGCGTCGGCCCTTCAGAGCCTTTCCGACTATCTCCTCCGACTCCCCGTGCGAGTAGACGTCCGCCGTGTCGATGAAATTGATCCCTGCTTCCAAGGCCGCATGCACGATGCGCACCCCGTCTTCGTGGTCCTTGTTGCCCCATTCGCCGAGCATCATGGCCCCGAGGCAGTAGGCACTGACCTGGATACCGGTTCCTCCGAGAGTTCGATAGCGCATATCGGCCACCTTAGGGCCCGGGGTGGCGCTTCCGTCCGACTCTGCCGGCCCTTGTCGGCGGAGTCGAGCTCAGCCGGGGGCTTGACCGGCCACGTCTGTCAGCCGAGCCGCACCGCCAGCTCCGCAACCCCACAATTCCAGCGCTGTCTCTCGTTACGGCGCGGCTTGTCTTGACACCTCCGGCACGACCCACCTAGATTAACTTTCACTCTGCAATAGATTGCGGCGAGAGGGAAATACTTGACCTCTACACGTCAGGCGAGTCGGTCCGAAGTCCTCTGGGCTCTGTTGGAGCAAGGCATCTCCACGAGGGAGCAGCTGGCGACGGCTACCAAGCTGAGTGCGGCCACGGTCTCTAGGGTGGTCGACGAGCTCATGAAGGAGGGACTCGTCCGCGACGCCGCCTCCATTCCCACCGGTCGGCCGGGGCGCCGGATCACTCCGGTGGAGTTCGTGGCGCACGTCGGCAGTGTGGTGGGGGTAGATCTGGGTGGAACCAACTGCCGGGTCATAGCTGTTGACCTGCTCGGCAAGGTGCTCCACCGAGTCCGCACGGCGGTTCCCGAGGGGCTCTCGACTCGGAAACTCGCAGGCTGGCTCGCCGACCAGGTCCGCTCAGTGGCCAACGGTGCATCGCTCTACTCGGTAACGGTCGGTCTTCCCGGTATCGTGCACCCGGCCACGAGCGAGGTGCGGACGGCGACGAACCTGCCCCAGGTCGAGGGTCTCGGGTTCGTGAAAGCACTGCGCAGGCAGTTGGAGGTGCCGGTCGGCTTCGACAACGACTCCAATCTTGCCCTCCTTGGAGAGATGCGCCTCGGAGCCGCCCAGCACCACAAGAGCGCGGTGATGTTCACGATCGGTACCGGACTTGGGGCAGGCGTCGTGCTCGACGGCCGGCTCCTGCGGGGAAGGACCGGCCTCATCGGGGAGTTCGGCGTCTATCTGCCGGTGGGCTTCGACGGCCTGACCCTGGAAGATGTCCTGTCGGCGTCGGGGCTTGTCAAGGAAGCAGCACGTGCAGGTGTCCCGGTCGATTCGGCCAGGGAGATCCTCTCCGGACAACCGTCGAAGGCGCTCATGGGTGTGCGGAACCGCTTCGAACAGGCGCTGTTCTTCGCGCTCGTAGGTATGACGACTGCTTACGAGCCGGAGGTGATCGTGCTCGGAGGCGGCGTCGCAGAGTCCCTCGGTGAGATCCTCCCCGGGATCGAGCAGCGTCTCAGGGCGTTGATCCCGGAGTGCCCGGCTCTGGCGATCTCCAAGCTCGGGGACCCGGCCGGCGCGGTCGGGGCTCTCATCGTCGGCCTGCAGGACGCCTATGTGCAGATGGGAGTCAACCCCAGTGAGCTCGACGTCAGCGTGGGGCCCCGCCTCGTCGAACTTCTGCAGTCATCCGAACCCGGAACCGAGCACGTTGCATGAACTCGGCTGGTAAATGCTTCGGCGGGGGGCCGCTCCTCTCCGCCGAGAAAAGGCTCCCGAGCGGAAGAGGAACCCTGGAGGTCGGCTGGGCGCTCGCGTGCGGGCTCAGCCGCACATCCGTTATTCACGATCTCCAAGCCACCCAACTAAGGAGAACAAAATGACGCAGGACAAGAAGCTGCCTGTAAAGGTCACACCCACAGACGAAGAGCACGGAATAATCGATCGCCCGACCTCGCGGCGTACTTTCATGAAGGGAGCTTTCACCGGGGCTGGTGCCCTCGCATTAGGCGCCTACACCAAGGGCGGTCTCGCTGCGGTTCCGAAGCGAACTGCTCCGAGGAGGCTCTCAAATGCCATGTCCTCGGCTGCCTCGACAAAGCGGTCAGGGACGCTGACTGCCGCGATGAACACCGCGCCGACGGCTCTTGACCCTGCCATCGCGAACGAACTGACCGACTACGTTTCCCTCCGCCAGGTTTATGACGGACTCGTGCAGTTCACACAGGACTACTCAGGCATCGAGCCGGCCCTGGCCGTTTCTTGGTCCGCCAATGCCGCCAACACCGAGTGGACCTTCAACCTGAGGCCCAATGTGAAGTTCCACGACGGTACTCCTTTCAACTCGTCAGCGGTCCGACAGAGCATCCTGCACTATGTGGCCAACGGGGACGAGGCCTACTACGGAAGCCTGAAGACGATCGACGACTCCGATCCTCTCGTGGTCAAGATCACCCTCTCCGAGCCTGCTCCTGACCTGGCAATAAACCAGACCTGGTGCAAGATCATCTCGCCGAAGCTGCTGGCGCAGAAGAACGCCGCTTCGAACAAGGCCGTCGGCACTGGCGCCTACCAATGGGTGTCCTGGGTTCCGGAGCACTCGATCACCCTTGCCGCGAATCCCAACTACTGGGGTCCTCCAGCGCCCTACCTGGACGGCATCGAGCTGACAGTGGTGGGCAACGAGACCGCGAGAGTCGATGCCCTCGTGTCTGGGAGCCTCGACCTCATCGAGCAGGTCGACCCTCACGACCTTGGCCTGTTGGTCTCTGACTCGAAGGTGCGGCTCAGCTCCTCCACGAACTGGGAGGAGATCTGCCTGCTCAACATCTGCACCGAGTCACCGACAAGCGACGTCCGAGTCCGTCAGGCGATCGCTTACGGTATCGACAGGAACGCTCTTGTGCGAGACGTCCTGCTTGGGCAGGCCTCCTCCGCGACCTCACCGATCCCGCCTGGCTGCTACGGCTACCAGACTCCCTCGGTGCATTACGACTACAACCCGAGCAAGGCCCGCCAACTCTTGAAGGAGGCGGGTTACCCGAAGGGCATCTCGTTGGATATGGCCGGGTCGACCGACCTTGCGACCGAGGAGCTGATCGGTGAGGCGATGGTCGCGCAGCTGGCGGAGGCGGGTATCACGGTCAACTTCATCGTGGAGGACATCGGTGTGCTCGTGTCCGACGTGCTGTCGGCCCACCCCAAGCGCCAGACCTACATCATCCACTATGGCTGGGTAGGCGGCGGCCCCTGGCACTTCGACGTTGAAGACATATTCGCGCACGCCAAGTACACAACGCCTGCACTGATGAACCTCATCCACAAGTGCAACACGACTCCTGACGGGCCGAAGCGGCTTGCGTACCTGTTGCAAGCGCAGGACCTCTTCATGCAGCAGTTGCCGCACTTCCCCTTGTACAACCCCATCAACACCGATGCTTTCAACAGCAATGTGCACGGTTACATAGTTGACAAGGACGGATGGCAGCCCGAGTTCACATATGTGTCCCTGGCGTAGGCAAGTGCACGAGAAGGCTTGAAGAAGGGCGACATGTGATGTCCACGTCCTACAGTGGCCGACGAGCCACATTTTCTCGGCCGCTGTAGGACGGTCGCGCATGTCTGAAACGGAGCTGGCAAGCCCACGGGAGGAGATCCCGAAGCTAGGGAGCTCGCGGCGCGCGGGAGTACTTCGGTATCTGGCGGGACGAGTCGGCCAGGGGCTGCTCGTGCTCTTCGGCGCTGTGACGGTGAGCTTTCTCATCATTCACATGACGGGCAACCCCGCTACCGTGCTGGAGGGAACTTCGCTGCCTCCAGCGGCGGTACATATCCTTTCTATCAAACTTGGTTATAACCGTTCTCTCTTATACCAATACGGTTTGTACATGTGGCATGTTGTTCAGGGGAACTTCGGTTACTCCGTGACGAGTGATATTTCCGCAACGCACCTCGTGCTCGGAGCGCTGCCCTACACATTGCTTCTTGTTGCCATCAGCCTGAGTTGCGCGATGGTCATCTCCACTGTCATCGCTATATCGAGCGTGCTGGCGACCGGCGCCCTCGGCGACCGGCTGTGGCGGCCGATCCTGGCCGGCTTGCAGGGGATCCCCGACTTCTGGATCTCTTTGATCCTGATCTTCATTCTCTCGGTCAAGTTCCACCTGCTGGGCAGTATGGGGTTCAACGGGCCATCGTCGCTGATCATGCCGTGTACCGCGCTCACGCTTCCGATTCTCGCTTCGTTCACGCGGCTGCTCAGGGGCAGTCTTTTGGACTTCATGAATTCGGACGTCGTCTTGTCCCTGCGGGCCCGTGGCATGACGCGGCGCGAGATCGTGCTTCATCACGGGGTGCGCAACGCCATGACGACGTTCGTGCAGTATGTGGCCCTGCAGACAGGATGGCTCATTGGCGGGACGCTGATCGTCGAGAACATCTTCGCTTGGCCCGGCATCGGCTCGTTGCTGTACACCTCGGTCGAGACGCGTGACCTGCCGGTGGTCCAGGGCGTCGTGGTCATCATCTCTGTGGCGTTCGTCGCCTTGAACCTCCTCGCGGACTTCGTGGTGCTCTGGCTGGATCCACGTATTGGTCGGAGTGTTCTCGGAGGCAATCTGTGAGCACCGTCGACGTATTCGGGATTCGGGGAGCTTCCCTGGACCCAAATGAGCGCGTGGAAAGCCGCTGGCGAAACCGCAGCGGTTCGCTCTCGGTGGGGCTCGGGCTCTTGGGTGCCTTGGTGGTGTTCAGTTTCGTCGCCACGATCGTGGGTGGCAGCCCTGCGCACCAGGACCTGAACGCGGCACTGGTGGGCCCGGGCACGGGAGGTCACCTGCTCGGGACAGATCCCCTCGGGAGGGACGTGCTGGCCTGGATAGGGGGCGGGATCCGGACCTCGCTCGAGGTTGCCCTGGGCGTGGTCGCCCTGTCTGTCGCGACCGGCTGGACAGTCGGTGTCGCGAGCGGGCTTCTCGGAGGCTGGGTCGACATCGTTCTCATGCGCATCGCCGACATCCAGCTCTCGATCCCGCCACTGCCGGTCTTCATTGCTGTGTCGGTCGTCATCTCGAACAACATGACCAGCCTCATCATCCTGATCGCGGTTTTCGGCTGGGTGCCGTACGCGCGCCTGTGCCGGTCCCGGGTCCTTACCGAGCGGGAACGTGGCTATGTGTCGGCGGCCAGGCTCGCCGGTCGAACGAGGACCGCCATCGCCTTTGTCCACGTGCTCCCGGGACTGACCACCGAGATAAGCGTGCTGGCGTCGCTTCAAGCCGGCATCTGCCTGCTGTGGGAAGCGGCACTGAGCTTCCTCGGGCTCGGGCTCCAGCCCCCTTACGTCAGTCTCGGCTTTCTCATGTCCGAGGGCAGAGAGGTGCTTTATCAGGCGTGGTGGGTGGCCGTATTCCCTGGAGCCGCCTTGGCCCTTCTCGTCATCGGGTTCAACCTGACCGGCGATGGGATCCGTGACCTGTTCAAGCACGACACCTCGGTGGGCAACCTGTGAGCCGGGGGTTGAAGGTCTCGGACCTGACCATCCGGCGCAAGGGTCGCAGCGGCGAAGCGGCCATCGGCCCGCTCTCGTTCCAGGCCGAAGGGGGCACGGCTGTAGGCATCGTCGGTGAGTCGGGATCGGGCAAGACCATGAGCCTGAGGGCGATCATGGGCCTGCTGCCGCCAGGGTTTGTCATGGGAGGGGACGTACAGCTCGCCGATGATGCACAACCACTGAGCGGTGACGAGGCACTCCGCGCCGAACTGGGTCGTCGGTTCGGTGTCATCCTGCAGGATCCCTTCAGTGCTTTCGACCCTTTGAAGTCCGTGGGTTCTCAAATCGCCGAAGGCGTTGTGCGCCGCGGCATCCTCCCAAGGGGCAAGGCACTGGAGCGCGCCGGCACGCTTCTGGCCCAGATGGGCTTTCCCTACGTCGAGGGCACCCTTGGGCTGTTCCGACATCAATTGAGCGGCGGCATGGCACAACGCATCGCGATCGCGATGGCGGTGATGCCGAACCCCACAGTTCTGCTGGCCGATGAGCCCACTTCGGCGCTCGACGCCAGCTTGAGAATCGAAGTACTGGAGCTGCTCCGAAACTACATCCAGACAAACGCCGCAGTACTCGTCATGGTCAGCCACGATCTCGGCCTGATCGCTGACTTCTGCGAACAGCTGATCGTCATGTACGGGGGACAGGTCGTCGAGCGTGGGCCGGCCCGGATGTTGCTCGGCAATCCTCAGCACCCCTACACCCAGGCGTTGGTCGGCTGCGCGCCGCACATCGGAACCGAGGGCAGGCGTCGCTTGCTCAGCATCCAGGGAAGTGCTGCCTCGCCGTTCGATCACAGCGTGGGCTGTCGATTCGCGCCCCGCTGTCCGCTCGCGCTTGACCTGTGCAGGAGCGTGGAACCCGAACTGGCCGAAGTGGACCACGTGAGCGTGGCATGCCATGTCGTGCAGATGCGGACTGAGGCATTGGAGCCCCATGTCTGAGTCCCGGCCGGAAATGGTCGTCGTGGCGGAGAATCTGACACGCCACTATCGCGTCGGCAATCAACTCGTCCGTGCCCTCGAGGACGTCAGCTTCGAAGTGCGGCGCGGCACGACCTTGGCCGTGATCGGCGAAAGTGGTTCCGGCAAGTCAACCTTGACCCGCCTCATCACGGGGTTGGAAAGACCGACGAGTGGTCGCATCCTGGTCAACGGTGTGCCACCGATGCTCAAGCCCGGGCGGCCCGCCAGCGCGCAGCTCGTGTTCCAGGATCCGGCGGGTTCGGTCAATCCCTACCGCAAGATATGGAAGAGCGTCTCGGAACCCCTTCATCACTTGAATCGTGCCAGTCGCAAGCAGGCCGCGAAGGAGATCCTCGCCCGTGTCGGGATCGGAGAAGACCGCCTGTCGGTCCGGCCGGGAAGGTTGAGCGGCGGGCAGCTTCAGCGTGTGGCCATCGCCCGCGCACTAGTGACCAAGTCCAGCGTCATCGTGTGTGACGAACCGACGTCCGCGCTTGACGTCTCGGTCCAGGCACAGATCCTGAATCTGCTGCAGGAACTGCAAGAGGAGCTCGGTTTCAGCTGCGTCTTCGTGACCCATGACCTGGCGGTGGCACAGGTCGTGGCGGATCAGGTGATGGTTCTCCGCGATGGACGGGTGTGCGAGCTGGGCGATGCACCGAGCTTTTTCGCGGGACCCCGCAACTCCTACAGCATGGCCCTGCTCGACGCCACCTCGGGCAAGCACGGCCTGGCCGGCCTCGAGAGCTTCGCCACGCGACGGGGAGACAAACCTGCATGACCACGTCTTGGTCTCCGCGACCAGCCGCGAACCGGGTTACCGCGGCAAGTCCGGGATTTGAGGACTCTCAGTGAACGGACGCGAGAGGATCCTCAATCTCATAAAGGGGCAGCCGGCGGACTGCTTGGCCTGCATGCCGATCACGATGATGTTCGCAAGCGACCTCTATGGCGCCCACTACGTCGAGTACGCGACCGACCACCGCGTTCAGTCCGCCGCCCAGGTGAAGATCGCTGAACGCTTCGACCTCGACCACGTCAGCGTGATCTCGGACCCGGCGATAGAGGCATCCGACTGTGGCGCCGAGGTCGTGTTCTTCGAGGATGCCCCGGCAGCATTCAAAGAGGACGCATCGCTGCTCCGCGACAAGTCTGTGCTGAGCGGGCTCAGTGTGCCCGATCCACGCCGAGGTCCGCGGATGAGCAACCATGTTCTGGCAGTGAGGGATCTCGCCCAAGCCGTCGGTCACGAACGCCTGGTCGAGGGATGGATCGAAGGACCGTGCGCTCAAGCAGCTGATCTCCGCGGCATCAACCGCCTGATGCTCGACTTCTTCGACGACCCGGCGTTCGTACGCGAGCTCGTCAACTTCGTGGTCGAGCTCGAGATCGGCTTCGGGCTGGCTCAAGTAGCAGCAGGGGCCGAACTGGTCGGCATTGGAGATGCCGCCTCGTCTTTGATCGGGCCGGGTCTGTACGAAGCCTTCATCCGGGCAGGGCAACAGCGCATTGTCGCGGCATTGCACGCCGCCGGTGCCATCTGTCGGCTTCACATCTGCGGCAACAATCTGCCACTTCTCCCGAGCGCGGCCGAGCTCGGCTGCGAGATCATCGACGTGGACGGACCCACGGTGCCTATGAGCGAGGCCCGCCGGGCCACCGGCGAAGAGCAGGTGCTCTGCGGGAACCTCGACCCCGTGCGCTCGGTCCGTGATGGAACGCCCGAGAGCATCCGAGGCGAGCTAGTCGAGTGCCATGTTGCCGCCGGGCCTCGTTACATCGTCGCCGCAGGCTGTGAGATCCCACGCGGAACAGCCTTGGAGAACCTGGAGGCGATGGTGAGCTTCGCCCACGAGACCACCGCCGACTTGGCAGAAGGAACGCCGCGCTAGTCGCCGATTGGGCGAAGGCCGACCTCTGGTTCTCGAAGAACCCGGCTACACCGGTTCCATGCGTCCGCTCGCGATCGAGCGGTTCACCGCCAGTGAGACGAGCAGGGCCGTGCGCGCCTGCTCGGCCGTGCCTTGCTCGGGAGCTTGGCCACGCTCAACAGAGTCGAGGAAGTGGGTGATCTCGGCCGCCCAGGCATCGCCGTTGTCGACCGGCACTATGGACTCGCCCTCGGATCGGAAGACGTGAAGACCACGCGCTGACGTCGGGCTGCCGACGTTGCCGCCGTCGACTGCCGGGGCAGCGCTGAAGGCGTGCTCGGCGGCCCCCCTCTCGCAGAGCACGCGGATGCCGCTCGAGAAGGGAAATGAAGTGGGCATCGCGCTCCCTGCCTCGGCGAAGCCACATGCACCGCTTTCGTACTCAACCACCGCGAGGACGTGGTCTTTCTTGGGACTGCGGGCGAGCACGCGCGCCGGCCTGCCGAGCAACCAGTTCATCTGGTCGAGATCGTGGAGCAAAAGGTCCACCGCCACGCCTCCCGATCGTGAGATGTCGGCCATCCAGTCGTTCCAGTCCGCCGGCGGTGACAGTCGGTAGGTCGACACCGAGCGCGGCGGGCCGAGCTCTTTTGAGGTGATGAGTCGGTGCAGCTCGACGTATTCGGGCCAGAAGCGCAACACGAGGGCAACCATGAGGAATCGGCCGCTTGACGCGGCTGCCGCGACGATCGCGTCGGCGTCCTCGACGCTGAGCGCGATGGGCTTTTCCACGAGCACGTGACGCCCCGCCGCGAAGGCCTTCTCGGCGGCCGGACGGTGCAGATGCGTCGGCAGGCAGATGTCGACGACGTCGACATCGGGGTCGGACACTGCTTGATCGATCGAGTCCAAATGGCGCGCCCCGAGCGAGGCGGCCAGGCGCAGAGCGCGTTCCTCGCCGAGAGAGCACACGCTCACCACGCGGACGCGTCCGCCGAGCTTTTGATAGCTCGCAGCATGGGTGGTGGCCATGAAGCCGCCACCGAGAATCGAGACGGTGATCAAAGTGAATCCTCCCGTTCGTCGGCCCTGAGCGCGCCAAGCTGGCAGGTCCCGGTCCGAGCAGTCGTCATAGCGTGCCCATGAGGCGCTTGCGATCACCTCGGCGTCGACTCGCCGGCGAACAGAGCTCGCTCGCCGTGGCACCTTGTTTCATCGTGGGATCAGCTGAGTCCGAGCGCGCTCAGATGCTGATAGGACGCTCGCATGCTCCGGTTGACCTCCTCCAGAGACGGCCATGGCCTGTCGCCGCGAAACTCGATTTCGACCGACATTGGACCGCGGTAGCCACCGGTGTCGAGGATCTCAATCACCCGGGGAAAATCCACCGTTCCCTCACCACAGGCAGGGAAGTTCCAGTTGCCCTTGCCGCCCGCAGTGTCTTTCAGGTGCACATGGGCGAGATAGGGGACAATACCAGGGAGGTCGTCCACGGCTTTCTTGCCGGAGTAGAACTCGACGTTTCCTGTGTCGTAATTGACCCGGACCCATTCGCTCCCGATCCTTTCGAGCAACTTGAGCGTTATGTCGCTCGAGGCCATGATGTCACCGTGGATCTCTAGAGCCACGACCACTTTCATGAGTGCGGCCGCCTCCGCGAGCGCACCGACATGGGCAAGGAATGCGGACTCGTTCTCGTTGGCGCTCTGGTGTCCGCCGACGGCGGTGTTCAGCACCTGGAGTCCGAAGTCCGCAGCCCAGGCGAGCGCCTTGATGGCGTAGTCGACGCCCTCGTCTGTTGTGAGGTCCGAGTGGGCGCTCAGGCTCGTCGCCGAAAGCTCTCTCTCGTCGAGCTTCGTGCGCACTTTGGCTGGCGCATCGTCCAATGAGACGTGCTCGGTCCAGCCGGGCACGGCGCTCATCTCGACGCCCTTGAAACCCGCGCGGGCGATCCCGTCGAGTGCCTCTTCGAAGCTGTAGGTGTGGTAGCAATTCGTGTGTCCAGCAAGAGGGAACGACACCGTTTCTCCCTAAGCTCGTTGGTTCTGATGGCGCCTGAGCGCCCGAAGTACATGGCCACGAGGTGTGTGGCAGTCTAGACAAATCAAGCACGCCAGAAAGGTTGGTGTGCCGATCGGAAGGATCACCCTGGAAGAGCTGAGGACACTTCTTGATGATGCCTACCCGTCCTAACATATGCACGGTGCCTGTGTCAAAGCGTGGGCGCCCCTAAGAGATCGACCAGCCGGTGCCTCTGTAAGGTTAAATAGATCCCGCCAATGGGCTCTCCAACCCAGGGTCTCGTCGCTCTCGCCGTGCTAGCAGGACGCCGGGGGGATGGGAAGGACCCGGATCGCGGGTTGATCGGTCACCGTCGTAGGACCCACGCGAGCCACGAGGTCCGTCGGTGTGACGGCGCAGGCTCCGCGACGCACAGACGCCTACGTGAAGTTCCTAGGGGACGTGTCGTTCCGGATCAGCGCGCCGGGACTCGAACTGCAGGGCGTAGTAGTCCTCGGTTCCCATGACATCGAACCCGCAGCTCAGGTAGAGGTGAAGCGCGGCGTCGTTGGCGACCGACACCTCGAGCCCGATCTCCGTCGCGCCTTCGGCCTTGAGGTCCCTGGCGAGAGTCGACAGCACCTGCCGGCCGATCCCGCGTCCCCGGTGCTCAGGCACGACGGCAAAGCCGTAGATACCCGCCGAGCTACCGTCCCGGTCGACCCGGACCGTTCCGACCGGGACGTTCGCATAGTCGATTACGAGTGTTCCGGAAAACTGCCTGGCGAGCATCTCGACCTCCTTGTCCTCAAGATGCTCGGCGGGAAGGCCAAAAGCCTCGCTCAGGCAGGACAGGACAAAGCGCGCGTCGCCGAGCACTGCCCGGCGGATGGTGACGGCGGGATCGGCGACGATGCGGTCGGGCTCGCGTCGAAGCGTCATGCGGTGCTCCGAGTGCTCGATCGCGGCCCCTCGGTTTCGGGCAAAGCAGGACCCCGACTCGTAGAGGCGGTCCACCACGATGAGCGCCTGAGGCACGTTGCGCCGGGCCAGCTCAGCGGTGGCGGCCTCGAACAGCCGGGAGAAGATCCCTTGTCGGCGCGCGGAGGGACGGACCATTCCGCACAACTCGACCTGGTCCGAGCGGAATCCGTAGACACCGAGGAACCCGACCAGGCCCTCGGGCCCGATCCACAGGAAGTCGTTGACCTGACCGGAGGGTCTCGACTGAAGGATCCCGAACTCAAGTTTCAGGCGTCCCCCGTCAACGGCGACGCAGTCTCTGGCGAGATCTTCGATTGCCCGGAGATCCTCCGGCCCGAGCCCCGGCTCGCAGCGGAGTCGACCGGGAGGTTGTTTCCCACGGCTCGGCGAGTCCACCACGCGCCCGGTGCTGGCACGTTGTTCCACACCGGGAGGTTATCTGGCGCCTGAGCGAGCCGGACAAGGCAAAAAGCCACGAAGGGCTCGTCACGCCGAAGGCCACCAACGACTGGAGTGCACTAGTCAACGGCTGGGACATCTCGGCACTGACCAGCTCAAGGTGTCGATGATGTGGCCAGCTTCGTCCGGGGCCGAGGTCGTGTTCGGAGCCGCACCTGGAGCTACGTGCACCTAACTGTCGAATCAGGGGTCCCGACGCTGCGAGCTCGGTCACCGAGAGACATTTGAGGTCACCAGCTTGTCGAGGCGGCCTCGGAGCACCGCTTTTGGAGCGTCAGTGGCCGAGCCCGAGCTGCACTGCCTTCACGACGAGGAGGACGACCGCGAGGACCAGGTAGACGCTGAGTACCCGCATTGACAAAGTCCGCGAGCGCGACCACACGGGTCGCTCGAGGAGGGCGAGCTGAGGCATTCTCCAGGTCTCACGCCGAACTCTGGTCTCGCGTTCTGTGGCCGCGGCGAGTTCGGCGGCGAGGCGGCGCTTGGCACGCTGGCGAGGAAGCAGCGCCCACGAGCCCAGGCCGATGAACGCGGCCACGATGATCGCTCCCATGTAAAGGGCGAGCGAGGTGACTTCCAAGTTCGGGAACACCGTGGTCGTCATCAAGATGAGCGACAGCGCCAGAAGCACCGACACGACCAGGCCCGCCAAGGCGTTCAGCCACGGGCGGTTCACCCACGGCCCGAGAACCCCCTTGTCGTTGCAGAGCAAGAGAAGGAACACCGTCGCGCTCGGCAGGAGGATTCCCGCCAGTGCCTGAACCGCGGTCGTGATCAGCCCCAACGGAGCGCTCGGGATAAGGACGATGCCCGCCGCGCAGATCACGAGCGCAGTGAAGAGGATGTAGAACTGCCTCGCGTCGGCGAAGCTGCGGTGGAGGGAATGCCGCATACCGAAAATGTCGCCGAAGGCGTATGACGTCGAAAGCGTGACAGCGGCCGCTCCGATGATCGATGCGTTGAGCAGCACAAGGGCGAAGAGCGCTCCCGTTCCGTGCCCGACGGTGTGCTCGAGTCCACGGGCCACGCCAGCGGCGTTCGTGAAATGGCCGGCGAGGCCGGTGCCCCGGAACGCGAAGGCGGCCGTCACCACAACAGCGCTGGCGGCGACCACCACGACGATCGAACCGATGAACGTGTCCGCCCGTTCATAGTTGATCCAGCGTGGCGTGATCCGCTTGTCGACGATGTTGGACTGTTGGAAGAACAGCTGCCACGGCGCGACCGTCGTTCCCACGATGGCGATGATCAACAGCACCGCGGTCGAGGTCATCCCACCACTGGCTCCCGGGATAAAGAACCCGCGCAGTATCGGGCCGGCGTGGGGATGGACCAGGATCACGAGCGGGATGGCGAGGAAATTCACCGCCACGAAGATGAACATGAAACGCTCCCAGCTGCGGAAGCTGCCGGTCGCGGTTATGGCGATCAGCCCGAGCGCGGCGACGGGGACCGAGATGTAAGGAGATATGCCGAAGTAGTCGAGCGCAAGGCTCACGCCGATGAACTCGGTGACGATCGTGAGGAAGTTCAGGATGAACAAGTCGCCGACCGAGAAGGCCGCCCAGAACTTCCCGAAGCGCTCCTTGATCAGTCGGGCGTGGCCGACGCCCGTCACCGCCCCCAGCCGCACGACCATCTCCTGGTTGACGATCAGGACCGGGACGAGCAGCGGCAAGGTCCATAGGAGGGTGAGACCGTAGTTCTGACCTGCCTGGGCATAGGTCGCGACACCCCCGGCGTCGTTATCGCCCACCATCACGATGAGGCCGGGGCCGACGATGGCGAGCAGGGTGAGGAGCTTCTTGCCCCAGGATCGCCGAGCTGCGAGATCGTGCTCGCTGATCGTGCCGAAAGCTCCCTGGATGTCACCGAGGTGTGCGCTGTCGAGAACCGCCGAGGAACGCTCCTCGGGCTCCTCGTCCTCTGCAGCCTGCAGGTTCTCGACCATGGTGACCTCTCGCGCCGCCTTAGGCGTCGTCGGTGTGTAGGCGTGACTGATCGCGCACGCACACCAGAGGTCAAGTGCCCTCAGCGGGGCGGCCGCTCCGACACAGCGTGCGCGCGAAGTTGGTCAGGTAACCAACCGTCGGTACTCAGGGGTGCTCCATTTCTTGGCCCATCGTCAGCCTGCCCTTGACCGAGTGGCGCCGGCGGGTACCGGCTTCAACCCGGCGCGCGCCGAGAGCACTCAGATCACCGTTGCCGGATAAGGCGTGGCTGCTTGCGGGCAGATCTTACCCGCTCAGCCCGTTGTTGCGATATCCGAGGGAGGCGCCCCAGAAAGGCCCGTTATGTCGTCACTCGTCGGTGGCTGTCATCCCGAAGTCGCGGCGCCAGCCCGTTGGCAGGAGGAGCTCCAGCACGTCATCGACCGTGACAACGCCGATCATCCGGTGATTATCGTCGATGACGGGAGCCGCGGAGAGGTTGAAATCCGACATCTTCCGGACGATGGCGTGGAGGTCGGCATCGGGTCTGACCGCCACGGGGTCGAGATCGGCCACTTCGCCGATGCGTGCTGCCGGCGGGCTCTTGATCAGCCGGACGACCGAGGCGGTGCCGGTGAGGCGGCCGTCCTCGTCGGTGGTGTAGATGACTCCGAGCGCTTCGGGCGCCACGGGGCTCCGGCGGATCTCCTCGAGAGCGTCGGACACGACCGTGGTTCCGAGCAGTGCGAGGAACTCGGGGCTCATGAGGCCGCCAGCGGTTTCGGGGTTGTAGCTGAGCAGCGCCCGGACCTTTGCCTGGGTGGGCTGGGGGAGGGCTTCGAGCACCGAAAGGCGGCGATCCTGGTCGAGATCGGCGATCAGGTCGGCAGCGTCGTCGGGTTCCATCGTGGCCAGCAGACGGCCCGCCTCCTTGTCGGTCCGTGTGCTCAGGAATTCGAGCTGGTGTTCGGTGTCCAGCTCCTGGAACACATCAGCCTCGAGCTCGAGGTCCTGGCCGACGGCATTGATGATCTCCTCGCCCTCCTCGTGTGAGGCGGCTTCGACGAGATCGGCGATCTGGGCGGGGTGCAGTCGGGCCAGCTTGCGGTACGGGATGCGGAGCATGGCCGTCGGAACGTGGGAGACGAACGGTTGGATGCTCTCCCAGTCCACGATGGCTTTCGCAGGTATGCGTTGTGCGAGGGCACGGGGGAGCATCCTGCGCAGCACCGGTCGGCTGGTCGGGTCGACTCCTATCACCTCGAAGGTGCCCTCGACGAGCGCGATCTCGATCTCGTTGGCACGGATGAGCCGGGCGCCCACGATGTTGATCAGGTGCCTGCCCGACAGGTCCTTGGTGAGCAGAAGCTCTCCCGGTCTACGCTCGAATCGGGCGAGGTTGAGCGTCTCCCCCTCAAGCTGGACGCATCCCGGGCGCACGCCCGCGATCATCGAGATGGGCACGAAGAGCTCCCGCCGGCCGATTCTCGCGACGATCCCGGTCACAGGGGGATGTGCCTGGTCGCCCTGGCGCGCGATGACATCCTCGACTCGGCCCATCCGTTCCCCGTCACTGCCCAGAAGCGGGCTGTGGACGATGCCGGAAAGATGGATGATGTCGGCGGCCATCAGGCTGAGGCCCAGCGCGATCGGCACATGGCGATCCGCACGGCTTCATAGTAGTGAAGACCGCGAGGGACTGGGAAGGGTCTGTCGCGGCCGGCCGGCGGGTCGGCCGCTTTGCGTATCGGAGTCGTGCGGGGGAGGCTAGACGGTCATGCCAGAGCCAGTCCGGCCCCGCCGCCTGCGCATCGCGTACCTCGTTTACAGGGGAAACCCGCGTTGTGGCGGCCAGGGTGTCTACACGCGTCATCTGACCCGTGAGCTCGCCGCGCTCGGCCACTCGGTCACGGTCTTCTCGGGCCCACCGTATCCGGAGCTCGCCGAAGAGGTGGAGCTCGTGAAAGTGGCGAGCCTGGACCTGTACCGCGAAGCGGATCCGTTCCGTGTCCCCAGACTGCGCGAGTTCACCTCCCCCGTCGACGTCCTCGAGTTCGCCCTCATGTGCGCGGCCGGATTTCCGGAGCCGTTGACGTTCAGCCTGAGGGCTCGGCGCCTGCTCGAAGGTCGCCACGGGGACTTCGATCTCGTTCACGACAACCAGTGTCTCGGCCGGGGCATTGCCGGCATGATGGACGACGGCTGGCCGGTGCTGGCCACGATCCACCATCCCATCACCGTCGACCGTGAGCTGGACCTGGCGCACGCGGACCGGTGGCAGCGCCGTTTGACGCTCAGGCGCTGGTACGGCTTTGTCGGGATGCAGGCCCGGGTCGCACGCCAGCTCCCCAGGATCGTGACCGTCTCCGAGTCGTCACGGCGCGACATAGCCGACCAGCTCGGTGTGGCGCCCGAACGCATGGCGGTCGTCCCCGTCGGCGTGGACGGCGCTGTGTTCCGGCCGATGCCACAGGTCCGGCGTGTGCCGGGCAGGGTCATGACCACGGCCAGCGCCGACGTGCCGATGAAAGGGCTCGTCCCCCTCCTTGAGGCGCTCGCGAAGGTCCGTACGGAGCGCCAGGATGCCCATCTCGTGGTCGTAGGCCGCCTGAGGGACGGGAGCACGGTCCCTGCAGCGCTCGATCGCCTCGGTCTCAAAGGGGCGGTTCGCTTTGTATCCGGACTGAGCGATCAGGCGATCGTCGATCTCTACGCCGAAGCCGAGATCGCAGTGGTGCCCTCGCTCTACGAGGGCTTCTCGCTCCCGGCGATCGAGGCCATGGCGTGTGGCGTCCCGCTTGTCGCGACTACCGGCGGGGCCTTGCCGGAAGTCACCGGGCCGAGCGGAGCCGCGGCGCTGCTCGTGGCGCCGAACGATCCGGGCTCGCTGGCCGGTGCTCTTGTCACCGCGCTCGGCGATCCAGCCCTGCGTCGAAGGCTCGGCGAAGCGGGCCGCAGGCGGGCTCGCGAGTGCTTCAGCTGGCCGGTCACGGCTCGAGCCACCGTCGAGCAGTACCTCGAGCTACTGGCGTGCTGACCGTCGACTTCGACCGTCTCGGGCTCCGCCGGTCAGAACGCGTCCTCGACCTGGGGTGCGGCGGCGGCCGGCACGCCTTCGCGTGCCTTCGCCACGGGGCCGTGGTCGTCGCCCTCGACGCCGACCAGGCCGAGGTCAAGGCCGTGGCCGCGATGATGGCGGCGATGGCCGAAGCCGGCGAGGTCGCCGACGGCGGCACCGGGGCTGTCGTGAGGGGGGACGCGCTGCGGCTCCCCTTTCCCGATGCCGTCTTCGACAAGGTCATCTGTGCGGAAGTGCTCGAGCACCTGCCCGATGACTCCTCGGCCATGGTCGAGCTCGCGAGGGTGCTGCGGCCGGGGGGCACGCTCGCCATCAGCGTGCCGCGGTTCGGCCCCGAACTCGTCAACTGGGCGCTCTCGGAGCGTTACCACAACGTCCCGGGCGGCCACGTGCGCGTCTACCGGCGAAGTCAGCTCATGGACCGCCTCAGGCACGCCGGCCTCGAGCCGGTCGCCTCCCATCATGCGCACGCCCTGCACAGCCCGTACTGGTGGCTCCGGTGCCTGGTAGGCATCGAGAACGAGAGCTGTCCCGCGGTCCGCGGCTATCACCGTCTCCTCGTGTGGGACATCACGGCCCGCACGCCTGTCACGCGCATTCCCGAGAGGATCCTCAACCCGCTGCTGGGCAAGAGCCTGGTGGTCTACCTGAGGCACGCGGGACGATGACCGCTCCTCGCCGCCAGCAAGTCGCCAACATCCCGCTTGCCGAGACGGTCGAGTCGATCCGGGCCGTCCAGCTGCGCGACGGCATGATCCCGTGGTTCACAGGCGGTCATGGCGACCCCTGGAACCATGTGGAAGCCTCCATGGCGCTGACAGCCGGGGGCGCCCTGCACGAGGCGGCCCGCGCCTTCGAATGGCTCCGCGCGACCCAGCGCGACGACGGGTCCTGGCACACCTACTACCTGTCGGGCGGGAAGGTCGAGGAGCCCCGCATCGACACCAACGTCTGTGCCTACGTGGCGACCGGAGTCTGGCATCACTTCCTCGCCACGCGGGACTCAGGTTTCCTGGAGGATCTCTGGCCCTGTGTCGAGCGCGCCATCGACTTCGTCCTCAACTGGCAACGGCCGGGAGGCGAGCTGGTGTGGTCGATCGACCCCGACGGGACACCAGGGGGCTATGGGCTGCTGACCGGCTCCTCCTCGGCGTACCTGAGCCTGCGGTGTGCCATCGCATGCGCCTGCCAGCTCGGGCGCGAGCGCCCCGACTGGGAGCTGGCGGCCGGCCGCCTGCGACACGCCGTGGCCCACAACGTGCGCGGCTTTGCTCCGAAGGACGAGTTCGCCATGGACTGGTACTACCCGGTGCTGGTCGGCGCGCTCGACACCGACACCGCATGCCGACGCATCGACGGGCGGTGGTCCGAGTTCGTGATCGAGCAACGGGGCGTGCGCTGCGTGTCGGACCAGCCGTGGGTGACAGCTGCCGAGACGGCCGAGTGCGCCATGGCCCTTGTCGCCCTGGGGCGCCGTGACGACGCCGAGACCCTGCTCGGATGGGCCCGCCAGCACCGCTGGCCTGACGGTTCGTACACCACGGGCATCGTGTACCCGCAGCGTTCGAGTTACCCGCCGGGCGAGCGTTCTACCTACACGGCGGCGGCGATCGTGCTCGCCGAGGACAGCCTTCGCGCGCTCAGTCCCACCGCTCAGGTGTTCGTCGAAGGACTGCTTCCCTGCGGGCTCGACCTCGACGCGGAACCGGAGCCGGGCAGTCGCCTGAGCACGCGCAAGCTTCCCCTTTGCGCGCTGTGCACCTCGGCGAACTCGCCCGAGCTCAGTGCCCGCATGTAGATCTCGAACGGGGGCCGCCCGCCGTCGGCGGGATCGGGGAAGACGTCGTGGATGGCAAGCCAGCCTTCGTCGGCCACCCGCGGCGCCCAGCCTTGGTAGTCCGCCCGGGCGGGCGCCTCGCCGTGGCCCCCGTCGATGAACACGAGGCCTGCGCACACCTTCCAGCGGGCGGCGATCGTGGGTGAGTCGCCGACGACGGCGATCGCGAGGTCCTCTGCGCCGGCCGCCTCAATGTTGCTTCGCCAGAACGGCAGTGTGTCCATCCGGCCGGACTCACGGTTGACCAGGGTGTCGTCGTGGTGCTCGAAACCCGCCTGGTTCTCCTCCGAGCCATGGTGGTGGTCGACGCTGAACACCACCGCGGGCGGCCCGCCGAGGCTCACCGCACGGGCAATGCCCGAGGCGATGTAGAGCGTCGACCGGCCGCAGTAGGCACCTACTTCGACAAGAGAGGAGAAGCCTGCGAGCGTGGCGCTCTCTGCGAGGGCCGCGAGGGCGAGGCCCTCGTCGTCGGGCATGAAGCCCTTGGTCGCCCTAGCCGCCTCGAGCAGGCTCTCATGTCTCGGCGCCGGGCTCATCTGCGCCCGGTCATCGGCGGCACGACACAGGCCAACTCAGCTCGTCGCGAGCGATACGACCGAATAGATGCCGAGGCCGAGCAGGGCCAGGCCCGATAGGCGCCGCACGGTTGCGAGGGGCACCCAGCGTGTGACCGCCTTACCAGCGAGCACACCGATGACCGACACCAGAGCGAAGGCGACCGCGGCACCCGCGAAGACTGCCAGGCCGTCCCGATAATGAGCGGACAGGTTGGCTATCAGAACCTGGGTGATGTCGCCGAACTCGGCCACAGCGACGACGCCGAAGGTGATGATGGCGATGCGCCAGAAGCCCTGGTTCGCCTCGGAGAGCGACTGCTCCTCCCCAGCTGCCAGCCGCTCGGCCCGTTCCCGCTCCTCGCGCTCGGTGGTCACGAAGAGGTAGACGGCTCCGCCGAGGAACAGAGCAGCCACTACTGCTCGCAGCGCGAGCTTGGGCAGCAGGTCGATCAGGCTGCCCGCGACCACGGCGATGCCGGCTTGGAGGACGAGCGCGGAACACGCTCCGACCCACACGGGAAGCGGGCGGTGACGCGACGAGAGGACGAGGCAGGCGACGAAGGTCTTGTCGGGCAGCTCGGCCGGGATGACCAACGCGAACGTCGTCACCGCGATGGCGAGATTCACGTTCGCTGCCGAAGCTCATGCTTTGGCGAGAAGCGCCCCGAGGATCCGCCGATGTGCGAGCACGAAACGGACGTTCACCGCCAGGCGTTCGAGGCTCTGGTCGACGGCGCGTTGCTGGCCGCCGAGGGGGTGTGCCGCGCAGAAGGCGTTGACATCGTGCGACAGCTTGGGTGTGCCTTCCGGATCCAGCTGGCAAAGGCGTGAGATCTCGAGCATCCGAGTTATCGAGTTCGCCGGGTAACGCTCGAGGAGGGTGTCCCAATGACCGGAGACGAACTCCCAGACCTGGGGCCCGGCGACGCGGTTGGTCAAGAGCGACCTGAGCAGATAGGGAGCGTCCTGGCTCCTGATCTCTGTGAGGCAGAGCTCGCAGGTCTCCGCCACGAGCCCGAGATCGCGGATCCAGCTGAGCGACTCGAGGTACCGCTGCTCCTCGATCGGGTCTGAGGGGGAGCGGAAACGGGCGAGGATGACCTCGTAGTCAGGGCGCCCCGCAGTGCTCGCCACGACGCGCAAGATGGCCGAAGCTGTGTCCGCGTCCAGCGGGGAGCCCTCGTCGGCCGCGAGGAAGCGCGCGCGGCTCTCGGCCCGGACGGAAGGATCTGCGCCTACGGTGCCGAGGGCTCCTATGAAAACCGCACGACGCCGTGCGGCCTCTCCGTCGTCGTCCTCACGGGGGTCCCAACCGACGCGTTCCAGCTCAGGACCGAGCAGCGAACGGGTGAAGACCTCGAGCTCACCGCGGTCCTCCTCGCTGACGGCGAAGTCCAAGAGCCCAAGCGCGCTTTGGACCATCATCCACACGGTCGGGTCCTTCTCGCCCTCGAGGCGCCTGACGAGAGTGAGGAATTGCTCGAGAGGCGCGGAGCCGGCCAGTGCACAGGCCCAGGTGTCGGCCACGAGCCTGAAGCGCTCGAGCGGCTCGAGCCGGTCGAAGCCGGCAAGGACCTCTTCCAGGAGCGCCCCCTCGTAGCGCAGCCGGTAGACACCGTTGCCTCCGGCGTTCACCACGAGCGTGCCTTCCCCGGCCGGGACGCTGATGGGCTGTGAGCGGAGCAGGTCGTAGTGGAAGGGCTGGCCGTTCGAACGGGCGGCGCCGGGCCGCCGCTGCATCGCCACCGGGACGAGCCAGTTCGAGCCGATGGCGCTAGGGCCCGAGCCGGCGGGACGATCCGCGTTTGGCAGATACGAGAAGGGCGCCTGAGTGAGCAACACGCCCGAGCCGTCCCCGCTGGCGGTCACGAGCGGATGTCCGCCCTGGAGGATCCACGAGTCCATGAGCGCACGGATCGGAAGTCCCTCGGCGGCATCTTCTATCGCGTCCCACAGATCGGTCGTCTCGGTGTTGGCGTAACGGTGAGCGGCAAGATAACGGCGCACGCCCTCGCGGAAGCGTTCCATGCCGAGGTACTGCTCGAGCATGCGAAGCAGGCTGCCGCCTTTTTCGTAGGTGAGCGCGTCGAACATCGAGTCGACCTCGTCGGGCGTGCGCACCGGGAACTCGATCGGTCGTGTCGTGTGCAGCCCGTCGAGGGCCAGAGCCATCTCCCGGTCGCGGCTGAACCCGACCCAGCACTGGTACTCGGGCTTGAAGTCGTCCAGGCAGCAAAGGGCCATGTAGGTCGCGAAGGCCTCGTTCAACCAGATGCCGTTCCACCAGCCCATGGTCACGAGGTCGCCGAACCACATGTGCGCGAGCTCGTGCTCGACGACGCTGGCGACGCGCTCGAGCTCGACGCGGGCCGAATTGGCGGGATCGGTGAGAAGAGCCGCCTCGCGGAAGGTCACGCACCCGAGGTTCTCCATGGCGCCGAAGGCAAAGTCGGGGATGGCTACGAGGTCCAACTTGTCGCCGGGGTAGGGCTGGGCGAAGTAACTCGTGTAGAAGCGGAGGGCGTGCTCCCCAGCTTCCAAGGCGAATGTGGTCAGCCGTTCCTTTCCCGCGGTGTGGACGACGCGAAGTGGGATTCCGTCTACATCCAGGGCCTCGGTCGCAACGAGGGGGCCGACGACGAAGGCGACCAGGTAGGTCGACATCGGGATCGTGTCGGTGAACTCGAGGCGACGCCTGCCGCCGGCCAGTTCCGTCACACGACGTTCGGCCCCGTTCGATATCGCGAACAGGTCCGCGTCGACCTCGAGCGTGACGGCGAACACAGCCTTTCGATCGGGCTCGTCCCAGCAGGGAAAGGCCCTTCTTGCGTCGGTCGATTCGAACTGGGTCGTCGCGATGACGTGTTCGTCGCCGTCCTCGTCTCGGAAGGTGCTCCGGTAAAAGCCATGGAGCTTGTCGTTGAGAACGCCGGCGAAATCGCACTCGAGGACATAGCGGCCCGGCAGGACCTGGCTAGGTGGTGTGAAGGTGACCCGCTCGAGGGCCTCGTCGAAGGACACGTCCAGACCGACCGGCTCGTTCCAGTCCTCAGGCGGGCCGAGCGTGGCGTTCGAGATCTGAAGCTCATTGGCGTTGCAGACGATGGAGTCCGTCGCCGTCGTCACCTCGATCTCGATCCGCTCGTGGCCGACGAAGGTCGCGGTCTCGAGATCAGGAGCGATCGTGATCTCGTACCGCTTTGGTGCCACGTCGCGGGAAAGCCTGAAGTCGGTATCGTCGGTTTTCAAAGTCACGGAGACCGAAGATTAGTCCTGTGGCGCACTATCGGCGGTCCACCTCGTTGCACCGACTACGGTCGGGACTCGTGCCAGAGCCCGGGTCATCGCAGGTCGGTTTGGGCGCCTCGAAAGAGGAACCCGGAACCCGCGCGACCGATGTCGTGTGCCTGGGGCACGCGATCGTCGACCGGGTTGCCCACGTGGACGTGAGGACCATCGAGACGGCCGGAGTCGAACCTGGTGCGATGACCCTTGTCGACGGTGCGCAAATCGCGAGGCTCGCCGAGCTCGTGGGTGACTGGGTCCAGGTGGCTGGAGGGTCGGCCGCCAACACCGCGGTGGGGCTCGCTTCGTTGGGCGCCTGTCCGGCCTTTGTGGGCTCTGTGGGACATGACCTGCTCGGTGACGAGTATGAGCGCGACCTCGGCTCAGTCGGTGTCCGGTGCTTTCTGAGCCGCAACGCCGCCGGCCTCGGCACTGGCCAGTGCCTGGTGATGGTCAGCTACGACTCGGGGCGCACGATGGCGACGAGTCTGGGGGCGGGTGTCGTCATCGACCCAGCGGCCGTCGAACAGGCCTTCGCCGGGACCGCCGCGGTCTTGTACCTGGAGGGCTACCTGCTCGACTCACCCGGGTCCTACGCCGCTTTGCAGCGCGCCGTCGAGCTTGCCAAGGCCGGAGGCGGTTCGGTGGCCTTGAGCCTGTCCGACCCGTTTCTCGTCGAGAGGCACGACGAGCTCCTGCACGGGATGATCGAAGACGACGTCGACCTGCTGTTCGCCAACGAGGAGGAGGCCCGTCGCTTTACCGGGGCCTCCGATCTGGCCGGAGCCCTTGAGGGCCTGGAGCGTCCGGGGCTCATGGCTGCGGTGACTCTCGGCGCCCGCGGCGCCGTGCTGTTGAGCGGAGGCGAACGCGCCGTCGTCGAAGCCCCCCCGGTCGGGCGCGTGGACGACACGACTGGTGCAGGAGACCTGTTCGCCGCAGGTGTCCTCTACGGGATCGTCCGTCGCGCGCCCTTGTCGATCTCGGGGCGCCTCGGAGCCCTTGCCGCAGGGGAGGTCATCTCCCATCTCGGCGCCCAACCCCAGGTGTCCCTGCACTCGGTGGCGGTCCGTGCCGGGCTCACAGAGCCCTGGTAGCGGGCTGAGCTCGAAGTACTTCGTCAGACCCGGTTGCTGTCCTCGTCGGGCGGCAGGAAGGCCAAGTCGAGATCGGCGAGACGTACTAGCGCCGACGCGACCCAGCGGGCGAGCCCGGCGACCTGCCCGTCGAGCTTGGTCGGGTCATCGAGAAGAGGCTCTTCCAGCCGGACGCTTCCCTGGTAGGCGACCTCGATGGCACACGCGGGCGCCTCCGAAGAAGGCTCGTACAGCTGCTCGACCATCGGCCCGGACTGCTCCAGGTGCTCGGAGCCGAACTCGGGCCCTTCGCCGGCGAGCGCAGCGAGGACGAGAGCCGGATCGGGTGTCGCGACCAGGCGCTGAACCCGCAGTGCTATCTCGACTATGAGCTCGGGCGGCTCGGCTGGAGGTTCGCCGATCGACCACGACCGGTACGCGCTCTGGCTCCAGGTGGGCCAGTCGAGGCTGAGGTCTGCCCGGACACGCGGCGGGCTGTCCTCACCGGGCAGGCTGTAGGAGGTCTCGAAGGCCACATCACCGAGGAAGACGTCGATCTGGAACCGCTCCTCAACAGCCTGTTGCTCCAACAATGCGCCCTCGAACGCCTCGCGGAGGGCCGCGATGACGTCAAGGAGTATGTGATCGATCATTGTGAGCCGAGGCTACAACTCAGTTGCGCAGCAGGCGCATTCAGCTGGTAGACAGCGTGAATGCGCGACAATCCCTGGCTCGAACGGCGCGTGATCGCCTATGCCCACCAGGGCGGGGCCAAAGAGGCGCCTTCCAGCACGCTTTATGCGATGCGTCGCGCGCTCGTTAACGGAGCCACGGGTTTGGAGCTGGACGTGCACGCCACGAGCGACGGACAGCTCGTCGTATGCCACGACTCGACGCTCGGCCGGACCACCAACGCCACAGGCGAGATCGCCGGGCTCGCCCTCGACGAGGTCCGTCGCCGGGACAACGCCTACTGGTTCGTCCCGGGAGAGGGCGCCACGAGAGGCCGTCCGGTGGGGGACTACGCCTTGCGCGGGAGAGCGCCCGATGACCGGGAGCTTTGCGTCGCCACGCTCTCGGAGGTCCTGGACGCCTTCCCGAAAGTGGTGCTCAACCTGGACATCAAGCGCACGGCCCCGGAAGTGAGACCTTACGAGGAGGCGTTGGCCGAGGTGCTGGCTGACCACGGGCGCCGAGACGACGTGGTCGTGGCCTCGTTCTTCGACCGGGCGGTCGACCAGTTCGCCAGGTACGCGCCAGGCGTCGCCACCGCGCCCGGCACCGATGTGACCACGGAGTTCTACCGGAGGCTGCATGCCGGCCTGCCACCGCAGGACGACATCGGACGCTACGTCGCCCTCCAGGTCCCGGCGCGTCTCGGCCCGGTCGTCGTTGTGGACGAGAGCTTCGTCGGGGCCGCACATGCGGCCGGGCTCGCCGTCCATGTCTGGACGGTCGACGATCCCGAGGAGATGGAGAACATGGTCGGCCTCGGCGTCGACGGGATCATCTCCGACAAGCCGTCGGTGCTGGCGGGTGTTCTGAGCCGTTTAGGGGCGAACTGGAAGCTGTGAAGGTCAGCCGCGACCGCAGTTCGGCTTCTTGCCGTGGTTGGCCTTCTTCTTCTTGCGGAGCTTCCGCTTGACAGTTCGCTTGGACACAAGCGGGACATTGTAGTGGCTTCCACGCTGGTGCTTTTTTCCCACTCACAGTCAGCTGTTCGGTAGCGTTGGGTATCTTCCTTGGCTTTCGGTCGACGGGGACGGGTAGATGGCTTGGCTACTGCGTGACGGTGAGGTGCTCGCGAGCATCGACGTCGCCTCGTCGCTCGCGGCCAGATCCCGGGGCCTGTTGGGCAAGGCGAGCTTCGAGGGAGCCCTGTTGTTGCGCCACACGAGATCGGTGCACACCGTCGGGATGCGCTTTGCCATAGACGTCGCCTTTTTGACTGACGACCTGCACGTCATCGCCATGGTCACCCTGCCCCCCTACCGGGTCGCGCTCCCGCGCCGGGGCGGGCGCGCCGTGCTCGAGGCGGAGGCCGGCGCCTTCGAGCGATGGAAGCTCGCCCCGGGCGACGGCCTGGAGATCAAGGGGTGAGCGCAGGCCGGCCGCGCTCGGGCGAGCTCGTCGTGGTCGCGACCCCCATCGGCAACATCGCCGACCTCTCGCCCCGGGCCGGGTCGGCGCTCGAGGAGGCGGACGTCGTTTGCTGCGAGGACACACGCCACACCGGGCAGCTGCTCTCCCGCCTCGGCTTGCGGGCCTCGCGCCTTTTGTCTGTTCACGCCCACAACGAGCGCGAGCGGGTTGCCGAGATACTCGCGTTGCTCCAAGGCGGAGCGCGGGTCGTGCTCGTCAGTGATGCGGGCACTCCGGCGATCTCCGATCCCGGCGAGTATCTGATCTCCGCGGCCATCGAGGCAGGACACAAGGTGACGACGGTGCCCGGTCCGTCGGCGGCTGTGAGCGCCCTCGTCGTCGCCGGGCTCGGGACGGCCCGCTGGAGGTTCGAGGGATTCCTGCCGAGACGCGGAGCCGAGCGAGCAGGGCGCCTGGGCGACATCGCGAAGGCGCCTCATCCGAGCGTCGTCTACGAGTCGCCGCAGCGGGTCGCCTCGACGCTCAGGGACCTCGCCGAGTGCTGTGGCGGCGATCGCAAGGTGGCGGTCTGCCGGGAGCTGACCAAGCTGTTCGAAGAGACCTGGCGTGGCACCCTCTCTGAGGCCTGCGAGCGCAGCCAGGCGGTCGCGGCGCGTGGTGAGCACGTGATCGTGGTTGGCGCAAGACCCGCGGCCGAACGCCCGGCGCCGAGCGAAGCTCAGGTGCAAAGCGCAGTCGCCAGCCGTATGTCGCAAGGCTTGACTCGCCGCCAGGCGGCGGCGGAGGTCGCCGCGGATCTCGGTGTGTCGAAGAGGTTCGCGTACGAGTCTTCGCTGGCTCGCGGCGGCCAGTAGTTTTGAGAGCGTGCCCGAGCGCTTCTTCCTGACGACACCGATCTACTACGTCAACGACGCCCCTCATCTCGGGACGGCTTATTCGACCGTGAATGCGGACGTGCTCGCACGCTGGCACCGGCTGGTGGGCGACGACTCCTGGTTCCTGACGGGCACCGACGAGCACGGGCTGAAGAACGCCCGAGCCGCCGAGGAACAAGGGCTCACGCCGAAGGAGTGGGTCGACCGGACGAGCCGGCGCTACGTCGCCTCGTGGGCCGCCCTGGAGATCTCCAACGACGATTTCATCCGTACGACCGAGCCCCGTCACCACCTGAGCGTCCAGAGGTTCATGCAGGCGATCCATGACAACGGCTACATGCACAAGGGGCTCTACGAGGGCTGGTACTGCGTTTCCTGCGAGGCGTACTACCCCGAGAGCGACCTCGGGCAAGGTCGCCTCTGCCCGGTGCACGAGCGGCCGGTGGAGTGGCTCACCGAAGAGAACTGGTTCTTCGAGCTGTCCCGCTTCGAGCAGTCGCTGCTCGACTGGTACGAGAGCCATCCGCAGGCGATCTTCCCCGAGTCGAGGCGCAACGAAGCCCTCGGGATCATAAAGGGCGGCCTCCAGGACATCTCGATCACGAGGACATCGATCGACTGGGGTGTACGCGTCCCCTGGGACCAGGCCCACGTGTTCTACGTCTGGTACGACGCCCTGGTCAACTACATCACCGCCATCGGCTACGGCGAGGACCCTGAACGCTTTTCCAAGTGGTGGCCGGCCGCCCATCACCTGCTCGGCAAGGACATCATCCGGTTTCACTGCGTCTGGTGGCCGGCGATGTGCCTGGCTGCGGGTATCGAGCCTCCCGCGCACTACATCGTCCACGGCTGGTTGCTCGTCGGGGGCGAGAAGATGTCCAAGACGCGGCTCAACCAGATCGACCCCGTGGCGCTCGCCGACGACATCGGGGTCGACGCCCTGCGCTACCACCTGGTGCGCGACGTCGTGCTCGGGTCCGACGGGGATTTCACCTACGAGGGCCTGATCGCGAGATACAACTCCGACCTCGCGAACAATCTCGGCAACCTGCTGGCCCGCGTGGCGACCGTCGTCGGCAGCAAGTGCGCAGGCATGGGTCCCGCCCCGAGAAAGGCCGCGCCCGGTGTGCGCCTGAGCGAGGTCTCGGGGGAGGTGGTGGCCGCCTGGCGGGACGCATGGCAGCGCTTCGCGGCTCACGAAGCCCTGGAGGCGACATGGCGGCTCGTCCGTGCCGCGAATTCCGAGCTCGAGACCCAAGAACCCTGGAAGTTGCCTCCTGGTCCGGCCCTCGACGCCTCGCTCGGCGACGCGCTCGAGGCGTTGCGGATCGTGTCCGTGCTCGTTTCACCTGTCATGCCTGGTGCGGCTGGCGAGATCTGGGCGCGGATCGGGCTTGCGGGCAGGCCCGACGAGCCAGGCGTCGCCGCTCCGGAGGGGGGCCTCTCCTGGGGGGGCTACCCGGGGAACCTCCCGGTGACCAAAGGTGCGCCCCTGTTCCCGCGGCGTAGCGTTGACAGTTGAACGAAAGAGGCAAGGTGGACGATTCGAGCGAGACCGGCCAAGGGGGTCAGCAGGAGGGATCGTGGCTGCGCCGCCGGCGCGGCGCCGCAAAGCGGACCCAGCGCGAGACGGGCACACCTGGCGGGAGCGAGCCCGGTGCGGCTGCGCCTTCCTCGCCGGTCAGCTCCGCGCGCAGCACGCTGCCGTCGGCCATCTGGACCGACAGCCACTGCCATCTGCAAGACGAGCCGGACCCCGGCGCGACTGTTGCCGCGGCTCGAGCGGCAAGGGTTGGGCGCATGGTGTGCGTAGGCACGGACGAGGCGTCGTCCCGGCGCGCCGTGCTCCTGGCCAATGAGCTGTCGGGAGGGGCCGCCGGGCCGGCCCCGGGTTACGCGCAATCCCCCGGGGCAGGTGCCGCCGAAGTCTGGGCAACAGTCGGGCTGCACCCCCATGACGCGAAGGCCGGGCTGACGCCGGTCACCGAGTTCCTCGGCGAACTGGTGGCGGGCGACGGCCTGCGCCGGTCCCGCGTCGTTGCCATCGGCGAGTGCGGGCTCGACTACCACTACGACAACTCGCCCCGGGACCTCCAGCGGGACGTCTTTGCCGCCCAGGTTCGCCTGGCGAATCAGCACAACCTGGCGCTCGTCATCCACACTCGTGACGCCTGGAACGACACGTTCTCGATCCTCGAGCGCGAAGGAGTGCCGGAAAGGACGATCTTCCACTGTTTCACGGGCGGTGAGACCGAGGCGAGGCGGTGCCTGCGCGTGGGCGGCATCTTGTCCTTCAGCGGCATCGTGACCTTTGCCAACGCGGTAGAGCTGCGCGAGGTCGTCACCCATTGCCCGCTCGACAGCCTTTTGATCGAGACCGACTCGCCCTTCCTCACCCCGGTCCCGCACCGTGGGCGCCGTAACTCGCCGAGCAACGTCGTCGTGGTGGGGAACGCGGTAGGCCAGTTGAAGGGCTTCGAGCCCGAGGTCCTGGCCGCGGTCAGCTGGATGAACGCCGAGAAGGCCTTCGGGTTCGGAGTCTGAGATCGCCGAGCACGCAAGCGGGGCTCCGGCTGCTCCCTTCCGGCGCCCGCCCGGCCGTGGCGAGGTCGTCCAGCTCCTGAGCCAGCACGGCCTTCACCCGTCCAAGGCCCTGGGCCAGCACTTCGTCATCGACCCGAACACCGTGGAACGCATTGCCCGGCTCGCCCGCGTCGGCGCCGGAGATCACGTCGTCGAGGTCGGCGCCGGGCTCGGGTCTCTCACTGTCGCACTGGCGGCGCGCGGCGCCAAGGTGACGGCGGTCGAAGTGGACAGGGGCATCACTCCGGTGTTGCGTGAGATGGTCGAGCCGCTCGGGGTGAGCGTGGTCGAGGCGGACGCGATGTCGTGTGACTGGGCGGAGCTGCTTGCCGCGGCGCCGCGCTGGGTGCTCGTGGCGAACCTGCCCTACAACGTCGCGACTCCGCTCGTCCTCGAGCTTCTCCGTAACGTGCCGGCCATCGGCCGCATGCTCGTGATGGTCCAGCGTGAGGCCGGGGAACGACTGGTCGCACTGCCGAGGGCAACAGGCTTCGGGGCCGTATCGGTGCGGGTCGGCTATTTCGCCACCGCCACGCTCTTGGGCCGCGTCTCGCCCGGGGTGTTCCTGCCTCGTCCCAACGTCGAATCGGTGCTGGTGGAGCTCGTGCGGCGCGAGTCGCCCGCGGTCGATCCCGACGTGGCCAGCTACGAGGAGATCGACGTCTTGCTCCGGGCCGGCTTCGGCGGGCGCAGGAAGATGCTGCGACGGTCCCTCGAAGGACTCGTCGACGGGGCCGGGTTCGCGGCGGCCGGGATCGACGGACGATTCCGGGCCGAGGAGCTCGGCATCGAGGAGTGGGGCAAGCTAGTCGCATGCCGCCGGTCGATCACCTTCGGGCACCAGCCAAGCTGACCCGGGCATTGCGGGTCGTGGGAGTCCGTCCGGACGGCTACCACCTGCTCGAGGCGGAGATGGCGACGATCGATCTCGCCGACGAGCTGGAGATCGAAGAGGGCAGCGACGGCCTCGAGGTCGTCGACGAGGTTGCCTGGGTCGGTGGCGACTCCTCGCAGACGGGTGCGGCCCGAAGCCCGTTTCCGCTCGGCCGGGAGAACCTCGTCAGCCGGGCACTGGCCGCGGTCGATCGCAGAGCCAGGGTGCGGCTCCTGAAGCGAGTCCCGGCGGGAGCCGGCCTCGGAGGCGGGTCCTCGGATGCGGCCGCGGTGCTGCGATGGGCGGGAGCACTGGATCCCGCGGTCGCGGTGGGCCTCGGCGCCGACGTGCCCTTCTGCGTCGTGGGTGGCAGGGCGCTCGTGAGAGGCGTCGGGGAGCTGGTCGAGCCGCTTGCTTTCGAGGCCTTCACAGCCGTGCTCGTGACGCCGGCGCTGACGGTGTCGACTCCCGCGGTCTACCGGGCCTGGGACGTTCTCGGTGGCCCGACCGGCGAGCACGGCAACGATCTCGAACAGGCCGCCTTTGTCGTCGAGCCCCGCCTTCGTTGGTGGCGAGACATGATCACCGCGGTGGCGGGCTGTGAGCCGCGGTTGGCGGGAAGCGGTGGCACGTGGTACCTCGAGAGCGACCCGGAAGTGGCCGCGCATCTTGCGGCCGAGCTCCAAGGCGCCGTGCGAGCCGAGCACGTGCAGGGCCTTGTCGTCGCGTCGTCGAGCACTGCCCACCTGTGACGGGCGCCTCGCGACCTTGTGGCAGCCTGGCCGTGAAACGGGGTTCTGCTCTGCTAACAGCTCCCCGCGGCCGTGCTACTTGCCGGCGGCGCGTCGTTGCCAGCGGGTGCGCTTCAACATCTTCTTGTGCTTCTTCTTGCGCATTCGCTTGCGCCGCTTTTTGATGAGTGATCCCATGGCGGCCAGAACGCTAGCCGAAGTTCGCGCGGGCTCGCCCGTCGGCGGGGACTCTTGGGCCGCACCAGGTCCCCACAGAGTGGCGCGCCCGCCGACAATCGCCGGCCGAGGTGTCGGCCGGCGGCACTTACTGTTGTAGAAATGCAGGCGAAGAGATCCCTTCCGGGGTAGTTCAATCGGCAGAACGTCGGCCTTTGGAGCCGGATGTTGGAGGTTCGAGCCCTCCCCCCGGAGCAGTTCAGGACGAGCGCGCCTTGTGGACCCTGTCGGTCCAGGTCCCACCGTCGAAGTAGCGGTAGTGGCCGTGGCCGAGTGGGTCGACATGCCAAGAGGGCGTCGGGTCCGCCGGCGGGGGCAACGCCCGGAGACGCCGCCGGAGGTCGGCGTGAGGATCTCCGACGGCCGTTGCCGCCTTTCGTTCGGGGTCGTCGATGACGTCGCGTGTCCACTGCTTGCCGTCGAAGAAACGGAAAGGCCTTTGGTGCAAGGGATCCGGGTGCCAGCCCCGCGAAGCGGGTTGCGGTGGGCGCAAGAGGGGCAGCTCGAATTGGATCCTCCGCAGCTTCTCGCGCTCTTCGGCGGTGTCGGCGATCGCCGTGTTCGACCGGTGGGTGAGCGAGAAGTCCGCGACCCTCGTGGTCCGCGATGCCGCCGAGTAGATGAGCCAGCCGATCGGCAACAGCGCGACGTGGATTGCACCCCACACCACTGGCGGGATCGTCCAGGGGGCCTTGCCACGTTCGGCGCGGAACCGGGCCGCCCTGGCCCAGCCCCAGGCGAAGAAGACCGCGACGACCAGGATCCCTATGGCTATGGGCTCGACGGTCGCGAGACTGGCCACGTTCTTGTTCATCGGCAGCACCGCCAAACGGGATTAGCGTGGTGCATGGACTTCGACCGCTTCACTTTCGGCCTCTACGTCCGTCCGTCCGAGACGCCGTCCCTGGACGACGAGCGGAGGGACACGGTCCAAGACGAGCACCTGGCCTTTCTTGCCGACCTCGGGCGCGCGGGACACCTCGTCGCAGCAGGCCCTTTCGACGACCACGACGATCCCAGCTTGCGGGGGGCGATGGTCTTCGCCACCGGAGTCGAAAAGGCGCGATCGCTGCTCTTGGAGGACCCGGCGGTGCGCGCCGGCGTGCTCGACTTCAAACTGATGAGCTGGCTCGTACCGGCGGGGCTGGTGAGCTTCCACGCCGGCGTGCTGCCCGGGTCCATGCAGGAGGCCACGAGCTGAGCACTGGCGCGACGCCATCGCGACGCTCTTTTTGCCGAAGGCCCTCTTGGGGCACGTTCGTCAGTCCCCGTAGCGAGACTGAGCGTAGCCGGTGTCCTCCCAGCCGGTGATGATGATCAGGAACATGGCAAAGGTGAGCACGTGGACGCCAGTGCACCACAGGCAGATCGTGTGGAGCACGAGCGCCTCCTGGTATACGAGGTAGACGACCATCCCGATGCCGGCGACGGCTGCCGCTATCCGTCCCCAAGCGAGCCATGCCGCATCGAAGCGCCAGGCGAAGGGCAGGCAGATCGCTCCCATCCCGATGAAGAAGATCATCCCGAAGACGGGCACGGGCACTTCGAAGATGACAGACGAGGGGCTCGTGAGCACCTTGAAGCAGTTCACAGCACCGCTGTTGGAGCATATGAGCGCGCCGGGTTCGTAGTGCACGATCAGGAGGTAGATCGAGATGGCGATGCCCGCAAGGCAGATGGCGCCGATGACCAACGGTCGCCAGGGGCGGCCCTGGACGATGTCACCGACGCGCGAGCGCGTCGCGGCTGGGACCTCGTCCGCTGGGTCGTGCCCGGACGTGGCCGCCGGCGGGCGGCGTTCCGGCCGCTCACAGCTTCAGCTGTTTGGCCGCCAGCTTGACGACCGGCATGTCACAGACCGAGCCCGGCTTGTTGTTTGTCACGTGGCAGATTATGGCCGTGTAGAAGTTGGCCGAGACGAGGATCGGCTGTGCCGGCGAGGCGATCGGGTTGCCGAGGCTCTCGGCGACCTGCAGATGGGTCAGGCCGTCGAGGATGGACGGGTCCATGAAGGCGCCGGCCTCCATGACCTTGTCGCCGAAGTTGATGAAGGGTATGCCGCCCGGGTCCGCCGACGGGACGTAGGGCGGGAAGTCGTACTTGAGGTAGATCTTGCGGGCGAGCGACGACATGTTCTGCAGGGGCAGGTAGCCGTTGCAGTCCTCGACCGCCGTGGAGGTGCTGGACGAGACGAGATCGCTGCACTGCTCGGTGGACAGGAAGGAGATGTACGGGCTCGTGTAGCTCGACTTGTAGAAGGTCAGCGTTGGCGTGTTCGGGTAGATCTCGCCCGTGCCGTGGCCCGAGGCGGTTATGTGGAGGTTCTTGAAAGTGCCGAAGCGGGACAGGGCTACGGCGAGCGGCCACCGCGCAGCCGCGCAGTAGGGGCACCAGTTGGACCCCGCGTAGTCGATCAGCGGCTTGCCGTCGAGGCTCAGCGGAGGCTGTTTCTTTAGAACGGTGATCGCGACCGTGTAGGGACCGGACTGGCTGATCGTGGACCCGGCTGCCGCGAACGCGGACGCCGGCACGTTGCTTATGGCGCTCACGACGCCCGCCGGGGCGGGCTTGATGCCGAACCCCGGGTTTGAGGGCGTGTTCTTGCCGGTCACCGAGACGAGGACGATGACGAGGACGGCCAGCACCACGAGCACCGTGCCGAAGATCCCCGCCGTCATGGCGGTGCTGCGCGTAGGGGCGGCCTTCGCCGAGCCACGCCGGGAGGCTGTCCCACCGGTTCTGCCCCGGTTGGCCGGAGCCGAACCTGTCCTTGAGCGCTGAGCGGGGGGTGCCGCAGCCCGTGCTCGTTGTGAGGCGGTCTGGCGCTTTTGACCGGACTTCTGCTGGGCGAGCTTCTCCCGGGCCCTCTCGGCGGCGGTCTCGCCCCGCTCTCCGTCGGTGCTCGCGCGACCGTTGCCCGTCGGTGGCCGGTTGCCACGTGACTGCGACTGGCCACCCCGGGGGGGACGGTTGCCACTTTGTGCCATTACGGCGTGATCTCCTCGTTGGTACCGCGACCCTGCGCGGCAAGCGATGCCTTCGGCCAGGATGCTACTGCCCGGGCAGATAGGGCGTAGATCGGGGCCCGTCGGCTGATCGGAAACCTCCGCGTAGCGACGGTCGTTGCCTCGCGTGAGAACCTCCGCCCGCCAGCGCCCGCGACGCGCCCCGGCTCGGGCATGCTTGTCCGGTGATCGGGGCCCTCGTCGTCGAGCTGCACTTTCCGGCTTGTCACTCTCTCAAGGAGAAACGCGCCGTTCTCCGCCCGGTCATCGACGGTGCCCGCTCCCGTTTCGCCGTGGCGGTCGCCGAGGCTGACTACCAGGACCTGCACCAACGGGCGGTGCTGGAGGTGGCCGCTGCCGCGGCCAGCGAGCGGGTCATCGTCGAGACGCTCGACGCCGTGGAGCGCTTCATCTGGTCGCGGCCGGGCCTCGAAGTGGTGGGGTCGGCTCGCAGGTGGCTGGAGGACGACTGAGCCCGGACGCGGCTGACCGGCTCACCCGGGCGAGGGCCGACCCCCGGTACCATCATGAGCGTGGGAACCGGAGAACCGGCCGATCTCGGCGTGCTCGAAAGCGCAGAAGGCGAGCTCGAGGACGTGGAACGGGCCCTCAGGCGGATGGACGAGGGCACCTATGGCACCTGCGAGGCGTGCGGGCGGCCGATCGGTGAGCAGCGGCTCGCGCTGTTCCCGCTGACGCGACGTTGTGCCGAGCACGCGCAGGTCGTCGCGCCCGGTGCCTCGGCTGGGATCTGAGGCTTGGCGCGGCTGCGCCTGTTCGCTCAGGCACGCGACTGTGCGGGTACCGGCGAGGCGACGCTCGGGGGTCTCACCGTAGGGGACGTGCTCGACGCGGCGGTCGAGCGTTTCGGCACTCGCCTCGCCGATGTGATCGCCTTCAGCGCTATCTGGCTGAACGGAGAGCCGGCGAGGCGCGAGATGCCGGTCGGCGACGACGACGAGGTCGCCGTGCTGCCGCCGGTGTCGGGCGGATGAGCGGGGGCGTCCTCGCTTGCGGCGCTGCGACGGCCGCTCAGGCCTTCTTCGTCTCCCAGAAGACGCGGTCGATCTCGGCGATCTGGTCGAGCAGCTTCTGGCCGACGGCGGCGTCGGTCGTCTTCTTGGCCTCACCGGCGCTCTTGGTGGCCGTCCAGAACAGGCTGTGGAGCTCGGGGTACTTCGCGAGGTGCTCGGGCTTGAAGTAATCGGTCCAGAGGACCCAGAGGTGGTGCTTGACGAGTTCGGCGCGTTCCTCTTTGATCACGATGGCCCGGTTTCTGAAGACCTCGTCGCTGGAGGCGTTGAACTTCTCCATTATGGCCTTGACCGATTCGGCTTCGATCCGTGCCTGAGCGGGGTCATAGACACCGCAGGGGAGGTCGCAGTGGGCGTGGACGGTGACCGGGCTGCTCAGGCGGTCGAGCAGGGTGAGCAAACGCGAGGTGAGGTGCATGCTTCGGCTCCTTGGTTGGTCATCGGTGGTTAGGAATCGCTCACCTTATCCCCGGGCCCCAGGCGATCGCACCAGAAAGCCGCCCCGGTGGCGCGCGGTCCACAAGCTGGGCCGGTACTCCGCCTTCGGGGCGTTGCCGCTCGTGGTCGGGGCGTTCGCGCTAAGGCGCCTGGCCCGTGTCCAGGTCGAGGGCACGAGCATGATGCCCACGCTCGCTCACGGAGACCGCCTGGTCGTCATACGGGGGGCGCGCCCCCGATGCGGCGATATCGTCGCCCTCAAGGACCCGGGCGAGCCCACGCGTCTTCTCGTGAAGAGGGTCGTGGCCCTTGCCCCTTCAGGGGTCGAGGTGCGCGGCGACAACCGGGCGGCCAGTCGTGACAGCCGGCGGTTCGGGCCCGTGGCGCCCTCCAGTCTCCTCGGCAGGGCCGTCTACCGGTACTCCCCGCCCACCAGGGCCGGTTTTCTCGGGCAGTCCGCCTCGCGCAGGGGTACGCTCGTTCCAGATGGCCCTGCACCAGAAGGATATTGACCAGCTGCTGGAACCTGAGCTGACCAGTGACCTGGAGAACGTCCCGGTGGACGAGCTGAGGACCCGCCGGGACGCGTGCCAGCGCGCGGAGGTGGCCCTCTCCTACGTGCGCCGCTTGCTCCAGGGCGAGCTCGACATCGTCGCGGCGGAGCTCGAAGCCCGCACCAGAGGTGTGCGCGGTGACACGGGGCGCCTCTTGGAGGACCTGCCGGCGATCCTGGCGGGCACCAACACCATCGCACCCATGCAGTCCCATGCCCACGAGCCCCGCCTCACGATGGCCGGGGTTGCCGAGGGGTGGACCGAGCAGTCGGAGCTCGCGCTCGAGGAGCTCGTGGTCGAGGTTCTCGCCGCTGAGGTGAAAGGTGACGAGACGCGCCAGCCGGTGCTGCCCGGCGCCAACCTGGGGGCGTTCGGCGACGAGGAGCTGCGTTCCCTGGGCGGGCTGCTGCGCTCGGCCGAGACGAGCGTCTCGATGAGGCGCAGAAGGCTGCACGACCAGATCGACCAGCTCCAGTCCACAATCGTGGAGCGGTACAAGGTCGGAGCTGCGGACCCCGACAGCCTGCTCTCGTGAAGGCCGGATGACCCCGAGCGACTCCTCCGACCGCTGGGCGGATCTCGGCGAGTTCATCAGGCAGCAACGGAACACGGCGAGGCTCTCGCTGAGGAGGCTCTCGGAGATCGCGGGCATCTCCAACCCGTACCTGAGCCAGATCGAGCGCGGACTGCGCAAGCCGTCGGCCGAGATCCTCCAGCAGATCGCCAAGGCTCTTCGCATCTCCGCCGAGACGCTGTACGTGAGGGCGGGGATTCTCGAGGACGAGCGTCGCGACGACGACGTCGTGCGCCACATCCTCATGGACCCCTACCTCGTCGAGGAGCAGCGTCAGGCACTCGTGCGGATCTACTTGTCGTTCCGGCGTGAGAACGGCGTGTCCGACACCGCCCGGGAAGAGACCCGGGCCTGATGGCGAGACTTTCACCCTAGGCTTGACCCGATGCGCAAGCTGGCTGTTCTCTCGATGCACACCTCCCCGTTGGCCCAGCCCGGTACCGGGGACGGCGGCGGGATGAACGTCTATGTCCGCGAGCTCTCCTCCGCACTTGCCCGTGGAGGCCTCACCTGCGACGTCTACACCCGCCGGTGGTCCAACGACCTTCCCGACGTCATCTCGATCGAGCCGGGCTTCGCCCTGCACCACGTGGCGGCGGGCCCACCGGCACCGGTCGCCAAGGAGACGTTGCAGGACCACGTGGAGGAGTTCACCGAATCGGTCATCGACCGCATGACCAGCCCAGCTGACAGCGTGCTCGGGGCAAGCGACATCCCGGCCGACGCCATCCACGCCAACTACTGGCTCTCCGGTCTGGCCGGTCACGCGATCAAGCACCGTCTCGGGCTGCCGCTCGTTTCGACTTTCCACACCTTGGACCGGGTCAAGGCCGAGGCGAGCCCGGAAGAGGTCGAGAGCTCTGAGCCAGGCCGGCGTGCCCAGGCGGAGGGGCAGATCATCGGATGCTCGGACGCGCTGCTCGCCTCCTGCTCGGTAGAGGTCGACCAACTGGTCGAGCTGTACGGCGCGGACCGGGACCGCGTCGAGGTCGTCCCGCTCGGGGTCGACCACGCCTTCTTCTCGCCGGGTGACCGCGCACATGCGAGACGTGCCCTGGGCCTTAAGGGCGAGGGACCGCTCCTTTTGTTCGTGGGGCGGATTCAGCCCCTGAAAGGCGCTGAGGTGGCGCTCGAGGCTTTCGACCTCCTCTGCCGGTCCGTCCCGAGCGCCCAGCTCGTCGTAGTGGGTGGTCCGAGCGGCCCGAGAGGCGAGTCGGAGGTCGCGACACTCCACGCCATGGTCGAGACGCTCGGCCACAGCGGGCGGGTGCGGTTCGTCGCCCCCCAACCACATGAGCTGCTCTCGACGTACTACCGGGCGGCAGACTGTTGCCTGGTGCCTTCGCGTTCGGAGTCGTTCGGGCTCGTCGCTCTCGAAGCCGCGGCTTGCGGCACCCCGGTGGTGGCAGCCGCGGTCGGGGGCTTGACCACGCTCGTCGAGCACGGGCGCACGGGCTACCTCGTCGAGAACGGCGACGCCGAGGCGTACGCCAAGTACGCCGGCGATATCTGCGCCGACCCGTTGCTGCAAGCTGAGCTCGGGGCGTGTGGCGCAGACATGGCGGCGGGTTACAGCTGGTCGATCACCGCGGGCCGGCTACGCCGGCTGTACGCGGATCTCACGTCGCGGTCGCTAGTCGAGTGCTGAGCTGAGCGCGATGGGGACGCGTCTCGTCGTCGTCGGCGGTGGCAAGATGGGCCACGCCCTCATAGGTGGCCTGATCCGCTCGAGCTGGGCCGTCTCCGACGAGCTGGCCGTCGTCGAGCCTCTCGCCTCGGCCCGCGCCGATCTGATCAGGCGCTTCCCCGGTGTCGTCGTCACCGACAGCGGTGTGGCGGCGGAGTCCGCCGTCCTGGCCGTCAAGCCTGCCGATGCCCAGGCCGGCTGCCGGACCATCGCAGGCTCGGGGTGCCAACGAGTGCTCTCGATCGTGGCGGGGCTCACGATCGGCCAGCTCGAGACCTGGCTCGGGCGCGGGGTCGTGGTTCTCCGGGCGATGCCGAACACGCCCGCATTGCTCGGTGCCGGCGCCTCAGCGCTCGCGGGGGGCACCGCTGTGACCGAGGACGACCTCGCTTGGGCGGAGTCGGTGCTGTCCTCGCTCGGGGTCGTCGCACGCCTGCCGGAGTACCAGCTCGACTCTGTGACCGGCCTGTCGGGCTCGGGCCCGGCCTATGTCTTCCTGCTTGCCGAAGCACTCGTCGACGCCGGGGTGAGCGAAGGCCTCGACCGGGAGGTCAGCCGACTGTTCGCCGTCCAGACACTGCTCGGCTCGGCCCGCCTGCTCGCCGAGTCCGGCGATTCGCCTGAGACCTTGCGGGCCGCGGTCACCTCACCGGGCGGCACGACGGCGGCGGGACTGCGTGTCCTCGAGGCCCACGGGTTCCGCTCGGCCGTTCTCGAGGCCGTCGCAGCGGCCTCGGTCCGCTCGCGCGAGCTGGGCCGCAGCGAGTAACCCGGCGGTCCCCAGGGGCCCTGGGCGGCTCCGATTCGGCTTCGCGGCACCTACCCACTTTGCACTTCAGCCACATTGGCGTACATTCGTGACTGGCGGAGAGGGGTGATGCATCTGTCAACGATCGAGTACGCCAAGGCAAGGTTCTCCACGGTCGCCGAAGTGGCCCGGGCACTGCGGGTCTCGAACATGACTGTGTACCGACTCATCAGCTCGGGACAGCTACCGGCAGTGCGTGTCGGCAAGTCGTACCGGCTGCGTGACGAGGACGTCGACCGCTACCTGGCGGAGCGTTTCACAGAGGCCGGTTGAACCGAGCCCGCGCCCAGGAAGAGCGCGGGTTTGTGAGCGAGAGCACAAAGTCGTTACCATCACCCGCGATGGCCGACCGCTTCGTTCGTCGGATTCCAGAGCCGACTGTCGTCCGCCTGCCGGTGTATCAGCGCGCCCTGTTGGCGCTTTCGGCAAGCGGAGTCGAGACGGTCTCGTCAGCCGAGCTCGCGGAAGCCGCCGGGGTCAACGCGGCCAAGGTTCGCAAGGACTTGTCGCACCTTGGCACCTACGGCACGCCGGGCACCGGCTACGACGTCAACTTCCTCTTGAGCCAGGTGCGCCGTGAGCTGGGCCTCGACCGAGAATGGCAGGTCGTCATAGTCGGCATCGGCAACCTCGGGCGCGCCCTCGCGCGCTCCCAGCGCTTCTCTACGCAGAACTTCCGGGCCGTCGCCCTGTTCGACATCGATCCCGCGGCTATCGGTCAGGAGGTAGCCGGACTGCCGATCCAACCCCTCTCGGATCTGGCGAGCACGGTATCTGCCGTCACCCGGTGCATCGGCGTCATCGCGTGTCCGGCCGCGCCGGCCCAGGACGTGTGCGACCGGTTGGTCTCGGCCGGGGCACAGGCGATACTGAATTTCGCCCCGGCCATCTTGACGGTGCCGCACAACGTGCAGCTGCGCCAGGTCGATTTCTCCGTCGAGCTTCAAGTGCTCGCGTTCTACGTCGCGCACCCGGAGGCCACGGCCCTGCAGGACGACGCGTCCTTGTAGCGCGGCGGCGGCCATAGGCTGTCGCCCGAGAGAAACGAGGTAACCGCGCCGTGGCGGTCGTTGCCGTGGGTATCAACGAACGGGACGTGTCGCTCGATGTGTTCGAGCAGATCGCGATAGCCGAGCGCGACCTTCCGAAGGCCCTCCGGCTGCTTTGCGACAGCGAGCACATATCCGAGGCCGTCGTTCTCTCCACATGCCTGCGCACCGAGGTCTATGCGGTCGTCGAGCGCTTCCACGACGGCCTGGCCGACATCGAGAGCTTCTTCGGCTCCTTGGGGGGTGACATGGGAAGTGGCCTCCCGGCACTGGCGGAGGTGCTGTCCTGCTGGATCGACGACGCCGCCGTCTCGCACCTGTTCGAGGTCGCGGCCGGCATCGACTCCCCGGTGCTCGGAGAGGGCGAGGTGCTGCGCCAGGTGAAGAGCGCCGCCGAGCTCGCCCGTCGCGAGCAGGCGGCGGACAGGGTGCTCGTGCCGTTGTTCCGTCACGCGGTCGAGGCCGGCAAACGGGTACGCACCGAGACGGCGATCGCGCAGGGCACTACCTCGATCGCGCACGCGGCCGTCGCTTTGGCGGCCGGTCGCCTGGAGGGCGGCCTCGCCGGGCGGTCGGTGCTCGTCATAGGGGCGGGCGAGATGGGAGCCGGATTCTCCAAGGCCCTCGCTCTCGCCCCCGGCCCGGCCCGTGTCGTGGTGGCGAACCGTTCCGCCGAGCGCGCGACGGCGTTGGCGGCCAAGTCGGGCGCAGCCGCGGTCGGCCTGGCGAAATTGGACGAAGAGCTCGGGCGGGCCGACGTCGTGCTCACCTCCACGGCTGCGCCCGATCTTGTCCTCGACGCCGCCCGGGTGGGCCGGACGATGCAGCAGCGCCCGGGCCGGAGCCTGCTGGTGGTCGACGTCGCGGTTCCGCGTGACGTGGACCCGGCGGTGGCCGACATCGACGGCGTGAGCCTCCTCGACGTGGAGGACGTGCGGCGGTTCGCCGAGGCGCAGATGTCGACTCGACGCGCAGAGATCCCGGCCGTGCGCGCCATGCTCGACGAGGAGCTCGAGCGCTACCGGGCCTCGGCGACGGCCAGATCCGCTGCGCCCGTCGTGGCCGCTTTGCGGAACAGGGCAGAGGCGATTCGTCGCGCCGAGCTCGATCGACAGCGGGCCCGGCTCGACGCGCTCGGGCCCGAGGCCCGTGAGATGGTCGAACTGGTCACCCAGCGCACGGTCGCGAAGCTCCTCCACGAGCCGACGGTGCGACTGAAGGACGCGGCCGGCTCGCCGCGGGGCGAGCGGCTCGCCGAGGCGCTGCGCAGCTTGTTCGACCTTTAGGACCTACGTGCGGACACTGCGTATCGCGACACGTGGCAGTCCCCTGGCGCTTCGCCAGGCCGAGATCGTGACCGAAGCGTTGGCCGCGGCGTTGCCAGGTCGCGCCGGGCAGATCACAACCGAGATCGTGGTCGTCGAGACGGCCGGCGATCGGCAGGCCGACCGTCCCATCGCGGCGATCGGAGGCCAGGGCGCCTTTGTCACCGAGGTCTCGAAAGCCCTGATCGACGGCCGCGCCGACCTCGCCGTCCATTCCGCCAAGGACCTGCCTTCTGGCTTGCTTGAAGGGTTGACGATCGCGGCCGTCCCGAAAAGGGCCGACCCGAGGGACGTGCTCGTGGGCCGCGCGCTCGCCGATCTCGGTCCGGGGGCGCACGTCGCCACGGGCGCCCCGCGAAGGAGGGCGCAGCTCGCCTGGTTGCGGCCGGACCTGCGTTTTGAGGAGCTGAGAGGCAACATCGCCACGCGGCTGCAAAAGGTGCCCCCCGGGGGGGCCGTCGTCATGGCCTACGCCGCGCTCGAGCGCCTCGGCCAAAGTGGCCGTGTCACAGAGGTCCTGCCCACCTCGACGATGCTCCCCCAGGTTGGCCAAGGGGCGCTGGCGCTGCAGTGCCGGGTGGATGACGAGCGCACGGCCGAGCTGGCGCGCTCGATCGACGACGTCGCCTCGCACCGCGGCCTCGACGCCGAACGGGCTTTTTTGGCCGAGCTCGGTGGCGGCTGCGAGCTGCCGGTGGGTGCCCTCGGCGTGGTGAGCCCGGACGGCGAGGTAGCCCTCGAGGGTCTCGTCGCCAGCCCGGACGGCCTGATCTTGCTCCGCCGGGCCATGAACGGCCGAGATGCGGCGATGCTCGGCCGGGCACTGGCCGCCGAGATCCGCGACCGGTGCGGAGGAGCGGAGATCCTCTCCGGCAAGGCCCTGACGCCGTGAAGGACGCCCAGGCGACCGGCCCGCTCTCAGGTTGGCGCGTGATCGTGACACGCTCGCGCGCGCAGTCGTCCAGCCTCTTGGAACTGCTTGTCGGGGCCGGCGCCTCGCCCGTGGAGGTGCCGGTGATCGAGATCGCGGACCCGCTCGACGAAGGTGCGGCACTACGGGGGGCACTGCTGCGGATCGAGGAGTTCGACTGGGTCGTGTTCACCTCCGCCAACGCGGTGGAGAGCTTTTGGCGGCGCCTCGGTGACGACAGGGCGCTCGGTGGGGCCAAGATCGCCGCCATCGGTGAGGCGACGGCCGCCGCGCTCGCCGTTCACGGCGTCGTCGCCGATCTCGTCCCGGAGCGTTTCGTCGCCGAATCGCTCGTGGAGGCGTTCCCGGGACCACCGCGGCGGGAGGCGTCGGTCCTTCTGCCGTGCGCCGCCGAGGCACGCGACGTGCTGGCGAAGGGACTTTCCGAGAAAGGCTGGCGCGTGGAGGTGGTCGAGGCCTACAGGACGACGCGACCGAGCCTTGAAGACCTTGACCTCAAGTCCGTCGAGGACGCCGATGCGGTCACGTTCACATCGCCGTCGACGGTCACCGGCTACCTCGAGCTCGTCGGCGCCGGGCGCGTGCCTCCGCTCGTGGCCTGCATCGGTCCTGTCACCGCCAGCGCCGCCATGAAGGCCGGCCTCTGTGTCGACATCGTGGCGCCCGTGCACACCGTCGACGGGCTGGTCAGCGCACTGACGAACTGGTCGCAGCGCCACGACGCACCATTTGGCGAGCGGTAGGCTCGCCGAAATGGGCTTTCCTGCTCGCAGATTGCGGCGGCTGCGCCGGTCGCCCGCCATGCGACGGCTCGTGGCCGAGTCCCGCCTTTCGATCGACGACCTCGTGGCTCCACTGTTCGTGCGCGAGTCGATCGATGCCCCGGTGCCCATCGAGTCGATGCCGGGAGTCTCACAGCACACGGTCGGCTCCCTGGTTCTCGAGGCGAAACGGCTCTCCTCGCTCGGAATCGGGGCCCTCGTGCTGTTCGGTGTTCCCGCCCGCAAGGACCCGGTCGGATCGGGGGCGTCGGACGAGGACGGCATTGTCCAGACCGCCCTCAGACAGCTCCGGGACAGCCTCGGCGACGAGATGGTGCTCATAGCCGACCTCTGCCTCGACGAGTACACCGACCACGGCCACTGCGGCCTTGTCGACGCACGGGGCGAGGTCGACAACGACGCCACGCTCGTGCGCTACGGCGAGGTCGCCGTCGCCCAGGCCGAGGCCGGTGCCCATCTGGTGGCGCCGAGCGGGATGATGGACGGCCAGGTCGGGGCCATCCGGGCGGCGCTGGACGCCTCGGGGCACGCAGAGGTCGGGATCCTCGCCTACTCGGCGAAGTACGCCTCCGCCCTCTACGGCCCGTTCCGTGACGCCGTGGACGTCACGATCGCCGGAGGCGGCGACAGGCGTGGCTATCAGCAGGACCCGCGCAACCGGCGCGAGGCCGTCTTGGAGGCGCGCCTCGATGTCGGCGAAGGCGCCGACATGGTCATGGTCAAGCCCGCGCTCGCCTACCTCGACATCATCGCCGCGGTCCGCCGAGCCGTCGACGTCCCTGTGGCCGCCTACAACGTGAGCGGTGAGTACGCCATGGTGGTGGCCGCGGCAGAACGCGGGTGGATCGACCGCCGGGCCGTGGCGCTCGAGCACCTGGGGGCCATCAAGAGGGCCGGCGCGGACGTGATCCTCACCTATTTCGCGGCCGAGGTGGCCGAGGCGCTCGGTGGCTGAAGGCCTGCCAAGCCGGGCGACCGCAGGCAGGCGCAGCTCGGAGCTGTTCGCCGAGGCATGCCGGGTGATCCCGGGCGGTGTCGACTCACCGGTGCGGGCCTTCGGTTCGGTCGGCGGCTCGCCGTACTTCGTCGCCCGTGCGAAGGGCGCCTTCATCGAGGACGTCGACGGTCGCAGACTGCTCGACTACGTCCAGTCCTGGGGGGCGTCCATCCTGGGCCACGCCCACCCCGCCGTGCTCGATGCGATCACGAAAGCCGCCTCGCGGGGCACCACCTACGGCGCCCCGACCGAAGGCGAGGTCCGTCTGGCCGAGGTCCTCACGGCGGCGGTTCCAGGTTGCGAACAGGTGCGCCTCGTGTCGTCGGGGACCGAGGCCGCCATGACGGTCATACGCCTGGCGCGGGCCGCGACCGGTCGGGACCGCGTCGTGAAGTTCGCCGGCTGCTACCACGGCCACAGCGACGCCCTCTTGGCCGGCGGGGGAAGCGGCGTCGCCACTTTGGGGCTCCCGGACTCGGCCGGCGTGCCGAAGAGCGCCGTCTCGGCCACGATCGTCGCGCCGTACAACAAGGTCCCGGCGATCGACGAATCGGTGGCGTGCGTCATCGTCGAGCCCGTGGCGGCGAACATGGGGCTCGTGGCCCCGGTCGAGGGCTTCCTCGAGGGTCTGCGCGCGGCGTGCGACCGCGCGGGCGCCCTGCTCATCTTCGACGAGGTGATCACCGGATTCCGGATCGCCCTCGCCGGAGCAACCGGGGTGCTCGGGGTGCGGCCGGACCTGTGGTGCTTCGGCAAGGTGATCGGGGGAGGCCTGCCGCTCGCCGCGCTCGGGGGCGGGCGCGACCTGATGTCGCAGCTGGCCCCGGTCGGGCCCGTCTACCAGGCGGGCACCCTGTCCGGAAACCCCCTTGCCACTGCGGCGGGCCTCGCCGTGCTCGAGCGCCTCGACGACGATGCCTACGCGGAGCTCGCGACGAAGGTCGCACGTCTCGCGGACGGGCTCAGCCGGGCGATCGGGCAAAGTGGTCTCGCGGTCCAGGTGCCCTGTTTTCGGACCCTGCTCTCGGTGTTCTTCTCCGAGGAGCCCGTGCTCGACTACGACGGCGCGGCCCGGTCCGCCCGGTCCGGGCACTACGCCACCTTCTTCAGGGCCATGCTCGCCCGTGGCGTCGCGCTCGCCCCGAGCCCGTACGAGATCGCCTTCGTCTCGCTCGCCCATTCGCCCGAGGACATCGATCGCACCGTGGAGGCGGCCGGAGACGCCGCCCTCGAGGTGGCCGACCGGACGAGCGCCTAAGGCTCGGGCACCCGGTGGGCGAGGGCGACCACGGCCCTGTACACGGCTTCGGCCGGTCCCAGCTCGTAAGGCTGCAGCAGGTTGGCCATGATCCGTAGCAGCCACTCCATGACGGGTCGGTTGTACATGCCGGTGTTGACGCACAGGCGCATCACCCCGGGCCGCGAGAGGACACCTATGAAAGCCCGGGCCACCCGGTAGTACAGGCCGTAGACGTCCTGCAGGGACTGTTCGTAACGGGCGAGCAGTCCTTCGTCGCCGGCCTCGAGGGCGTCGGCGACCGCACCTGCGGCCAGGCGGCCCGTCTCGTACGCGTAGGCGATGCCCTCGCCGTTGAACGGGTTGATGACCCCTGCCGCGTCACCTGCCACCAGGCAGTCCGGCCCGACGCGGGGCCCGACGGCGAGCCCCATGGGCAGGCGGCCACCGACCGGAGCACCCAAGCAGGACCCGGGGTCGAGGCACCACGAGGCGGGCGCCTGAGCGAGGAAGTCGTCCAGGAGCCTGGTGGTGTTCACGTGGCTCCCCCGGCCCATGGTGGACAACAGGCCCACCCCGACGTTCACGCGGCCATCTCCGAGGGGGAATATCCAGCCGTAGCCGGGCACGACCTTGCCGGTGGCGTCGCGGATGTCGAGGAACGAGTCGATGTAGTCCTCGTGGCTTCGCGGAGACAGGTAGTAGCCACGAAGCGCCATGCCCTGGGGCCAGTCACGGTTGCGCCCCGTACCGAGTGCCCGACCGAACCGGGACAGCGACCCGTCGGCCACGATCACGTACCGGGCCCGGACCTCGGTCGTGGTCGAGCGTGCCTTGTCGGCGACGATGGCGCCGCCTGCCCGGCGCAAGGGCGAGCCTTCAGGTACCGGGACCGGATCGCCCCCCGCAGCCGAGGTCCCGGTCAGCGGCATCACCGCCTCGGCACCTTGCCACACCACCGCCCCGGCCTTCTCGGCACGGGCGGCCACGAGGCCGTCCAGGTCGGCCCGGGTGACCACATAGCCGTGCGCGGGCAGCACGGGGTGCTCGGGCCAGTCCATGGCGATCGTGCGCCCATAGGCGTTGGTCCGCAGCCCCCGGTAGCGGTGATGTGCCTCCAGCTCGGAGGCGAGCCCCATCTCCGCGAGCTGGTGGACAGAGCGCGGCGTGAGGCCGTCGCCGCAGGGCTTTGCCCGCGGGTAGTGCTTCTTTTCGACCACGAGCACTTCGATGCCGGAGCTCGCGAGCCAGTACGCAGCCGCGGCGCCGGCCGGTCCGCCACCCACGACCAGCACGTCGCACTCGTACCGGTCGGGACGGGGAGGCTGCAGCTGGGCCGCGGCGAGCTTGGCTGCGGTCATGGCTGCATGTTAGGAGCGGTCCGACGTGCCCGTAACCGGCCGCGCGTGGTAGAAACCCCTCCAGCATTATGGGCAGCCTCGACAGCTACCTCCCCATCTTCTTCATGATCGTGCTCGGCGTCGCGTTCGCGAGCCTTTCTTTTGCCGCGTCCAGGCTGCTCGCTCCCCAGCGCCCCACTGCCGCCAAAGAGGCGCCCTACGAATGCGGCATCGTGCCGACCCACGAACCGGCGCGCCGCTTCCCTGTGCGCTTCTACCTGGTCGCGATGGCCTTTGTCGTGGTGGACATCGAGATCATCTTCCTCTTCCCCTGGGCCGTGGACGCCCAGGGCCTCGGGCGCTTCGGCCTGGTCGAGATCCTGGTGTTCGCCGCTTCGGTGTTCGTGCCTTTCATCTACCTCGTTGCCAACGGGGCCCTCGACTGGGGCCCGCTCAAGCGGGTCCGCCCCGTCGAGTCCGATGTCGTCCGAACCTCGTCGTCGACTGTCCGCCACATCGGGCCGTCGAACGACGAAGCGGCCTAGAGCGAATCGGAGCCGGATGGGCCTCGAAAACCTCAACCACAACTTCCTCACGGGCTCGCTCGAGGAGCTCGTGAAATGGGCGCGCCGCTCGAGCGTCTGGCCGGCCACGTTCGGCCTGGCTTGCTGTGCGATCGAGATGATGGCGGCAGGTGCGGCGGATTTCGACCTGGCGCGTTTTGGCATGGAGGTCTTCCGGGGTTCACCTCGCCAGGCCGATCTCATGGTGGTCGCCGGCCGCGTGTCGCAGAAGATGGCACCTGTGCTGCGGCAGGTCTACGACCAGATGGTCGAGCCGAAATGGGTCATCTCGATGGGCGTGTGCGCCTCGACGGGCGGGATGTTCAACAACTACGCCATCGTGCAGGGCGTCGACCAGATCGTCCCCGTCGACGTCTACGCCCCCGGTTGCCCGCCGGGCCCGCAGACGCTCATCCACGCCATCTTGACCCTGCACGAGAAGATCCGCCTGGGCGAGATCACCAACCGTCGTCCCGGCGAGACCGGAGCCGGGATAGACCTCGGCTCCGAGCCGGTCCCGGCCGGTTGGGTGGCGCCTGCCTCGGCGGCCGTGCACCTGGGGACGCCCCGGTGACGGCGAGCGCCGGCGCGAGTGCCGCCGAACTGGCGGGCCTCGGCGCCGTCGCCTCGAGCGGGGCGGGCGGCCAGGACGTGCTCCACGTCACCCGCGAGCGGTACCTCGAGGTGGCCCGGGCACTCAAGGATGCCGGCTTTGAGATGTGCGCGGACTTGTGCGCGGTCGACTACCTGCGTCACCTCGACCGGCCCGTGCCCGAGAACGTGGGCGCCGAGCGCTTCGAGATCGTCGTGAACCTCGTCTCCCTCGAGCACCACCGAAGGGTCCGCCTACGGGTGCAGGTCCCCGAGGCCGACCCGGTCGTCCCCACGCTGTTCGAGGTCTATCCCGGCACCGAGAACATGGAGCGTGAGGCGTTCGACATGTTCGGGGTGCGCTTCGAGGGCCATCCCGATCACACGAGGATCCTCATGCCGGACGACTGGGAGGGTCACCCGCTGCGCAAGGACTACTCGGTGGGCCGCGTGCCTGTGCAGTTCAAGGAAGCGCCGGGTCCCCGATGACCGGCGAAGAGCTCAAGGCGGAGACCTCCGAAGGACTCCAGGAGCTGCAAGAGCGCGACGAGACCGACCCGGTCGAGCTCGCGATCGAGGAGGGGTCGCCCAGAGCCCTGCCCGAAGGTGCCGTGTTCCCACCTGGTGACATCGACGTCGAGTTCGGCGAGGACGAGACGATGATCATCAACATGGGCCCGCAGCACCCCTCGACCCATGGCGTGCTCCGCATCATGATGGAGCTCGAGGGCGAGACGGTGCTGCGGTCCAAGCCGATCATCGGTTACCTGCACACGGGCATGGAGAAGACCGGTGAGGAGCTCACCTACGTCCAGGGTGCGACGAACGTCACCCGCATGGACTACCTGTCGCCACTGCACAACGAGCTCGTGTTCTCGCTGGCCACCGAGGCGTTGTTGAACATCGAGATCCCGCCCCGGGCGATCTGGATCCGCATGCTCATGACAGAGCTCAACCGCATCTCCTCGCACGTGCTGTGGATGGCCACCAACGGCATGGACCTGGCGTCGACCTCGATGATGATCTACGGCTTTCGCGACCGCGAGATGATCCTGTCGTTTTTCGAGAAGACGACCGGCCTGCGCATGAACCACGACTACATCCGCCCCGGTGGTGTCGCCGCCGACCTGCCCGACGGGTGGGAGGACGACGTCATGTCGATCGTCGAGACGATCCCCGGGCGCGTCGACGAGTACGACGAGCTCCTGACGGGCCAGCCCATCTTCAAGCGGCGCACCGAGGGCGTCGGGGTCATCTCCCCCGAGCTCGCCATCGCCATGTCGGCCACCGGGCCGATACTGAGGGCTTCCGGAGTTGCCTGGGACCTCCGGCGGGCCATGCCCTATCTCGCTTATGACGAGGTGGACTTCGACGTCATCGTCGGCACGGTCGGCGACTCCTTCGACCGGTACGCGGTGCGCCTGAACGAGATCCGCGAGTCCTGCAGGATCGTCCGCCAGTGCGTCGAGAAGATGCCCCCCGGGGACTACAGGGCCCAGGACAAGAAGGTGACGCCGCCGCCACGGGCACGCATCGACGAGTCGATGGAGGCGCTCATCCACCACTTCAAGATCTTCACGAGAGGCTTCGAGGTCCCTGCGGGCGAGGTCTACACGGCCATCGAGTCCCCCCGCGGCGAGCTCGGCTGCTACCTCGTGTCGGACGGGTCCAACAAGCCCTACCGCATGCACATCAGGGCACCGAGTTTCGTGAACCTGCAGAGCCTGCCCCCGTTGTTGCGGGGCGGGCTGATCGCCGACGCCGTAGCGGTGATCTCCTCGGTGGACCCGGTGATGGGGGAGGTGGACCGCTGATGGCGCACCTGTCCCCGCAGAACCGGGCGAAGGCCGAAGCGGTCGTGGCCTTGTACCCGAGGCAGCGCTCCGCCCTCATACCGCTGTGCCACCTGGCCCAGGCCCAGGACGGCTGGCTCACCGAAGAGGCCATGGAGGACATCGCCGGTCTCCTCGGTTGCACCCCGGCCGAGGTCCGGGGCACCGCCAGCTTCTACGACATGCTGCACACCGAGCCGGTCGGCCGCCACGTCGTCACCGTCTGCACCAACATCGCCTGCATGCTGGCCGGCGCTTACGAGGTCCTCGACCACGCCGAGGCCTCCCTCGGGATCTCGGTCGGCCAGACGACCTCCGACGGCGAGTTCACCCTCGAGGAGGCCGAGTGCCTCGCCGGCTGCGACCACGCCCCGTGCGTGCAGGTGAACAGCCGCTTCTTCGGCCCCGTCGACCCCGAGGGGTTCGACGCGTTGACACAGGACCTGCGTGCGGGACGTCTCGAAGAGACCGTACCTGCGCACGGGATCCTGAGCAGGGTCGAGCGCAGCGTGGTCCTGCCCGCCCGCGAGGCGAGCTCTCAGGCCCCCTCCGGCCCTCCGCCGGGAGGCGCCAAGGCTCCCGGGACGGTGGCCGAGTGATCACCACCGCACCTCGGATCGTCACCTCACGGGTCGGCCTCGCCGACTCGTTCACCCTCGAGCGCTACCTGGCCACGGGCGGCTACGAAGGCTTGCGCAAGGCGGTCTCGATGGCTCCGGCGGACGTCGCCGCCGAGGTCAACAAGGCGAGCCTGCTCGGACGGGGCGGCGCCGGGTTCCCGGCGGGGCGCAAGTGGTCGATGCTGCGCAAGGCCGCGACGACCTATCTCGTCGTGAACGGCGACGAGAGCGAGCCGGCGACCTTCAAGGACCACATGCTGATCGAGAACGACCCCCACCAGATCATCGAGGGGACGGCGATAGCCGCCTATGCGACCGGCGTGGCCCAGGCGTTCATCTACTGCCGGGGGGAGTTCGCCCTCGGTTTTGAGCGCCTGCAGCAGGCGTGCAACGAGGCTTACGCCTACGGAGCGCTCGGCGCCGACGTGCTCGGCAGCGGCTACGCCCTCGACATCGTCATCCACCCCGGCGCCGGCGCCTACATCTGCGGCGAGGAGACGGCGCTGTTGGAGAGCCTCGAGGGAAAGCGCGGCTTCCCCCGGATAAAGCCGCCCTATTTCCCGGCCGCCGTGGGCCTCTACGGCGAGCCCACGGTCGTCAACAACGTCGAGACGGTCTCCAGCCTGCCCTGGATCGTGACCCACGGGGGCGACGCCTTCGCCGCCCTGGGCGAGGGGTCCTCGACCGGTACGCGGCTGTTCGCCCTTTCCGGGCGCGTCGAGCGTCCCGGGTGGTTCGAGATCGAGATGTCCAAGACGACCTTCCGGGACCTCATCTTCGACCCCTCGCTCGGTGGCGGAATACCCGGGCGAAAGGAGTTGCGGGCCTTCATCCCCGGCGGCGTCTCTTCTCCCTGGTTCGGGCCCGAGCAGCTGGACCTGGGGCTCAACCAGGAGGCTGTCGGCCAGGCCGGCTCGATGCTCGGGTCCGGCTCGGTCGTGGTGATGGACTCCGACACCTGCCCCGTCCGGGCCGCGTGGCGTATCGCCCGGTTCTTCAACCGCGAATCCTGCGGCCAGTGCACTCCGTGCCGTGAGGGCAGCGGCTGGATCGAGAAGATCATGCACCGGCTCGAGAACGGGCTCGGGCGCGAGGAGGACATCGCCCTCGTGCTCGACGCCTGCGACAACATCTCACCCGGCCTCACCTGGCCGCCCAAGCAGACGACGATCTGCGTGTTCGGGCCTTCCATCCCCCCTTCCATCGTCTCTGTCGCCAAGATGTTCCCCGACGAGCTGCTCGTGCACGTGAAAGAGGGCGGTTGCCCGTTCCCCGCCGATGTGGTGCGCCGTGGCTGACATCGTCCAAACCCCCCCGGAGATCTCCATAACTGTCGACGGGCGCGTCGTCAAGGCCGACAAGGGCGAGCTCATCATCTCGGCCGCCGAGCGGGCAGGGGTCTTCATCCCGCGCTTTTGCTACCACCCGAGGATGAAGTCGGTCGGCATGTGCCGTATGTGCCTTGTCGAGGTCCAAGGGCCCCGGGGCCCGAGCCTGCAACCGGCGTGCTTCGTCGAGGTGGCCGAGGGACAGGAGATCTTCACCGAGTCCGAGGCCGCCCGCAAGGCTCAAGAGGGCGTGCTCGAGTTCCTGCTCCTCAACCACCCCCTGGACTGCCCTGTGTGCGACAAGGGGGGAGAGTGCCCCCTGCAGGACCAGGCGATGTCTCACGGGCCCGGGGAGAGCCGGTTCGTGGAGGAGAAGCGGCACTGGGCCAAGCCGATCGAGATCGGCCCGCTCGTGCTGCTCGACCGCGAGCGCTGCATCCAGTGCGCCCGCTGCACGCGTTTTGCCGCAGAGGTGGCCGGCGAGCCCTTCATCGACTTCGCGGAGCGCGGCGACAAGACCGAGGTCGCCATCTTCCCCGGCGAGCCCTTCGTCTCGTACTTCGCAGGCAACACGGTCCAGATCTGCCCGGTCGGGGCGCTGACCGCCGCCCCTTACCGTTTCAAGTCCCGCCCTTGGGACCTCGAGCAGGTCGAGACGACATGCACGACCTGCTCGGTCGGCTGCCGCATCGTCGCCCAGTCGTCGGCAGGCGCGCTCGTGCGCTACCTGGGAGTCGACTCAGAACCGGTGAACCAGAGCTGGCTCTGCGACCGGGGCCGCTACGGCTTCGAGGCGGTCGAGGCGCCCGAACGTCTCACCCAGCCGCTCGTGCGATCCTCGACCGGTTTTGTCCCGGCGACGTGGAACGAGGCGCTCGGTGCCGTCGCCGACAAGGTCCTCGAGGCACTCGATGCCTCCGGCCCGGCGGCGCTCGGTTTCGTCGGGGGCTCGAGGCTCGCCAACGAGGACGCCTACGCCTGGGTGAGGCTCGCAAAGGGCGTCATCGGCACTGACAATTTCGACGCCCAGCTCGGCGACGGGCTGCCTGCCGAGCTCGTGGCGAGCCTGCCCCGCGCCACGATCGCGGAGACGCTCGCGGCGGGCACGGTCATCGTGCTCGCCGGGGATCTGCGTGAGGAGCTGCCGGTTCTGCACCTGCGCCTGCGCGAGGCCGCCGCGAACGGGGGCCTTCGCATCATCGACTGCTCACCGGTCGCGACAGGCCTCGGGCCCGTGGCGACCTGGATGCCTTACAAGCCCGGCGGGGCCACCGAGCTCGCCCGGCGCCTGGTGGCCACAGAGCCCGGGGAAAGAGTCGTCGTCGTGCTCGGTCGCCCGTCTCTGGCCGAGTCACCGGACGACGTCGCCGCCGCGGCGGCCGTGCTCGCCACCGCCTGGCCCTCCGCCCGCTTCCTCTCGGCGTTGCGGCGCGCGAACGTGCACGGAGCGATCGACCTCGGGTGTGCCCCTGGGCTGCTTCCGGGGCGCGTGAGGCTCGAGGAGGGACGGGCGTTCTTCCGCGAGCAGTGGGGCTCGGCGCCCGAGCACCGCGGCCTCGACACCGCCGGGATGCTCGAGGCTGCAGCATCAGGGGAGCTCAAGACGCTCGTGCTTGTCGGCGCGGACCCGCTGTCCGACTTTCCCGATCACGATCTGGCTCAAAGAGCCCTCGAGCGTGTCGATTTTCTGGTTGCGGTGGAGACCGCCCTCAACGCCTCATCGGTGCACGCGGACGTCGTGCTGCCTGCGGCCGGGTACGCCGAGCGCGGGGGCACCACCACGAACCTCGAAGGTCGCGTCACACGGCTCGCCGCCAAGGTCGTGCCTCCGGGGGTGTCGCGGGCGGACTGGGTGATCGCGGCGGAGCTTGCCGACCGCTTGGGCGCCGATCTCGGCTTCGAGTCCCTGGAAGGGGTCTGGGCCGAGATCGAGAGGATCTCCCCGACGCACTCCGGCTGCACCATGGGCGCGCTCTCGGCGCCCGGTGCGCTCGACGGCATCGTCGTCCCCATTCGGCCAGAGTCGGTGCAGCTCACCCGGCGCCTGTTGCTGCTGGACCCGATCGCGACACCCGGGATCGACTCGGTCGAGGAGCAGGGCGCGCCGCTCACCACGGGCGCGGCCATGTCGCCGGGCGTGGAACCGGCCCCGGGACAGCCGCCCTTTGGCGGGGACGAGGACGTCTTCGAAGAAGGCGAGAGCCTTTATGAAGGCGAGGGACCCGAGGACGAGGACAGCGGCGGAGAAGAGGTGGCGCCGCGGGCCGGGGGCGCCGCTGAGACCGCGAGGCCAAGGTCGTTGAGGTTCGACCCGGGTGCGTGGGCGGCTCCGGTGCCGCTCGCGACCGGCGACGAGCACCGCTGGCGTCTTGTCGTTCGGCGCGCGCTTTACGACCACGGGACCCTCGTCCAGTCCGCCGAGTCGCTCGCGCCCCTGGTCCGGTCCCAGGAGCTGCGTGTCTCGCCCCAGGCCCTGCGCGAGCTCGGTGTCGAGACCGGCGACGAGGTCAGGGTCCGTTCGGGCCGCGGCGAGATCGTGGTCGCGGCCGTGGGCGACCGCGGTGTGCCCGCCGGCGTGGCCTTCCTGCAGTTCAACGCCGCCCCGGTCTACGACGCGAGCGCCTCCGCGCTCGTCGACTGGTCCGTCCCGGCTGTCGAAGTCGACCTGGAGAAGGTGACCTGATGCCCGACCCGCTGTTCTCCCACGGAGTCGACCTCGGCGCCGTCGTCATCGTCCTGGTCAAGGTCATCGTCGCCTTCGCGACCCTGCTCGTGACGGTGATGCTCGCCATCTGGTTCGAGCGCAAGGTCATATCCGACATGCAAAACCGCGTGGGGCCGAACCGTGCAGGCCCCTACGGGATTCTCCAGACCCTCGCCGACGGCATCAAGCTGTTCTTCAAAGAGGACCTGCTGCCCGAGAAGGCGGACCGGTTCGTGTTCCGGTTGGCGCCGTCCCTGGCACTGCTGCCGGCCCTATTGATCTTCACGATCGTCCCGGTGGGCGGCGTGGTGACCATCGCCCACCACGTCGTCGAGCTGCAGGTGGCCGACCCGCCGATCGGCATCCTGTTCATGCTCGCTCTGTCGTCGGTGTCGGTCTACGGGACGATGCTGGCCGGCTGGTCGTCCGGCTCGAAGTACCCGCTCCTCGGATCGATCCGGGCCTCCGCGCAGATGATCTCCTACGAGGCCGCCATGGGCCTGACCATCGCCATGGTGGTCGTGGTCACCCACGGTCTGTCGACTCGGGCGATCGTGGACTCCCAGGCGGCCAGCTTCTTCCACTGGAACATCTTCCGCCTCGGCATCCTGCCCTTCCCGCTGTTCGCCGTGGCCGTGACCGCCGAGCTCAACCGCCCGCCCTTCGACCTCACCGAAGGCGAGCAGGAGCTCGTGGGCGGGTTCCACACCGAGTACTCGTCACTGCGTTTCGCGCTGTTCTACCTGGCCGAGTTCATGAACACGATCACCATGTCAGCCGTCATGGTGACGCTGTTCTTCGGTGGACCGGACGGCCCCGGGTTCCACTTCGTCCGTTGGCTGTGGCCGATCCTGTGGTTCGCCGGCAAGACGGTCGTGTTCATGTACGTCTACGTCTGGGTCCGCGCGGCCCTGCCCCGGCTCCGCTACGACCAGCTCATGGAGCTCGGCTGGAAGGTCCTCATACCGCTCTCGCTCGGATGGCTGCTCGTCGTCGCGGCTTTCCGGATCGGAACGGCCTGGGGCATCGGAGTCTTCGTCGGCTTCGCGGTCGTCGGCGTGGCCTTTTGGCAAGCTGTCCTCGTGGGGCGTGGGCGCCGCGAGGCGCTCGAGGAGAGCTCGCCTTCTAGAAAGCGCCCGGTGGCCGATTCCTATCTTCGGGCGGTGCCTGAGCCCGACGGAGGTGGATGATGGCGCGAAAGCCCCGCCAGAAGGCCTCGCTCGGGTTCTTCGGCGGTTTCGCCGTGACCATGAAACAGGTCGGCGAACCGAGGGTGACCACGCCCTATCCCGGCGAGAAGGTGGCCAAACCGCCGCGCCTGCACGGCCGCCACGTCCTCAACCGCTACGAGGACGGGATGGAGAAGTGCATCGGCTGCGAGTTGTGCGCGGCCGTCTGCCCGGCCGACTGCATCTACGTGCGCGGCCTGGACAACCCGGTCGACGCCCCGGTGTCGCCGGGCGAGCGTTACGGGTTCGTCTACGAGATCAACTACCTTCGCTGCATCCACTGTGACCTGTGCGTCGAGGCCTGCCCGACCGAGGCGATCACCGAGTCGAAGATGTTCGAGTTCTCCTTCACGAACCGCTCCGACGCCATCTACACCAAAGACGAGCTGGTGGTCGACGAGGACGGACTGCCGCGCCAGCTCGCCTGGGAGGACTGGCGACCGGGCGAGGCCGACTACACCTCGGGCTGGATGAGAGCGACCTCGCCGTCGGGCGCTGTCGAGTACGAAGGCAGCGTGCAGTGGTCCGCCGAGCTCGGTTATGGAACCCGCGCCCCCGAGGGCGGACAGAGCGGCAACCGTGACGACGAGGCAACGGGGAACATCTCGGTCCGGACCGTCGAGAGGGACAAGATCTCGCGGCGTTTCGGGGGCAAGGTACGCGGCACATGACCCTCCTCGCGGCCACCATCCCCGACGCCGTCACTTTCGTGATAGCCGCGGCCATCTGCGTGCTGGGCGCGCTCGGCGTCGTGCTGTCGCGCAACCCGGTCCATTCGGCCCTCATGTTGGTGATGACGCTGTTCGGCGTGGCCGTGCTGTTCGTCGAGGAGGATGCTCAGTTCCTGGCGGCGGTGCAGGTCATCGTCTACGCGGGGGCGATCGTCGTGCTGTTCCTCTTTGTGATCATGCTCCTCGGTGTCGACCAGAAAGAGGCCATCGAGCGCGATCCCCTCCCGGCCCAGCGACCTGTGGCCATCTGCGTGGGGATCCTCGTGCTCGCAGAAGTGCTCCTCTTGGCCCGGGGCCACTGGCCCACAGGCGCGCGGTCGGTGAGCGGCGCCATCGGGAGCCCGGCCGACAACGTCGGGCTCATAGGGCGTTCCGTCTTCACGACCTACCTGCTCGCCTTCGAGGTGACCTCGGCGCTGCTCGTGGTCGCCGTCATCGGCGCCGTCGTTCTCGCGCGCCGGCCCCGTCCGGCGCTCGGCGGGAGCGCGCCTGCGACCGGGCCGGCCGTCGAGCCGGACGGCGACGACGAGGACCCTGACGACACCGAGCCGGACGGCGGCGAGGCCGGGACGGCGGAGACCGTGAGCAGCGCCGCCGCGCAGGCAGAAGACGAGCTCGCATCCCCGGAGGTCCCCGGGCCATGACCATCGCCGCCTCCTGGTACCTCACTTTGGCCGCGGTGCTGTTCACCATCGGCGCCATCGGCCTGCTCGTGCGGCGCAACGTGCTCGTGATGTTCATGTGCGTCGAGTTGATGCTCAACGCCGCCAACCTGACGTTTGTGACCTTCGCCCGCCGGCTCAACGACATCGCAGGTCAGACTGCGGTCTTCTTCGTGCTCGTCGTGGCGGCGGCCGAAGTTGTCGTGGGCCTCGGGATCATCGTCTCGATCTACCGGCGCCGGCCCGGCGCGACAGCCGACGACGTCCACGGGATGAAGGGCTGACCTCGGATGCTCCGCGTCGTCTACCTCGTCCCTTTGCTGCCGCTCGCCGGCTTCGTGATCCTCCTGTTCGCTGGGCGCAAGCTCGGAAACCCGCTCGCCGGCTGGCTCGCGACCTTCATGGTGGCGGCCTCGTTCGTGGTCACCGTCGTGGTGTTCGCGGGTCTGTTCCGCCTGTCACCGGGATCACGCTCGTACACCCAGACCTGGTTCACATGGATAAACGCGGGGCATCTGCACGTCACGATGGGCCTGCTCGTCGACCCGCTCTCGATGACCATGGCGGCGTTCGTGACCGGCGTGAGCGCCCTCATCCACCTCTACTCGATCGGCTACATGGAGCACGACGAGGACTTCCCCAAGTTCTTCCTGTACCTGAACCTGTTCGTCGCCGCGATGTTGCTTCTCGTGCTGGCGGACAACTTCCTCCTGTTGTTCCTCGGCTGGGAGGGCGTCGGCGTCTGCTCGTACTTCCTCATAGGTTTCTGGTTCGAGCGCGACACCGCCTCGAGCGCCGCCAAGAAGGCGATGATCTTCAACCGCATCGGCGACGCCGCCTTCCTCGTGGCCCTCTTCCTCATCTACGAGCGCACGGGGAGCCTCGCCTACCACACGGTCTTCGCCAACCTCGCGAACGTCGGGGAGCCCTCCCTCGTGGCGATCGGGGTCCTGTTGTTCGCGGGCGCCGTCGGCAAGTCGGCCCAGATCCCTCTTTACCCATGGCTCGCCGACGCCATGGAGGGCCCGACACCGGTCTCGGCTCTCATCCACGCCGCCACGATGGTCACCGCCGGTGTCTATCTCATGTGCCGGATCAATCCGATCCTCTACAGGGCGCCAGACGCGGCTCACGTCGTGGCCATCGTCGGGGCTGCGACGGCACTGCTGGGGGCGACGATCGCCTGCGCCCAAAACGACATCAAGAAGATCCTCGCCTACTCGACGATCTCACAGCTCGGCTACATGTTCCTCGCCGCGGGCATCGGCGCCTACGACGCAGCCATATTCCTCATGCTCACCCACGCCTTCTACAAGGCTCTCCTGTTCCTCGGCGCCGGCTCGGTGATACACGCCATGAACGACGACCAGGACGTGAAGACGATGGGGGCACTCGCGCGCCTGATGCCGATCACGGCCGTGACGTTCCTCATCGGCTGGCTCTCGATCGGCGGCGTCCCGGTGCTCTCGGGCTTTTGGTCCAAGGGCGACGTGCTCTTGAACGGCTACGGCTTCAGCCCGGCGCTGTGGGCGGTGGGCGCGTTGACGGCCGTGCTCACGGCTTACTACCTCGGTCGCGCCTACCTGCTGGTCTTCCGGGGTGAGCAGCGGTGGGTCGAGGGCCGCAAGACCGCCGACGCCGCGGCCTTGCACCCCCACGACCCGAGATGGGTGATGTCGCTGCCCCTTGTCGTGCTCGGGGCCCTCTCGGCTGTCGGAGGCCTGATCAACCTGCCGATCCACCCTGACCTCGACTTCCTCGACCGTTGGCTGAGCCCGGTGTTCGCCTCGCGTCTGTTCCAGCACCACTTCGGACTCGGCGGCGTGTGGACCTTCGCCCTGGTCGACGCCGCCCTCGCCCTGCTCGGCGTGGGCCTCGCGGTCGCCGTCTGGGGCGCCGCTTCGGAGCGGCCCGCCTTCGAGCCGGTCCTGCTCCAGCGCGCCTGGTACATCGACTGGGCCTATGACAGGTTCATCGCCCGCCCCTCGACCATCGTCGCCACCGAGACCGCGTCGGTCCTCGAGGCCAAGGGGATCGACGGAGCCGTGAACGGCTTCGCCTGGCTCGTGCGCTCGACGGGCCGACACGTGCGCAAGCTGCAGACCGGTTACGTGCGCAACTACGCCCTGGGCCTTTCCGCCGGCATCGTGCTGATACTCGCCTATGTGCTGACGAGGGCGTCATGACGGGCTCGTTCCCCTACCTCACGACCCTCATCCTCGTGCCGGCGGGGGCGGCGGTCGTGGTCGCCCTCATCCCCAAGGCCCAACGCCGCGCCGTGCAGCTGGTCGGCTTCGTAACCGCTCTCGCGGTGCTCGGGATCGCCTCGGCGGCGACGGTGGCCTTCACCGCGGGCGACGGCGGCTACCAGTTCGTGTCCACCCATCAGTGGATTCCCGCCTTCGGGATCTCCTGGAACCTCGGCATGGACGGCATCTCGCTGTTCCTCGTGCTCATGACCGCGCTCCTGTTCCCGATCGCTCTCGCGGCCTCCGCCGACAGGGCGGGCGACAAGTCGTTCGTCGCCTGGATCCTCGTGCTCGAGGCCGGCTGCCTCGGTGGCTTCCTCGCCATCGACCTGCTGCTGTTCTTCGTGTTCTTCGAGCTCACCTTGGTGCCGGTCTACTTCTTGATCGCCGGCTGGGGACACGAAAGGCGCGGCTATGCGGCCGGCAAGTTCTTCCTGTACACCCTCGGTGCTTCCGCCTTCTTGTTCGTCGGGATCCTGGCCCTGGTCGCCATCCACTCCTCCCAGACCGGCGTTACGACCTTCGACGTGCGGGCCCTGGCCGACACGCACCTGTCGGGGACCGCCGGCGTCCTGCTGTTCCTTGCCTTCACCGCCGCCTTCGCGGTGAAGATGCCGCTGTTCCCGTTCCACACGTGGTCTCCGGACGCCTATCGGGAGGCGCCGGCGGCGGGCTCACTGCTGCTCGCCGGAGTCATGGCGAAGCTCGGCGCCTACGGCATCATCCGTTTCGACCTCGCCTTGTTCCCGAGGGCCGTCGTGACGTTGGCCCCGCTCTTGATCGCTCTCGGCGTCATAGGCATCATCTACGGCGCCATCGTGGCCGCGGTCGAGCGCGACCTTAAGCGCCTCGTCGCCTACTCGTCGCTCGCGCACCTCGGCTTCATCGTGATCGGGGCTTTCGCCCTGAGCCGCGAGGCGCTCACCGGCGCCGTGCTGCAGATGATCAACCACGGCCTCTACACCGCAGCCTTGTTCATCCTCATCGCCATCCTCTACCGGCGACTGGGCACCTTCTCGGTAAAGGAGATGCGTGGACTGCAACGGCGCGTGCCCGTATTGGCGGGAGTGTTCACGCTCGTCATGCTCGCCTCGATAGGCGTGCCCGGCCTGAACGGCTTTGTGGGGGAGTTCCTGATCCTCGCGGGCACGTTCCTCACCCATCGCTGGTGGGCCGTTGTGGCCACCGCCGGCGTCGTTCTGGCGGCGGTCTATCTCTTGTGGGCCTACCAGCAGGCCTTCCACGGCAAGCCCTCCGTCGAGCCGGGTGCGATACGCGACCTGTCCTGGCGTGAGGGGCTCACCCTCGCCCCGCTCGTCATCTTGATAGTGCTGCTCGGCATCTTCCCCGGCCCGCTGCTCAGCCGGATCGGCCCGTCGGTCACCCGGGTCGTCACCCATGTGGAGGCGGTGGCCCACCAGCGCCCGCCGGAGATCGGGTCCTCGGGCGTCGCCCTACGGCCGGGCGGGGCAAAGCCATGAGCCTGATCGCCACCTTCTCGCTCCTGTCGAGCGTCGTGCCGGCGAGCTTCGTCACGCCTCACGTGAACTACGTGGCGGTCCTTCCCGAGCTGATCCTCATCGGGGGCGCCCTCGTGCTGCTCGTCTCCGGCCAGCTCGTGTTCACCAAGGTTCCGACGGCCTTCTACTCGATCGGCTCGGGCGTGATCGGCGTCGCGGCACTCGTCGCTTCGCTCGTCATCTGGCACGACGTGCAGGCGCGTGGGCCGTTCACGACGATCGCGGACTCGGTCGCCGTCGACGGCTTCTCCATCGCCTTTCTCGTTCTCGTGTCGTGCATCCTGATCGTCTCCTCCGCCATTGCCAACGACTTTCTCATCCGCGAGGGGATCGAAGGACCGGAGTACCACGTCCTGGCGCTGCTGGCCGGGTCGGGCGCCATGCTCATGGCCTCGGCCAACGACCTGATCCTCATCTTCGTGGCCCTCGAGATCATGTCGATCCCGCTCTACATCCTCGCCGGCATGGACTCGAGGCGACGCTCGTCGGGCGAGGCGGCCATGAAGTACTTCGTCCTCGGGGCGTTCTCCTCGGCCGTGTTCGTCTACGGCATCGCTCTCGTCTACGGGGCGACAGGGTCGACCAACCTCCCCCAGATCGCCTCCTACCTGAGCACCAACATCGTCACCTCCAACGGTGTGCTCCTAGCGGGGCTCGGCCTGCTGCTGGTCGGCTTCGGCTTCAAGGTGTCGGCCGTGCCCTTCCACATGTGGACGCCGGACGTCTACCAGGGCGCCCCCACTCCCGCGACGGGGTTCATGACCGCCATCGCCAAGGCCGGCGGCTTCGCGGCACTGCTGCGCGTCTTCTTCTCCACCTTCGGGACGCTGCGCACCGACTGGCAGCCGGTCCTTTGGGTGATGGCGATCGTCACCTTGCTGCTCGGTGCCATCCTCGGTCTCGTACAGCGCGACGTGAAGCGCATGCTCGCGTACTCCTCGATCAACCACGCCGGGTTCATACTCGTCGGCCTCGCGGCTGCGACCGCCAAGGGCATCTCCGGGAGCGTCTACTACGTCTTCGTCTACGCCTTCTTGGTGCTCGGGAGCTTCGCTGTCATAACCGTCGTAGGGGGCAAGGGCGACCACGACCACGACCTCGACGCCTACCGCGGCCTCGGTCGTCGCCAGCCGGTGCTGGCGCTGGCTTTCGCGGTGCTGCTGCTCGGCCAGACCGGGATCCCCTTCACGACGGGCTTTTTCGCGAAGCTGTACGTCATCTCGGCCGCGGTGAAGGCCCACTCGTACGCGCTGGCGGTGATCGCCATGCTGTCGGCGGCCATCGCCGCCGCGTTCTACCTCCGCCTCGTCTTCCTCATGTACGGCGTCCGGCTCCTCGGAGGGACGCAGAGCGACGAGGGCTCGCTAAAGCTGCCTGTGACGGGCGACCAGGGGGAGGATCTGGAGCCGGCCGATGCGGCGCCCCGCAAGGTCAACCTCGGACCGGTGAGCGTGCCCGGCCCGACGGCGGTGGCGATCTTCGTCACCGTTGCGGTCACGGTGGTGTTCGGCATCTGGCCCGCCCCGTTGGTCGACTTCGTCAAGGCGGCCGGCTTCCTCTTCTGATCGCCCGGCCGGGCGCTGTGTCGGCGGGGCCCTCGAAGGTGCCCAAAGCGGCTAGCTACGGGTGCACGCAGCCGTCGCCGAGCGGGACGACTGCGGGCGAGGACGACGGGGCTCAACGCGAGTTGACGGCCGCTTCCTCGACGTCGTTTGCGGCGCTGGGACGCTGGAAGAACCTCCCGACGAGGGGGAGCTCCCAGAACGACTCGGCCCGCGCGATGGCAAGTGCCATGGGAAGGGTGTTCTCGGCCGCGTCCCACACCACGTATCTCGGCAGCCACTTGGGGCCGAACTTGGCGTTGAAACGCCAGAGCGACTCGATCTGCATCGAGTCCGACATGCGCCGGAGAAGCCATCGTTGGATGCCGCCCCCGTCCTCGCCGGCGACGATCGCCCGCATGGTGGCGAAGTTCAGCCCGAGGTGCTCGTCACCACAGTCGCGCAGCCGCTCGATCGTGCGCACGATGATGAAGTCGAGCAGCCCGTTGGGGTGATCATCCTGGTCGCGGCGCATCAGGTCGAGCGAGTAGCCGGCGATGCCGAAGGCGGGGACGAACTGGCAGAACGCCACCGGGTGGCCGTCGGGGCTGTGCGCGACCGCGAGCAAAAGGCCCTGGTCACGGGCGTCGAATATACGCCCGAGCGTCATGGAGAAGCCCCGTTCCACCTCGCCACGGCGCCTTTGCACCATGACGGCCCTGAGGGCGTCCGCGAGCTCGCCCTCGACATGGGCCGGGTCGTGGAACGAGATGGTGTAGCCGTGGTTGGCGATCCTGTTCACCGCCTGGCGCAGTCCTTTGCGGGAGCCGCCTTCCAGCGAGAAGCTCCGTACGTCGACGACGCCCTCGTCACCGATGTAGCGCTCGTGCATGCCCGAGCGTCTGTAGACGCCGAGCCACTCCTCGCCGGCCCCCAGCACGGCCACCGACCAGCCCTGTTCGTCGGCGAAGCGGCGGAAGGCCGACCAGAGCTCGTCACGTTCTTCGGGCTCGCAGATCGGGTCGGGCGAGACGAGGCAGATCCCGCCGTAGATGGCGTAGGCGACGAGTCCGTCGCGGTCGAAAAAGGCCTGCTTGTCGCTGCGCAGGGCGAAGTAGTCGAGCGTGCCGGCGCCGAGGCGGCGGACTATGTCGGCGGCATGCTCGGTGGTGTCGGTGCGAACGCTCGAGCGGTGCCGGTCTACGACGGGCCGGAAGGCCAGCACCAGCGCCACCGCAGCCAGACCGAGGCCGACAGCCAGCAGGGCAGGGTACAAGAAGGCATCGACCCGGGGATTGAGCGCCACCGTCCTGACGCCGACGAGACGCCCGGCGGTGGCCCACCAGGCCTGGTCCCAGGTGATCGGGCGACCGCCACGATGGGTCGGGATGACGCTCCACAGGACCGTCGCGCCGATGATGGTGACCCCGACGACGCCACCGAGGAGCGTGGTGAGGCCTGCTCTGAGCGAAGGAAGGTCGAAGCGTGCCCGGAAGGAGCCTCTCGCCCACCAGAGCACTGCCACGAGCACGAGGGCCGCGATGGACTGGACGACCTCGCCGTGGCGGATCAGGTGAAGCGCCACCGTGCCGGCGAGCAGACCGATGGCCACGAGCCAAGCCAGGCGCTGACCTCGTCTCACGCCGCGGGCGACTGCCAGGAGCCCGACACCGGCGAGGGCCACCAGGGCTCCTGCGGCCTCGCTCACCCCGAGCGGGATGTAGCCGAGCAGGGGGTGCAACCGCCCCCGTACCTGGGGGGGAACGACCGCCGACACTAGGTCGGCCAGTCCGAGGACGGCGATCCCGGCTGCTATGAGGCGCCGCACCCGCCTCAGGCTGCGGGCGGAGTCGGTGACCTGTGGCCACACGCGCCCGCCCGGGAACGACGCCACCACTTCCGGCTCGCCGCAGTCGCGCACGAGGCGCCCGGCCGCGAATCGTTCCAGGACCGTCACCGGGCGCAGGTACCTGCGTGCGAGCAGGAGCCTCGCGTGCACCTCCGCACCCCCCTCGATCTCGACCCATGAGACCTGCTGGAGGTGGACGAACACCGGGGGCAGGCCGAGGCGCGAGGCCCGTTCCTCCACGACCTCGCCGCAAGCGCCGGAGTTCGCATAAAAGCCCGTGCCGACCCGCGCGAGCTCGGGCTGGAGCGTGTGGCCCGTGACCAGTCCGGTGCCTCCGGCGGCGAGGATCGGGCGGGTGGCTTCTCGAGCCCTGTCATTGGCGTGGTGGGCCGCGGGCCCGAGCAGCGATCGACCGGCGGAGTGCCAGACCCGGTGATTGACTACGGCGAGCACGATCCCGGCCACGATCACCTCGGCCACGAGGCTCAGGGCGAGGCCGAGAAGGCGGGACGAGAACGGCTCGAGCCTCTTCGGCATGCCGAATATCCACCAGTCCGGGAGCCGCGCGAACAGGGCCACCGCGATCGGGACCGCCAGCCACCACAGCCACCGGACGATGCGGCGGTAGGTGAGGCGCGAGGCCACGAACCGGGGCAGGCCCGAAGGATCGGCCAGACGGTTTATGCCGTCGAGCCACGGTGAGCTCGAGCCGGCCAGCGCGGGCAGGATCTCCGCCACGGCGTGTTGGCCGAGGGGGGTGTCGCGCGGGTCGGTCGGGTCGACGAAGGCGTTGCGCTCGTCGAAGCGCCACCCCGGCTCGATGCAGACGCGTTTGGGCCCTTCGGCCGTCGCCACCTCGAGCTGGGCCGAGAGGGCGACCTCGAAACCGGCTTCGACGACGGCGGCGTTCGCCGCCGGGTCATAGAGCACGGCCCGATCGCGGTTGCCGGGAAGCAGGATGGCCCGCCGGTTGACGTCTGCCGCGAGATAGCCCGAGAGCGCCTGGCGCAGTTCCTCGTGGGCACCGAGTGCCGCCGCCGGGTCACCTGCGGGCGGCACCAGCAGATCGAAGGCGTTGCCGGCGACGACGAGGGCGCCCGGGCCTTCGCTGCGCTCGAGCGCGCGGGCGAGCTCCACCGACGCCGAGCCCGACGACTGCGTGCGCTTGGCGCCGAGGAACAGGTCGCTCACCACCATCACCCGCCAACCGACGGGGACCGCCAGGTTGACGACGGTGACGTGCTCAGGCATGTGTGCTCCATTGTGACAGCCAGGCCGCTCGGCGGTCGGTAGGGTTGGCGACCAGTGCCGGTGGGGCCGAGGTCCAGCTCGTCGTGAGCAGGCCGGTGTTTGGGGGCGCCGGACGAGGGAGGGCGACGATGAGCGACGCGAGCGGGGACTCAGGCCAGGGGCATGTCGCCGCCATCGAGGACTACCTGGCCGAGCTTCGGACCTTCCCGCCGCCCGAGGGCTTCGCCCGCTCGGCGCTCGTGTCCGACGGGAACATCTACGCCGAGGCCGAGGCGGACCCCGAACAGTTCTGGGCTGATCAGGCAAGGGCGTTGACCTGGTTCGAGCCTTGGGACCAGGTGCTCGACTGGCAGCCGCCCTTCGCCAAGTGGTTTCTCGGTGGCCGGATGAACGTGGCCTTCAACTGCCTGGACCGCCACGTCGAGGCTGGGCGGGGCGACAAGATCGCCTTCTACTTCGAGGGCGAGCCCGGGGACCGCCGCACGATCACCTACGCCGAGCTTGCCGACGAGGTCGGCCGCTGCGCGAACGCCCTTAGATCGCTCGGCATCGAGCGTGGTGACCGCGTGGCCATATACATGCCGATGATCCCGGAGCTTCCGGTCGCCATGCTGGCCTGCGCGCGGATCGGGGCCGCCCATTCGGTTGTGTTCGGGGGCTTTTCGGCCGACGCTCTTCGCGACCGCATCGAGGACGCCAGCGCCCGGCTGCTCATCACCGCGGACGGCGGATGGAGGCGCGGGCACGCCGTCGAGCTCAAAGCCAGCGCCGACCACGCCCTTTCCGGCGGCGCCCGCTCCATCGAGAACGTGCTCGTCGTCCGGCGCCTCGGCGAGGCTGCGAAGAACCTCGTCATGCAAGAAGGGCGCGATCACTTCTGGCACGATCTGGTCTCCGGCCAGAGCCCGCACAGCCCCGCCGAGGCGATGGACTCCGAGGACCTGCTCTTCCTGCTCTACACCTCGGGCACGACGGCCCGCCCGAAGGGGATCATGCACACCACCGGTGGCTACCTGACCCAGGTCGCCTTCACCCACAGGACGGTCTTCGACTTGAAGCCCGAGACCGACATCTATTGGTGCGCGGCGGACATCGGTTGGGTCACGGGCCACAGTTACATCGTCTACGGGCCGCTCGCGAACGGGGCTACGAGCGTGCTCTACGAGGGAACCCCGGACTTCCCGGACCGTGATCGCTGGTGGTCGATAATCGAGCGCTACGGGGTCACGACGCTCTACACGGCGCCGACGGCGATTCGCACCTTCATGAAGTGGGGGACCGACTACCCCGCCGCACACGACCTGTCCAGCCTTCGGGTGCTCGGCTCGGTGGGCGAGCCGATCAACCCCGAGGCGTGGATCTGGTACTGGGAGCAGATCGGCGGAGGCCGATGCCCGGTCGTCGACACGTGGTGGCAGACCGAGACCGGCGCCATCATGATCTCCCCGCTGCCGGGCGTGACGACCTTGAAGCCGGGCAGCGCGACCTTCCCGCTGCCTGGGGTCGGGGCCGAAGTCGTCGACGACGCCGGCAGCGTCGTCGAGCGCGGGGGCGGGTACCTCACCCTCACGCGGCCCTGGCCGGCCATGTTGAGGGGCATATACGGCGACCCGGAGCGGTATCGGCAGACCTACTGGAGCCGCTTCGCGGGCCGCTACTTCGCAGGAGACGGGGCCAAGATCGACGACGACGGGTACTTCTGGCTGCTCGGGCGCGTCGACGACGTCATGAACGTGTCGGGCCACCGCGTCTCGACGACCGAAGTGGAGTCCGCGCTGGTCGATCACCCGAGCGTGGCGGAAGCGGCCGTGGTCGGTGCCCACGATGCGACGACCGGCCAGGTGATCATCGCCTTTGTCACCCTGAAACACGGCCTCGAGATCGGCGACGAGCACGCAGAGGCCCTGCGCGCCCACGTCGTCGAGAAGATCGGGGCCATCGCCAGACCGCGGGTCATCATCTTCACCGACGATCTCCCGAAGACCCGTTCGGGCAAGATCATGCGGAGGCTCTTGAGGGACGTCGCCGAGGGCCGCGACCTCGGCGACACGACCACACTCGCCGACCCGGCGGTGGTGGCCGAGCTCCGTCGGCGGGCGGCGACCGGTTCCGGCGAGGAATGAGCACGGCGCCGGGCTGGCCGGGAACATGGACCTGGCGGGCGGGTCCTAAGGCTGCGGGTCCGGCAGTGATCTTCGACGTGGACGGCGTGCTCGCGGACGCATCGGGCCGTCAGCATCATCTGGCGGGCCTCAGGCGCGACTGGGACTCGTTCTTCGCCGAATGCGGGGAGGACCCGATCATCCCCGAGGTGGCCCGCCTGCTCGAGCTGCTGGCGCCCGAGCTCACCGTGGTGCTTCTCACCGCCCGGCCGGCCCGCGTGCGCCAAAAGACCCTGGAGTGGCTCGCGTCACACGGCCTGCGTTACGACCTGCTCATCATGCGCGCCGACGGCGACGGCCGTCCTGCACGCGAGTTGAAGCGCGCCGAGACCTTGCGGCTCGCGAGCCACGGCTACGAGGTGCGCCTGGCCGTCGAGGACGATCCCGCGAACCTCGAGATGTTCGACTCCGAGGGCGTGCCGTGCCTCTATGTGCACTCCGGCTACTACGGCTGAGGCATCACTCGCGGAAGTTGCCGAACTGGAGTGGGATCTCGAGGTCCTGTTCCTTGAGGGCGGCGATCACGGCCTGCAGGTCGTCGCGTTTCTTGCCGGTGACGCGCACCTGATCACCCTGGGTCTGGGACTGCACGCCCTTCAGGGCGAGGTCCTTGATGATCTTGTTGATCTTCTTGGCGTGATCCGCCGAGATACCGGCGTTCAACGCGGCGCTCTGGCGCAGAGTGCCTTTGGAGGCCTCCTCGATCTTGCCGTAGGAAACGGCCTTGAGCGACACGTTCCGGCGGACGAGCTTCTCCTCGAGCACCTGGACGAGGGCACGGCGTCGGTCCTCGGTCGGCGCGTTCAGCTCGATCTCGTGCCCCTTCAGCTCGACTGTCGCGCCTGTGTCCTTGAAGTCGAAGCGGGTGGCTATCTCGCGGCTCGCCTGGTCGACGGCATTGCGGACCTCTTGCATGTCGACCTGGGATGTGACGTCGAAGCTTGGCACGCACGCACGCTAGCAAGCCCACTCGATGCTTCGCCTTGCGAAGCGCGCCCGTTCGGGCCACTATCGTGTCCGCCGACGGGTCGGTACCCAAGTGGACAACGGGGGCAGACTGTAAATCTGCTGGCTCAGCCTTCGAAGGTTCGAATCCTTCCCGGCCCACCGTCGCTTCGCCCGCTATCTCGCAGGTCCCTCACTGCGGAGCGACGCGCCGTTCCGGTTCAAGGACGGGACCGGCAGAGGGAGAGGACTCCTGCGGTTCGGCCGGGACCTCCGGGCGCCGGGACGAGGCGGCCGCCGCGAGCCCGAGGGCGATGATCGCCGCGACGCCCAGTCCCGATGCCCCGAGCCCGGCTCGAAGCCCCGGGGACTCGTAGCTGAAGGTGACCAGTGTCGTTCCCGCCGGCACTTCGAACGACTGCACGAGGCCGTCGCGCTCAAGCGAGATCGCAGACGAGCGCCCGTCATGGACCCCGGTGGCCCTCCAGCCCGGGATGTCGGCCACGGCTCTTCCGACCCTCGCCGGCCTCGCCGAGCTGACGGCGACCTCCTCGGTCGCCGTCCAGGGCGACGAGCTGACAACGCGGACACGAAGGGCGCCTCCGCCGGTCCCGGTCCGGCCCGCGAGGAAGAACGGGCCGAGGGCCCTTTCGTTCGTGAAGGCCGCGAAGGGCCCGATCGTCCCGGACGCCGTCCAGTGCGGAGCCGTGAGGTAAGCGGAGAGGGGGCCGTCGAGGCCGTAGGAGGAGCCGTCCCGGGCCGTCACGGCTAAGGAGGCGATCCGGACCGGGGCAACGAACGGGTTCCGCGTCGAAACTCCGACCGAGGCGACCCCCGTGGGGAAATTGGCCACGACGGTCTCGCTGCCCGGTGCGCCGAGGACGACCCGCACCGTCGTGGGGGATTGTTTCCCACCGTTCGCCGAGACGAGGCGTAGCTCACGCCCGATCTCGGCCAGCGAGCCCGTTGGCAACCGCGAGTCGGAGAGCCTCACCGTCACGCTCCGGGTGTCGAGCGCGCGCCCGAACCACCGCGTCGCCGCCTCGCCGGGCCGCAGGGTGGTCGGCGAGGCGACAGGCCCCACTCCGGCGAGCGGGGGGCCGCCGAGGCCCGGCAGCGTGGCGGTCGCGGGCTGGAACACCTGGGAAGAAGACCGGGGAACCGAGAGCTCGTCGGGGACCGTCAGCAGCACACGCACGTCGAGGGAGTCGAACACCCCCGTGGCGAGCGCGGCGGGGTCGAGGTCATCTTGGGTGTGGGTCCCGGTCGCGTCCGCGTAAGGCCCCCAGGTGAGCGAACCGTACCCCTGGGCGCTCGCGAGGCCCATGACGACATTGGAGTCAGGCGATCCGACGTCGTTGAGGGCCACGCCGCCGGAGCGGGCGGGATCGACGATCAGGTAGCGACCTCCGGATCCGAGCCTCACGGCGAGCTGTGCCTGAAGCGGGCTTTGCGTGTCGAGCGCCTGCGCGCGCACCGGTGCCAGCGAGGACTGGTTGGCGGTGAACAAGATCAGTTCGGCGATCACCAGAGCCGATATGGCCGACGCCAGCCGGCGACGCGGCCAACTGGGCCCGAGGACCACGATGGCGCTCGCGGCCAGGGCCGTGAGGGCGGTCACGGCGAGATAAGGGGCGACGGCCGATAGCGACCAGCGCGAGCCCGCCAGGGCGTGGAGGAGCCCGCCGTAAGGCTTGTCGGACAAGGCCGTGGCGGCCACGAGACCAAGCACGACGACAGGGACCACCAGTCCGCCCGCGACACCGAGCCGCCTCGGGCGACCGGGCCTCGAGGCGAGCTGGTCCTCGACCCAGTGCCCCAACAGCATGGACGACGCCAGCGAGAACAAGATGAGCGCCCGGCTCGGCAGCCGCTGATCGCCCACGACCGGCATATGGACGAGAAGGTGCTCGAGCGCGGTGTGGGACCCGAGGGCCAACAGCAGGCCGATGCCCCCGACGAGGTACCAGACGCGCCAGCGCCGGGCGTGGCCGCAACGCCATCTTCCCAGGAGCGTCACGATGGCGACGAAGGAGAGGATGCCGCAGTAGGCGTCCAGTTCGGAAAGGTTGTAGGGCCCGGTGTACGCCTCGAGACCGATGGGGCCTCCGCCCAGGATGTGCGGAACCACCGACACGAGGAGCTCGGCCGGCGAGACCGAGCCCGAGGAGGCGAACGCGAGGCTGACGTGCGCGCGTTCGGTCACCGCGAGGAACTCCGCGGTCGGGACCCACTGGACGGCGCTGGCCGCCAGGCCGGCCGCGCCACCGGCACCGGCCCAGGCGAGGCGGGCGAGTCCCCCGGGCCGATCGGTGGCCAGGAGGTGGCATCCGTAGACGACGACGGCCACGAACGTGTCGATCACGATGTCGGGGCTCCCGGACAATCCGATGCAGGCGACGGCGGCTGCAAGCACGAGCGCCCAGGCTGGTCGTCGCCGGGGTTCGCCACGGGCGATCCCGTCCAGGCCGACCAGGCACCAGACGAGCGACGACGAGGCGGACACGAAATCGATGTGGACGATCTGGGACGACACGAAGCCGCCGAACCCGAAGCTGGCGCCGCCGAGCGCGGCCGCTAGCGTCCTGCAGCCGTTGCGGCGCAGCAGCACGAACGCGCCGATTGCCCCGGCCGCGAGCGTCAGTGCCTCCGCCAGCACCCAGGCGCTCAGGTGGGGGAGGAACGCGAACACCAGCGTGCTCGGGAGCAACGCGTGCGCGCTCGCCCCCGCCAAGAGGGGAGTCCCCGACCAGAGATACGGGTCGTACACCGGGAGATGGCCGTGGGCGATGAACTGGCCCGACAGCACAGACAGCGGGTAGTTCTGCGTCAGGTCGTCGCCGGTGATCAACGGATAGCCGGCGAGGGCGGGCACGCTCAGCACGATCAAGGGGATGCCGAAGAACAGCGCGACGACGAGGGCGTCCCGCCGCGCGAGCCGGCCGGGCTTGCAGGCCCCGGTCTCGACTGCCCGGGCAGGTTCCGGCTCGGCGAGACCCCCACCATGCCGGTCGTCGGTCCTGAGCACGGGTCCGACCGTAGCCAATTCCTGCTCGTGTGCCCGTGTCATGAGCTCTCCCGCCCTCGCCGCCCGGTCGGGGGGGCCTTGGTTAGGATCGCTCCGCATAAGAAGACCGAGAGGACGCGCCGTGTCGGCGTCGAGGACCTTGGAGCATGATCCCGGGGCGGGAGGTTCCGGGCCCGGCGGTGCTCGGCCCTTGCTTGGCTGGCTGAGCAGGCTGGCCGATGGTGCGCGCCGGCGAGCCGACCGCTGGGTGGCGTTCGTCGCCCGCATGCGCACGCCGCTCGGCGAGGTGCAGCCCTATGTGCAGGGCGAGACGCCTGTAACCCGGCTCCTGGCGGTGCCGGCGGTCATCGGGTTCCTCAGCACCTGCGCCATCGCCTGGGGCGCCTCCCTGCCGAGCTCTCCGTTCACGTGGAAGACGTGCTCTGGCATCGTGCCCGGCTCTATCACCATGTGCCACCCGTGGTTCTTCGGCATCCCGGCGCCACCGGTGGTGACCGGCGCGCCCCTGCCTGCGGACAAGAACCTGTTCATCGGTCTCGTGGCCGTCTACGGGGGCATGGTGGTCATGCTGCAGGCCTGGATCGCCCTCATCCGCATCACGCGACGCCACCGGGGGCTCCCCTTGCGGCCCTTCGCAGCGGTGTTCGCGGCATGGACGGCTCCTCTGCTCGTCGTGGCGCCGCTTTTCAGCCGCGACTCGTACAGCTACGCCGCCCAGGGCGAGATGATGAGCCGCGGGATCAGCCCGTACCTGTTCGGGCCGGCCGTGCTCGGCGTGAACGCCTTCTCGGGCCTGGTCGACAAGCTGTGGGCCGACGTGACCTCGCCCTACGGGCCGGTGTTCCTCTGGATCGCAGGAGTGAACGCCACCGTCGTGCACCATGACGAGCTCCTGGCGGTGGTCGGCTTTCGCCTGCTCGCCCTCGCGGGCGTCGTGATGATCGGGATCTTCGTGCCGCGCCTCGCCCGCTCGTACGGGCGCGATCCGTCCGTCGCCTTCGTTCTCGCCGTGCTGAACCCTCTCGTGCTCCTGCACCTTGTGGCCGGCTCCCACAACGACGCCCTCATGCTCGGCTTACTCGTGGCCGGGCTCTGGGCCGCCCGTCAGCGACGGCCCGTCGTCGGGGTGCTCCTGTGCACGATCGGGGCGATGATCAAGATCCCGGCCTTCATAGGTGTCGTCTACATCGGCTGGGGCTATCTCGGCGACGAGGTGTCGTGGAAGGCCCGGCTCAGGCCGACCCTCGCGGCGGTGGGGATGGGTGTCGTCGTCATGGCGGCGGTGTCCGAGATGGTCGGGCTCGGCTGGGGCTGGGTGACGGCACTGGGCAACGGCGCGACGATCAGGTCCTGGAGCGATCCCCCCGAGATCGTGGGCCAGGCCTTGACAAAGCTGATGGAGCTGGCAGGTCTTGGCGACCATCAGCACTTGCTGTTGAGCGGGGCGCGCAGCCTCGGGCTCGTGCTTGCGGCGGTCGTCGCGCTGCGCCTTTTGTGGCAGGCGCGGGAGGCGACGGCCGTGCGGGCCATGGGCCTCACGCTGCTCGCGGTGGTGTTCCTCGGGCCGGCTGTTCAACCGTGGTACGTCGCCTGGGCCATGGTCGTGCTCGGGACGGTGGCCGAGCACCGCCTGAGGGTGCTCGTGATAGTGCTCTCGACTGTGGCCTGCTTCCTCGGCTTGCCGGGTGCCGGGTCGCTCGTGGTCCAGTTCGGCGAGGCGAACCAGGTCCTCATCGGCGTCGCCTCCCTCGCAATGCTCCTCCTGCTCGCCATCCCGCTCGTGATGAGACTGAGAAGGGCGCTCAACACCACCGGGGACGACCAGGTGCCGGCCTTGCCGCGTGCCTGAGGGTCGCCGTCAAAGAAGGCACTGCAGCAGCGCCACGTCCACCCAGCGGCCGAACTTGCGTCCGATCTCCCTCTCGATTCCGATGAGCTCGAAGCCGCAGGCCTGGTGGAGTGCCACCGAGGCTTGTTGGGTTGCGCTCACGCGGGCGACAACGGAATGGAAACCGTGGTTGCGCGCCATGTCGACGGCCTCGCCGAGCAGCGCCCGCCCGATGCCGCGGCCCCGATGTGGCTCGGCGACATAGATCGAGTCCTCGACGGCCGTCGCGTAGCCCGGGCGGGGCCGGTAGGGCGAGAGGGCGGCGAACCCGACGACCTGCCCGCCGTCCTCGGCGACGATGACCGGGTAGACGCCCGAGTGGGCGACCATCCAACTCGCCTGCTCTTCAGGCGTTCGCGGGACGAGATCGAGCGTGGCGGTCGAGCCGGTCACCTCGATGTTGTAGATGTGACGGATGGCCTCGGCGTCGGCCAGACTCGCTCGGCGGATTTCCACGCGCTGCATCGTAATGACGCGCCCGCTGGGCTCTCGGGCCTGGCGCGGATATGATCGGCCGTCGCGGCAGCGCCAGGCGAAGACGGCTGGCACCGCCCCCTTAGCTCAGTCGGCAGAGCACAGCCATGGTAAGGCTGGTGTCGTCGGTTCGATTCCGACAGGGGGCTCCGCGGCGGCGTAGCTCAGTTGGTAAGAGCACACGG
>JBEKGS010000007.1:0-90168 GCA_050012675.1 Acidimicrobiales bacterium
GTGACGTGCGTCCTTTCTCGTCGGCGCGGAACTTGCCTTCACTTCAACACCGACTACATCCAGGTTGCCCAGCTCTACCAATAGGTCGATCTCCCGCCGTCCGTCCTCTGCTCGAAGGTGGTAGAGGCGCGCCGGCCGCTCCCCGAGTTCCAACTCGGGTCGCAGTTGGGCTGCCACAAAAGTTTCGAGAACCCGTCCAAGCATGTCCTTATCTCGTATCACGCCGTCGACCGACATACCTAAGGTGGCGGTGACAAGCGACGCATCTACCAGAAAACGCTTCGGATTGCGTGCGAGGCGATTGATCCGATTCGCGGACCACGCTGGCACGAGATCCAACAGGTACAGATTCGTCAGCAGATACTCATAGGCGTTCGCCGTCTTCGCGTCGATTTCTGCTGCCCCGTAGAGAGTCTTCTTGTCCGCGACACAGGCGCTGTGACTCGCAAGCGCCGTGAAATACCGATGCAACCGATAGCTGTCACGCCCGCCTATGACACCGGCAACATCGTGCGTCAACAACTGGTCTACATACCCGCGCGTCCAAGCCTCGGCATCGGCACCGGACAGCCGAATCGCAGGCTGCGGAAAGCCACCTTTCACGGCAAGTTCGAGATAACCCCTTAGGTCCGGCGTACTCGCGGGCGGAGCGAGCTCCTCCCCATCTGTGATCCGTTGCAGCAAACCTGCACCATACGCGTTCCCTGTGAGCTCTCGGAGCGTCAGGCCGTGCATCCGGAGGGGAAGCACACGACCCGTCCCGGGCCATCCCAGCGGGTCAAGCTCCGCACGAACCGAGCCGGCTAGCACGAACCTGCCTGGGCTGGGGTCGCCGTCGACGGATCGCTTGACCGCTCCGAGAAGTTCTGGAACGTTTTGCCACTCGTCTAGAAGAACCGGCTCCTCGAGGCCTCGCAGTGCGCCGTCTGGGTCCGCGCGGAAAGCCGCCTCCTCTCCCGGGGTGTCCAGGCGAACTGTGGTTCGGACGAACTCGAGGGCAGTAGTCGTCTTTCCTGACGCTCGGGGTCCGACCATCATGAGGGCGGGAAACGAAGCCAGACGAGCCACGAGCAACGGATCAACCAGGCGAGGCAGGTATTCGGACATCCCAGTCAGAATACCAAGTTTCCGCGGTGTCTCCTCCTGATATTTCGCGATCGAACATCCCAACTTTCCGCGTCGAGCCTCGTTGGAGCCGTGACGATCCACGGTACATTCGCCGCGAACGCGGGTGACGCAGGCCAACGATGAGTCTGATCCTGTGACGACTACTGTCCGGTCATGGACATTCGGTCTCTCCAGGTCGAGGGATACCGATCCCTTCGGGACGTGACCGTTGACTTCGGGCAGATCACTGTGGTGGTCGGTCCTAGCGGTTCGGGCAAGACGAACATCTACCGTGCCCTCCGCCTCGCGCAGGCGTGCGGGGACGGGAGGCTGGCTCGCACTGTGTTCCAAGAAGACGGGATGTCCTCCATCGTCTATGCCGGTCACCGGAGAGGCGAGCCCAAGGTCGAACTGGCCGTCGACCTTGCGGAAGTGACTTACGAGTTGTGCCTAGCCACTGCGGGTCTGCTCCACGCCTTCCCTCGCGATCCGGTCATAAAGCGGGAACGGATCCTGTTGCCTGGGCCACGCAAGCACCGCGTCGAGTTGCTGGATCGCTCCTCGGCGCCGGCCTTCGTGCGCGACGACGAGGGCAACCGGGTCGCTTACCCGGCGGCTTTCGAACCGTCGGAGTCGGTGCTCACACAGCTTGTGGACGCTCGCCGCTACCCGGAGCTAGTCGATGTCCGAGAGACGCTTCGTCGCATGCGTTTCCACCACCAGCTTCGCACCGATGACGAAGCCCCCGCCCGCCAGTCGAGTCTCGGTACAGGAACTTTTGCGGTCGCAGACGACGGCGCCGATCTCGCCGCCGCCCTAGCCACGATCCAGCACAAAGGCGACGCGCAAAGTTTGGAGGCATGCATAGCTGATGCGTTCGACGACGCCTTATTGGATATCCGGGAGGACGACTCCGGACGCCTCGACCTGGCACTCTGCGCAGCCTCGATCATGCGTCCCTTGACAGCGCGGGAGTTGTCCGACGGGCAGTTGCGCTATCTCTTTCTCGCCGCCGCCTTGCTGTCACCTCGGCCACCGACCGTCGTCGTCCTAAATGAGCCCGAAGCGAGTTTGCATGTTGCTCTGTTGCCGGCGCTCGCGCGACTTGTGGTCGCTGCTTCAGAGACACAAATCGTGCTGACGACTCACTCGTCGGCCTTGGCTGAGTCGCTCCTGGCGCGCGAGAGCACCCTCGGGTACGAGCTCCAGCTCGTTGGTGGTTCGACGACGGTGACGAAGCTCGCCTAAGTGATCTTGGTCTAGGTTTTGGTCTAGAACTCGTGGCCACAGGGCCGTCCTGAAGACAACTGTTGCGTCGTCCCTAGCGCTGTGACCAGCGCTTTTGACGTCTACTGACACCCAGTAAGACCACCCAGATACTTCATGCTCTACTACGACATCTAAATTTCAGGCTCTCCACCAGGGATCTTCCTGCTACGGAAAGCCTCTCGGTCTAGAACAGGTCTAGAAATCTCGCCCAACATCTGTTGGCAGGGTTGGCGGAGTGTTCCACGAACTGATCGGCGCGCTGCTGGTCTCCAGATCGGCTGTTGACGCGTTCGGTCAAAGGTAAGGAAGCTTCGTCGCGCAGATCGCGCCAGGTGACGCCCTCTAATTCGGCGACTGCTGCGCGCCCGCGTCCGGTCTGCCACGCCAAGGCATACCGGTCGGCTCCTGGCTAGGGACCCAGGAGCGCGGCTGGGATCACAGCGATGCCATCGTCGGGCCGGCGGTACGCGTAATCGCCCGTGGTGATGACGACCGCATCAAGCAGGCGGGCTTCACCTCAATCGCGACGACGCTCTGGTCAGCACGAGCAACGATGAGATCGACCTCGTGAGCGCCTCGGTGGGTTCTAAGGTGGCCCACCCGAGCCTCGGCCGCCTGCGCGTACACGCGCACGTCGAGGGTGACGAGAGACTCGAACAGTGCGCCAAGAAACGAACCGTCTCGTGGAAGAGTCGGCTCGACAGCCCTGCCCTCAAGGAGAGCAGAGGCGTCCAAGCCGAGAATCCGAGCGGCAAGCGCCGGATCAGCGAGGTGATGCTTAGGCGCAGAGCCGAGCCCATGGAGGTAGTTGCGCGTTGCCGTCCACGCCGGGACCGGGTCCACTACCCACAGCCGTTCGAGGATGTCCCGATACGGCTGGGTCGTCGTTTTGGCGGGCTTGTCACCTTCGCCCCCTGTGGCCGCGCCGCGAATGCTGTCGTAGGAGGCGACGGTTGCTGTCGCGGCCGCATATGCAGCCATCCATCGGCGCAACACGATCGGGTTGCGAACGCTGCGGCCCATGTCAGTGAAGTCGCGGTCAACGATCCGGGCCAAGTATCCATCGAGCTGCGCCCGCCGGGCCCGCTCTCCGAGCGGTCGGATACCGGGGAACCCGGAGGCAACGATCTCCTCGACGTAACGCTCGAGGCGAACACCACTGCTGCCATCTACGACGGGCCGGCCGCCAGCGAGCAACAGGGCGAGGCTGACAGTCGGGGTGGCGACGTCCCGTTCGACCAGGCTGAGGGGGCGCATCCTCATCCTGACGATGCGCCCGGCGCCACTATGGGTCTGCGGGGATGCCGGCGACGCCGATCCTGTCAGCAGGAACCGGCCGGAGCTTGGATCCTCGTCTACGGCACGCCGCACGGCGTCCCAAACCGCAGGCAAGCGTTGCCACTCGTCGAGGAGAACGGGGGGTGGTGAGCTCAGCACCCGGTCGGGGTCGGCAGAGACGAGCTCGCGGACGTCGGCCCGATCCAACTCGTAGATGCTCGCTGCTCGCTGCGTCGCCGTAGCCGTCTTCCCGACTGCCTTAGCGCCCTCGAGACTGATAGCTGCAAGGTCTGCCAGAAGCTCGTCCAGCTCGGTGTCGACGACTCTGCGGTGATACGGCCACTTCGGGATCACACTTATACACTACCATTTCGTATGACTCTACGCTACCATTTTGTAGACAAATGACCATGCCTTGAAACGGTCTCTGCCACGTCGTTCGACGTCGACACTCCCGTTTCGGAGTCACTTACACTCCTGTTTCGTCGTCTCCCTCACGCCCGGCGCGTCATGAGCGCGTCAGAGCCGTCAGGTAACAAATGAAAGCCATCATGAGTCGCCGGAAGTGGAGAAGTCCTGTCCGTCCACTTGGAGAACTGCTGTCCGGAGCGAAACAATCAGCCGGGCATAGGTACCTTCGGGCTTACAGGCACCTGTAGGCACAGAACCATCCTTACGGTTCGCCGGCTGATCCCTCCGGGCAGCGCCGGTTTGGCTCAAACGAGGCGACGGCGGACGTAAGACCAGAGCAGTCGTCCGCCGAACAGGACGAGCAGCCCGAGAAGAACGAGCAACACGACCGAGAAGAGCGCGATCCCGGAGTCGGCGAGCAGCGTCGACAGGCCGACTTCGACGTGCGAGATCGCCTGATGCCACGCCGTGGAAAAACGGTTAGGCGCCGAGGTGTGCGTCACCCTCGGCACAGCGAGCGCAACGGTCAGGCTCGAGAAGCTGATCTCGTTCGCGAGAACGCGTTGTTGCGCCTGGAGCTGTTGGATCTGGCTTTGCACCGACGTGATCTCGTTTTGGACCAAGAGCAGTGCTTGAATGGTGCCGGCCCTGGCGAACAGCGCTTCGAGCTGTGTTCGAGCGGCCTCGAGAGCGCTTACCTGGGCACCGAGGTCCGCGACCTGACCGGTCACGTCGGTCGCGGTCGTGCTCAGGTGTTTCAAGGTGCCGAGCGACTCGGCCTCGTTCACTGCCTTCTGAAATTCTCCAGCGGGAACACCGAGCACCACGGTGCCACCACGACTAGAGCCGGCGAGGGCCACATTGGACGTCGAGACATACCCGCCTAGCGACGTCGCGATCGCCTGGAGCTCGGCGACGACATGCCCGAGCGCGCTCTCGTGGACGACGAGCGAGAGCGTGCCGGTGGTGATGATCTTCTGCGAGCCTGCCGACGCGGTACTGCTGGTGGTCGTTGTCGCGCCACCCGCGGCGCTCGCCTGTGCCTCGCCCAGTGTGGCGGTGGCGTTCCGGAGCGCCCGTGGCGAGCCTGCACTGGGTGCGATGCTCGGAGGCGAAGACAACGAGGACACTGCGACCGCGATCAAGATGGCGAGCCCTGCCACGGCACCGAGCGCCGAGACCGCGAGGCCGCGTGGATGTCTGCGGACCTTGGCGATCGGCGAAGCGATTGATGGGGGGTCGATCTCTACGCGGGCCGCCGCCAGAATGGCGTCTGCGCCCCTCGGTTCGGGAATTGACTCGGCCGCCTCGGCGATCAACGCGGAGAACTCCTCATCGGTGATCATTTCGCCCCCTCTTGGCTACTGCTTGAAAGTCCGAGACCGAGATGGGCGATCCGAGGATCGTTCGCAAGCAGTCGCCGAGCCTCATGAAGCCGCGATTTCACGGTGCCCGGGCGTCTGCGGATAGCCGCCGCGATCTCCTTCTCGCTCAGTCCGGCGTAGTAACGAAGCACGAGTGGCGCTCGGAGCCCGGCGGGAAGCGACAGGATCGCTTGGCGAACGAGCGAAGCTCGGTCGCGCTGGTCAGCGACCTCGTCAGGTGTGGGATCGCTCGAGACGACCGTGTCGAGCGCGTCCTGGGGAGCCCGTCTGCCGGCGTGTCGGGTCTCGGTTCGTGCCGAGGAGTAGCAGGCGTTCACGACGACTCGGTAGATCCATGGCCGCAGTCCGTCTCCTTCTGGGAGGGCGTCTCGAAATCTCCACAGGCGCAGGAACGCCTCCTGAACGGCATCGTCGACCTTCGCGCTGTCACCGAGGAGGAGCGCGGCCGTGCGGTACGCGGGCGCGTACCACTGCTGCAGGAGCTCCTCGAGCCCGCCCGCATTGCTGTCGGCAACCACGTCTCTAAGACGCTACGGCACTGCGGAAGGTTCGATTCCTCGTATGAGCAGGCACGACATCGCTCAACATCGGAGGTCGGCGTGCGCACGGAGGGTGTTGCTCCAACCGCCTGGGTTCCCCCCGGCCCCGCTCACTGTGAGCTGGCGGCGCTCGATCTGATCCGAGCGCGCGCCCCGATCACGTCCCATTCGTTTCTCCCAATGCGCCCTGCGGTATGAGCTTCGGCTCCTTGGTGACTCAACGCCGGTAGAGCAGCGATCTTTGCCTTCTAATCAGTGGGATTCTCAACGAGCACATCTTGAAGCTGGAACGGCACGAGAGCCATGACGGTGCCCTGGTCGTCTTGCCACGACAGATGCACGAGACCCTCGGACTCCGAGCACCTCGAACGGGTTGGCGCGACTTGCAGGGGGCCAAGATCTTGCGATTGAGGTCTGGTCGGCCACGGTCGGTTGAGCGTCACAGACGCGAAGCGCTGGATCTCGCTCAGTACCTGCTGGCTTGTGAGGGCGACGGCGGTAGCCGTCGGTTCGAGCCGAAACCGGCCTAGGTGCGGCGTGATGACTTGTTCGTGCTCCGAGTACTTGACGAGGATCGAGTTGTCGACCGAAGTCGAAAGCACGAAGTCCGCTCCGAGGGCATCGCCAAGGCGCGTCGCTAGTACCGAGGCGAGAGCGGCACAGTCCACAAGGGCCAGAGCATCGCCCGGCGTTGCAGCAAGGACCCTTTGTACGCCCGAGCGGCCTGCAGGTGTGCGTAAGTCCGCTCCTCGCCTCCCCCAAAGTGACGATGGTGCGCGCTGCCGCTGCCCGACAACGTCTGCGAGGAACCCACTGAGAACTATCCAGAGCAAGGCACCCAGAGCGACCAGTCCCAGGACGATGAAGAAGAACCACCTGAGGCCAACTCCGCTCCCAAGACCCTTGACGTACGCAAGTATCCAGAACAGGCCAGTCAGCGGGATGGCGAACAGGACCATGGCTGCTGCCAAGAAGCCGCCGACGGGCAGACGTTGGGGGTCGAGGCGCTTTCGTCTCCGGGCAAGCTCCGCCGAGTCAGGGGCACCCGCCGAACCGAAAGGCGTCACGGAGCTGCGCCGTACAAATACAGCAGCCCGCAGGGAGATCACTACCGCAAGACCACCAACCAGCGATACCGCGAGCCCTTTGTGCACAGCGATCGGGAGGGTCACGAACTCCCAGAGAAACAAACCGATGATCAGAGCGAGCGCGAGACACTTTGTGACACGTGCCGTGCTCGCCTCAGGTAGACCTGGCACGGTCAGGCCACCTGGTGGAGTGCGGTCACGGCGCACAACTGCCGACGCGCGAAGGACAAGGCCGTCACAGTTTCAGCCGCTCGGAGAGACTTCGGTCCGTGCGAGCCGGAGCGATCCCGAGACCAACTGATTGACTTGCCGGCTCCCTCGGTCGCCGCTTCACTCAGCACCCATCTCGCCGGGCCTGCGAGAACCGCAGCCCGCCTCACACCGATTGCTGGCTCCGTCGTATCGAACCGCTTCTGATCCCGATGCGCCTCGATGAAAGACCGGAAGTTCTTCGCCGCGTTCGACCCAGTTTGGTGTCAAGCGGTAGCCGGAGCCGCTATCACCGGGGAGGCTTGAAGCTCCGTACACAGCGGCGACGACTAAACCGCTGAACAACTGCGAGGTGGTGGCCCTCATCGGGCTCCCACCGGAGGCAGCGGTGAGCTCTGTGTCGCGCGGTCCGAGGGGAGCCGCATTCGGCGGTGCGCAGTTTGAGAGTCGGGCCGCCGGGAATCCCGTCGCCGCCCTGAACACGATCATCGCGACCACAGTCACGAGAAAGCTTGCAACGGGACAGCCAAGAGCCCAGAACGTCCTGAAAGGGGAAAGAACGGTTGCAGCAGAGACCGAATCATCCTCTCGCGTGGTGCGTGTTCCATCGCTCCTCGAGCTGGCCAGTGCAGCCGCGGCGCGGGCAGCTTCGCGACGCCGGTCGTGCCAATACTCCTTCTCGACAGGCGGTGAGTAGAGTCGCCACTCATTCCCTTGCCTCCTGAGGTCCGCAGCCTTAGCCAATTATCGGCCGCTGTCGCACGACGATTGAAGAGCAAGCAGCCCACATCGCAGCCGGGCCGTAGCTTCGTCGCGCCTGCGGACCTGAGAGACGGCGAAGCGAAGCTCACGGTGCTGAGAGTGAGATAGCGGGTCACAGATCCTCGACGTCGGCCTCCGACGCGAACTTGTGACGAGGCGTGCACCGCCGGTGAACGCCGAACGTCGTGTATTCGCCCCAGGCTTTTGACGCGCAAGCGACGCCACACGCTCGGCATAGATCCTTCGGCACCGATCTACACGGGTCGATGCCCGATATCGAGGAGCGCTTCGTAATGATGGAACTCGCCGTCGGTGCCCACGAGGCGGAATCCGGCCCTGATGAGGGTCCGTTGCGAAGCGATGTTGTCCAGAGTCGTGTCGGCGATCACCCTGGACACTCCGCGGTCGGCGGCTATGGCCAGCAGGGCGACGACCGCCTCTGCGGCGTAGCCATGGCCGCGGGCCGACGGAGCCAGACCGTAGCCGATCTCGACGCAGCCATCGTCTGGCTGGCCCTTGAAGCCGATTCCTCCGACGGCCTTCCCGTCGGCCAGGCTGGTGATCCGGTAGAACCCGAACGGCCGTTGATCTCCGCGCTCGGCGGTGACGCAAAGCAGGCCCGCCACTGCTCCAACGTCGCCCTCAAAGGGGAAATCGTCCGCCCAGACGTCGGTGGGTCCCGGCCTTCGAGCAACGATGCGTTCTCCCTCTTCGACATCGATCGCGTGCAGCTGCAGGCGCGATGTGCGAACGCCGGTCATAGCACTATCGAAGCAGTCCGCCATCGCCAAGCACAATGGAGTTTCACCGGCCTGGCAAGCAACGTACGAAACCGCTCGCCAAAGTGGTTTGCCCGCAGCACGATTACGGAATGTGAACGCGCCAGCAAGTCCGACGTGTGGCCGCACGCCCCCGGTCCTTGCCTCTCGTGGGCGATCTCACGACCCCCGCAGCGCTTTCCTCGCTGTTGCTCAGCCTGGCGGCGGCAGCTCGAATGGTCCTCTAGGAACTCCCGAGAGAGTGAAATCCTTCGCAGGGGCGGTCGAATGCTGGCTGACGAGCCTGGCTTCGGTCCAGGCGGTGCCGCTCAGGCCCGTACTGGCGAAGAAGCTGTCGAAGTGCCCGGCGCCCGTCAGGCAGTAGGTCTCGGCAGGATCCTTGACCACGAGGCAAGTCAACGGTCCGAAGCTCGACGGCTCCGTGCGGATGGCCAGGGAGCCGTGCGACTGTCCGCCCTCGACGGTCAACTTGAGGAACGTGTACGCGGTGCCCGGGAGATACGGTTCGGTCGCGGTCGTGTAGCCGTTGCTGCCGGCGTCTCCCGGGTAGTTCCCCGAACTGCAATGCCACTTCGAGGAGTGCAAGCGGTAGCAGTCCTCGACGGTGCTGCCTCGCACGACCCATTCCATAGACCACCCATAAGGGTTTGTCAGGCGATAGGACCATTCTCCGGGCTTGCCACCGGGCCATGCACTGGTCCCCACTGGAGCCTGCTGTGCGACGGTGACCGTGGCGGGGTTGTTGGTACGCGCGGTCGGACCACTGAACTGATACACGGCTGAGAAGGTCCCCTCGAGGCCAGACCTTGCCCGGGCGAGGAAAGACGCCGGCGTCTCGGGCCGTTGCGCCGTCGCGGCGAAGACCGGGAGGGGACCCAACGTCGATGACACCGTGGTGCCCTTCCACAAAACGCTGCCCGTCTGCGCGTCAACGGCGACCGCATAGACGTTCACACGGCAGCTCGGGCTCGTCGGACTGCGCCCGGTCGACATGCTGCATAGGTGAGGGCCGGGAGGGTCGACGAGGACTAGCCAGACCGGCGTCGTCAGAACACCCGGACCCGTCACAACCTGCGCGAGGCTCGCCCCCACCACACGAGCGCCCTTGGCGAAATCGGTCGACGTGGCGATGTCGACCGCCTTTTGGACAGTGATAGCACCGGAGACCTTCGACCGCGGCACCGGGACCGGTGTCTGACCGTCGTTGAGGGTAAGGAGCGCGTGAAGCATGCTCGAGCTGAGCACGGGATACCCGGTCTCGTTGACCGCCACCGTCTTCTGCGCCGGGTGAGAGAGGGCCTTGACCTCGGCGCCAGACCACTGACGCGTCCAGGCGCGCCCCCCATTAGAGGTCGCCTCGATCACCCAACCCCCACCGATCGGGACGCTCAGACCGATGACCCACCCACGGTCTGCGCTCACGAAGGCGACACCTGTGGGCTCATAGATGCCGGTCACATTCCGGCTCGAGCTGATCTTTGACCCGTTGTCGGTCGCGATGTCCATGGGCGCGACGGCCGGTGCCGGTGAGAACCCCACGAAGATGGCGGTCTGGCCACTGACGGCGCTGAACGGCCCGGGATAAGTGCCGGGCCCATCAGGGGCGTGGACCTCGGGCATGATCCCCGATTCGGTGAAGGTCTCCTCGAGGACCGGGTGCCATGAACGACCGTCCCTCGTCGCAAAGGCCACGTATGGGGAGTGGGTAGTAGCGGCCCCGGAGCCGAGGAACAGGACCCAGGCGCCCCGCGCGCCGCCACACTGCACCATCGCCGTGTCGCCCTGACCAGGAGGGCCGATGCGGTGTGGCTCGGAGAATGACACAGACCAGTGCAGGCCTCCGTCGACGGTGCGCCAGACCTTCCCCGGGGTTCCGATCCACCCGTCGTGTTGCGTCGTGAAACACAGGCTCTGGACGCTCGCCGGCGCTTCCGTGTCGTGACGCCAGAGGCGACCTCCGTCGGCTGTGACGAGAAGCTCGCTGCCGTTGAGCGAATCCACCAGCGATCCCCCGGCCACGGCGTAGCCGATGCTGGGGCTCGTGAAATGAACCGAGCGGATCGCAAGGCACGGTTCTTCGAGCTCTGACCACTTCTTGCCACCGTCGTCGGTCGCCAGCAGCTGGTTGCCACCGACGGCGAAGCCGTGGTCGCCATCGACGAAGTCGACGCCAAGCAGGCCCGCGGACCCGCGGTATTGCACCTGCCAGGTCTGGCCTCCGTCATCGGTGGCAAGAATCCGGCCCGCACCGACGACCCAGCCCTGCTCCGAGGAGAGGAACTGCACGGCGGCGAGACCAAGGCCGGGTTGTGATCCAGTTGTGGCAGAGCCGCCTGAACGACACTCCGAGGTGCCCGCCTCGGCGACGCGGGGCATTGTCGCGAAAGGGCCGAGCACCTGGTTAGTGGGAGCCGAGCCGAACAGATGGAGCTGTGGCCACGGCACGAGGAAGACTGCGACGAGCAGGACAACCACGACCAACACCGTGGCTAGACGCACGACGGCTGACCTTGGCCGCCGGTAACGGCGACGGCCAGATGTGAATGGTGCCAAGCGGACCCCGCCCGCCCGGCGAGCGTCGGCGGGCGAGAACTCCCACGGTTCGGCCGCGCCGCTTGCGACCAGATCCCTTACGGCTTGGCGGACCGCGTCCTCAGGAGCGCTCATGACACCTCACCTCCGTTGCGTTGTCTCCCACGCCCAGGATCGGCGCCAGCATGGCCCGGCTCCTGCTCAGCCAGGACCTAACGGTGCCTTCGGGCACGCCCAACTCGATCGCGACCTCGGCCACCGACAGGCCGATCCCGTCGTGGAGGACGAGCGCCTCTCTCTGTTGCCTGGGCAGCATGGCGAGAGCCGATATCAGCGCCAAGCGGTCGAGCGTTGGTGCGGGCACGTGTTCGACCGGCGGCGTCACCGGGGTACGCCGCAGATGCTTGGCACGGTCAGCCGCGAGGTTCCGCACGACTCGCCGCGCCCAAGCAGCCGGCTGGTCGTAGTTACGGATTCGCCGCCAGTGGACCCAGGCGCGTATGAGGGCCTCTTGAGCCAGCTCCTGAGCGATTTGCAGGTCCCCGGTGAGCGCGAGTCCGAGCCCGACCAAGCCTGGGCGCGTCTCGGCGAAGAACTCGTCGTAGTCCGTCAGCCCAGAGCCGCTCATCGGCCTCACAATCACATACACGCCCGAACCTCCCAGCGCGCTGCAGGGCTCGCTACGTGTCGGACCTCACCGTAGGACAACGTTGTTCTGGGTGCGTCGGGACTCGGTGGCGGTCCGCGCCGGAGGGTCGACTTCGGACGTCTGCGAATCTCGATCGCCTTCGGGCTGGGGTTCGTCTTCTCGGTGCAGGCGAGCCGGTATCTGACCCACATCCGGCGTCTGCGGGATCCAAGCGAGCCGGTCTCCCGGCTCATGGACCGGGCGGCAGCCTTGGACGACAAGCTCGGACCGGTGCTGCTCCAGCTGCCACCGACGCTGCGGATCGATCTCGACACGCTCGACGAGACCTTGGCGAGGTTCCCACCCGGCACCAGGGTCGCCGTGGAGTTCCGCCACGGCTCCTGGTATGTCGATGAGACGGCGGAGCTGCTTTCGCGACGTGGCGCCGCCTTTTGCATCGCGGACTCCCCTTGGCAGCGAGCACCGCGTTGGCGCACGGCGGACTGGGGCTATATCCGATTTCATGAAGGACGCTCCGCTCCACAGCCGTGCTACGGCCACGGGGCACTGGCCTCATGGGCACGTCGTACAGCCGAGGTCTACGGCGACGGCGCCGACGTCTACGCCTATTTCAACAATGACTCGAACGTCTGTGCACCTCTCAACGCCGCCAGGTTCGTACGATCGCTGCGAGCACTCGGCCTCACGGCGAACCCGGGATGGGAGGCGGTTCGTCGGCCGGGCTCAACTTAACGGGCCGATGCCGTCAATGTGGCACGAGGTCTCGTCGGTACAAGTGGCAGGTGACCTCACCCGCTCGGCGCGGTCGAAGAGGGGCTGCGGCTGGGGCCGGAGCGAGAGGTCGTAAGGGCCCTCCGACGCTTTCAAGTGTGCCGCACTCTGGACCCAGCACCCTTGCTGCTCATCCGCACCCATCGCATCAAGCAAGGGCAGTCTTCACCGACGGCCGACTGACGTCGTAGCCTGGTCAACCGCCGGCCTGGTCATCGGGGACCGAGCTTGACGCTGATCGTCACCTGGTCCCGGTCCCGCTCGTACAGGGCCTCAGGCCGTCGTCTGTTCGGCGAGCTCGTCACCGGTCTCTCGGGCCGACACGGCCACCGTGCGCCACCGTGTGATCGTGTTGGCGGCATCCGCGTCCTTGACAGTCGCGGCAGCGCCTGCGCCGACCAACGCGAGGAAAGCTGCTGTGAGGAAAGCCATGTGATAGGCCGCCAGATGCGCAGTGACATGGCCGGCAACGGAGCTCGTGACCCCGACCGCCGACAACACGGTCGTGAGGACGGCCACTCCGATCGCACCGCCGAGCTGGCGCTCCGCGTTGAAGAAAGTGGACGCACGTCCTGTGTCGGCGTGGCTTATCGTGGCGAAGGCAACCGTCTGGGTAGGCACGAACACACCCGACATGGACATCCCCATCTCCAACATGGCGAGCCTGACGAGCCAGAGATTGGTCTTGTCACCGACGAACGACATCGCCACCATGCCGATCGCGACCCCCGCGAGGCCAGCCATCATGATCCGCCGGGGGCCCAGACGCGGGTAGAGGATCCGGGTTACCAACTGGGCGCCCGCCATGACCCCGAGCGCCTCGGGAAAGGTGGTCAGACCCGCCCCGAGGGCGGACAGCCCGAGACCGTCCTGGAAGAAGAGCGCCGCCAGGTACAGCATGCCCAAGAAGGCGGCTGCGCCACAGAACATCACGATGTTGGCCGACCGGAACAGGCGGTCGCGCAAGAGCCGCAAGGCGATGAGCGGGTCCGACCGGCGGAGCTCGACCGCGACCAGCCCGGCAAGCAGCACCGCACCGGAGCTGCACGTCGTAGCCACGTATGGGTTCGCCCAGCCTTTGATCGGACCTTCAGACAGCCCGTACATCAAGAGGCCTAGACCGACACCTGCCATCACGAATCCGGGGAGGTCGAAGCTGCCTGCAGGATGGCGCGGCTGCTCGCGAAGAAAGACCGTCCCGAAGGCGATCGCGAGCAGTCCGATCGGCACGTTGACGAAGAACACCCACCGCCAACTCAGGTCTGTGACGAACAGGCCTCCAAGGACAGGACCGAGGGCGGGGGCGAGCGCGGTCGGCACGACCAGTATGGCCGAGGCCCTGATCCGCTCGGCAGGCGGGAACGCCCGCCACAGCATCGTCATGCCGACAGGCGTCATGAGACCGCCGCCGATGCCCTGCAGCACGCGGAAGGCGGTCAGCTGGCTCAGGCTGGTCGCCACCCCGCACATCGCGGACGCCGCGGTGAATATCAATATCGCCGTGAGTAGCACTCGTCGCGGGCCGAAGCGGTCGCCCAGCCAACCCGATGCCGGTATGAACACAGCCAGGCTGACAAGGAACCCGATCACCACCGTGTCGAGCGCCGTGGAGGTCACGTGGAAGTCGCGGCCGAGAGTTGGAAGGGCGACGTTGACGATGGTGGTGTCCAGGATCGCCATGAACATGGCGGCCACGTAGACGACCGCAACGGCAACCTTCTGGTTGAGATCTCGTTTCGGCATGCCGTTATGCTACACAGAGTCACTGAGTTAGTCAACCATTGACCTAGTCGGCGAGTGGCGGTACTATCAAGTCATGGCTGAGAGCCCGCGACGTGAGGCCTGGCGTCGCATGCGCGCCGTGGCGCACTCGCCGGCGCATCTGGCCAGGCTCCACAAGCTCTACGGCGAGGCCGGGCTCACGCCTGGCGTGGGCAAGGCGCTCGTGCAGCTCCCGTCGGACCGTCCGGTCCCCATGCGCGAGCTCGCCTCGGCGCTCCACTGTGACAATTCCTATATCACCTCGGTAGTCGACGTTCTCGAGGAAAAGGGCCTCGTGGAAAGGCGCGCCCATCCGAGCGACCGGCGCATCAAGGTCATCTCCTTGACCGAGGAAGGAGCCCTTTTGGCCAAGCGCGCCAAGGCGGAGCTCGCAGAGCCTCCCCCCGTCTTCGACTCTCTCACCGACGCCGAGGCGGCGCAGCTGCGCGACCTCATGCGAAAGTTCGGCGACTGAGCAGTTCGCCCGACCGGCGCCCACACGACTGCGCGGCTATCCAGTCCCGGCGACCTTGACGACTTTTCGTCCACTCGTGAGTGGAACAGCTGGCGCTGAATGCCAAGATGGGCCACCCTGATGTCATGGCAGAAGACTCCAGTCCACCCGGCGACCGGACAGACGACGCGCCGGGCGAGTCGGGTATCACCCGCAGCTTCGGATGGTCGAACATGTTCGTACGTCCACAGGACGATCCTCGGACCGAGGGTGGCTTCGGCGACGAACGGTCGACGCTCCTCGGCTACCTGCACGACTACCGCCTGACCATCGAGTTGAAGTGCTCGGGCCTCGACGCCGTGGACATGGCACGCCGGTCGGTCGAGCCTTCGAACTTGTCACTGCTCGGTCTGGTCCGCCATCTCGCAGACGTTGAGCGTCACTGGTTCCGCCGTGTCCTCGACGGCCAGGATGTCCCGTCTCTGTACAGGCGCGACGACGATCGGGACGCCGCGTTCGACGGGGCCGTAGGCGATCCGGAGGCCGTCGCGTCCGCCTGGGCCGCTTGGCGGGAGGAGGTGCGCTTCGCCGAGCGCTTCGCCGAGAAGGCGCCGAACCTCGAGGTGGCCGGAAGCTACGACAAGGGCCGGGTGATCAGCCTGCGTGAGGTGCTCGTGCACATGATCGAGGAGTACGCCCGTCATGCCGGCCACGCAGACTTCTTACGGGAACGTATCGACGGACGAGTGGGGCAATAGCCACCCGGCGGGACGTTTTGCGCCGATCCAGCCTGGCCCGGCGGGGGATCGCAGCGAAGGCGAGCTCTGCGGGCGACGCCCCCGCGGGACCACACCGCAGAACCCCTCTGGTCGGTCGACGGCAACGCCCCCGGTAGGGTCATGAATGAACACTCATTCAGTCTTAGGTGAATAAATCGTGACCTGGAGCGCCGCAGATATTCCTGATCAGAGCGGCCGTACGGCGGTCGTGACCGGCGCCAACGGCGGCCTGGGCCTGGAGACGGCGAGGGAGTTGGCGCGCAAGGGCGCCCATGTTGTGATGGCCGTGCGCAACCAGCAGAAGGCGAAGGACGCTGTCAGCGACATCTGCGCGAGTGTCCCCGAGGCGTCGCTTGAGCTTGTCGCGCTCGACCTCGGCTCGCAGGCTTCGGTCCGCGAGGCGGCCGGGCTGATCCTACGCGAGCACGCGCACGTCGATCTGCTGGTCAACAATGCCGGGGTGATGGGCATACCCGAGCGCAAGACCGTTGACGGCTACGAGATGCAGTTCGGCGTGGACCACCTCGGCCACTGGACGCTCACGGCGCTGCTGCTGCCCGCGCTGCTGGCCAGCCCCGGTGCACGCATCGTCACGGTGACGAGCACAGCCCACCACATCGGCCGCGCCGTAGATCCCGCGAACCCGCACCTCGAGGGTCGGTACCGGCCGTGGCTCGCCTACGGCCAGGCGAAGCTTGCGAACTTCCACTTCGGCCTCGGGCTGCAGCGGGCGCTCACCCGGGCCGGCGCAAGCACTGCGAGCCTCATCGCCCACCCCGGGCTCTCCAACACCGACCTTCAGGCCGTCAGCGTCCGCGAATCGGGCGGAGCGAGCCAGCGTTTCTTCCACCTGCTCGCCTTGCGGACCGGCATGTCGCCTGCGCAGGGCGCGCTGTCGCAGTTGCGTGCAGCCACTGACCCACAGGCGAAGGGCGGGGAGCTCTACGGCCCGCTGTTCGTCAACAACGGCCCGCCGGTGCGCAAGCCGATCTTCCGGCGCTTGGGGATGAGCGACGCGATCGCCAGGCTCTGGGAGGTCTCCGAGCGCGAGACGGGCGTGACGACCGAGTTGCGGTGACGATGCAGATCGACCGCGCCGCCGCGGTGCGCACGGCGTTGCGCGCGCTCGTGGCCGAGCGGGGCTTCCACGGGGCGTCGATGAGCGCCGTCGCCCGTATGGCCGGGGTGGCGACGGGAACTGCGTATACGCATTACGAGTCCAAGGACGCGCTCGTCCTCGCGGCGTATGCCGAGACGAAGGCACAGCTTGCCGCCGCCGCCACAGAGGCGCTCGACGAGCACGCCCCGCTCGCCGAGCGCTTCCGCGTGATCTGGTTGGCGACTTACCGCCATCTCGCTGCCAACCCCGAAGTAGCCCGCTTCCTGCTTCAGGTCGACCACTCCCCCTATGGCGCTCGGGCGCACGACACCGTGGCACGAGACGACCCGCTCGTCGCGCAAGCATCGAGGGCCGACGTCGCCGCCGAGCTGTTGGAGCTGCCGCTCGAGGTCCTCTACGAGCTCGGGATTGCACCAGCCTTGCGGCTGGCCTCGGTGGCAACGGAGCTCAGCGACGCAGAGCTCCAGGTCGTCGCGGCCGCGTGCTGGCGGGCGGTCAGCAAACCGTGAGGTGAGCCGCTCGTGCACGCCCGCGAGTGAAAGGCGCTCATCCCCCTCCGACGACGGCCCGGTGGCCGCCACCGAACCTCGCATGCTGGCGGCCAGGTTGACCGACCGAACATGTCGACCCCCACGATGAGTCCTCGCCCGTCGTCCGGTCACAAGGGCATGTGGGTGGCCGGGTCGCCAAGTCCTACGAACGTGACCACTCGCCGTGTCCGGCCTCTCGCGGCTCGGTCCGTGAGCGGGAGACCGGAGGCTTGGCTACCAGGCGCCGCTCAGTACCGTCTCGGGGTTCAGCGGAGCGACTTCGACGACATCGCGCACGAACTCGTTGGCCGCATTCTCCAAGCAGGCGAGCATCGCGAGCACGGGCACCTGATCGGCGACGGCGCGCCTGGTCACCGCCCACACCTGACGCGCAGGTTGCGCCCCCTTGATCCTGCGGACAGCGACATCGGGATGCAGGGCCGAGCCGAGCGCGAGCATCGGCACAAAGGCCACGCCGAGGCCGGCCGCGACAAAGCCCTGAGCAGTCGGGTATTCGTCCGCGTCGATGGCGTACGCGGGTCGGAACCCTGCCCGCATGCAGGCGGCCTCGATGACGAGCTGACAGTGCCCGGGACACGAGCTGACCCCGATCCATCGCTCCGACGCGAGCAGGGCCAGGTCCACGGATCGCCTGGCCGCCAGCGGGTGTGAGCGGGGCAGCACGACACGGAAGGGGTCCGCCAACAGGTGCCGGTGCACGAGGTCGTCGCGGGGGGCGTCACCGGGAGATCGCGCTTCTACCGCCACGAGCACCTCGATCGAGCCGCTCCGCAAAGTGGCGATGGCCTCGTCGCTCTCTACCACGACAAGGTCGAGGGCGACGTTCGGATGTAGCGCCTGAAAGGCCGCGAGCGCGCCAGGAACGAGCGAGGAACCAGCCGTCGGGAACGCGCCGACTCGAATCCGGCCGCTATGACCAGAGGCCAGCGCCAACACGGCGTCCTCGGCATCCTGTATCGAAGCCAGCACGCGGGTCGCGTGCTGGCAGAGCAGCAGTGCTGCGTCTGTCGGTCGTACCCCCCGGCCAGCCCGCTCGAAGAGCCGGACACCGGTTTCGCGTTCGAGCGCACTCATCTGCTGGCTCACCGCGGAGGGTGAGTAGCTCAAGAGCGCCGCGGCGGCCGACACCGAACCTGTTTCCACGACAGCCTGAAGGGCCCTCAAACGGCGAACATCGATCACAAGTTAATTAAGTCATACTTAAGTGTTATTCGCAATTCGTTGCTTGTTCTTCACGATAAGTAGCCGACAATGGAGGCATGGAGTCGTTACGAGTGTCAGCGGAGCTGAGGGCATGATCTGGCTAGTGGTGGTTCTCGTCGTCGTCGGCCTGCCCTTGGCGGCCCTGTTGTTCGGCGCGGAGAGCAGAGATGGACGTGACTGGCAACCGTTGCGCGGCTTGCCCAACTCATCTCTCGACACAGACTGGCCGTCCCCCCAGACGGCCGGTGGCAGCGGCACCGGCAACCTCGTGCCTCGCCAGTTGCCAGTCGGCCGAAGCTGACAGCGCGCGAGCCCCGACCCGCTCCAAGCCACAAGACCACGCGTCTCGTGCGATGGGCACGGAGAAATCGAGTGCCGTGGCGTGAGCGGTTGAGCGCCCTTCCTCGGATCGCTCTACCGGCTTTGCACGACGACGGCCTCCCAGCCGGCGAGGTGCAGGACTCCTCCGACAGGGTCTTCCGGCGTGCGCCCACCAAGGCTGGAGGCGAGCAGGAGACCCGGCTGTCTCACAAGCTCGCCCGGCTCCTCGGAGAAGTTCGCCGCCACGACCACATCGCCGATCCGGTAAGCCCATTGGTGCTCCGTCGAGCTCAACTGCTGGTACGTACCGTCGTGGCCCTTTAGGTGCCGTCGGCGGATCTCCACGAGGCGGCGGCAGAGCGACAGGAGTGATCTCGGGTCTTCCTGCTGGTCGGCCACGTTGCGGGTGCGCGCGTCGCCGAGGGGAAGCCAAGCGGTGGTGCCGGCGGTGGTAAAACCGCCTGTCGGGCTCGGCTCCCACTGCATGGGCGTCCGGGCGCCGTCCCGGCTCGGGTGACCGCCCCGGCCGCCGAGGAACATGTCGTCACGCTGGAGCTCGACAGGTACTTCGACGTCAGTCATGCCTATCTCGTCGCCGTAGTAGATGACGATCGTCCCGGGCAGAGTCAAAAGGACCGTCAGCGCAAGCGCCGCCTTGGCGTCGTTGTCCGAACACCAGCGGGTGGTGAAGCGCGACTTGTCGTGATTGGAGATCGTCCAGACCGGAACGGCCCCGGCGGGCAGTTGACCGAGGGTCTCGCGCACAACCTTCGAGAGCTCCGGGGCGGTGAAGCCTGCAACCATGAACGGGAAGTTGAAGCCCAGTTGGAGCTCGTCGTCCTGCCCGTAAAAGCGGGCGAGCCTCTCGGCGTCCGGGGTGACGGTCTCCCCTAACAAGAGCTTGGGCGGCTCGTACTCCTCGGCGATCTTGCGCCAGCTCCGGAACACCTCGTGGGTCTCGGGGCGATTGGCGCTGTAGCGCTGTTCCTGGCCGCTGATGCCACCGACGAGCTGACCCGGGGGCAACGAGGGGTTGTCGCGCAGGGCGGCATCTTTGTAGAGGCCGTGGGCCACGTCGATGCGAAACCCCGCTACACCCCGGTCGAACCAGAAACGGATGATCTCCTCAAAGGCGTCGTGCACCGCGGGGTCCCACCAGTTGAGGTCGGGCTGGGAAGGAAGGAAGTTGTGCAGGTAAAACTGCCCGGTGACAGCGTCGAGGGTCCAAGCGCTGTCGCCGCTCGCGTCACGCCAGTTGTTCGGGGGCTCACCGTTGGGACCGGGCTCGGCCCAGACGTACCAGTTGCGGTGGGGGGCGTCCCGGGAGCTGCGGGCCTCGACGAACCACGGGTGCTCGTCGCTTGTGTGGTTAGGTACGAGATCGAGCAGGACCCGCATATCGCGGCGGCCCGCCTCGGCGACCAGGCGGTCGAGGTCCGCCAGGGTCCCGAGCTCGGGATGGACGCTCATGTAATCGGAAACGTCGTAGCCCCAGTCGTGGTCCGGCGAGGCCATCGTGGGCGACAACCAGACGCCGTCGACCCCGAGCCAGGAGAGGTAGTCGAGCTTGTCGATCACTCCCGGGAGGTCGCCGAACCCATCGCCGTCGGAGTCCTGCCAGGAGCGCACGTAGAGCTGGTACAAGACAGCACCCGCCCACCAGCGCTCGTCCCTGGTTACGTGCTTCATGAGCCCGCGTCCTCCCGTGTGGGTGCCCGGTTCTGCGACAACTCGTCCTCCATGCTCGCCGGCTCCGCCACGGAGCGTGCCGGAACGCCGAACCTCGAATGTCTAGCCGAGAAAGTCCGTGCCGCTGCGCGGCCAAGTCCGCGAGCGGCCGTTGGGACCGGGAACCGCACTCAAACGGCCCGTGGTGACCTCCACAAATCGATGGGCCTGGCGACGCCCGAAGTGTCGAAGGGCAGCTCGACGCGCCGGCCGGATCCCGCCGATTGGTAGCCGGGCGACCAGGGCTGCGTTCGCGCCTGTTCCGAGGCAGACGCACAGGAGCCGACCTCCGCAGCCTGTCGCCGCCGCCTCTGCCAAAGCGGCGGCGGCCACGTCCGGTACCACCGCCATCGGACGACCCGACATCAGCGGTCCCAGCGTGCCGACAAAGTCCATCCCGACGAAGCCCGGCAGATAGATACCTGGAAGCACACGGCCCGCCCCATCCAGAAAACCTGGGAAGGCGACGCCCAGCGCGCCGTCGTTGGGAGAGGGCTCGAGCGAGTTGAGAGCGTCCCTGAGGACATCTGCTGTCTTTGCGGGCGCGGTCCCCGGTATCAGGTCGAGGCGCGCACGGCACAGGATCTCGCCGTCCTGGACGCGCGCAACGCGGATCCCGCTCCCTCCGATGTCCAGAGCCACAACCGCTGCCATCAGAGATCTCTCATCTCACTGCCGGCCGGGGACAGGTCACGGCGCCGGTTGCCGATCGGGTCCCACGAGATCTGTGGGGTCACCTAGATCGCCGCTTCCACGACTTGGACGTCCGCGAGCGTTCCCCTGAGGGCGGCGAGTGCCGCTCCGATAACGACGCGGTCGTCGCCCAGTGACGAAAACTGCATCTCCGGCATGCTCGGTACGAGGCGGCTGACATCCCCGACGACACGATCGAGCGTCTCTTGACCGCCGGACTCGATCCATCCGGAAAGCAGCACGACCTCGGGATCCAAGAGCGCGATCGAACAGGCGAGCGCGGCGGCAATCGTCCGCACCAGCTCGTCCGCGATGTCCTCGGACAGCCGAAAGCCGCCACGGGAACGCACGATCTGGTGAATCAGGCGAGCCGTCTGTTCCGCGCATAGTGACGTGTCGATCCCATCGCGGCGGGCGTCCTCGGCCACCAACTCGAAGAGCTTGTCTTCGAGCGTGCCGACGCCGTGAAGATCGCCCCGTGACCTGGAGACGTCCGTCACCATGTAGCCCAGCTCGCCGGCCGCTCCGCGTCCGCGGTAGATCCTTCCGTCCAACAAAACCGCGCCCCCGACACCTTCGGCGAAGGTCACGAGGATGGCGTCGCGGGCTTTGGTCGCCGCGCCACGATCGACCTCGGCCGCCAGCGCGAACGCCACGTCATTGTCCACGTAGATAGGCATGTGCAGCTGGTTCTTGAGCAGCTCACCGAACTCGGTGTCCGCCCAGTCGAGAAGTGGAGCGATCTGCACGTGCCCCGTCGCCGGATTGACGACTCCGGGCACTCCGACGCCGACGCCGACGACCCGGATCGGCACCGAACGCGACGTCGCCTCGCCGACATAGTCGGCCAGAAGACTGGCGACCCGCTCGGTGCTCGGAGCTTGGCCAGGGACAGCCAGCATCCGGCAGTCGACGAGCTCGCCGGAAAGGCGCATGAGACCCACCCGGAAGCCCTCCGCCGAGGCGAGGTCGCAGCCGAGAACGAGCACGTCGTCGGCGAATCGCACCAGACGCCCTGGCCGACCGAGATCTGAGGAGGCCGTGCCCTCTTCGCAGACCAGCCCCTCCTCGATCAGATCCGAGACGATCGCTGACACAGAAGCCGGGCTGATCGAGGTGAACCGGACCAGGTCAGCTCGCGACGCCGCCCCGTGCTCACGTATGGCGCTGATGACGATGCTGCGATTGAGGCCCCGCATCAGCTCCGGCGTGCCCCTCCGTCGCGGCATTCCTTTACTATACGAAATAAATTAGGGTGGTTCGTTCAGACCCGGCCTGTCCGGCGAGCCGCAGGTGAAATTCGCCTGCATGCCGTCGCGATATCATCCCGACCAGGTTCGATGACGCGAGGGAGGCCATGGGCAATCTGGACCGGTCCGGGATCTCCATGGCCATCAGGCTCCTCGCGAAAGCGGAGAGCACCGACTCCGAGGACGAAGCGATTGCTTTGGCGCTGCGGTCCTACTCCCTCCTGGCCCAAGCCATAAACACCTACGATCTCACCGACGGAGGCGTGCCGAAAGGTGCCCGGCGACGCGAGCGTCGACTACTCGTCGACAGGAGGTCGGCGGTGCGGGTCTCGGCCGAGGAGACAGCTGAAGCCGGGGATAGCGCCGAGACGGCCGCAGCTCACTACGCCCGACTCGCCAACAGAGCCGTCCCGGCCCAAGGCGCGATCGATCTTTCCCTCTGAGCGAACGTTCGGGTGCGAACCACAACTAGGACCGGTAGGTGAATGGTGGCCGCCGACGAGCTTTCCGGAGTGATCGAACGAGAACTTGCCCTCATGTCCCCGGATGTCAGACGGTCTCCGGCACTCGTCGACGAGCTGCTCGACCCGGAATTCCGCGAAATCGGAATGTCTGGCACGTATTGGACCCGATCGGAAACGATACGAGCCCTTGCCGCCGAAGTGGGCGCGGACACCTGCGGCGTAGAGGTGACCGAGATGCACGGAACAGTCCTGGAGTCGAAGCTCATCCTCTTGACCTACGTCTCGAGTCGCGACGGGCGTCGCGCACGCCGAAGTTCCCTATGGAGATGCTCGGACGACAAATGGCGTCTCGTGTTCCATCAGGGCACCGTTCTCTAGGACTGCCGCCTGAGCCGCGGACCACCCTTTTGACCGCCGCCGACGTGCCTTGCCCCGGTCGGCGCATCAGGGGGAGACAGCCGACTCGGCCATCAACGCCGAGCTCGACACCTCCGGGTCACCGACCACGATCTCGCGCAGTACATGATGACGCGACGCACGCACGAGCACGCCCGCTGCCACGGCGGCGGATGCGAGCAGGGCCGCACTAACTGTGAAGGCCGTGGTGTAGCCGTGGACCGCGGCGACCTGGAGCGCTGCCCTGCCGGTGCGGACGTGTGCGGTGAGGTAGCTGGCCGCCGCGGCAGAGGCCACTGTGTTCAAGAGCGCAGTACCGAGCGATCCCCCGACTTGTTGAGTGGTGTTGACAAGTGCGCTGGCCACACCCGCGTCGAGGGGGTCGACGCCCACCAGGGCCGTGGAGGACATCGGGACAAATGTCATGCCCATGCCGAGGCTGACGAGGATCTCGGGCGGCAGGACGTGGGCCAGGTAGGTGCTGTGCACACTCAGGCCCGTGAACCACAACAATCCGCCCGCAGCAAACATCAGCCCGATCACCATCAAAGCTCGTGGCCCGATGCGGGGAAGCAGGCGCGTGGCCAGACCGGCGCCCACGATGATCCCTCCCGAGAAGGGAAGGAAGGCGAACCCGGTCTTTAATACCGAGTACCCAAGGGTCTCCTGGAGGAAGTAGGTGAGGAAGAGGAAGGTCCCCAAGAGCGCACTTCCCACGAGCAGCGAAGCCAGGTAGGACCCGCCCCGATTGCGATCGAGGACCACGCGCATGGGCAACAGCGGCTGGGCCGAATGAAGTTCGATGACGACGAAGATGCAAAGGGCGGCAGCTGCTCCCGCCAACAGCCCGAGAGTTAGAGGCGCCGCCCATCCGTCGGTGCCCGCCATCGTGAAGCCGTAGACGAGCAGGAAGAACCCCGCCGTGACGGTCACCGCTCCAGGGATGTCGTAGCCGCTGCGCTCGTGCACGCGACTCTCCTTGATGAAGCGCAATGCGCCCAGAACCGCCACCACGGCGATGGGCGCGTTGATGAGCAAGGTCCAGCGCCACGAGGCCCACTGGGTCAAGGTGCCGCCCAGCACCAGGCCTATGGCCGCACCTCCTCCGGCGATGGCGCCGTAGATGCCAAAGGCGCGAGCCCGCTCCTGGACCGCGGTGAACGTCGTGGTGAGAAGGGACAACGAAGCAGGTGCCATGAGCGCGGCAAACGCACCCTGCAGGGCCCTGGCGCCGAAGAGCATGGCCGGGTCCTGCGCCAAACCGCCGAGGGCGGAAGCAGCTCCGAAGCCGATGAGTCCGACGATGAACATGCGTCGCCGCCCGAGGTAGTCGGCGATCCTGCCGCCGAGAAGCAGAAGGCTGCCGAAGGCGAGCGTGTAGGCGCTCAGCACCCACTGGCGGTCGGCGGTCGAGATGTGCAGGGCTCGCTGCGCAGAGGGCAGAGCGACGATCACGACCGACGCGTCAAGCACGATCATCAGCTGCGCAACGGCAATCACGGCGAGCGACCACCACCGGGTCGGATCGGGCTCGGAGCTCGTTACGCTGGTGGTTGGTACGGCGTCTACAGCGGTCGGCTCGTTGGTCATCGGGTTCCCCCTGTTCCGGTGGCTCGTGTCTGGCTGGTTCGGATATATTCGGAGCGATGGCTCCGCTTCCTCCCCCACTATACGGAACGATCGTTCCGTTTGTCAACAGCGCTGCCCACCCGGTCCAGTGACAACCAATCTCCCCAAGATCCGGTCTCTTCGCGTGGACGCCGTGAGGAACCGTGAGCGCATACTCGAAGCAGCCGAGTCAGTCTTCTCCGCCGAGGGTGTCTCCGCGCCCATCGACAGGGTGGCGGAACGCGCCGAGGTAGGAGTGGGAACGGTCTATCGCCACTTCCCTACAAAAGAAGACCTCTTCGAGGCCATCGTCTCCACGCGCCTCGAGGATCTGCTCGCGCTTGCCAAGGCCGAGGCGTCCGCGGAGTCCCCCGGCCCGGCACTGTTCTCGTTCCTTCACGAGTTCGCCCGTCAGGCCACCGCCAAGCACGACCTGTTCGACGCCATGGGTGCCATAGGCATCGACTTCAAGACGCGCTGCGCCGAGAAACTGGAGGAGATGAAGGCACGCATGGGGCTGCTCCTCGCGAGGGCCCAGGAGTCCGGGGTCGTCCGGCACGACACCTCGGTCGATGAGCTCATAGGCCTCGTGATAGGTACGTGTCAGGCAGCGGTCCAAGCAGGCCTCGACCAAGACGCCCGCCGGCGCATGCTGGGGGTCGTCTGCGACGGTATCCGGGTGCCGAACGCGACCGACTCCTCATCGACGGGGGTGCCGAAGGTCTGAGCGCGTCACCCGGCTCCGGATGAAAGCCCGGGAAACAGCCCCGCTCGAACGCTTGGCCTCCTTGGATCCCGACGAGTTCATGTGGATTTAATCGGCCTGTGAGGATCCTGAGTGGCGCTGCCATCACGGACCGTTAGAACAGCCGGGTGACCGATACCTCTGGCAGCCTCCACCCCGAGAGGCGAGCTCGACCTTGTTCGGCCGCCCCGATGCGGATCGCGCTCGTGGCTCACGACAACAAGAAGTTGGACCTGGTCGAGTGGGCGCGCGTAAACCGGAACACCCTCTCGCATCACAAGCTCCTCGCCACCAACAGCACCGGAGAGATGCTCGAGGCGGAGCTGGGCACGCCCGTGGACCGTCTGTACTCGGGCCCGCTCGGTGGTGACCTGCAGCTCGGGGCGAAAATCACCGAGGGCGGAATCGACCTGCTCTTCTTCTTCTGGGATCCGCTCGAACCACAACCTCATGACCCCGATGTCAAGGCTCTCCTGCGCATAGCGGTGGTCTGGAACGTCCCGGTCGCCTGCAACCGTGCGACGGCGGATTTTCTCATCACATCTCCTTTGTTCGACGGCGACTACCACAGGACCGTGCCGGAGTACTCGACGAGCAAGCCGGCCGACAGCTGATCACGCCAGCGGTCAACCGCGAGGCGATCAGGCCCACATGGCGAAGAGATCGTGCCGGCGAGCCCGGGACCTGCGGTCACTCGGAGCAGTTCCTGCAGCGCCCGGCCATGGCGAAATGGTGAGGATCGATCGAGAACCCGTAGTGGACCTTCACAAGGCCGGCGAGAACGGCGAACAGCTCGTCGGGTGATTCGGTCACGGCGCCGCAGACCTCGCAGACGAGATGGGAGTGGGCGACCGGCGATACGTCGAAGACCGCGCGGCCGTGCCCCAGATGCGAGTGGCTGACGACGCCCATGGCTTCGAGCTCGTCGAGGAACCGGTAGATCGTCGACATGTGGACGTCGAGCCCGTAGGCGCCGACCTGTCGGCCGAGATCCTCGGCGAGCTGCGGCGCCGTGCAGTGTCCCGTACGTTCGAAAAGTGCCCGGAGCACAAGGCGGCGTGCCGTGGTGACGCGGCCCCCCCGATGACGAAGCTCGCCAAGCACAACCTCGACAGGATCGAGCTCCTCCGCCTCCTCATCGAGCGTCATCCCGCGAGCATGACAGCTACGGATCTCTATTGCAGATCCGTCCCGTTTCAGTCCAGCTCGCTATTGCGTTCAGCTCGCAGTTAGGCCAGACTCGAACACGAGGCCACGGGCTGACTGACAAACCTGTCGGGGAGGGGCGCATGGCAACTACGGTCACCGGCGGACACGGTGGACGCCTGAGAACCATCCGGGACGCACTGACCCCTCAGGAGTGGGGCAGGGTCGGTGCGATGACAGGCATCGTGATCTTCCTCAATGTGCTCGGCTGGGCGATGTTGGCGACCGCCACAGGTCACCATTACCACCTGAGCAAGACGGATGTCTTCGGGCTCGGGACTGGAGTCCTCGCCTACACGCTCGGGATGCGTCACGCCTTCGACGCCGACCACATCTCTGCGATCGACAACACCACCCGCAAGCTCATGGCTGACGGGAAGCGCCCGCTCAGCGTCGGGTTCTTCTTCTCACTCGGCCATTCGACGATCGTGTTCCTCCTGGCGGTGCTGCTCAACTTCGGGATCCGTGCTCTCGACCGCCAGGTCAAGGTGGGCTCCTCGGGGCTGCACCAGTGGACAGGCATTGTCGGGACGTCGGTGTCCGGGTTCTTCCTCTATCTCATCGCCGGCCTCAACGTCGTGATCCTCGTGTCGATCCTGAGGGTCTTCCGCGATCTGCGCCGGGGTGAATTCGACGACGAGGAACTGGATGAGCAGCTGAACAAGCGCGGCCTCATGAACAGACTTCTCGGTGGCTTTGCTCGCAGGATCGACACGCCGTGGAAGATGTACCCGGTCGGAGTCCTGTTCGGGCTCGGCTTCGACACAGCCACCGAGGTGGCACTACTCGTCCTGTCGGGAACCGCCGTCGCGAGCGGCTTGCCCTTCTACGCGATCTTGTCCTTGCCGATCCTGTTCGCCGCAGGCATGTGCCTGTTCGACACCCTGGACGGATGCTTCATGAACTTCGCCTACGGGTGGGCGTTCTCCCGGCCCATCCGGAAGGTGTACTACAACATCATCATCACCGGGCTCTCGGTCGCCGTGGCCTTCGTCATCGGGACGATCGAGCTTGTCGGGCTCCTCTCCAGCGAGCTCAACCTCCACGGCAGTTTCTGGGACACGATGGCGAACTTCAACATCAACCGCGCCGGCTTCATCATCGTGGGGATGTTCGTGGTCACCTGGGCGGTGGCCCTCGCGGTCTGGCGTTTCGGCCACATCGAGACGCGCTGGGACCGGTCTCCGGCTCTCACAAAGGCGGAGGCTCCGGCAATGGCGCGATTGGAACGCGGCATCGAAGGTGTCGATCCTTATGAGGCGGCCTGGGCGGACGCCGAATAGGCATCGGCCAAGAGCCGCGGCCTGGTTACGCGAGGCGGCGCATCGCGGAGCTGTCGACCTGCCTGAAGCTCCTCTAGAGCACGTCGACGGCGTCAACGCCGAGCGGCGGCGTCTTCGGGACGTCGTAGAACTGGATGCGGACGTCGGAGTGGGGCCGGTTCGCCGTAACGCATGCCGAGACATGGCTCCACCGGCCACTGCCCGGGAGCGGCCCGAAGCTCACCGATGAGGATTGGCCCGGAGACTCGCCGTACAACCAGATAGTCATCCGGCCACGTGCTCCCGAACCGACGGCCGCCGTGACAACATCGGCATCGGCGCAAAAGCTCTCACCTGCGCTCGTCGGCAGGGAGACGTCCTGGTAGATGCCACCACCGGCGGTTGAGGTGGTGATCGCGCCAAAGCCGTTGCCCTCATACGAGCTCGTAACCGGCTCGGCGGCGGCCTCGATCCGAAAGCGCGTGTCACCAGTAGCCCGCCAGGCGTCGCCCTCGTGGTTGTTGAAACCTCCGTTTGCGACAAAGGACTGATGGACGTCGACCGCGTCGACTCCCAGTCGTGGCTTGTTCGCGAAGTCGAAGAACTGGACCCTCACCACCGAATGTGACCGTGTCGCTGTCACACAGGTCGAAACATGGGTCCACTGGCTCGCGTTCGGCAACGGCCCGAAACTCACCGACGAGGACTCCCGCGGGGACTCACCCAGCAGCCATAGGGTCATTCGTCCGCGTGCGCCGGGGTGAGCCGCCGCAGTAACGACCTCCGCGTCGGCGCAAAGGCTGTCGTCAGCCACGATCGGGGCCGCGATGTCCTGGTAGAAACCCCCACCACGGCCCGAAGTGCTGGTGTAGCCGAAGCCACTGCCCTCGTACGGCCTGGTGCCGGCCAGCTTGCCCGACGTCTCGATGCCAAGCTGCGAGCTGCCGGCCGTCTTCCAGCCGCCCGCATGCTCGAAGCCACCGTTTGAGACGAGCGACTCGTGGACGTCGACGTCCTCGACGACGAGTCGCGGGCTTGTGCCGGAGAACTGGATGCGAAGGTCTGAATGGGCTCGGGACGCCGTCACACAAGCCGACACGTCGCTCCACCTGTTCTTGCCGGGGAGCAGCCCGAAAGCCACGGAGGACTCCTCGCCTTGCGATCCGCCGAGGAGCCTCAGTGCCATCGTGCCCCGTGACCGTGAGCGGGCCTCGGTACTGAGGACCTCAGCGTCGGCACAGAAGCTTTCTCCCTCCTTTACCGGCACCGAGATGTCCTGGTAGACGCCCTGACGGGAGACCGAGGTGTCGGCGAGGGCGAAACCGTCGCCCCCTTCTGCCCTGACTCCGGGTTTGCCGACCGTTCCGGTCCCACGCCTCGAGTGGCTCGTCTGCCAACCATGGCCGCCATCGTGACCGAAACCAGCGTCGTCCACGAGATCGCCGAGAGGCGATTCGGCGGACACGACCGAAGGCGGCGCTTGGAGCCATCCCGTCACCGGCATGCCGTAGTCCGGCTGGACGACGTTGTCGACCACGTTGAGGGTGTTGGTGCCGTTGCCACCGTTCATGTTCTGTTCGATAATCCCTATCGTCCCGCTCCCGTTGGTCACGTTCGTCGAGGTGACGACCGCCGTGTGACCCTCGGCCCACGTCGGTTCCATGCTGAGCACGTCGCCCGGTACCGGTACGGTCGCACCGTCGTTGGCGACCCTTTCCAGGTTGCCGCCGTCTCGGGGTGAATAGTTCCAAACCACGTCCGAGCCGTTGGCCGGGTAGGGACGCACCCCGTACTCGAGGTACAGCCACCGCATGGACAGTTCGACGCATTCCCACTCGTACTCTCCCCATGCGTGAGGGAAGAAAGCGACGGTCCTGTCCCAGCCGCCCCGGTTCGCGCCCGGTCCGCAGGCCGTGAGCCCGTCCCAGCTCGAGAGCGGGAACGACCCGGGATTGTTGTCCTCATCGCAGTTCCCGCTCCACCAAGGCGGGAACCGAACCGCTGGCGGGTCAGTCGTGCTGTCAGAAGCCAGGATCACGTGCGGGGTCATGGGGGCCTCAGGTGCTGGTGCGATCAGCTCACTGCTCGGCACCGTTGTAGGCGTCGAGATGTTGCCCGCTACGACCGATGTGCCGGCGCCGAAGGCCGCTTGGGCGCGGTGGCCCGACCTGAGCGGCCCTGCCGCCTGGACGACCCAGAGCCGGTTGCCCGCGTTGGTCAGCCACGACACGACCTCGGTCGCCTGACGGCGCGGGCCGAGTGCGACTTCGACCACCCGAGCCGAGCCTTTGACGAGGCGGCCGAATATCATCGCCGAAGGGTGCACCGAGCGGATCAACGCCCCGGTGCCGGTCGCTCGGTATTCGCGCAGGTGCTGACGCTCGACTATCCCGGTGTCCGGGGCCGGGGCGGCCGACCCGAACGGGTACGCGTAGATCGTGAAGCCCCTGTACGTGTGGGGTGCCTGAGTCACCGCTGCGGCAGCCTGGAAGGCATCGCCTGGCTTGGAGGCGACGAAGTCCGTCGGGGGAAGCGCTGGGGACCGGACGACCAGGTTCACACCGTCGACAACCGTCCGGGCCGAGTACAGGTTGCTGGCGGCACGGATCGAGCCCACCCCGAACGGTGTCGCGAGCGCGCTCACTAGGACCATCCCGGTGGCGAGCGACTCCATTTTCCAGGTTCTTCTCTCGTAGCGCACGGAAGTCTCCCGATTTTGTCGGCCCGACCCCGGGTTGGCTTCCGGACAGTATTGCGCGTGAGCTGCTCAGCTCGCCAGGCGAAACATGTCCACAGGACCCTGGCGCTCGCCAGAGCCGATCTGTTGTCGTTCGCGACGTCACTTGGAAGTGACATCGACGCCGGCTCTTGCTTGCAAAGCTGTTGCTCGTAGGCTTGCGGTATGGCGACCGGACGGGACGTCTCAAGCGAGGCGGCAAGAGGGACGGCACCCGCAACAAGGCTCTATCGTCAAGTGCGCTTCGAGCCGCCGGCGGGGGCGACCGAGCTCCTGCTCGTGCGCCACGGGGAGTCGGAGGCTGCCGATCCCGATCGCCCGTTCCCAGTTGTCGACGGTCGGGGGGATCCGGAGCTCTCACAGCTCGGCCGGGAACAGGCCGGGCTCATTGCCGACCGGCTGGCGTCGACTCGAGTCGAGGCCATCTATGTGACGAACCTGCGTCGGACAGCCGAGACAGCGGCGCCCCTAGCAGCACGACTCGGTCTCGTGCCTGCAGTCGAGGCGGACCTCGCCGAGGTGCGCCTCGGCGAGTGGGAGAGCGGCCTGTACCGCCAGCGCGTCGCCGAAGGCGATCCCCTCGCCCTTCGCATGGTCGAAGAGGAGCGTTGGGACGTGATCCCCGGCGCGGAGTCCAATGCGGCCATAGCGGCACGCGTCCGTCCTGCGATCGGGCGCATCGCAGAACGCCACGCCGGTAGCCGAGTCGTGTGCTTTGCCCACGGCGGGACGATCGGGACCGTCCTGGCGCTCGCGACCGGCTCCCGGCCGTTCGCCTTCATCGGCTCCGACAACGGGGCAATCTCCAGCATCGTCGTAGCCGGCCCCCGATGGTGGCTGCGTGGTTTCAACGATCGATCACATCTGGAACGACACAACCTTCACGTACGCTCCGCTACATGACCTGGGACAAGGGTCCGTTGCTCGGGTTCGACCTGGAAACGACCGGCGTCAATCCCTGTTCGGACTTACCGGTCCAAGTCGCGTTGATCCGTTGGGAGCCGTGCGGATGTGGCTACCGCAACGTTTTCCTCGTCGACCCTGGACGCGAGATCCCTCCAAGTGCGGAGGCTGTCCACGGGATCTCGACGGAGAAGGCACGCCACGAAGGCTGCCCACTCGGCGAGGCCGCCGCGACCGTGCATGCTGCTCTCCGCAAGGCCCAAGAGGATCTGGTGCCGGTGGTGGCCATGAACGCCAGCTTCGACATCACGATCGCGGAGATGCTGTTCAGGAAGTTCGGGCTGGCACCTATCCATTGGCGGGCGCTGGTCGACCCTCTCGTAATCGACCGCAAGGTCGACTGTTTCCGAGCCGGAAAACGCCGTTTGGACGCCCTGTGCGCAACTTACGGTGTCGCACTTGGCAGTCCGCACGACGCGGGCAGCGATGCCACTGCGACACTCGCGCTCGCCTGCAAGATCGCGCACCTGTATCCGGAGATCGCCAGATACGAGATCGGCCGGCTCACCCAGGTCCAAGCTGACTGGCACCGTAGCTGGGCCCTCGAGCACGACATGTGGCGAAGGCACAACGGTGAGCCCGGCCTTGCGCCAGGGGACTTCTGTTGGCCTCTGCGTGAAACCCCTCGACCTTCGCGGTACGCCTCTAGCCGGTGACCACTAGCGACAAGCTTGCCGGGTCGGTCGCCGGCAATACCGACGACAGGGATATCAGCAGGGTGTGGGGTCCCAGGGCTCCGGCGAGTTGTTGTAGATAGGCGTCTCTCCCGCCGGGGTCGGGGCGACCGTGGTGACTGTCGTCTGGTTGGATGCCGTGCTGGCGGTCGTGGTCGTCGTCACGGTCGCGCTCGCGAGGATCGCAGTCCAGATCAGGCTCGCCGTGTTCGCCGCCGAAGTCGCGCTCGCCGTGGTCGAGGTGCTGGAGGTCGTCGGGGGGGTCTTCGCGGTCGAGCCGAACGCGAGGAAGTTCCTGATCACGACGTCGTCAGCGGCGGCACTCGGCAACAGCACGTCGGCTCCGCCGGACGTGATGTACGGGCCGACGGTCGGGAGGGTAACCGCCTTCAAGGACCCGGGTGGGAAGCCGTGGAACTCCCTGGCCAGGTTGAACATTGTGCCTTCCGACAGGGTCTGGTCGATCGTGAGGTTGTGAACCGCGGCGTTGATGAAACCGGTCACCGCGATGGGGTTGGTGATCTCGGCGTTCAGCTGGTGGATCACCGCCCGGAAGAAGGCCTGCTGGTTCCGGATCCGGGTGAAGTCGCTGCCGTAGTCGTTGTACCAGACTCCCTTGATCTCGTACTGGAGGTTTCGGCTGCGCACGAGCGCCAGGGCCTGATTGCCGTTGACGACCTGACAGCCGGTCTTCAAGATGCGCAGACCGGTCGGGTTCGTGGCCACGCCGTTCACGTACTCGCGGTCCCTCAAGGGATCGGTGAAGCGCAGGTGTATGCCACCGATCGCATTCACCATGTTCTGCAGGCCGGGGAAGTTGACCTCCACGAAGTAGTTGATCGGTATGTGGAAGTCCTGCAGGATCGTCTGCACCAAAAGCGCCGGCCCGCTGTTGAAGGCGGCGTTGATCCGGTTCTGGCCCGATATGTACTCGACGTTGCCCGGAATCGTGACCCAGGTGTCGCGAGGTATCGACAGCATCTCGATCCTGCGCTCGGCCGGCACGACGCGCACGAGGATGATGACGTCGCTGCGCTGGCCTCCGGTGTCCGCCCCGCATCCGAAGGACTTGCACTGACTGGCATTGCTCACAAAGGCGCGCGAGTCGGAACCCGCCACGAGGACCGTGAAGGGCGCCCCGGGCTTGGAAACGTGCGCGAGATTGGGTACGTCGACCTTCTTTATGTGGTGGAACTCGAAGTCGAGGTACAAAAAGCCACCGAGGCCGACCACGACGATGAGCAACACGACCAATCCGGTCGCGACCAAGGCGCGCTTGGTCCAGCGCCTGCGTTTGGAGGGGCGGGCCCTGTGACCACGGCCGTTGCGCGAGGGGGCTCGCCTGACGGCGTTCTGCCCTCCGCGGGCGCCCCCGGCGCCAACGCCGCCGCCGCCCGGCGTCGTTTCACCCACAGAAGCTGTGGGTCCGGGCTTGTCGCCCCCCGACAGCAACGGATCGGAATCGGGCAATTCGCCGTCGAAGGGGGCGTCAGGCACGGCACTGGAGGTTACTGCCTCTTCGGACGGACCTTCAGTCACCCGGTAGCGGCCGACGAGTCGAGCCCGCTCAGACTCTCGCCAGGTCCACGAACTTCGCGTAGTTCGCGATGAACGCCAGGTGGGCAGAGCCCGTCGGGCCATTGCGGTGCTTGGCGACTAGCACCTCGGCGGTTCCGCGGTCGGCCGAGTCCGGGTTGTAGACCTCGTCTCGGTAGATGAACATCACGACGTCGGCATCCTGCTCGATGGCGCCGCTCTCCCGGAGGTCCGCGAGCATGGGGCGTTTGTCCGCGCGGGCTTCGAGACCACGCGACAACTGGCTGAGCGCCACGACTGGCAGCTGCAGTTCCCGAGCGAGAATCTTGAGCCCGCGGGAGATCTCGGAGATCTCGACTTGGCGGTTCTCGGCCGAGGTCCGGCCCGTCATGAGCTGAAGGTAATCGATGACGACGAGGCCGATGCCGTCCGAGGATCTCATCCGACGGGCTTTGGCGCGGATGTCCATGATGGTCACGTTCGGATTGTCGTCTATGAACAGCGGCGCCATGTCGATGCGGCCGATCGCGCTCGATATTCGCGGCCAGTCACTGTCGAGCAGCCTGCCGTTGCGAAGTTTGCTGACGTCAAGGCGGGCTTCTGCTGCCAACACGCGCTGGGCAATCTCCAGGTGGCTCATCTCGAGCGAGAAGAACAGCACCGGGACGCCCTGGTTCGTAGAGGCGTGCGCCGCCAGTCCGAGTGCGAAAGCCGTCTTGCCCATTGACGGCCGGGCGCCCACGACGACCAGGTTGGAGGGCTGAAGACCCGAGAGGAGATAGTCGAGCTCGCTGTAGCCGGTCGGCACGCCGGTGATCGTCTCGCCCCTGTCGTAAAGGTGGTCGAGGCGTTCAAGGCTCTCGGTCAAAAGGTCCTTCAATGACCGCACGGAATCCGAGGTGCGTCGCTGGGCGACGTCGAACACCATCGCCTCGGCCTGGTCGAGCGCTCCGGCTACGTCGGACGGAACCTCGTAGCCAATCTCGGCGATCTCGTGCGCGACTCCGATGAGACGCCGCAGCAGTGCGTGCTCTTGAACGATGCGCGCGTAGCGGCCCGCGCTCGAAATGGCAGGCGTGTTGGCCTGCAACGCGATGAGGGCAGCTGCTCCACCCGAAGCGTCGAGCACTCCGACGCGACGAAGCTCCTCGGGAACCGTCACGTAGTCCGCAGGCTCACCCCTCGCGTAAAGCGAGGTGATTGCCTCGAAGATATGCGCGTGAGACGGCTTGTAGAAGTCCTCGGCGCTGACCTGTTCGACTACGACTGCGATCGCATCGCGCGAGAGCAGCATGGCTCCCAGCACGGACTCTTCGGCATCGAAGTTGTGCGGGGGTACCCGCGAGCCGCCAGCGGTCATGACCGTGGCCGAAGGGCCAGAGCCGCGCCCGCGCCGTGACATGTCTGGCACGGGCTGCAAAACAGTCATCGTGCTAAGGATGAGCGCGCTGCCCTGGGGGACGCTAGGGCCGGATCTTGTGGATTTCCCGCAGAATTCCAGGAAGATCCTGTGCACGGAACGTGGACAAGCGTGCCCGCACCCCTGTTGGTGACCGCGCTGGCGCCTGTCCACAGGTCCTGCTCGAAAAGACGGGCCCCATACGCCAGCACGGCCGCATCGTGACACCCGGCTGTATCACTGCCGGGGCGGCTCACAGTCAGCTCGAGCTCACTACCTCCAAGGTGAGGCGGAACTCGACGTCGGGATGGAGCCGAACTCCCACTTCGTGGGAGCCGAGGGTCTTGATGGCGTCGTCGATGACGAGCCGCCGCCGATCGAGCTCGACTCCGGACTGGCGGCTTACAGCCTCGACAATGTCAGAGGCTGTGACGGAACCGAAAAGCCTTCCCTCACTGCCGGACCGTGCCTCGATACGAAACACGATCGGGACGAGCTTACGGGCAATGGCCTCGGCGCCTTCACGGTTACGGGCATCTTTCAGGTCGCGTGAGCGGCGCATTGCGGCGGCCTGGTCCTCGATCCCCACACTGGCCGCTATGGCGCGACCCTGAGGCACCAGGTAGTTCCTCGCGAAACCGTCGGAGACGTCCGTGATGTCTCCCCGCTTGCCCACGCCCGGGACGTCGGTACGCAGAACGACCTTCACTGCGCACCCACCTCGTCGTCGATGGCGGCCAGATCGAGCGGCTCAATCTCCGAGTCCTCGATGTCGTCTTCCAGCACGGTGTCGGTGAGCCCCTCGAGGTCCGGCTCGTCGGGCAATTCGGCACGGGGCACCCCGCGCCCGCCGCCGGCTCCACGGCCCGCCCCACGTCCCCCGGGCCGCTCGCTCGTCGTCCGCTGCGTGAAGGGAAGAAGCGCCAGCTCCCGAGCGGTCTTTATAGCCAGGGCGACCTCACGCTGGTGCTGAGCACAGTTGCCCGACACCCGCCGTGCCCGGATCTTGCCCCGGTCGGACATGAACTTGCGCAGCAGGTTCACGTCCTTGTAGTCGACCCAGGTGGCGTGCTCCTTGCAGAAGATGCAGATCTTCTTCTTCGTACGCCGACCGGTCTCTTTCGGAACGCGGCGGGTACCACGATCTCGATCATTGTTGCGTGCCATCTAGAAGGGCTCCTCGTCGTAGGCCGCGAAGGGTTCGCTGGCAGGTTGAGCAGCCGGACGGGGGGCAGCACTACGGCCGCCACCGCCACCCGGACCACCGTCCGAAGGTCCGCGCCTCTCGTTCTTTACCACCTGTGCGGTTGCCCAACGCAGGCTCGGGCCAAGCTCGTCGGCCACGATCTCGATCTTCGACCGCTTGTCGCCTTCGGCCGTTTCCCAGCTGCGCTGCTCGAGCCGGCCGGTGACAATCACCCTTGCTCCCCGGGTCAGGGTCTCACTCACGTTCTCCGCCATCTCGCGCCAACACACGACGTCGAAGAAGGAGGTCGCTTCCTCCCACTCCTGGGTCTGGCGATTCTGCCAGCGGCGGTTCACCGCCAGTCCGAAGCTCGCTGTGGCCTGCCCGTTCGGCGTGAATCGCAGCTCAGGGTCACGCGTGACGTTGCCTACCAGCGTGACGGAGTTCCCGTTCGACATTTCATTCGCTCCAGTTCGCTCAGTTCGCCGCTTTGGCCCGGGCAGCCTTGCGAACAGCGGTCTCCCGCCGCTTCGCTTCAGCTCGAAGGGCACGCCCGCTTTGCTTGTCCGGTTGCCGGAGCACCTTGTGGCGAAGCACGTTGTCGTCAAGAGTCAGCATCCGGTCGAGTTCAGCCACTAGGGCTGGATCGGCCGTGAACTCGATAAGGACGTAGTAACCCTCGCTACGGTGCTTGAGCTCATACGCGAAACTGCGGCGTCCCCAACGCTCCGCACGACCGGGGTTGCCCCCACGATCGCGCACCAGCGCGGTGATGCGATCAAGACTGCCGTTGATGTCACCATCTTCCAGGCCGACATCGAAAATGACCATGACTTCGTAGGGCCGCACGGCGGCCTCACCTCCTCCGGACCCGGCGCGCTGGGCGCTCGGGGCCCCGGCTCTGACGGGGCAGGGGTTTAGGGAACGACATCATGGTAGCCGAGCCCGGCAGCGCTCGGCGCGGGTCCACGCCGAGAGCTTCGCAGGCAGATGTGTCACACAGCCGTCCGCCCTTGTTCGGGAGACAGGCCGAGCGCCGAGCGCAGCTCCGAAGACGCGTGGTACGACTCGGCCTCGGACGGATACCGTCCTGCCCTCACGTCGGCTGCCCATTCACTCACCGCCGCGGTAGCGGCGGCGCCCAGCTCTGCGTAACGGCGCACGAACCTGGGAACTGTCGGTCCCGCCAGACCTAGGAGGTCGTGCAGGACGATGACCTGCCCGTCACAGGCCGGCCCCGCCCCGATGCCGATCGTGGGGACGTCGACCTCTTCGGTGATGCGTTCAGCCAGGGCATCGGGCACACCCTCGAGCACGATGGCAAAACATCCCGCAGCGACGAGAGCCTCCGCGTCCCGACGCAGCTCGGAGGCGGCCACCATCTCGCGCCCTTGCACCTTGTAGCCGCCCATGGCATGAACAGACTGTGGGGTGAGTCCGAGGTGGCCCATTACAGGTATCTCGGCCTCAATAATGGCCCGCACCGCGGGAACTCGTCGGCGGCCACCCTCGAGCTTCACCGCCTGGGCCCCGGCTCGCACGAGGACGGCCGCGTTGTGGACCGTGTCACTGGCCTCGAGATGGTAGGTGAGCCAGGGCATGTCGCCCACGAGCAGAGCTCGCGGCTTCGCGCGGGCGACGGCACCGACGTGATGGGCGAGGTCCTCGATGCCGACATGGAGAGTGTCCTCCCATCCGAGCACGACCTCGGCGAGGGTATCGCCGACGAGGATCACGTCGACATCGGCTTGGTCCACGGCGCGGGCAAAGGGCGCGTCGTAGGCCGTGATCATGACAATGGGTTGTGCCCCCCGGCTCCGCTTGCGTGCGCGGATGTCGGGCACCGACACGTTCTCTGTCATCTTCGGGACCTCCTCCCGTCCGGCGCACCAGGGCTGCCGGCGGTCAATCAGCGGTCGTGCCTCCTGGTGCGAAAACGCTCAGGAGATGGTTCCAAGCACATCCGGTGCAAACTTCGACGACGTAGCAAGCTACGTCGGCACTACGACTGCCCGTCCTGCGCTCGAGCTCGCGAAGGTCGGCGAGCGGAAGTCCGCCCGGGGGAAGTCCGGGCCCGAATGCGAACGTCACGAGCACGAGCTGCTCGTGCTCGCAGATGGGACACTCGGTATCGGTCTCGCGCCCGAGGTTCTTCGCGACACGGAGCAACTCGGGCTGAGCGTCGCAGACATCGAGCCGACCGAGGCGACCCCGCCGGTACTCCTTGACTATCGACTCGCGGATCAGTCGGTATTCGATCCGGCCGGGACGCGCAAGTCCGCCGACTCCCCAACTCGACTCTGGACCGCTCCGGACGCTCGACATCCCGGCCAGGCTACCGTGCCCGCCACCCCGGCTTTGACCGTCGCGAGTCAGCGAGACCGAGAGAGCCGGTCGTGGCGCGTCGGCCCAGAGCACAACCGCCGATGTCACGCTCAGCACGACCTGTACGACCAGCGGCGCTTCGCCACCGCCGGGCCGCTCCGAACGTGTCGGACGACATATCGTTTCGATATGTCGTCGTGATACAATGGCGCTGTGCTCGAGTTGGCGATCCTGGGGTTGTTGAAGGAACACCCAATGCACGGCTACGACCTGCGTAAAAGGATGCGGGAGGATTTCGGCCTTCTTTCGAGCCTTTCCTTCGGTTCCCTGTACCCGGCTCTGGCACGACTCGAAGCTTCGGGCGCGGTGCGCGAGGTCCCTTCCGAGCACCGCAGTGCCGGAGGGCAGGCCACCACGACGTTCGTGTCCGCCGGCTCGATCGCCGGTGAGAGGGCGGCGTTCAGGGCACGCCTCGCCTCTCGCCGCGCAGCATCGGCCCGATCGGGCGCCGGCACACGGGGCCGGCGCGTATATGAGATCACCGCCCGCGGCGACGAGTTGTTCCGTCACCTGCTCGAGACCGAGGAGCCCAAGTCCGAGGGCGGGCGCGGCTTCGCGCTGCGCTGGGCCTTCGCCGGCTATTTGAGCCCCGAGGCACGGCTCGCGCTCCTGCAGCGCCGGCGCACCCAGCTCTTGGTCACAAGGGAAGGCTCGCGCCGGGCCGTCGAGTCTCCGTGGAGGACACTCGACCGATACCAGCGTTCCCTCGTCGACCACGACAAGGAAGCGACCGAACACGACCTGAACTGGATCGACCGTCTCATCGCCACCGAACAGGCGACCCAGGTCGCCTCACCGGCGCCCAGCGTGGCGTTCGGATCACCAACCCAAGCCGTTGAAAACCCGTCTGCGATCTCGAACGCGTCAGTCGCCCACGCGCGTCCGGCGTTCAAGAGAGCGGCCACTGAAAGGAGCAATACATGAATCGCACGGCCCGAAAGATCAAGGTCGCCATCGCGGGAGTCGGCAACTGCGCCTGCTCGCTTGTACAAGGGATCGAGTACTACCGGGACGCCGATCCAGAAGACCACGTGCCAGGTCTCATGCACGTCTCACTCGGTGGCTACCACGTCGGTGACACAGAATTTGTGGCCGCCTTCGACGTGGACGCGGCAAAGGTGGGCCTCGACCTCTCCAAGGCTGTGTTCGCGTCTAACAACTGCACGCTGCGGTTCTCCGATGTCCCCGCTCTCGGAGTGACCGTTGAGCGCGGGCCGACATTCGACGGGCTCGGCCTGTACTACCGCAAGGTCATAGAGGAGTCGCCTGCCAAACCTGTCGATGTCGCCGAAGTACTGCGCAAGACAGGAGCCGAGGTGCTGGTCGCCTACCTGCCGGTTGGCTCAGAAGAGGCCCAGAAGCACTACGCCGCGGCCGCCCTCGAGGCCGGCGTCGCCTTCGTCAACGCCATTCCCGTCTTCATCGCGAGCGATCCCGAATGGGCGGACCGTTTCACCGCTGCGGGCATCCCGATCATCGGTGACGACATCAAGAGCCAGGTGGGCTCGACGATCGTCCACCGGGTCCTGACCCGCCTGTTCGAGGACCGGGGCATGATCCTCGACCGCACCTACCAGCTCAACGTGGCCGGCAACATGGACTTCATGAACATGCTGGAGCGTGACCGACTGATATCGAAGAAGATCTCGAAGACCCGCGCCGTCACGAGTCAGATCGATCGCGCGATCGCGCCGGACAACGTGCACATTGGCCCTTCGGACCACGTGCCATGGCTCGAGGACCGCAAATGGGCCTACATCCGCATGGAGGGCCGCAACTTCGGCGATGCGCCGCTCAACTTGGAGGTGAAGCTTGAGGTCCACGACTCTCCGAACTCTGCAGGCGTCATCATCGACGCCCTGCGGTGTGCCAGGATCGGACTGGACCGGGGACTCGGCGGACCACTGATCGGCCCGTCGTCCTACTTCATGAAGTCGCCGCCGGTGCAGTTCCACGACGACGAGGCCTACCGGATGGTCGAGGAATTCGCTGCCAACGCCTGACGAACCCCGGTCCGGAGTGGCAACCGACACCTCTGCGATTCTCGGTTACGCGTCAGCCGTCGGGTCCGCCCCGCCGCCGTCATTGTTCGCGCGGCGGGGCGACCCGGCTCTTGCTGAGGCCTTCTCGGAAATACTGAGGGCTCCGCGGCCCATCGGCCAGGTCGAGGATGTCGAACTACTTGCAAAGCTTCTCTGGGACGACGTCTTGCGCGGCATCAGCTCCGACCCGGAGTTGATCCGCCTCGCAATCTCGTTTTTCCACGAGTTGGGGTTCCTGTGCAAGTACAAGTCCTACGGCGTGAAGGTGGCTTCTCCCTTCGGGTACTCGCTGTTCGTGCTCGAGGATGGCAAGGGTTTCAGTTTTCAGCTTCACGCATCGCGCAAGCTCGAGGCGTTTCACATCCTGGAGACTGCCGAGTCGAGCTTCGTCTATCTGTCGTCAGAGGCCGAATGGCACGAATCCGGCGAGCTCAAGGCTCGGGAGTGGGCGGAGTCCAGGCGTCTACAGCCTGAGTCCGCTTGCGCCTATCGTCCGAGCGCGGGTGACGTGATCGAAGTCGGGCAAACCAAGCTTGTCCACACTGTTGTCGGCTGTGTCCTGGAGGAGTTCGCGACCTGTTCGACCGACACCGTGGTGCGGCTGTTCGACCAGAACGCCGGTCAGGCAGTCCGCCTGCCAAGGGCACATCTCGACATTGCGGACATCTTGCGGCGAACAGCGTGGTTGCCGAGGAGGAAGCTGAGCCGCGTGGAACGGGGTTGGTCGGCTGTCGGTTTCCAGCCTGACGATCCGCTGATCGATGTCCAGGGCGAGCTGACCGCACGCCGCATCTTGCTGCCGGGTCGAGGGGACGATCTCAGCTTCGCTCCCTTGAGCGGCCGGCTCGTGGTGATCGTCCCGTTGAACAAGGCGATAGCGGTTGCCGCCGCCGACGCGAGTTGGACCGTCGCTCCCGGCAAGACCGTGGTCATTCCCGAGAATGTTTCCTTCGGCATCCGAGCCGCTGATTCTGACAGTTTGTTCGCACTTCACGTCGTCAGCACAGAACTGGCGCTGAAAGACGGGCGATACGCGCCCAATCGAAAGACAGACAGAACAGCCGGTATCGGGTGACGGCGAAGAGTTTCGAGCTCAGACGCCCAGGCGAGCGCGCCTCATCAGCTCGCCCTTGGTGCGGAGGGTTACCGGCTGATAGCCGGGCAATGGCACCAAGTGCTCGTGGATGGAGTCGAGCACCCAGGACGGCTGAGGAAAGAACATCGAGTCAAGCTCGGCCGCGGGAGTGATCCAGTTCCGCGCCCCGACGACCGTCGGCGGCGCGTCGAGGTCGTCGAAGCACAGTTGCGTGAGGTTCGCGGCAACTGTCTGCATGACGCTGCCCCGCTCGACCTCCTCGGACACGAGTAGCACCTTGCCGGTCTTTCGCACGGACTCGACCAGCGGCTCATGGTCGATCGGGACGGCGGCACGCAGGTCGATCACTTCGGCTGAGACACCGAAGTTGGAGGAAAGCTGGTCCGCTGCCTTGATCGCGGTGTACAGCGCCGGCCCGAGCGTCACGATCGTCACGTCACTTCCAGGTCGCTTCACCGATGGTTCGCCCAGCTCGATCTCGAAGTACCCCTCCGGAACGCCCCCGGGCTGGAACTGCTCGCCGAAGTCGTAGAGCTTCTGGCTCTCGAGGAAGACAACCGGATCGGTACCGACGAGCGCAGAGTTCATCATCCCCTTGGCGTCATAGGGAGTGACCGGGTACACGACCTTGAGGCCGGGTATGTGGTGCAGCAGAGCCGTCCAGTCCTGTGAGTGTTGAGCCCCGTACTTGTCGCCCACCGAAATGCGCAGGACTACGGGCATGTGGAGCACTCCCGCCGACATGGCCTGCCATTTCGACAGCTGGTTGAAGATCTCGTCACCAGCACGGCCGATGAAGTCGGCGTACATGAGCTCGGCGACTGCACGTCCTCCCTCCATGGCGTAGCCGACGGCCGCCCCGACGATCGCGGCCTCGGAGATCGGTGAGTTGAAGAGGCGGTGATAGGGCAGAGCCTCCGTGAGGCCTCGGTAGACGCCGAAGGCGCCGCCCCAGTCACGGTTCTCCTCACCGAAGGCGACCATCGTGGGGTCGATGGCAAAGCGGTGGAGCAATGCCTCGAAGATGGCGTCGCGGATGTTGTACAGCTTCAGCTTGGGCACCGGCTCGCCGTCCACGACGGCGGTGCGCTCCTTGCCTGCGATCTGCTTGACACGCGGGTTGTCGGCCAGATCTCCCAAAAGCTCTGGCTCGCGTTCGTCGAAGCGCTCGACGCGTCCGCCAGAGAACATGACACCGCCCACCATCTCGGAGCTCACCTCGACGCGTGGGCTCGCCTCGAGATCGATCGCCAGCCGGAACATGTCGAAGACCATCTCCTCGGCGGCGGTCCTTGCCTCGTCCAGCGTCGACTCCTTCACCGCTCCGGTGTCCAGGACGTGGGCGCGGAAGCTGGCGATGCAGTCCGCCGCTTGCCACTGTTCGATCTCCTCACGGCTGCGATAGCTCGACGCATCCGAAGGTGAGTGGCCGCTGTAGCGGTAGGTGAGTGTGTCCAACAAGACAGGGCCTTGTCCCTTTTCAAGGGTGACACGGGCCCGCTCGAAGGCGTCGACCACAGCGAGGGGGTTGTAGCCGTTGACCTCCTCGGCGTGCATCTGTTCGGGATTGACTCCGGCGCCGAAGCGGGCGATGGACTGCATTCCCGTCGTCTCGCCTTCGGGCTGGCCTCCCATGCCGTAGAAGTTGTTCATGCAGTTGAAGATGATCGGCAGCCCACCGCCGATGGAAGGGTCCCAGAGCTTGCGGTACTGGTCCATGGCGGCAAACGTGACGCCCTCCCACACCGGCCCGCAGCTGAACGAGCCGTCGCCGATGTTGGCAACCACGATGCCCTGTCGCCGGTTGACTCGCTTGAACAGTGCCGCGCCCGGAGCGATCGAACCCGAGCCGCCGACGATGGCGTTGTTCGGGTAGATGCCGAAAGCCGTGAAGAACGCGTGCATGGATCCGCCCAGCCCGCGGTTGAAACCGGCTTCGCGTGCAAACATCTCGGTGTAAGCCCCATACACGAAAAAGCGCTCCGCGAGCTCGCCGACCGGCCCGCTGTACGCCTTGGCGACGGGCGCAAGGACCGCTCCGTCGCGATAAGAGCGCATCACGTGCTCCAGGTCGTCATCACTGAACCGGCGGATGGCCGACAGCCCCTTGGCAAGGATCTCACCGTGGCTGCGGTGCGAGCCGAAGATGTGGTCCGCCGGGGTCAGCGAGTAGGCCATGCCCACCGCCGCCGCCTCCTGGCCGATCGAGAGGTGAGCGGGCCCGGCATGGTTGTAGGCGACGCCCTTGTACGCGCCCTTTGTCTTTATCTCGTTCAGGATCGTCTCGAACTCGCGGATCGCGCACATGTCGCGCCAGATGTGCACGAGGTCGTCGGGCGAATACCGGGCGCTCTCCTGTTCGATTGACAGGTTGTAGGCGTTGACGGGGATGTCCTTGAAGTGGAGTGCACCCGGACGGAACACCTCGTCGGGGACTACTGGTATGGACTTGGGCATCGACTCTCTCCTAGGCCACTGGTCGCTGAGCCTTGAGGATCGCTGCGTGCAGCGCCTCGGCTACGGTCGGGTGCGGGAAAATGACCTCGCTTGCTTGTGCCAAGGTCATCTCGGCTTCGATCATCGCTCCGGCGGCCACAATGAACTCGCTTGACAGGTCACCGATCGCGTGCACGCCGAGGATCTCGCCGTGCGCCGCACCAGCGAGCACCTTGACGATCCCGGTCTCTCTCACGTGCTCGACGAGGAAGCGCCCTGCAAGTGCCATCGGTACCACACCCTTGCGGTACTCGATGCCGGCCGCTTGCAGCTCCTCCTCAGTCTTTCCCACCATCGAAACCTCAGGGTGGGAGTAGATCACCGCGGGTATCGCGTCGTAACGCATGCGATCGGGTCTGCCGAACATCGAATTGACGGCCACGATCCCCTCGCGGACCGCCACATGTGCGAGCATGTGCCGCCCTGTCACGTCTCCGCAGGCCCAGATGTTGGGCACATTGGTGCGTCCCTGGTCATCGACGCGGATGCCTCGGGGAGAGGCGTCGACTCCCACCTCTTCCAGCCCGAGGTCGCTGACGATCGGAGCCCGGCCGGTGGCGTTGAGGATGTACGTGGCCGAGTCGCTCGCCGGGGCACTCCCGGCATCCTGGTAGTGAAGCGTGGAGCCCTCGATGCCGAGCACCGAGCAGGACAGGTGGAACTCGATGCCGCCGCGACGCAGGATCTTGAGAAGCTCGTCGCCGATGTCACCGTCGCAGCCGGAGGCGATCCTCGTCAAGGCCTCGTACACCGTGACCTGCGCGCCGATCTCGTGGAAGAAGGATGCGAACTCGAGGCCGATGTACCCGCCGCCGACAATCGCTATCCGCTCTGGCACCTCTTTGAGCTCGAAGGCAGAGGTGGAGTCCAGCACACGCTCGCCGTCGATGCCGGGTATGGGCGGGGTCGCCGGTCGCGAGCCTGAGGCGATGAGTATGTTCGCCGCTTCGTAGCGCTCGCCGGCGACCTCGACCGCATTGCGGCCGACTAGGCGACCCGTTCCGTTCAGCACCTCCACGCCGGTGCTGCGAAGCAGCGACGACACGCCGCGCTTCAGCGTGCCGACGACGTTGTCCTTGCGGACGAGGAGGGATGGCATGTCGAAGCTGGGCGCGTCGAGGATGATCCCGAAGGCGGCCGCTTCGCGGCACTCGCGGAACAGTCGGGAGGAGCGCAAGAAGGTCTTCGCCGGTATGCACCCGACATTGAGGCAGGTACCGCCCAACTCAGCCTTCTCGACAAGGGCAACGCTCTTGCCGAGACCACCTGCATGGGCGGCAGCCTCATACCCGCCCGGCCCGGCACCAATGACGATCAGATCGAACATAGCGACCGCACACTCGCAATCTTTTGCTTGACAACATTGAGGAATCTCGCCCCCGGGGCACCGTCGATCACCTGGTGGTCGAAGGTGGCCGAAAGGCCTATGACGTCGACGAACTCGACTCCGCCGTCGGGCATACGAACCGGCCTCAGCGTGATGGCGTCCACCCCCAGGATGGCTACCTGGGGCGGGTTGATCACCGGCGTGAACGACTCGACCCCGAGCCCGCCGAGGTTGCTCACCGTGAAGGTGGCGTCCACCATGTCGTCTGCGCCCAGAGTCCCCTCGAGCGCCCGAGTGGCCAGTGCGCTCATCCGGCCCGACAACTCCGCGACGCTCAGCTCCTCTGCGTGGTGGACGACGGGGACGACGAGCCCCCGCGGCGTGTCACAGGCAAAGCCCAAGTTGACGTGCGCTCGCTGATAGAGCCGACCTTCGATGAACTCTGCGTTGACTGCCGGCACTTCGAGCACGGCTCTGATCACGCAGAAAGCCACAAGGTCGTTGATCGTGATGTCGGGGGTGCCGGGAGACGCCTTGATGTCCCGGCGGAGCGCCAGCAGGTTGGTCGCGTCTGCTGAGGCGTGGAGGGTGTACTGCGCAGTGCTCGCCAGCGACTCGCCCATGCGCCGGGCGATCCTCTCGCGCATGCCCGTGAAACGAAGCGGAGGGGGTACGAGGTCACTCGCGCGGACCATGCCGCCTAAACCCGAGCCCGCCCCACGGATCTCGTAACCGCTTTCCAGAAGGTAGCGAGCGGTGCGGCTGACCGGCACGGTTGAGCCGAGCTCAGCGCGAACGTCCCTCTCCAGGATGCGCCCACCGGGCCCACTGCCCGTTAGCGTCGCTGAGTCGAGGCCGCGTTCGGCCGCGAGCCGTCTCGCCCGCGGGCTCATACGGCCGACTGGAGCGACGATGCTCTCTGCGGGCACCACAGGTTGAGCCGCAGGCTGTGCCCCGTTGGATGCTCGGGATCTCGCCAAATTGGGCCCACCGTCACTTGCCGGCGCGACAGCGACCTGCCCCGCCACCGGTTGGGCGCTGCCTGCGATCGCGCTCACGGGCGTTCCGGCCGTGACGGGCCGGACAGGCACCTTCGGGCGGTACTCCTCGAAGGATTCTCCCACTTCGCCGATAACGCACACGTTGGTGAAGACCGGGACCATGGCGCCGTCGTCGAAGAACAGCTCCAGCACGGTCCCGCCCTTGGGCGCAGTTAGGTCGAAGGTGGCCTTGTCAGTCTCCATCTCGGCGAGAACCTCGCCCGTTGAGACCACGTCGCCCTTGCGCTTGCGCCAAGCCACAAGCAGGCAATGCTCCACGGTGTTGCCCAGCTTGGGCATCTCGACTGGCGTCGCCACTTGCTCAGAACCTCCCGGCCGAATGGCTGATCGTGTCGTCAGCCAAGTTGGCCATCCGCAGGTGCGGGTGGCTGGCCAGCCACCCGCAACAGTTCCTTCTCGGCCTCCACGGACCAGTGACCGTCGTCCAGCTTGGACGCCACGGTCGGGTAGGCGCTGGCGAGCTCGGCGAGAGAGAGCAGCCCGAGGTCTCGTAGAGGCGGGTAGATCACGATCTTTCCCGCCATCGACCTGTCCTGCAGTGCCGCCAGGCCGTCCGCGGCACCGGCCATGCCGGAGACCGCGTCGACAGACAGGTTGGTGTCCAACCGGCCGTCGGCGATCCTTTGGAGGAGAACCTCCATGTCGCTTACGACCGACCCGCTCGATCCGAACATGTAGCACCGGCGCGCGATGTAGCTGTCGAGGTCGATGTCGCCTCGGGTGGCCACAGCGATCCCGGCAAAGATATTGATAAGACTGCGATCCTCGCTCCTGGCGATGGCTTCGGCGACCAGTGAAGGGACCGGCACGAGGATGAGGTGGTAGCTGAAGTTACCCACCACGGGCTCGCTGTTGGTGTTCAACAGCCGCAGGCTCACCCCGTTTGCCTGCGCGAGAGGCTCGGCCTTGAGCGCAAGAGCGCGCAGCCGAGCGTCGTCGAGGTCGGTGCCCACCACGGTGAGACCGTCCACGCTCGCGGACAGGCTACGGATGACGTGCATCTGACCCATCGGTCCGGCGGCACCGACAGCCAGCAAGGAGTCTCCCGGCCGCAACTGCCCCGAAGGTGGGATCGTGGAATAGGAGTCAGCTGCCGACGACCCGACGGTACCGATCCAGCGCGTCGTCTCGTAATGAATTCGGCCGACCCCCACAGACACCGGCGTCCCGATCGTGGCACCGCCCAGGACGACATTGATGATCCCGCCGACGGCGAGTTTGTCGTTGAGCACTTCGATCGTCGCCTTGGACGCTCCGAAATACACGATGTCGTCGAAGCCGGCGTCCGACAAGTCGCGGACGTGGCCCGCACGTGTCACCACTACGCCGGGGCCGGCCCAGGCAAAATCAGCCTCGGCCGCCCCTACGACGGTCACGAAAGCCGGCGGTTGACCGGGCTGAGCCGCCTCGGCGAGGCCCGACACCTCGTGCCCGTCGTCAACGACGACTGCAAGGTGTCCACCGGGCGCAAGCGCGCGCCGGTTCCCAGTGGAGTAGGAGTTCTCGACGCATGCCCACGGTTCCACCAACGCGACCGCTGACGCGCTCGGTTCCTCTGGCACAGGGATCAGCGACCGGACACCCGTGGGGTCCACGACGACGCGTTCGTCCATGAGCACGTACTCCTGGAGGCCGCCCTCGAAGTTGTACCCGAAGGCAGCGTTGGAGCCTTTGGTTGGCAGGCTACGGTAGTCGGTCTGCACGAGGCAGCGCTCGCCGACCCGGTGCCGGGTGACGCCGCTGCCCACAGCGACGATCCGGCAGCAAATCTCGTGTCCGGGAACTGTCGGCAGCTCACCGGGCACGTAGCTCGGGATCTGCCCGAGAACTTCGGGGGAGATACCGGACACGACCTCGCCCTTACGGGGATGGGCGGAGAATTGGTTCCACAGCTTGAGGTCTGAGAAACACAGGCCTACGGCCTCAACCTTGACGACGATCTGGTGAAGGCCCGGGCGCGGAACTTCCTTGGCGGTGTTGAGCAGGAGACGTCCCGGGCCGACCAATTGAACGGCGTTCTGTGTGGCCGGAAGAGCGTCGTCGTCTTGGTGTCGTGTCATCATGTCCGTCTGGCGTGATCGTGTGTGATCGGAGTCGCTCTTCTCGTGCGCCTCCGTACCATATGGGATCGTAGACGACCGCTACGACCTCCCGACAATTGAGACTAATGGAGCATTACCTGGCCCCCGGTCACAGGTAACGCCTGGCCCGTCTCGTACTCCTGTTCGACCAAGTAATAGATGGCTTTCATGACGTCGGCCGTCGTGCACCCGCGACGCATCGGCACCTTGTCGGTGTAGTACCTCTTCACGTCTTCCACTGTCTGAGCACCGGGGACCTTCCCGGTGTCTAAGTACTGAACGAATAGCCCAGTCTTCGGGTCCGACCACAAGGGTCCATCCAGGAAGTTGCCGGGACAGACGGAGTTCACTTTGATGCCGTCAGCCACAAGCTCGAGGGCGAAGGACTGGGTCAGGCCAACTCCGCCAAATTTCGAGCCCGCGTAGGCGAAATTCTTCTCCGACCCTGCGAGACCCGATTTCGAGTTGATTTGTATGATGTCGCTCCAGTGATCCGGGCGTAAACGACGCGGGATCGCCATCACCGGGACGGCCTTTTGCACACACAGGAAGTAGCCCTTGTAGTTCACAGCCGTCGACAGGTCGAAGTCCCCCTCGGTCTGAGTCTTCACGCTGGCGGCCCTGAGCACGCCCGCATTCGAGACCAGCAGGTCCAGGCCGCCGTAGGCGCGCACGACCTGGTGTATCAGCTCGTCGACCGATGCTGGGGCGGCGACGTCGACGGGAAAGCCCATCGCCCGCCCGTCCCCCCACTCCTGGGAAAGAGTCCCGGCCGCCGCCTGTGCGCCTACATCGTTGACATCGGCCATGGCGACATGTGCACCCTGCGAAACGAGGCCCTGAGCTATTTCCAGACCGAAGCCCTGCGCCGCGCCGGTAACAAGTGCCACCTTGCCCCCGACACGTCCGGCGCGGTGGGCGGGCGAAGCAACCTGTCGCCTGTAGGACTCGACCTCCCATTCCTCGATGAAGTGTCGCAACTCCTCACCGAGCGGTTCGATGCCGCCGAGCCCCACGGCGCCAGCCATGACTTCGATTGCGTCCCTGTAAACCTGGCGCACGGCGTCGGCTGCCGACCAGGTGTCGCCAGCGGCAAACAGTCCGAGTCCTTTGACCATCACCACGTTGGGCAAGGTCTGGTATCTGCGCTGGTAGTCACCGACGGCGTCAGTGAGGCGTATCACAAGGTCACCTCCCGCCTCGGCCTCAAACCACAAGGGGAAGGACTTGCAGTAGACGATCTGGTCCGGGCAGAGAGGGCCGAGAGCCGTCACCGCCTCTGCGTCGGTCGCGCCGGCCAAGCGGATCGTCGCGGGTGAATCGTCGAACGTGACGACCTTTAGAGCTTCGCCCGCACTCAAGAGCACTCGCAACGCCGGCGCGATCATGTTGACGATCTCGCGTGACCGAGCCCGGTCCGCCGTGGTCACAACGCCAAAAGGCTGAGGAGACCTGGTCGGTGCCAGTACTCGCTCGAGCTCCTGGAACAACCAGTCGGTGTGGGCCCTTATCTCGTCAGGCGTTTCCCCACTGACAACCAGACCGTGGTTGCCCATGACCACGGCGCGAGGGCCTTCACGACCGGTTCTCTCCCGGTAGTCGCAAAGGGCCCGCTCCAGGGTCTTGGCAAGCAGGAAGCCGGGATCGACCGGGTCGACCCAGAGCACCTCGTCACCCAGCTCACGTCGGAGTATCGCGTCGCCGTCGCGAGCGCAACTGAAGGTGTTGACGAGCGTCGGGTGGGTGTGCACGACGAAGCGGTTCGGAATCAGGTGGTGAAGCACCGCCTCGACCGAGGGACGTCTCCCTATTTGCGGTTCGACGCGAGCGGCGAGTACCGCTTCTTTGAACTGCTCCTCGCGTTCTTTACGATCGGTGCTGAGAGTGCTTTCCAACAGCGTCTGCAGCGCCCCCCTGTCCAGCTCGACGATTCCTTCGAGGCTGATAGTGGCGAGCGCGTAACCGCTCGCCTTGACGAACAGACGGTCACCTATCTTCACGGAGGTGTTGCCTCCGCCGGCCAGCACGAACTGCGGGTCAGATCCGTAGTAGTGGGACAGGTCGAGCAGATGCTGGAGCGGGCTCTCGTTCGCCGCGAACGACGGCCACGACCGCCCTGTCGCAGTCACTTTGCCGTCCTCAGTGTCGCAGCGTGCGTTTGTCCCACGGCGGCGGTGGTGTCGTCCGGTCGCGCGAAGGCGTCGATGACCATGGAGCCCAACCGTGCCAGGTCGTCGATTCGCTGGTCGCGGCTCGTGAAGGCCTGATTCAGGCTGCCTGTTGCATCCACGTAGCCAATATGACCGCGTGCCGACAGGTACTGGTGCGCTGCAATCACGCAAGCTCCTTCCCAGAACAGTTCCGCCGCGTGTTCGGAGACCGGCACACGACCTTTGCACTCAGGAGTTATCGGCACCAGATCGAGCGTGTTGTGCTCAGTGCCTCCCAGCACGACGATCCCGGCGCTGCGCAGCGCGTTCGTGTAGCGGTCCACCGTGGTGCTGGCGTTGCGGCTCGGGATGACTTCCGCACACCAGATCCCTCGGGCGATCAGCGCGTCGACGAGGTCGTCGACCGACTCCTCGAACTGGCACACCGGTGATGCGCCGTCGGCCAGGATGGGGTAGCACGGTACACCGCCGAGGGCGAGAACCAGCGCATAGGCCATGTCAGCGTCGAGGACGGATTCCTCGACGTAGGCGGGCTTGCCAGCCTTCATCAGTTGCGAGCGGATCAGGTTCTGCACCGTTACCGGGTCGTCGGGTGCCGCGCATTCGACACCCAATAAGCGCCGCAGCGTAACGGCACGCTCTGCTTCGGCGACCTGGGCGAACAATGCTTCCTGGAATGCTTGGGCGACATGGCGCTCTTGCAGGTACACCGTGTCCGCGGGCACCGCGTAGCGACGCGCCAGCACCGAACGGATCGACGCGGGGCTGACGTCGACGCCGACGCCATCGTCGTGCACAAGTGCGCTCACCTGCTCGATCATCTTGTCTATCCGCGCGCCGTCGGCGTCGCGGATCTCCTCCATCAGCCGGTGGGCGTCCGGGGGCATTTGAGCAAAACGTGTGATCCCTTTCCCGCACAGGTACATGCGCCCGGGGTTGTCGGGATCGTTGACCTTGATGCCTGCGGCCCTGAGCTCTTCGACCCGGCTGATTATCTCGACTCCGAAGAGGGGAAACACGCCCTGAGAGCGACCGGAGGCCGCGAAGCGTGCGTAGATGGAGAAGTCGTAGTAGTTACTCGAGCCCAGGACCTTGAGCCCGGCATCTGCGGCTAAGTCGACCGCTTGTTCGACAGTCGTGAACGCTGAGAAGTTGGGTGGAAGATGAACGTGGGTGTTGACCCTTGGGCTCCTGCTCAGCGCACGGTCCTGCGTCTCGGTCCGGCCCGGGTCGGGCGCACTCTGGGTGACTGCGGTTGGCGACTGGGTGAGTTCAGAGAAGCCAGCCGACATGAGGTCGGGCAATTCGCGAAGTATCACGAGAGGGTCGGGGATCTCTACACTGGCCGCTGCCTCGGCCGTCGCTCGAGCTTGGGGCTGCATCGGCGTTATTCCCCGGCAGATGGCAGGACGACCCGGGCCTGCGCACGCTGCCACGTGTCTTCCTGTCCCGATGGGTGGTAAATGGTGCATTCCGTGCTGGCCCGGACGACCGCCCGCATCTCGGTGAGACTCCCCACGAGGGCACCGTGGGCCCTCGCCTGCACGAGCAAGCTCCCGAGTGTGGTCGCTTCCGCCGGGCCGGCGATGACCGGCAGCCCCAGTGCGTCGGCAGTGAGCTGGCAGAGCAGACGGTTGCGAACGCCGCCGCCTACGAGGTGAACCACATCAACGTCCCGCCCGGTCAGAGCGCGCGCTTCGTTGATCGTGCGTCTGTGAGCGAGAGCGAGGCTGTCCAGGATGCATCGAACGAGAGCTGCACGCGTCTGCGGCTGTGGCTCACCGGATCGGGCGCAGATTTCTGCTATCCGGCGAGGCATGTCTCCCGGAGGCAGGAACACGGGGTCGTCGACGTCTATGAGCGACCGCAGTCCGGGCAATCGAGCCGCTTCGGCGATCAGGCCCTCGAGGTCAGCCGGTTCGCCTGCGCGCTCGAAGGCCGCGATGCACTCCTGAAGGATCCACAGGCCCATGACGTTGCGCAGGTACCGAACGGTGCCATCGACCCCGCGCTCGTTGGTGAAGTTGGCACGGCGGCTCGCTTCGCTGAGCACCGGTCGATCCAGCTCAAGGCCGACCAGCGACCACGTTCCGGAGGCTATGAAGGCGAACCGCTCCGAGACAGCCGGGACGGCGACGACCGCCGACGCCGTGTCGTGCGAGCCCACCGCAGTGACACGGACGGGTCCGGCGAGCTCGGTCTCACGCATCACCTCGGGAACGAGGTCGCCCACCGCGTCGCCGGGGTCTCGGAGAGCGGGAAACAGGTCGCTGCGAATGCCCAGCTGGTTCATCAGCTCGACGTCCCAGCGTCCCGTCTCGATGGACAGCAGCTGGGTGGTTGATGCGTTGGTCACCTCGGCACCGACCTTACCGGTGAGCCAGTACCCGAAGAGGTCGGGCATCAAGAGCAGTGTCTTAGCGGCCTCGAGCTGGGCCGTGCCTGCGGCCGCGACGAGCTGGTACAACGTGTTGAACGGCAACAGCTGGATGCCGGTGCGCCGGTAGAGATCGGCCGCGGGGATCTGCTTGAGGACAAACTCGATAATGCCCTCGGTGCGGCGGTCCCGGTAGTGGACCGGGTTACCGAGCAGTCGCCCATCGGAGTCGAGGAGCCCGAAATCGACACCCCAGCTGTCGATCCCCACCGAATCCAGCCTGTCGCAATGCCTCCCCGCCTTTCGCAGACCGTCGAGGATGGATCGGTACAGGCCGAGCGCGTCCCAGTGCAACATGCCGCCGACGGTCACCGGCCCGTTCCAAAAACGGGCCACTTCCGACACGCGGAGCTGCTGATCCTGCACCACTCCGAGCACCATGCGGCCGCTGGAGGCGCCGAGATCGATCGCGACGTGGTGGGTCGTCGGTGACATCTAAGCCGTACAGGTAGCGGTCACGCCATCTCCGCACGGCACGTCCCGAATCGGAGGCAAGATGCAGCGGCTCCTGAGCATGCCGGCGGCTTGCTCCGCCCTTCCCGCTTGGCAGGGAACGTAGGGCAGGTCGTGAACGTAAGGGCTGGTCACCATCCTCTCTTTCAGGAGCCCCATCCCGCCTGGCTACCCTCGGCCCTGAGCTCGATTATTCGCTCGGCATAGCCGGAGCGGGCGTAAGCCGCGAGAGGATCCGGGTCCAAGTCCATACTCTCGCGGACTTCTGCCAGAAGGGGCCGCACGTCGGTGTTGTATGCGTCCATCAAGACGCCGTGCGCACCGAGCACGTCGCCGGCCTCCTGGCGCTCTTGCAGCGCCTCGCGATCTACCAGCAACGCTTTGGCGGTCGCCTCCTGCACATTCATCACAGAGCGGATCTCGGCCGGGATCTTCGCCTCCAGGTTGTGACACTGGTCGAGCATGAAGGCCACGCCGCTGTCCTGGTCGAGGGCCGACGCGGCAACGATCTCGTTCATGATCCGGAAGAGCTGAAACGGATCCGCGGCACCGACCATGAGGTCGTCATCGGCATAGAACCGGCTGTTGAAGTGAAAGCCCCCCAGCTTGCCGGCCCGCAGCAACACCGCCACGATGAACTCGATGTTCGTGCCCGGGGCATGGTGACCGGTGTCGACCAACACCTGTGCACGATCGCCAAGGCGAATGCAGTGAGCAAAAGAGGTACCCCAGTCGGGTACGTCGGTGCTGTAGAAAGCCGGCTCGAAGAACTTGTACTCGAGCAGCATCCGCATGCCCGAAGGAAGCGAGCCGTACACCTCGGCAAGGGCCTCCGCCATGCAGTCCTGTCGCCTGGCGATGCTGTCCTGACCCGGGTAGTTGGTGCCGTCCGCAAACCACAGGCTCAAGATCGTCGAACCGGTCGCCTTCGCCACCTCGACACACTCCTGGAGATGCCCTATGGCACGACGGCGCACCGCCGGGTCCGGGTTGCAAACGCTGCCCAGCTTGTAGTCGAGCTCCTGGAACACGTTGGGGTTGACAGCGCCGATCTCGACTCCGACGCTCCGGGCGTGTTTGGCCAGGCTCTCGTAGTCGTCGACACGATCCCACGGGATGTGGATGGCCACCGACGGGGCGATACCGGTGAAACGGTGTACCTGGGCGGCGTCGTCGATCTTCTCGTAAGGGTTGCGCGCCACCCCGGGCTGGGGGAACACCTTGAACCGGGTGCCAGAATTACCGTAGGCCCAGGAGGGCGTCTCAATCCGCTGCCGACGCAGGGCTTCTCGAACTGCAGATAAATTGGTCATTTTCCTCATCTTCTCATCTGATGGCGGGCGTCTCGCACTGCGTTGTCCACCAGGACGGGTGAGTTTCAGTCAAGGTGGAATATTTCCGGAATGGGCACGATGCCGCGATCGGGAGGTCCGCCGCCGAGCCCTACGAAGTACTCGGCCATCTCGGCCTGCCAGCGTGCGTTCACAGAGGTCGACTCCATGGCCCGCTGAGCCTGTTCCAGGTTCTCGCATTCGAAGTAGCCGGTCAGCAGACCGGTCGAGTCGAGAAAGAGAGAGTAGTTGCGCCAGCCGGCAGCCGAGAGCGCGTCACGCATCTCCGGCCACACCGATGCGTGCCGATCCCGGTATTCAGCAAGGCGGTCCGGGTCTACCCGGAGATGGAAGCAAATACGTTGCATTGGGGATGTCAGGACTTTGGGAGACGAAGGGCGCAGGCCTAAGCCTGCGCCCTTCGGGACTCACTTAGAAGTTGAACTGCGCGATGTTCGACTTGTTGAAGATGAACGGCATGCCGAGAAGGACGGTCTGGTCGGGACCAACCGTGTACTTCCCAAGCTTTCCAGCGGTGAATTTCTGACCCACAGCGTTGGTGATGACGCCAGAGGCGAAGTTCACGGCCGCGTACGCCGCCAGGTAGCCGAGGTCAGCCGGGTTCCAAAGGGCGAACTCCGGGCAGGTCCCGTCAAGGACGTACTTCTTCATGGCCAAAGGCGTGCCCAGGCCGGTGAGGTGGACAATGCCGCGGTACTTGGCGGTGTCCAGGACTGCTGCCGCTGCAGCGATACCGACGGTGGTCGGCGAGATGATCCCCTTGAGGTTCGGGTACGCCGTGAGCAGGCCCTCAGTGACTGTCGTCGAGGTGGCCGTGTCGTCCATGCCGTAGACGATCTTGACGAGCTGGATCTTGGGGTACTTCTTCAGCTCTTGCTTCATGTAGCCGATCCAGGCGTTCTGGTTCGTCGCCGTGGGCGCTGCAGAGACGATTGCGAGCTGACCGGCGTCGCCCATCTCCTTGGCAATGATGTCAACCTCGATGTCTCCGATGCCCTGCGAGGTCGCCTGCTCGATCCAAAGGTCGCGGCACGCGGGAGCGTCAGAGTCGTACGTGACGACTGTGACCCCTCTAGCCATGGCTCCCTTGAGCGTCGGGCAGAGCGCGTCAGGGTCGGTGGCCGAAACGATCAGAATGTTGGCGCCCTTGGTTATGGCACCCTCGATGGCGGGGATCTGCGAGCTGGGTGTCGCAGCGGTCCCGCTGGTCTCGGTGCCGAGTTCGCCCAACGCCCTCAGGGCGAAGAGCGCTCCACCGGTCTTGACGCTGTCGGAGGTGGTGAAATACGAGTTGCCGAGGTTCTTGGGGATCACGAACGCCTTGAGGCCCTTCTCCAGGGGCCGGGTTGCGTTGACAACCCGAGGCGAGGAAGCCGCCGTCGCCACGCCGGACACGGCAACCATGCTGGCTATCGCAAGGCCGACCGCCACCGCACCCAGCAGCGAGACCCGTAGACGGCTCTTAATAGGGTTGTTCATAAGCTGAAGCCTCCATTTCAGTTCCGACCGGCAAGAGTCGGTTGGATTACGGTTGCATGTATAAGCAGCCAATTGGAACTGTACAGCGGCATTGAATCGTTCGCAATAGGCTAATTCTATCGGTGCGGGTGCCGTACGATGCGCTCACGATTCCCCGCCAGGCACGAAACAATGGCAGGAACAAACCCTGAAGGGCATCGCGCCAACGCGGGCCAGAGTCACTTCCGCGACACGGCCCAACAGCTCACGACTCCACTCCCCGGCGATCTAAAAAACGTCGCAGCAGATTATGTCCCCGCTGGTGGAGGACACATAGCCCGACACCAGCTCAAATAGAGGGGCCTCCCCGCCCAACCTCGTTACCGCTGTCGCTTGCTTCTAATGGCCGCGCCACCGACCCGCTGTGGACAATTGCCGCTTCCGGTACCTGTTGTTTTCGCAGGCGGTGACGTCCGGCACGGAACCGCGCTCGGAACTCTGGCACGCTGGGCACCAGCACGCTGAGCAACAACAGGCCGCCTATGACGATGCCACTCGCCTGCTGTGGGAAGCCCGTGAGCAACAGAGCATCCAACAAGCCGGAGTAGATGAGTACGGCAAACACGACACCGACCATGGAACCCTTGCCGCCGAAAATTGACACGCCGCCCAAAAGGACGATTGCAACGACGGAAAGGACGAGACCCGTCCCGTTGTCATACTCGGCGGTGGAGAGCCTGAATGTGTAAAGGATTCCGGCGCCCGAACAGACGACACCGGACACGATGTACAGGATCATCTTGGTCCGCTTGACGCGGAGTCCCGAGAAGATGGCCGCCTCCTGATTGGCCCCCATGGCAAACAGAGATCGACCGAAGGGGGTGAAGTGCAACACAACCCCAAAGATGATTGCCAGTACGAAGAAGATCACTGTCGAGTACGACAAGCCGATGCCGGGCACGCCGTACACTCCGAGGTTGGTGTATGTGGCGGGAAAATTCGAGACAATATTCGAACCGAGAAGGATCTCGGCGATACCCGCATAAAGCAACATCGTGCCGATCGTCACGGCGATCGAAGGCAGACCCACCCGCGTGACGAGGAAACCGTTGAAAGCCCCCAGGAAGGCGCCGCAGATCAGGACCACGACGATGACCGCGGGCATTGGCCAGCCGTGCATCCAAAGGAGCCCCAGCAGGCTGCTCGCGAGGCCGAGCGTCGACGAGACCGAGAGGTCGATCTCGCCGGTCACGATGATCAGTGTCATGGGGAGGGCCATGATGGCGAGCTCGCCGTTGGACAGCCCCATGTTGAAAAAGTTGTAGTTGGTGAGGAACTCAGGAGACAGCACCCGCCCCACGATGAACACGGCTACGAAGGTCGCGAACAGCGCGACCTCCCAGCGCGCCAAGCCCCGGATGCCAAAGGAGCGGGCTGACCCGGTGCTCGCCGGCTGAGGCTCGCCGGTCCCGGACGTCAGTGATCCCGGTAGCTCAGCGCCCGAAGACGTCGGCGTCACGGTCGGGACGTCGGTGGCGACCACTGGCTCAGGGTTCATGTCGGAACGTCCGTTTCCTCATGACCTCGGCGAGCCGGAGAGCAATCCCCCGGTCCAGGGTGATGGCGAGAACGAGAAGAAGACCGTCAAAGGCTGGATCCCAGAACGGCGACACGCCGAGGGCATACAGGGCAGTGGCGATGGTCGAAAGGAGAAGAGCGCCGAATGCAGCTCCCGCCGCGCTGCCGCTTCCGCCGAAGATGGCGACACCACCCACCACTACCGCCGTGACAACCGTCAGCTCGTAGCCGGTCCCCGCAGTGGAATCGACCGTCCCGTAGAACGACGCCCAGATGACTCCCGCGAGCCCAGCGATGGCACCGCTGATCGCGTAAGCGCTGAAAACGCGTCGCGCGATCGGGATTCCGACCAGGCGGGCCGCCTCGGGATTCGACCCAATGGCGTAGAGCTCACGTCCCGCCCTGAACGAGCGGAGGGAGTAGGTGCCGATGGCGATGATGATGGCCACGCAGATCGTGATGTAGGGAACACCGACCACCGAGTCGGAACCGATCGCAGAGAAGTGCGCTGGCAGCGAACTCGCGACGACTTCTCCGCCGCCGATGATCGAAATGTCGACACCTCGAATGATGTAGAGGGTCGCGAGGGTCACGACCAGTCCGGGCACACGGGCAAACGCGGTAATAGCACCGTTGACAACACCGCATGCGAGGCCAATCCCGATGCCCACGAGGAAGACGACAGGGATCGGAATCCCATGCACCTGCCCGAAGAGGTCGGAGGAGACGTAAGCGGAAAGACCGAGCACCGATCCGACGGAGAGGTCCATTTGCCGGCTGACCACAACCATCGTCTCGCCTAAGGCCAACAGCGCATAGATCGTGGCGTTCAGCAGGACGAACTTGATGTTCTGCTGTCCCAGGAACCGGGGCTGAATACCCGTGGTCACCGCGATGAAAACGATCAGGACGACGATGATCCCGTACTCTCGAAGACGAAAGACCGTGTCGACCAGTCGTTGCGGACTGCCACTGGCTTGTATCAGGGCTGTGTCCTGGCTGCTCATCTCTGGCACCAGCTACCGCTAGGCCCGAAGGTCGGTCGTGTGTTCATGGCGCACGGTGTCCCGGCGCATCGGTCGTCACGAGACCGGGGGCGTCGTGAATCTGCCCCGTGGCCGCGGCCACGATGCGTTCCTCGGAAACCTCGCTGTGAGAGAACTCGGCGGCAAGCCGCCCCTCCCGCATGACGAGGGTCCGGTTGCCCATCCGCAGGACCTCAGGGAGCTCCGAAGAGATCATCAAAATCGCGACGCCTTCCTCGGCGGCGAGCCTCTCCAACAGTCGGTGTACCTCAGCCTTCGTCGCCACGTCGATGCCTCGCGTCGGCTCGTCGATGATGAGAAGCGACGGGTTGCGGCCAAGCCATTTCGCAAGTACGAGCTTTTGCTGGTTACCCCCGGACAAGGTGGAGGCGTTACCACTTAGCTTCCCGTACTTGAGCCGTAGCCGGCTTGCCCAGTCGGCTGCGAAGCCCCGTTCGAGGGCGCCCCAAATGAGACCCTTTCGTTTCAGGTGGTCATGGGACGCAAGGGCGATATTGCGGTCGATCGCCATCGCCATGACCAGACCCTGCTGGCGCCTGTCCTCGGGGACGAAGCCGACGCCGGCCGCGATCGCGTCAGTCGGCGACCCCGATCGCAGCGGCCGCCCTTTGACCGACACGCTCCCGGCGTCACGACGGTCGATCCCGAAGATGGCCCGAGCCACCTCGCTGCGACCGGACCCGACAAGGCCGGCAATCACGACGATCTCACCGGAATGCACGCTGAAGGACACGTCGGTGAAGACGCCTTCACGACTCAGATGCTCCACGGCGAGGACCACATCGCCAATCTGCTGGCTGGCCCCCGCGGACCGGTCGACTACTTCGCGACCGACCATCGCCTGCACGAGGTCGTCTGCGACGAGGCCGGCGAGCGGCTTTGTGAACACGTGGCGGCCGTCGCGCATCACCGTGACCCGCTGACAGATGTCGAAAACCTCCTGCAGGCGGTGCGAGATGAAGAGCACCGCTGTGCCCTCACGACGGAGCAGTTCGACGATCTCGAACAGGCGGTCCACCTCATGGGCAGACAGCGCTGCAGTTGGCTCGTCCATCACGATGATCGACGCGTTCAGCGAGAGCGCCTTCGCGATCTCCATGATCTGTTGGTCGGCGACCGAGAGCCCTTTGGCGATCCGCCGGGGGTCCAGCCGGACGCCGAGACGCTCGACGATGACGGCAATCTCCTCGTTCATCGTCTTGAAGTCGATTCGGCGCCCGCTGCGCAGGGGTTCGCGACCGATGAAGACGTTCTCCGCGACGCTCAGGTCCGGGAACACCGATGCTTCCTGGTGGATAACGGCTATTCCAGCCGCGCGAGAAGCGGCGGGGCCGTCCAGCCTCATTTCCCGGCCGTTGACCAACAGGCGACCGGAGTCGGGCATGTGTACGCCAGCCAGGATCTTGACCAGGGTCGATTTGCCGGCACCGTTCTCGCCGACAAGACCGTGCGTCTCGCCCCAGTGCAGCTCGATATTGCCATCGACAAGCGCGTGCACGGCACCAAAGGACTTGGTCGCATGCTCGAGGATCAGAGGGGGACCGGGTGCCTTTTCGCCCAATCCCGGGGCTCCGTCGAGCACCGCCTGCTGAACAGCACCTCCGGGACCACGATTTCCCTCGTAAGCGACCCTTTGCAAGCTGCTCGGGGAGTTGTCGGGGGGCAGGCCGCCGACCGTCATCTCGACGTGCTCTTCCGCAAGTCACCCTCCGCCCCGATGCCCCCGTGCTCCGAAGTGTCGGTGTGCCGGCCGTCGCACAGCTCCGCGTGCTGTCCCTGTGTTGCGACAGACACCGTCGTGTACCGTGACGAGCACGATGTCATTGCCATTTCTCCAGCCCGTACATCCTGCCAGTCCCACGACATTCCTCGGTCCCAGCCTTCTTCTGCGAGGGAATGAATCGTTTCAAGACGGGCACGCAACACATAAGCCGTTGCGGTCCGCTGGAACAGCCGCCATAGGTTCCCGAGCAAAGGAGGTCCAATCCACCTTGCTCACAGTCTTACGGGTCCGAACGCTAACGAGGTGACTATTCCCTGTCAAGGCAGCAGACGATGACAAGGGACCGTTCATCCGAGGGCGATCACGACTTGGTTCCAGATGAGAGCGCGGCGTCAGCCGAGAGGCGTCGGTCGGGCGCTTCCGGGGTCGGACGCACGCCTGCACAGCGGCGGGTCACCATCCGGGAGGTCGCCAACATCGCCAAGGTCTCCCTCGGCACCGTATCGAACGTGCTCAACAAGCCCTCGGTCGTGGCCCCTGACACTCGTAAGCGGGTTCTCGACGTGATCGACGCCACTCGGTTCGTTCGCAATACGGCGGCGCACCAGTTGAGAGTGGGCAAGAGCCGCACGATCGGCGTCGTCCTGCTTGACATCGCCAACCCCTTCTTCACTGAGATAGTCCGCGGCGCTGAGCACGTGCTGCGGGAACAGAACTACGTCCTGATGGTCTGCTCAACCGACGAGTCGGCGAGACGCGAGCAGCGCTACCTGCGCGTGCTCGAGGAGCATCGGGTGGACGGCCTCCTCGTGTCCCCGGTCGACAGCGACCTGGAGAGTGCGGTTGCGATTGCGGCCCGCGGGATCCCGACGGTGCTGCTGGACCGGGACGGCAGCAGCCGCGGGCTGTGCTCCGCTGCGGTGGACGACATCCGAGGTGCCGAACTGGCCGCCGACCACCTCTTCGATATGGGGCACCGGGCGATCGCACTCGTCAACGGCCCGACTACGATCCGGCAGTGCATCGACCGCTTGGAGGGGGCTAAGCGGTCGGCACGACGGGCTGGTCCACGCGGCCGGGTCTCGCTCCAAGAGATCGTGGTAGGCGCTCTCACCATTGACCGTGGCGAGGGTGCCGTGGCGGCGCTGCTCGCCACCGAGCCCCGTCCGAGCGCGGTGATGTGCGCCAACGACCTTCTCGCCTTCGGAGTGCTTCGGGGGCTCGCCGCGGCCGGGGTCGCCGTTCCCGACCAGATGGCTGTCGTCGGCTATGACGACGTGGTATTCGCCTCTATGTTGTCGCCCTCGCTCAGTTCTGTACGCCAGCCCAAGTACGAGCTGGGGGTCGCCGCCGCCGAACTGCTCCTCGAAGAGGTAGCCGGCGCCACCCACGAGCATCGGGCCGTTCGTTTCGAGCCCGAGCTCGTCGTACGCGCTTCGAGCACGCCCCGAGCCGGAACGCCTCACGGACGATCGTGACCTCACGGATGCTCAATATTCGCTTGCGACCCTCGAACCGGCCCGGAAGGCACGAACAGAACAGATCAACTGGATCGCGACCGCTCCTGCCACCAGGCGTCGAGACGTCGCAAGATCTCCTCCTCGTCCAGCAGTCCTTCGTCCAGACGGATCTGCAACAGGAATTGGAGTGCTGCGCCCACTTCGCGCCCGGGAGGGATGCCGAGACGCGCCATCACCGCGATGCCGTCCAGTTGCGGGCGTATGGCCTCCAGCTCCTCAAGCTTGCGAAGCTCGACGAGGCGTTGCTCAAGTTCATCAATTCGTAGGCCGAGCTCTCTTGCCTTGGCTTCGTTGCGCGTCGTGCAGTCGCAGCGGGTGAGCTCGTTCAGAAGGCCGAGCAGCGGGCCTGCGTCGTGGGCGTAGCGGCGTGCGGCCGAATCGGTCCAACCCATCTTGTAGGTGTGGAACCGCAAGTGAAGCTCTACCAACCTCGCCACGTCGTCGATGACGTCGGTGGGATAGCGAAGCTCCTGCATTCTCTTGCGGGTGAGCCTCGACCCGACAACGTCGTGGTGGTGAAAGTGGACCCCGCCTGCACTTATCGAGCGCGTCGCGGGTTTGCCGATGTCGTGAAAAAGCGCGGCTAGACGAAGGATCCTCTCGGGGCTTGTCTTTTCGACAACGGCGATCGTATGAGCAAGGACGTCCTTGTGACGCTGAATCGGGTCCTGCTCAAGAGCCAGGGCCGGCAGTTCGGGCAGGAATTCGTCTGCCAGCCCAGTATTGAGGAGAAACCAGAGCCCTGCTGACGGACGGGGCAACACGAGCAACTTGTCAAACTCGTCCCTGATTCGCTCCCTCGAAACGATCGCGAGACGGGAGTGCATTGCCTCCACCGCAGCTACAAGCTGAGCGTCCGGCTCCAGCTCGTAGCCAGCGACGAATCGGGCGGCTCGGAGCATGCGCAGGGGATCGTCCGAAAAGGACACCTCGGGTTCGAGCGGCGTGCGCAAGCGCTTTTCCGCCAGATCGGTGATGCCGTTGAACGGATCAATCAGAACGAGGTCCGGCAAGCTGAGGGCCATGGCGTTCACCGTGAAGTCCCGGCGCGACAGGTCGGTCTCGATGTCGCTGCCGAACCTCACTTCGGGCTTGCGTGATTCCGGCACGTAGACCTCGGCCCTGTGGGTCGTGATCTCGAAACGGCGCCCCGCGCGCATGATTCCGATGGTCCCGAATCGCTTGCCCTGGGTCCATAGGGCGTCACCCAGATCGGAGACCAGCTCCTCGATCTCGTCAGGCGTCGCGTCCGTGGTCAGGTCGATGTCGACCTCCGGCCCGGCTTCCACACCACCGGGCCGCCCTGCGATGCCGTCCCGCACGGGGCCACCTACGAGGAAGACCTTCTTGCCGGCGGACTGGAAACGTTCCGCTACCGGCAGAGTCGCCTCAAGAACCGGGCGGAGCCGCTCGGGGACCACGGTCGAAGAAGTCGGCTTGCGGCTCATCTGGTGAACGCCGCCCGATGGTATCGCCCAGCCGTCGCTATGACCTCACGTGCCTGTCGTGTGGTCTGGCCCCTCGAAGCGGGCTCCGGGCGATAGTCCACTCCGCCGAGCGCAGCCACGCATGCCCCTACGCAGAGGGCCAGCGAATGGAGGTCGTAGCCTCCTTCGAGAAAAGCGACAAGACGACTTCGCGCTACCAAGTGCACCGCTTTGGAAGCCAGGTCTGCGAAGTCGCCCGCGGTGAGCCCAAGATCCGTCAGCGGATCGGCGCGATGAGCGTCAAAGCCGGCGGAGATCAGCAACCATTCCGGGGCGAATTCCTCGGCCAGTGGCGCGATGACGTCGTCGAACGCCAGACGATAGGCGTCGCCTGCAGTGCCGGCAGGAAACGGCAGATTGACCGTCGCACCCATCCCCGCGCCCGCGCCGACTTCGCTCAGTGATCCGGTGCCGGGGTAGAAGGGGAACTGATGGAGCGAAACGTAAAGAACCTCAGAGCTCTCGTAGAAGATCTCCTGGGTCCCATTGCCGTGGTGCGCGTCCCAGTCGAGCACCATCACCCGCTCACCACGCGCGGCGATCGATCCGGCCGTAACGGCCACGTTGTTGAACAAACAGAAGCCCATCGCCCTTGCCCCGAGCGCGTGATGTCCGGGGGGTCGGACCGCGAGAAACGCGACGTCACCTTCGCCATTTCGTAGGCGTTCGACGGCGTCCAAGCCGGCACCGGCGGCACGGAGAGCTGCGTCGAAGGAGGCGGGGACAGCAACCGTGTCCTGATCCAGGTGGCCACCTCCACTGAGGCAATGATCCTCGATGCGCTCGATGTAGGACGGGTCATGGACGATCTCGAGCTCTTCGGGCGTCGCACGACGGGGTTCGAAGGGGACTGTCACTTCAGCTGCCGGCGAGGCTTCGACACCGGCAAAGACGGCCTCCAGGCGTTCAGCGCGCTCGGGGTGCCATTGGCCTGTGACGTGTGCTGCGAACTCCTCGTGACGTCCGAACAGCACTACCATTCCACGACCGTACCGCTCCGGACCACCTGTGCGCTCCAGCCCACCTGTATGAGAGTGCTGCGCACAGATAGGCTCCCTTCGTCTCGCGTGTCCGATCGGAGGACAAGACAACAGTTGCCGTCCGCCTCATGGCCCAGGGATGCCCAGTCGGCGTTGACGTCGCTCGGGCGGTTCACCGCACGGGCCGTACTCGCCTTGTTCGCCGCCGTCACCTTGGTTCTTGCAACCGCCTCGATGGGCCATCTGGGTCCTGCGGCAGCCCAGGCGATCCCCAAAGGTGTCATCACGCTCGTATCGCAGACCACGTGGGTACGAAGCTCGAGTGCCCCTGTTCGCCTCGGTCTCAGAGTGCGTTCGCCGGTTGCAACTAAAGATCTCCTGGTCGACGTGGCGCTCTACACCGAACCGGACCAATCGGCGCTGGCGAGCCGTTATGAATTCAACACAACGCTCACCGGGCAGCTCGCAGGACTCAACCAGCTCGGCCTCACGACTTTCTCGCTGACCTCCTTGAGCCAGACCGATGGCTCGGTGGAGATCTACGTGACGGGGTCCGAGCTCACCGGCCAAGTCCCCCAAGATGTGCCTTCCGGTCAGGTGTTCCAGCTTCCTTGCCCACAACGTTACGGGGGCTGCGAGGGCGTTTACCCGCTTCAGGTGTCCCTCGTCGATGTCTTCACCGGCCAGCCGGTCACCATCGACTCCTTCACGACGTACCTGATCGTGGTCCCCTCGACGCCCGCCCCTCAAGAACGGCTCCGTTTCTCGTTCGTCTTGCCGGTCGGGGTCCCACCGGCCTTCACGCCTGGTGGACACGCGCAAGAGCCCCGCGGGACCCTCTCCCGGATCGAGACCGTTGCGGCAGCGGAGGCGAGTTGGCCTCAGGCGCCACTCACTCTCGACCTCTACGGTCAGACTCTGCTGGCCCTGGCTCAAACCAGCAAGCATGCCCGGCTTGTCCGCGCGCTCGTCTCCGATGCGGGCACTTTGGTGGCCGGGCCTTTCAGTGCCGTCAATCCGACGCGGCTCATCCGCGCCGGTCTGGAAGACGACCTCGCGAGCCAGTTCGCTCGCAGCGACGAGGTCTTCGAGAGAGTGCTCCACACATCGGCAACGGCGGGCACCTACGTCGCAACCACGCCGATCGGCTCCCGCGGCGTAGCAGAACTTGCCGCGGACGGCATTACCCGCATTGTGGTCCCGGAGAACAATCTCGAGTCGCTTCCGAACTCGGGGCCAGCCGCGGTCCAATGGCCTTACACGCTCTCAGCCCCGTTTCGCATCGCTGGCTCCACCATCGAGGGCTTGCAGGCAGATCCCGGCCTGGCAGCGCATCTGAGTGCGCCGGGCAGTCCGGCGCTCAGGACTCAGCAGCTGCTCGCTGACCTGGCCGAGCTCTATTTCGACTCGCCGGACTACCCGCAAGAAAGGGGTGTGGCCCTGGTTGCTCCGCAGTCCTGGGCGCCAGACGCGGGGTTCCTCAACGCGACGCTGCAGGGGCTCGCCAACAGCCCAATCATCAAGACGGTGCCTCTCGGCCAGCTCTTCCAGACGGTCCCCGTGGGAACTTGCCAGGAACCACCCAGCGTCGTCACAGGTTGTTCAGCGGCAGTTCGTTCGATCCTCAGTCCGGCACTCACTGGCGAGTCGATCACCGTCGGTCAGGTGCAAGCGGCTCGCGCTCAGCTGGCTGAGCTCTCTTCCATAATCCCGAGCGACACGACCACTATCAACGCCCTTGACAACGGAATCTTGTTGGCCGAAACCGCCGGACTGGATATCGCCACCCGACAGACGTACTTGTCGGCGCCTCTCGCCCTGATGAGCAGACTCGGGTCTGATCTCAGCCTTCCGGCCGGCCGCACGGTGACAGTGACGTCGTCTTCGGCCAGGCTCCCTCTCGCCATCACCTCGACGTCGAGGACGCCGCTTCATGTCATCTTGTTGGTCTCAGGGCCGAACCTGACCTCGTCGACCGATGTTCCAGTCGTGCTCAAGCACGGCACGACCAGCTTCATCGTTCGGGTGGGGACCCGCACGTCCGGCGATTCGACCCTTCAGCTGCAGCTCGTCTCGCCGGGTGGTCTGCTTCAGCTGGCAAGCGCCCAGTTCACCATCCGATCCACGGCCATCTCGGGTGTCGCGATCGCCCTCAGCGCTGGTGCGGGGGCCTTTCTCCTCTTCTGGTGGTTCCGCTCCGCCTCGCGGCGGCGGCGCCATGCTGCCCGGCGCGGTCGCAACAGGCAGCGCGCGCCAGCGTCGGACACCCTCGCGGAACCGGCCTCGTGAGGCACAGGCGTCGCCGCTCCTACGGCCGCAGCGATCAACGGACCATCTACCGAGGACGCCTACCCAGAACCCTGCCGGGAATACCCGCTCCGTCCGGACTAACAGGGGTCCGGGTTTCCGCGCAAGGAGTCGCCAGCCCGCCACGTCCGACGCCGGGGACAAGCGCGACTCAGCCACGCCGGGGCCTGGGCAGAGCCACCGCCTACGTCGCGGCCGGCACGCTCATCTCGCGGGTTACGGGACTGCTGCGGATCCTCGTCGCCATCTACGCCCTCGGGTACTCGACACTTTCCGACTCGTTCAACCTCGCCAACAACACCCCGAACATCGTCCACGACCTCGTTCTGGGTGGGATTCTCACGGCCACCTTCGTCCCGGTGTTCGTCTCCCGTCTGGCAACGCGTTCGGAAGGTGAAGCTGTCGAGTCGATCTCTGCCGTGCTGACCTTGGCGGCTTGCCTGCTGGTCGTCGCGACTGTCGCGTTCTTTCTCGCCGCCCCTTTGATCATCGACCTCTACACCGCCGGCAGCCATGGCTCGGGCATCGCCGCCGAGCGCCAAGTGGCCACATACCTCCTGCGGTTGTTCTCCCCGCAGCTGCTCGCGTACGGGGCCATCAGCCTGATGACCGCCGTGCTGAACACGGCCCGCCGTTTCTCCGCGCCCGCCTTCGCCCCGATTCTCAACAACGTCGTCGCAATCGCCATTTTGCTGGCCTTCGTGGCCGCCGGCCACACCCACAACCTTGCCGCTGTTCAGCATGACCACCGCTTGCTCCTTCTGCTTGGTGTGGGAACGACGCTCGGTGTCGTGATCCAGGCTGGAGCGCTGATTCCGAGCGTGTTGCGCTGTGGCCTGCGAATACGCCCCCGATGGAGGCCTCACGACCCTGCTGTGAGAGAGATCGTCAATCTTTCGGGCTGGACCTTCGGCTTTGTCATCGCCAATCAATTGGCCGTCTTTGTCGTATCCGCGATCGCTGTGAACATAGGTACCGCTTCGCTCACCGCCTACACGTACGCGTCGATCTTCTTTCAGCTGCCTTTCGGCATCGTCGCGGTCTCGGTCATGACCACGATGTCCCCCGTGCTGGCGTCGCGCCACACCAGGGGTGATACTGCGGGCTTCGCCGAACAGTTCGGCCTCGGACTGCGCCGAACGATGGCGGGGGTAATCCCGGCCGTCGTTGGCTACCTGCTGCTCGCCCGGCCTGCCATTTCCCTCATCTCCCTGGGCGCCGGGGCGGCTCAGCACTTGAGCGGGGCGCACCTGACGGCAACGATGCTTGAGCTGCTTGCGCTGGGCCTTCCCGGATTCTGCACATACCTGCTGGCGATCCTCGCCTTCCAGGCGATGCGCGACACGCGCACTCCCTTCTTCCTCTACCTGCTGGAGAACGGGCTGAACATCCTGTTGGCGTTCGCGTTCCGTAGCACGCTCGGCGCGAAAGGACTGGCGCTTTCCCTCACTGTCGCGTACACGGTCGCGGCGGCAGCGGCTCTGATCGTGCTGCGCGAGCGGGTAGGAGGACTGGGCGGCTTGGCGGTGGGCCGCTACGTGGCGCGAACAGTGGTCTGCTCACTGGTGATGGCCTTCGTCGTGGCCCTCGTTCTAGCGGGTGTCGGATCGGGCCAGGGACTCGGGCTTTTGGTCCGCGTGTTCGTCAGTGTCCTGGCAGGCGTGGTCACCTACGCGCTTGCAGCCGGACTCGCCGGGACCTTTGTCGGCTGGCAAACTTCCAGACGGAGGTACGCGATTGCACGAAAGGGACTACATGGCCGGGATAAGAGTCGTCACCGATAGCGCGGGGGACATTCCCGCTGCCCTTGCCGAGGAACAAGACATCCGGATCGTCCCGCTTGACGTACGACTGGGTGACTGGGGACCCGACGAGATGAGGCTCATCGAGCCTTCAGAGTTTTGGCGGCGGTGCGCCATGACTGATGCCCTGCCCGAGACCTCTGCGCCGTCGCCTGGCGCGTTCGCAGAGAGCTTTGCCCAAGCGGCAGACGATGGGTGCAGCGGTGTCGTGTGCCTTACCCTCTCGGCTGGTCTGTCTTCGACCTATCAGGCCGCGTGTGCTGGAGCCGACGAAGTGCGGGAACGAATCGAGGTGCGGGTCGTGGACACTCGCACGGTGACACTGGGCCAGGCCATGGTCGTGCTAGAGGCAGCCAAAGTCGCGAGGCTTACCGGTGATATCGATGCGAGCGAAGCAGCTGCCCGAGCGGTTGTTCCGAAGATAAGAGTGTTCGGAGCGCTCGACACGATGGACAATGTCCGCAAGGGTGGCCGGATCGGGGCGGCGAAGGCACTCTTGGGGTCGCTCTTGTCCATAAAGCCGATCATCGAGATCCGAGAAGGTGTGGCCGAAGCCGAATCGCGTCAGCGGACACGCGCGGGCTCGCTCGAGTACCTCGTCAACAAGTTGAAGGACGCAGGCAAGTTGGACGGGCTCGCGGTGGCGCATGCCGCAGCACCGGATCTCGAGACGTTCTTGGACATGCTGAAGGGGATCTATCCCCGCGAGGACATTCTCATCAACTACATCGGTCCGGTGATAGGGACCCACGCCGGGCCTCGGTGCGTGGGCATTTGCTACCGGCTCGCGGAAACCAGCGGCGACTAACCTACAGGGCATGTCCTCTGAGCCGGCTCCCAAAGACGACTGGGCTGCGCAACTGACCGAGAAGGTCGGACAGCTTGTCGAGATCATCCGTGACCACACCGTGCGGCCGGTGCAGAAATTCGTCCGCGCGGTCATCTTCGGCTCGTTGGCATTCTCGGTCGTGCTCTTTGTTCTCGTGGCGTTCGTCATTGGTGTCATTCGCCTGCTCAACAATGAGGTCTTCGACCAGCGCGTGTGGGCGAGCTACTTGTTGATAGGTGGAATCTTCGTGGCGACAGGGACGTTGATCTCCAGGATGCGCCACAGCCGGACCTAGCCGGCCAGCAAGCGCGGAAAGGGAAGCAAAGCAAAATGGAGTCCGGCGCGACACGCGACCTAGTGATCCTCGGCTCGGGCCCTGCGGGCTTGACCGCAGCGATCTATACCGCGCGCGCCGATCTGCGACCGCTCGTCCTAGAAGGCGAGCCGTCCTCATCGAGTGATCAGCCCGGCGGTCAACTGATGCTCACGACCGAGGTCGAGAACTTCCCCGGTTTTGCTCATGGCGTGCTGGGTCCCGAGCTCATGGTTTCGATGCGAGCCCAGGCTGAGCGGTTCAACGCTGAGATCGTGACGGAGCGGGCTTCCAGGGTCGACCTGACCTCGAGGCCGTTCGGAGTCTGGATCGGTGATCCAGATGCGCCGGAGCCAACACTGAGGACAAGAGCGATGATCATCGCGACCGGAGCGCGCTCGCTCATGCTCGGGCTCGAGAACGAGTCGCGGCTACTCGGTTATGGGGTCTCGACCTGTGCGACATGCGATGGTTTTTTCTTCCGGGACAAGCAGATCGTCGTCATTGGTGGCGGGGACTCAGCGCTCGAAGAGGCGCTTTTCCTCACGAAGTTCGGAGATTCGGTCACCGTTGTGCACCGGCGTAAAGAGCTTCGAGCGTCCAAGATCATGCAAGACAGGGCTTTCAGGAATGACAAGATCTCGTTCCGCTGGGACACGGTCGTGGTCGACGTGCTCGGCAACGAGCGCGTGGCGGGACTAAGGGTAAGAGACCTGAACACGGGTGCTCTGTCCGATATCCCCGCTGACGGCGTCTTCGTTGCCATCGGGCACGCGCCAAGCACCGAGCTGTTCACCGGCCAGCTTGACACTGATGACGCCGGCTACCTCCTCACGAGTGAGGGCACAAAGACAAACGTCCCGGGCGTATTTGCCTGCGGTGATGTCCAGGATCATGTCTACCGGCAGGCTGTCACGGCAGCTGGCTCTGGTTGCATGGCTGCAATCGATGCTGAGCGGTATCTGTCGTCGCTCGCACAGACCTGAAACAAGGAGATTGGAATGAACGACGTCATCACGGTAAGTGACGACACCTTCGACGAGGCCGTTGGCCTTTCGGACATCCCTGTAGTCGTTGACTTCTGGGCTGAATGGTGTGGCCCGTGCAAGATGGTGGCTCCTATTCTCGACGAAATAGCCAGCGCCCACGCGGGCAAGCTCAAGGTGGCGAAGCTGAACGTGGATGACAACCCGCGTACCGCGCAGCGTTTCCAGGTGATGAGCATCCCGACGCTGCTGCTGTTCAAGAACGGCGAGACCCAGGCCCGAATTGTGGGGGCACGCAGCAAGTCACAGATCCTGTCGGAGTTCGAGCCTCTTCTCTGACACGAGAACTGTCGTAGATCGATCGCTCTTCGCACTACCAGCACTGCCCCGGCATCTCCTACGATGTCGGCCATGACCGAAGTGCCACAGAGTTCGGGCTTATGAGCCGTTCGCGGACGGTATCTCCCCGCGAAGATCTCCTGCCACTTCATGAGGGTGCCTCCGGTAAGGCCGTCGTCGACTTGCAAGAACGGCTTGAGCGACTCGGCCTCGGGCATGGAGACGACGGGCACGGTGCTTACGGTCCCGGGACGTCGGCAGCTGTACAGGTGTTCCAGTCACAGCGCGGCCTTCGAGCCGACGGCACCTGCGACCACGAGACCTGGTCAAGCCTCGTGGAGGCCGGCTTTCGTCTCGGCGACCGACTCCTTTATCGCCGCAGCCCGATGTTGCAGGGAGACGATGTGGCAGACCTGCAGCGGCGACTGAGCGGTCTCGGGTTCGATCCAGGAGGGGTAGACGGGATCTTCGGTGACAACACCCACGCCGCCATCGCCGAGTTCCAGCACAACATGGGTCTCGTAACAGACGGTATCTGTGGGCCGGTAACGCTCTCGGAGCTGAAGCGCGTGGCACCCGTCCGGGGAGGCTCCGATCTCGTGACCCCGCTGCGAGAACAGCTCAGGGTCGCTGCCACGCCGGCAACGCTCAGTTGCAAGAAGATCGCCGTAGGAGAAGAAGGTGGATTCGCGACCGGCGTTGCCGCAATTCACCGGGCGCTCCTGCTCGCCGGGGCACAGTCACTCGAACTCCATGATCCGGATCCGTTCGCGCAAGCCCAAGCAGCGAACACGGCGCAGGTCGATTGCTACATCGGCCTACGGCTGGAGCCGGGTCATGAATCGGTCAAGACCTACTTCTACCGGGGATTTCGCTACGAGTCTGCCGCGAGTCGACGGCTCGCCGAGCTGCTCTTGGAGGCGGCGGCAGGCCGACTCGAGCTTCCCCAGGCCGGAGCACACGGTATGGCCGACGTGATCCTCAGGCGGACCGCGATGCCTGCCGTCGTACTCGAGCTCGGGGCACCGCACCAGGTCACGATGAAGACCTCAGGTATTGCAAAAGCGGTTCAGGAGTCCCTCGAGCGCTGGCTGACCATGAGTGGGGAGTGAGGTGGTCCACAACCTCATGCACAGGTTGTGGATCAACTTGGACCAACAGTAGAGGTCCAGAAGGTAACGGGAAAGTAAACTTCGGACGACGCCACCCCTTACGAAAGCCCGTGACCAGGACAAATAGCTCCGGATTCGCAGCCTAGCGGGCTTGTGATCGAATTCACAGCCTGGGGATTACCGACGGAGAGGCCCTCTGGGGTTCGGGTGTCTCGACCTTAGGTAAAGGTCTCCCCGACAATCACCCGGTAGATCCGTTCCAGGTCGTCCAGCGTGGCGAATTCGATCACGAGTTTGCCGCGCTTTCCGCCCATGTCGACTTTGACGCGTGTGTTCAGCCGGTCCTCCAAGAGTTCCTCGAGATCGTGAACTCCTGGTGGCCGCAGCGATCGACCAAGTTTTGGCTCAGGAGTCCCGGGCAATGACGTGTGGGTGTCGGGTGGTGCGCTGACCGGGTTACCAGCCTCATCGACCGTGCCTTCGAGCTGGCTTTCCTCTGCTTGTGCCAGTCGGAGCTCATTGCGGACGAGCTCCTCCAGCGACCGAACGGAAAGGCCGTGGTGGACCGCTTCGTTGGCAAGCCTCTCCTGCAAGACGCGATCTGGCGTGCCAAGCAACGTTCGCGCATGCCCGGCACTCAACTGACCGTCTCGAACATATCGTTGGACCGTAGGAGGAAGTTGGAAAAGACGTAGGGCGTTCGTGACTCCCGCCCGAGACCGTCCCACTTTGCGCGCTACCTCTTCGTGCGTGAGGTTGAACTCCTCGATCAACTGCTGATATGCGCCGGCCTCGTCCAGAGGGTTGAGATCCTCACGGTGCAGATTCTCCACCAAAGCTTCTTCGAGGCTCATCGCGTCGTCAGCCTCGTGGACCAGCGCCGGTATCGACTGAAGCCCAGCGCGCCTCGCAGCGCGAAAGCGACGCTCGCCGGCGATCAGCTCATATTCCTCCGGACCTACTTCGCGCACGAGGATCGGCTGGAGTATCCCCACGGCTTTGATCGAATCGACAAGTGCAGACAAACCCTGCTCGCCAAACTGGTTGCGGGGTTGGAACGGGTTCGGGCGGATACGCGACAGTGGAACCTCGCGGAGCATGGAACCCGTGGAAACACCCGGCGTCGGCGGGATAAGTGCTCCCAAACCCTTGCCCAGACCGCTACGCCGGACCACCGCTGACCTCCTTTGCTAGCTCTCGATAAGCAATGGCCCCTCTCGACGCTGGCGAATGGACGGTAATGGGCTCACCGAAAGACGGTGACTCCGATATTCGCACTGTTCGAGGAATAACGTTTCTGCAAACAGCGTCACCGAAATGCGTGCGGACCTCCTCGACTACATGATCCGCCAGCCTTGTCCGGGAGTCGTACATCGTCAGCACCATGGCCGAGACTTCGAGCTCAGGATTCAGATTGCCCCGTACGAGCTCGACATTTCGCAGCAGCTGACCAAGACCCTCAAGGGCGTAGTACTCGCACTGAATTGGAACGAGTACCTCACTCGCCGCAGCAAGGGCATTCACCGTTATGAGCCCCAGCGAGGGTGGGCAGTCGATCAGCACGTAGCCGAAGTCCTCCCGGATCGGAGCCAATACTCGCTTCAGGCGCAGCTCTCGGCTGAATACCGACACAAGCTCGATTTCGGCTCCGGCCAAGTCAATTGTTGCCGGTGCCAGGAACAGGTTCTTGATGCTCGTCGGTTCGACGCAATCCTCGAGTGCGACGTCACGAAGAAGGACGTCATACATCGAGTAATCAAAGTTCCGTCCCTCGATTCCCAGCCCGGTCGTGGCATTTCCCTGTGGGTCCAGGTCGATGATCAAGACTCTGTAACCGAGATCAGCGAGAGCAGCACCAAGGTTGATGGTTGTCGTTGTCTTGCCAACTCCCCCTTTTTGGTTGGCAACCGCGATGACTCTCGGAAGCGAACGAACCACCGTCGTCTGTTTCTCCCTGACCCGTGCCACTAGAGCCTCGGAGGTTTTGAGCCCTGTGTGGGTTCCGGACACGGACTTGAACTCGGCTTGATCTTTTCGGTCTTCGTCGTCCTCTTGGTCGTTCATCACACCTTCGGTTCGAGGGAAACTGTTCCACGTGAAACATCTGCTGGCCGAACGGCTGGAAGGCAGTCGCTCTGGAAGGACAGGACGGACTCAATCGGGAGCATAACGCGCGCGTCGGCCCGGACCCAGTGACTGAAATCCGGGTCCCGTGCTCACGTGTGTTGCAGCAGGGGCTCGAGCCGGGCGGCAACTGGCCGATAACGGGAAACGGGAATCAGGTGAACGCCCTGAAAGGCGCCCGACTCTCGGATCGCCATCAGCAATTCGCACGCGATGTCGATCCCAGCCTTCGGGTCTCGGTCTACCCTGTCGACGATATCCCCCGGAATGACAATATCGGGAATCGTTTTTGACAAGCTGCGAGCCATCGTCGAGCTGGCGAGGACAATGACGCCCGCGTAGACCGCCATCTCTGGTCGCACCCTCTCGTTCCAGCGCAAAAGCGCCTCGAGAGAAAAACCGACTTGTACGAACAGAAAGTCGGCTCCCCGCTTCCAATCCGGGAGGTCGCCCAGGCCGGTAGCCGCTCCAAGTCGCAATCTCCTACCGCCGGAAAGCCCCAGATTGCTCTCAAAGGCCCGGGCCTCGGTCAACATTGTCCGGACAGTGAGCTCGCTCGTGCGCCGGCCGACCCTGGGTTCGTCCCCGCGAACCAAGAGGAACTGGTCCACCCCGTAAGCCTCAGCCGTCAGAAGATCCCGCTGGAAGCCGAGCAGGTTACGATCCCTCGCGTTCAAACAGGCGATCGAACGACCACCCATCGCCTCAACTTCATGCGCCACTGCAACACTGGAGACTGTCGCGCGACCGATGTGGTTGTCCGGAATGAGAAACGTGCCTGCAATCGAGCTGAGCACGCCGATCTGGTGCCTCACGTGCTTGAGGTCCGGTCGAGTCGCAGGCTCGATCTCGCAGACCAGCTCGAAGCCTGCTGTTGTCATGGCAGCTAACACTATCGAGACGTGGCCCGCGACTGCGGTGTCTCAGCGAAGAGCGGGCGTTTACCTGGGATGCCCGGCCGACGAGGGTAGCGGTCGGGACAAGGGAACACCTGCCTGAGCACGGCGTAACCGAACTCGTCTCTCAGGCTGAACTCGGGAGCGAGACCGAGCGTCTTGCATCCCTCAACCGGCCATCGCCGCGCCAGGAGCGACGTCTCACGCGCAGTGTCCGAGTCGTCCGGAGGCGGCTCTGAAACTATGAGCCTGCCTCCGACCTTGAGGAATGGCGCGGCACATTCGGCAGTCACGGCGGGAAGCCCGAAACTCCTGGCAACCACGGCTGCGAAAGCTCCTCGGAATCTGTCCTGGCGCCCGAACTGCTCTGCTCGCATGTGGACGACCTCGACGCGCGAGGACAAGTTGAGCTCCGCGATCGCCCAGCTAAGGTACTCGGTGGAACGGCGCGCCGAGTCGAGAAGGACGAGGCGAAGCGATCGGTCCTCAAGTGCGAGCACCAGTCCGGGTAGACCGCCACCCGATCCGAGCTCGAGAACCGGGCCGTCGATTGTTTCCAACCTGAGGGCCCTGAGGAAACCCTCCGAGTGGGCTCGTTGCGCATCAAACGGGAGATTGCCTGTCAGTGAGCGGCTTCGTGCTTCGCCGAGCACTCTCTCGAGGTCCTCGAGTTGGGACCGGTTCATGAATCGGGTCGCACAGCGGCATCGCGCCCGACGAGGATCTAGTGATCTCCCCTTCAGCTCAGATCCGCCGGCTCTCCGGATCGATCGTCAGACTCCTCCGTTGGAAGTGCGGAGGCGTCCTCGCTTGACAGCGTCGACGCCGGACGGATCACGACGTGGCGTCGCGGTTCGATCCCCTCCGAACTAGTTTCCAAACCTTCAAGCTCGTTGACGGTGTCATGAACCACTTTCCGGTCGGATGGAGACATCGGCTCCAGCGCCTCGGGCGCACCCGTGCGCAGTACGTCCGCGGCGGCCTCGAGCACGAACTGACGTAGTGCGGCGGCTCGACGTTCACGGTAGCCACCGACGTCCACAACAATTCTACTGGTGTGCTCTTCCGTGTGCCGTTGGACGACTGTCCTCGTCAACTCCTGCAAAGCTTCGACGGTCGCGCCTTTCGGGCCGACCAGAAGTCCGAGGTTGTCGCCGTTCACGCTTATGTAAATGCCGTCGTCTTCAGTCAGGCGTGCGGTGGTCGTGGCGGTGATCCCGAAACGGGCGACGACCTCCCGGACGAAGTCAGTGGCGAGCTCCTGCTGGGTCTCGATGCTCATCTGGGCCTCCTTAGGTGATCCCGTGCCGCGACCAGCTCCACTTGAAGATTCCTCACCGATTCCATTCAATCCGTTTCCCGCACGTCCGCGGCCACCGCGGCCTCGCGAACGCGAGCGTTGCCGGGCACCTGTTGTCGGAGCAACCGTCCGAGCTGCGTCCGCATCCGCCGTCTCCGCAGCTTCGTGCGAGGAGGCATGGGAGCGTGCCTTTCGCGAACCGTTCTGACCTGGTCCCTGTTCTTGGCGCTGTTGACCACGAGTTGTTTTCTGAGCCGCGTTCGCGGTCGTCTTGCGAAGCTCCTCACCGTTCTCATCGTCGCTCGGTCTTCGCGTAGCACTCTCGGAACGAGCTCCCTGTCGATGATGGCCGCGATCGCTCACACCTGACGGTGTTCTCGGCCTGCGCGACGGCCTCTTGGCCCTGGGCTGAATCGGGCGCACCCGAGCTCTTATCCGCGCGCCACTGCGCCGGAGACCGAACATGCCCGACTTTGGCTCCTCGACAATGACGATCTCTGCGTCAGTCTCGGCTACACCGAGTTGCTCAAGAGCCGCCTCTACAGCTTCTTCGACCGTTCTTCCGGTCATTTCGACCCATTCCACGGGCTATCGGCCCTTTCGCGGTCGTTTGTCCCTCGAGCGAGGTTGTGACTTTGACCCACCACCTGATCCGGCAGACCTCGACGCCTGCGGACTCGGTCTCTTCGCGGGTGTCGGGTTCCTCGAGCCGTTCTGGCTTGCCGCAGCCTTCGAGCCGTTAGTCGCGCTCCGTTTAGGTCCGTTCCCTGTCGACCTCTGTGGGGGCCCCGCCCCAGGCCGAGCTGAACCCGGACTTGCGCTCGCTTCCCGCATCCGGGCGAGAAAGCCCTTCCCGCCCGTGGAGTCTCGAGTGGCACCCTTGCTATCAGCCGTGTCAGGGCTCGGATTGAGCGCCTCTGCATGCTTGCGTTTGGTGAGCTCCTGAATAGCCTTGACGATCGTGGGGTCGTGCTTGTACATCCACTCCTGCTGACCGACGCGGAACAAGCTCGAGACGATGAAGTAGACGCCAACGCCTGCAGGAAGCGCAATGTAGAGCACAAGGAAGATAAGCGGCATGTACTTCTGCATCTGCTGCATCTGCTGGTTCGAGGCGGCGGCCGCCGGGTTGCGGTTCGTTACCTGCCAGATCGACACGTACTGGAGGCCGACGGCTATCAACACAAGGAGCGCGTAGGGGAGAACGTCGACCACGTGCGGCTGGTGCGTGCGCACTGAGTCCGCGAGATTGATACCGAGAACGTGCATCTGACCGTTAGCCGCGACTAGGTCCCGGTACATTCGGCTCGTTTTCGGGATGTTCTGCGGTGTCGCCTTGACCAGCAGCTTGCCGTGTACGTAGATCTTCTGGCCCTTGGCGTTGAGGACGTCGGCGGTCTTGGCAAGTCCCCTGACAACGTCGTAAAGGACGATGAGGATCGGGAACTGGAGGAACATCGGCAAACAGCCGCCCGTTGGGTTCACACCGTTCTCGCGGTAGAGCGCCATCACCTCCTCGTTCATCTTCTGGCGGAGCTCTTGCCTTTCGAGGGCTGGCATTCCGGGCTTGGGCTTGTAACGCGCCTGGATCTTCTTCATCTCCGGTGCCAGCAGCTGCATTCGCATCATGGAGCGGGCACTGGCGCGGGTAAGCGGGAAAACAACGATCATCACCGCGACCGTGAGCAGGGCGATCGCGACGGCGTAGTTGGGGATCAGCCCATAGAAGAAGGCGAGGACGTACCCAACCAGCACGAAGATGGGATGGAGAACTGTGCCGATAATGGAGGTACCGGCTTTGGCAGTGTGAGTGGTGGCGGCGCCGAACAGCATCTCTGTCCTCAGCTTGGAACCGGGTCGAAGCCCCGGCTACCGAATGGCCGGCAGCGGGCGACGCGCCTTAGGGCTAACCAGCTTCCGCGCAACGAGCCATGCCGCTCTATGGCCTCCACGGCGTAGGCCGAACATGAAGGCACCAGGCGGCACGGCGACGGGCGACCGGCGCGTAACGCCTGGTAGGCGCGTAGCACCACGAGCAGCGCTCTCGCGGACGGCGACAGCTCAGCCTTGACAGTGCTCATCGGGCGCCCGGCTGGCTGGCCCGTTGCATGGCTTCGATCACTCTAGCCCTTAGCTCTTGAAACGGAAGGTCGCGAACTCCCTGGTCAACGGCAACGAGGTAGGTCCCCGGGGAGATTGATGCCGTGTTCTCGGCCACCACCGCACGCAACCGGCGGCGGCAGAGATTGCGCTCGACGGCAGTCCCCACCTTACGGGGCACCGCAAACGCGACACGCGGGGCTTCCTCGTCCTTCGCCGCCTGTAGGAACTGCACCCGTACCGGTCCGGCGAAGACCCGTCGCCTCGAGCGGCGCAGTTCAGCAAAAACCCTACGGCCGCGCACCGGCGTTGGGCGCGCCGCATGAGACGCCCCACTGAGAACTGACAACTCACTGCCCATTGTTCTATGAGTATCTGGAGGGTGTCGCGCGGTTGTTAAGCCGACAGCCGGACGCGTCCGCGGCGGCGGCGCGCTTTTAGGACCGCGCGGCCCGCGCGTGTCGCCATCCGATGGCGGAAACCATGTCGTTTCGACCTCTTGCGGGTGTTGGGTTGGAACGTCCGCTTCATCTCAGCCTCGTTTCGTCGTTCCGGTGCCGCGCGTGGTGATGTCTCCCGACGCGGCGACGGTCCAGTGGGCAGGTGCAATCGACCCGCCTAGATGACCTCTGCATCTGGCGCGCGAAAACACGGGTCCACCAGACGGCAGGGACCGGCCGGGGTAATTTAGCGCACGATCCGGCCTATGACCAAGCGGCGGCCCCGAGGCAAGCATCGCACGGGCGCTGTACGATTCGCCTCACACCCTGCGAGCTCGCCCCGCCGTCCACACCTGTGGATGCTGGTGTGGAGAACTTCTTGACCGGAGGGCCTCGAGCTGGTGACAGAAGCACAGCAACTGTGGAATGACTGTTCGGACGCTCTGCGTTCGCAAGTGTCTGAAGCGACTTGGCGCGCCTGGTTCTCCGCTATTCGGCCCGTGGCGGTGACAAACGGGATACTGGTTCTCTCAGTGCCGAGTGGTGTAGTGCGAGACCGTCTTGAGGGGCGATTCCGGGGTCTGGTGCACGATGCTCTTCTGGACAGCTCGGGCAAAGAGGTTCCGTTCCGCTTCGACGTACAAATCGACGACCCAGCGCCAGAAGAAGTCCTGACAAACAGAGAGCTCGCTCAACTGAATGGCGAAGAGCAGGTCGTGTCCGCTGTTCAGCACAACGCGGGGAGGACCTTTCCGGCCCGCCCTAAGGACGGGTCGAGTGCGGATGACGTACCGCTGAATCCGAAGTACACCTTCGATGCTTTCGTCACCGGTCCTTCGAACCGCTTCGCTCATGCTGCCGCACTTTCTGTGGCCGAAGCGCCTGCTCGCTCGTACAACCCGCTGTTCGTGTACGGAGCAGCCGGCCTAGGCAAGACTCACCTGCTCCAGGCAGTCGGAAACTACGTGCGCGAGAACTTCACCCGCATGAGGGTTCGCTACGTATCGACCGAGACCTTCATGAATGAGTTCGTCGAAACGCTTCGCGCAAAAGATGACATGGGGGCGTTTCGCAGGCGTTATCGCGAATGTGATCTTCTTCTCATCGACGACGTCCAGTTCATGGACAAGAAGGAGTCGCTGCAAGAAGAGCTCTTCCATACCTTCAATTCCCTCTACGGCTCCTCCAAGCAGATCGTCCTCACCTCTGATCGAGCTCCGCGCGCGATCGCAACTCTGGAGGACCGTCTCCGTAGCAGACTCTTGTCTGGGCTTACAACCGACATCCAGCCTCCTGAGCTGGAAACTCGTATCGCAATCCTGCGCACCAAGGCCGAGCATGAGCATGCTGTCGTAAGTGACGACGTACTGGACCTCATCGCCACGAAGGTGAAGGAGAACATCCGAGAGCTCGAGGGCGCCCTCATCCGTGTCACCGCTTACGCCAGCTTGAACCGTCAGATGCTCACACGCGAGCTCGCCGAGTTCGTCCTGGCCGATTTTGTCGGTTCGAAACAGCCAAGGCAGATCACCGCCGGCCAGATACTCGAGATCAGTGCCCGGCACTTCGGTTTCAGCGTGGAGGAACTGATCGGCCCGAGCCGACGCCGTCCTCTCGTGATCGCTCGACAGATCGCGATGTACCTGTTTCGCGAACTCACCGACTTCAGCTACCCGGCAATCGGCCGGGAATTCAGTGACCGGGATCACACCACTGTTATCCACGCCGTCGAAAAGATCTCTGCTCTCATGAAGGAGCGTCGACAGGTATATGACCAGGTCACAGAGCTGAGCGTCCAAATCAAGAACGGTTTATGATCTGTGGATAACACACTTGTAACAGGGGATTACCTGCCTGTCAGTCCCCAGGTGCTCGCGCCCACGAACGACAGGCTGTGCGATCGGAGGATAACCCCGTCAAGGGTGCAACCCTTCCGAACAGGGAGAAGCCTGGGCTATCCACAATCCCCAGGACCTACTACTCCTGTTCTCTTTTTTCTCTAATTCGAAAGGAGTAGAGCATTCCGTGAAGTTCCGTGCCGATCGTGACACCCTTCTCGAGACCTTCGTCACAGCTTCGAGGGCGACAAGCACCCGTTCCGGACCAAGCTTCGGCATCTCCGGGTTGAAGCTTCATCTGCGTGGGCAACATCTTGAGGTATGCGGGTCGGATCCCGATCTTGTGATCGAAGCCCGTTGCGAAGTCGCCGGCGATGCCGACGGAACAGTTCTCGTGCCCTCGCGGCTCGTGGTCGACATAGTGCGTTCCTTCGAGCCTGGAGCTGTGACGGTGGTAGCCGGCGAAGAGGACGTTCGTTTCTCGTCGGGACGTGCCGAGTTTCTCGTCAGGGTCGCCATCGGCGCCGAGATCACACGTCTTGGAGTGCCGGAACAGGAAGGGATAGAGATCCCAGGTGCTGTTTTTGCCGATGGGCTCCGCCAGGTAGTCCGGGCGGCACTCGTCGACGATTCACGGGCGCCACAGCTCACGGGCGTGCTCATGGTAGCGACGGAGGCAGGCCTGAGGTTGATTGCCACGGACTCCTATCGTCTTGCCTTTCGTGACTTCGCGGGCATGACTGTTGTGGAGCCGGGTGGCCAGGTGCTCGTCCCCGCCAAGGCACTCGCCGAGGTTCAACGCTTGGCTGCCGGTGGCAAGGCGGACGGCAATCGGACGATCATCTTCCGTCACAGCGATCTGGATGCTGTTTTTGACCTCGATGACGTGCGCATCACCACTCGCCTTCTTCGTGGTCAGTTCCCGGAGGTCGAGCGGCTCATTCCCGCTTCTTACGCGTACCACCTGCGCGTCGCCCGCGACGATCTCGAAGCCGCGCTAAAAAGGGTCCGGTTGGTGGTCAGAGACACCAAGGATGCCACGACGCCTGTGAGACTCGCGCTTCACTCGGGCGGGGTCGACCTCACTGTGCTCACACCCGAGAGTGGCCGGGCCGAAGAGAGCGTCGAAGGGGATTTCGAGGGCGACGATCTGACGGTGGCGTTCAACCCGGGGTACCTACTGGACGGAGTTGAAGCCGTTCGAGCGGACACCTTGATCCTGGAAGTGAATGATCCAGGTAAGCCGGCCTTGGTACGAGGTGAGGGTGAAGACGAGTACCGCTATCTCTTGATGCCAGTGAAGGTGTCCTGAGACCAAAACAGGAAGTCGGCATGAACGAGACCGTGATACTCCGGCTCGAGCTGCGCGACTTCCGCAACCTCAAGACTGTCGACTTCTGTCCCTCGTCCGATGGGTTGACGGTCATACAAGGCGAAAACGGAGCCGGGAAATCCAGCCTCCTCGAAGCCATCGTGTACAGCTCGACGCTCCAGTCCTTCAGGGGCGCCCCCCGTGAGGCCATCGTTCGCCAGGGCGCCCCCGGGGCATTCGTGCGCTGTGACGTCCAGTCAGGTAGGCGCAAAGTCGAGGTCGAGGTCGAGGTCGTCCCTGGTCGGCGCGATCGAGCCTGGCACAACGGGCAGAGGGTGCCCGGAACGCGCGGGCTTCTCGAGGTGCTCCGGACCACACTTTTCACGCCGGACGACCTTGCCCTGGTCAAAGGTTCCCCGAGCGGCCGACGCGATTTCGTCGACGACGTACTCACGAAGTCCTATCCCCGACTAGGGGCTGACCGTTCAGGGTTGGACCGCGTGCTGCGGCATCGCAACGCGCTACTACGCCAGCTCGGTGGGCGTCTCGATTCCGAAGCGGCAACGACTCTCGATATCTGGGACGACCGGTTGGCACAGGTAGGGGAGCGCCTCGCCAATTCCCGCGCCGAGCTTGTGGAGGCGATGTCGCCCTACGCCGCCGAAGCGTTCTCAATCCTTGCTGCTCAAGCCGGCAGTTTCACCATGCGCTATGTCCGTTCCTGGGACGGGACCTTGAGCGAGGCTCTTGCATCAGCGCGCCGCGAAGATCTGAGGAGGGCAACGACGACAGTCGGACCGCAGCGCGACGACGTCGAAATTGAGGCTGGCAGTCTCGACGCCCGCACCAGGCTTTCGCAAGGCCGTCAGCGTTGCGTCGCCCTCTCACTTCGCCTTTCGAGCCATCGCCTCATGACTGCAATCACAGGAACGACGCCGGTGCTCCTATTGGATGACGCGTTTTCCGAGCTGGACGAGGGTACCGCCCGAGCGCTTGTAGGTGAGCTGCCCGGCGGACAGGCTCTCTTGACTACGGCCGGAGAATTGCCACCGGGGGCAGCCCCCAGGCTCGTTGCTCGCCTTGTCGACGGTAGGCTCGACAAGTGAGCCGTCGCTGGGCGCAGCCTGATCGCGTACCTCGGCCGTCGCCGGCGAGTGACTATGACGGCTCGCAAACAGAGACGGACCCGACAGTGCCGATCGGCGCCGCGGTTGACCGGTTGCTCCGCCAACGCGGCATGGAGGACGCTCTGGTCCTCGGGCGCGTTGCTAGCTGCTGGGAGGACGTCGTTGGTCCCGAAGTCGCCCGCCAGGTACGCCCGCAACTGGTTCGCGCGGGCGAGCTCGTGGTCTCGGCGGACCATCCCGCCTGGGCGACCGAGCTTGAGCTTGCAAGCCCCGCGATTCTGGAACGCCTCGCCAAAGAACTAGGCGATATGGCCCCAAAGCGCCTAAGAGTACGTGTGGCACCCGGCTCGCCCAGGTAGACTGTAGGCATCGTCGGGAGTCGTACCCGCCTCCGTCAAGGGTCCATCTCCGGCCTGGTTCGTCCGCCATCGTTGGAAGGTCGCGCCTATGGGCTTGGACAGCGGTAAGGGAACTGGTACCGAACGACCCAACGACATGGATTACGAGAAGGAGTACAACGACGTGGTTCCAAAGCCGGTGGCCCCCGCTTCCTACGAGGCGGAGGACATCACTGTGCTCGAGGGTCTGGAGCCTGTCCGGTTACGACCGGGTATGTTCATCGGCTCGACCGGGCCCACTGGACTGCACCATCTGATCTGGGAAGTCGTCGACAACTCCGTCGACGAGGCGATGGCAGGCTTCTGCACCCGCATCGAGGTGACGCTGCTCGCGAACGGCGGTTGTCGAGTGGTCGACAACGGTAGAGGCATCCCCGTCGAGCCGATCCCTGGCTATCCGGACAAGACAGCAGCTGAGGTCGTGCTCACCGTTCTGCACGCCGGCGGCAAGTTCGGGGGCTCGGGTTACAAGGTCTCCGGTGGACTTCACGGAGTTGGCGTATCTGTCGTGAATGCCTTGTCGAAAAGGCTTGTACTTGAGATCGACCGCGGTGGCAACAGGCACCGAATGGAGTTTGCCGACGGTGGCAGACCGGAGGGCCCACTTGAGATCGTCGGGTCGTCACCGAGGGGCCGGACAGGCACGCTGGTGACTTTCTGGCCGGATCCCACCATATTCGAAGAGACCGAATTCAGGGCTCAGACCGTGCTCGAGCGGCTACAAGTCATGGCGTTTCTCAACAAAGGTCTCGAGATCCGTTTCAAAGACGAGCGCCCAGAGCATCAGGCCGAGGAGACCTATCGCTACACGGGTGGCATCGTCGACTATGTGAAACACCTCAACGCCTCAAAGGAGTCCCTCTTCCGGAAAGTGGCCTCCTTCTTGCAGGCGGAGCCCGACCAGGAGGTCGAAGTCGCCCTGCAGTGGAACACCGGTTATTACGAGAGCATCTACTCGTACGCGAACGGCATTGCGACCGGTGAAGGAGGCATGCACGAGGAGGGTTTCAAGAAGGGCCTCACGAACGTAGTCAACAAGTTCGCCCGACAGCGCAACTTGGTCAAGGAATCCGGGGACAATCTCACCGGCGAGGACATCCGCGAAGGACTCACAGCGATTGTGTCAGTCAGGATGACTAGTCCTCAGTTCGAAGGGCAGACCAAGGCGAAGCTGGGCAATGTCTCGATTCGGTCTCTCGTCGAGAAGGCCACGAACGACAAGCTCGCAGAATGGATGGAGGAGAACCCGAAAGAAGCGAGCCAGATAGTCCAGAAGGCCTTGCTGGCGCAGCGCGCCCGCGTTGCCGCGCGCCAAGCGCGCGATCTCACCCGGCGCAAGAACGCTTTGGACGGGGCAGGCCTTCCGGGCAAGCTCGTCGATTGCTCGTCACGAGACCCGCGCGAATCGGAGCTGTTTATTGTCGAAGGTCTGTCGGCGCTTGGAACTGCACAGGATGCGCGAAATCCTCGGACACAGGCGATTTTGCCCCTCAGAGGCAAGATCCTGAACGTCGAGAAGGCCCGCGTCGACAAGATGCTTAAGAATGCCGAGATCCAGGCCCTGATCCTCGCGATCGGTGCGGGCGTGGCGGAGGATTTCGATCTTGCCAAGATCCGGTACCACAAGGTGATCCTGCTTGCTGACGCGGATGTCGATGGTTCTCATATACGAACTCTCCTCTTGACCTTTTTCATGCGGCAGATGAAGGCGTTGATTGAGGCAGGGCACGTGTTCGTGGCGCAGCCGCCTTTGTACTCCACCCTTGTAGGCAACTCGAAGGTTTATCTGAAAGACGACATCGAGAAGGCGCGGTTCGTCGGGGAGCACCCGAATCACACAAAGGAGTTCCAACGCCTGAAGGGTCTCGGTGAGATGGATTTCACTGAACTGAGGGACACCACGATCGACCCCAGCCTCCGGTCGCTCCTGCAAGTAACAATGGAGCAGGCCTCTATCGCTGATGACATCTGCTCGATCCTCATGGGCGATGAGGTCGACGCGCGTCGCTCTTACATCCAAACCCACGCCAAGGACGTTCGCTTCCTGGACATCTGATTCTTGGCGCCACCCGGCCGGTCTCGGGACGACGCCCCAAATTCAAGACAAGTAGCGGAGGCACTCCGGTTCATGACACAAGGCAACGGGAACAACCCGGGCACATCGGGCGCGCGCGCGTCGGGGGGGAACGAAGGTAACGGCGGTGCGGTCGGCGCCATCGAGCCGATCGAGTTCCAAGAGGAGATGGAGCGTTCCTACCTCGAGTACGCCATGTCGGTGATCGTGTCGAGGGCGCTTCCCGATGTCCGTGACGGCCTCAAGCCGGTCCACCGCCGAATCCTTTACGGGATGTCCGATACGGGATTGCGACCGGACCGCCCGCATGCCAAGTGCGCCAAGGTCGTGGGCGATGTCATGGGTCGCTTTCACCCGCATGGCGACCTGGCTATCTACGACGCCCTGGCCCGAATGGCCCAGGACTTCAGCCTTCGGCATCCTCTCATCGACGGTCACGGCAACTTCGGTGCTCCCGGACCCGACGCTGGCCCTGCCGCGATGCGCTACACCGAGTGCCGCCTAGCCCCGCTCGCGCTGGCGCTACTCGACGGTATTGACGAAGGGACAGTCGATTTCATCCCCAACTACGACGGCAACGAGGTTCAACCTGTCGTCCTGCCTGCCCGCTTCCCGAACCTCCTCGTCAACGGATCGCAAGGTATCGCGGTCGGGATGGCGACCAACATCCCGCCCCACAACCTCGGCGAGGTCATCGACGCCACGTTGTACATCCTCGAGCATCCGGAGGCAACGCCGGACGAGCTGATGCGGTTCGTGAAAGGCCCCGACTTTCCTACCGGTGCGCTGATCCTCGGCCGGGCCGGCATGCTTGACGCCTACCGGACCGGGCGGGGCTCGGTAAAGGTGCGCGCTGTGGCGGAGATCTCCGAGTCGCGCTCGGGTGCCGACCAGATCATCGTGACCGAGATCCCCTACCAGACTTCCGTCGCAGGCATTGAGATGAAGATCGCGGACGCCATCGACGCCGGTGATCTGACCGGAATCAGCAGTGTGCAGAACGACTCGGCCGGAAGGGTGTCACGCCTCGTCATCACTTTGAAGCGTGATGCGAACGCCAACGTCGTGCTGAACAACCTCTACAAGCACACGCCTTTGCAGACGACCTTCGGCGTGCACATGCTGGCCCTGGTCGACGGTGTTCCGCGCCTTTTGAACCTGGCTCAAGCTCTCAAGGCCTACGTCGCCCACCAGGTAGAAGTCGTGACGAGGCGCTCGCAGTTCCGACTTCGCAAGGCATTGGCACGGGCGCACATCGTCGAGGGCCTGCTCCGGGCCATCGACATGCTCGACGCGGTCATCGCGAGGATCCGAGCCTCGGAGGACCGAGCCGATGCGAGGGCGAACCTTATGGCCGAGCCGTTCTCGTTCAGCGAAGAGCAGGCGAATCACATCCTGGATATGACTCTCGGCCGGCTGACGCGCCTTGGCCGCAGCGAGCTCGAAACCGAGATGGCTCAACTCAGGGCGACGATCGAGGAGCTCGAGGCCATTCTGGCCGACCCCGCCAAGCTTCGCGCTGTGATCTCCTCCGAGCTCGAGGCGATCAAACAGCAGCACGCCCAACCGCGTCGCACACGTGTCATTCACGATCCGGGCGAGTTGTTCGTCGAGGACCTGATAGAAGACGAAGAACTCGTCGTCACGCTCACCCGGGCCGGTTACATCAAGGCTGTCCAGGCCGACGCTTTCCGTGCGCAGGCGCGCGGCGGACGCGGAGTGCAGGGGACGAGACTAAAGGAGGAGGACCTGATCGACCAGGTCCTTCATACCACGGCGCATTCTCACCTCCTGCTGTTCTCCAACCGTGGGAAGGTGTACCGCCTGAGGGCCCATGAGGTTCCCCTGAAGGAACGCAATGCGAGGGGAACGCCGATTGTCAATCTCCTGCCCCTGGAGCCGTCCGAGAGCATCCAGGCGATAGTCGAGACGCGAACGTTCGACCCCGATCAGTACCTCGTGTTTGCCACCAAGACCGGCCAGGTCAAGAAGACGGCTTTCTCGGAGTACGACAAATCGCGTCGGGAAGGTTTCATCGCCATCAACTTGAATGAGGGCGATGAACTCGTGCGCGTCGTTCGGACAGGCGGAGAAGACGATTTGCTGATGGTGAGCAAGCACGGCACGGCCATTCGCTTCGTGGAGTCTGAGGTCCGTCCCATGGGCCGTAGCGCGGCGGGGGTACGGGGCATGCGGCTGCGTGCGGGCGACGAGGTGGTGTCGTGCGACGTGGCTCGTGACGGGGTAGACCTGTTGATCGTCACTGACGCCGGCTACGGCAAGCGCACGAAACTGGATCACTTCAACGCCCAGACCCGAGGGGGTCAGGGCGTCCGTGGCATCCGGCTAACCCAGCGCCGAGGATCGGTCGTCGCTGCACTCATGGCATCGCTGGAGGACGAGATCATCGTCGTCTCCTCGGCCGGCGTGATGATGCGTACACCGGTGCGGCAGATCGCAGCTCAAGGACGCGACGCGACCGGGGTTCGGGTCATGAACCTCGATGAGGGCCAAACGGTCGCGGCCGTGGCGAAGGTCTCGCAAGAGACAGAAGCCGCCGGTACCCAGTCGAGACTGCCGATCGTCTGATCATCGGCGCTATCCAGCCCCGCCCTATTGACTCACGTCAGGTTGTCCGGGAACGGCTGCCTTGGGAGGTCAGGTGCAGTTGGTGTAGCGTGACCGTTTCGTCGGGGCTATAGCTCAGTTGGTTAGAGCGCAGCACTGATAATGCTGAGGTCCTCAGTTCGAGTCTGAGTAGCCCCACTAAAATCGCAGGTCAGCGTGTAGTTATGCTGTGGATAAAGAGCAGCCTCCGTCCGATCTGACACAAATCTGACACAGGAGTAACGGGCACGGGGGTGCGAGGATGGTCTCTCCGGGGTTGTTCGGGTCTGTTCTGGGCGCATTCTGGAAGCGCGACTTTGGTGGTTTGAGGGCTGCGAAGTTGGTCGGTCGTTACTCGCGAGATCGGTGAGTAATCAGCCGCGAAATTGGTGAACTGAGCAGTAGCCTGACGAGATGGCTCAGATGCCGGGGTACAAGCGGAGAGTTCATGACCTCGCGCTCGCTCGTCTCGAAGAGGAGCCACTGCTCTTGTTGCAAGGCCCCCGAACGGTTGGGAAGACCGTCCTCCTCCACCAGCTGGCCGAGGCTCGCGGTGGCGACGTGATCGACCTCGATGATCCTCCGACGCGCGATGCAGCACGGACTGACGCCGCGACGCTCGTGAGCGGAAGCGGGCCGATCTTCATCGACGAGTACCAACGTGAGCCCGCAGTTCTTGCTGCCGTCAAGGCGGAGCTGAACAATGATCTTCGACCCGCCCGGTTCGTGTTGGCCGGATCGACCCGTTCAACGGC
>JBEKGS010000008.1:0-89053 GCA_050012675.1 Acidimicrobiales bacterium
GTTATCTCCCCGGTCCAGGTGCTGGAGTTGTAGGTCGTGCAGTTGCACGGGAAGGTGATCGTGACCGTCGGGAGCGGTGAGTAGGTCAAGCTCACGGTCGAACTCGTGCCGGTGTTCCCATTGGAGTCCGTGGCCTCTGCGACAAGGGCGTAGCTGTTGCCAGAGGTGAGATTCGTCGCGGCAAAGCCGAGGTACCAGGTCGTCGTGCCCATAACGGGGACGAACATCTTGGTGGCGTCACTGAACCCCGTGCCGTTCCACCACAGGCCGGTCGTGGTGTCCTCGATGGCCAGCTCTGTGCTCGTGATGCTCGCCCCGTCACCCGGCCACGCCGAACCGGTGATCGTCCCGGTCCAGTCGGCCCCGTAGGTGGTGCCGTTCACCGGGTAGGTGATGGCGACCACAGGTAGACGCGTGTGGACGCAGTAGCTGAAGGTCACCGTGGAACTGGTGCCGACGTTTCCTTCCGAGTCGGTGGCCTGGGCGACGACGGAGTAGGTGTCACAGGGGGTGAGGTCGCTGGCAGGGAAGGAGAGCAACCAGGTGCTGTCGCCCGTGGCGGCAATGAAGGTCTGGGTGCTGGAGCTGAATCCGGTGCCGTTCCACCACTTGTCCGTCTTGGTGTCCTTAATGGCCACTTGCACACCGGATATGGCCGTGCCCGCCGCCGCGGTGGCGGTGCCCGTGATCGTCCCGGTCCAGTCGGCCCCGTACTCCGTGCCGTTCACGGGATAGGTGATCACGACCGTCGGCGGGACGCTCACAGTGACGATGTTGCTCTTGGCGCTCTCGATGCCCACCCAGTTGGTGGCGTAGGTGGGTGTGTCGGTGTACTGCCAGGAGCCGTCCGGCACCGAGGAAACAGTGCAGGTGATCGTCCCGGTGCCCGAGCAAGAGCCGGGCACAGTCGTCGGCGAGCTTCCTCCGGCCGGGTAGCTCTTCAAGATGTAGTCGGCGGCCGGTATCTCGACGGCCCCTGTCGTGGTGGTCACCTCGGCGAAGGTGATGACGACCGTGTTGGAGTTGGCCGGATTGCCCGATGCAGAGGGAGTGGCCCCCTGGGGGAGCGAGTTGGCGAGCGCCAGGGCCGGGTTGGACGAGTCGGTGCTGTTCCAGTAGCCGAAGGCGATCCCAGTTCCCGCTACGCCGAGGCAGACGGTTGCCCCGAGCACGGCAAAGAGAACTCGGGAGCGCCTAGAGGCGGTCCTCGGGCCGGTGACGTGGGCGGCGTGGGTCCGGCTCATGACGACTGCGCCGTGATCGTGATCGGGATGGTGAAGGTGGCTCCCTGGCAGTTGGACGTGGCGTTCAAGTCCATCGAGGCGGCGTCGGCAAGGTCGATTGGCATAGTGGTGTGCGCTGCGATCGACACCGGCAGGTCACCGGGGGGAACGTTCAAGGTCACGACAGGGAGGGTGTCGGTACTCATGCACGCCAAGTGTCCGGCGTCAGGTGTGATGGTGCCACCGGTCTTGAGAGTGACCCCGACGAGTGAGACCGGGAAGCTGTTCGGGTTCGTGACGCTGAAGACCACGTCACCCGTGCCTCCTGGAAGAAGGGGCGCAGACGGTGTCCCGGCTGTCGCCACCGTCACGGTCAACATGGTCCCGTTGCGGGCCGAACCGGTGTCCGAGCCGTGGGTGGTGAAGTAGGCGAAGGCCGAGCTGGCACCAAGGCCGAGCATCAAGGCCACGATGGCCCCAATGACAATCGAGGCGCGACGCCAGGGCCTCGTGGCTCTGTGTAGAGGTCCGGCCATCACGACCCCGTCCCCGAGCTACTGGTGAAGTTGCCGTCGCTGTTCGTGTAGACGGCTGTGATCGTCTGGTTACCCGTGATCGCCCTGCAGGTGGCCTTCGAAGTTGTGGTCCCGGTACTGGTAAGCGTGACGGTGCAGAAGGTGGTGGAGCCTTTCGAGAAGGTCACCGTGCCGGTCGGGCTGCTCGGCACCGGGTCCTGACCGGAGCTGGCGCTGGCGGTGACCGTGGCCGTGTAGGTGGTTCCCGAGGACTTGACCACCGTCGTTGTGGCGTAGACCTCCGTGTAGGTGGCCTTGCCCACGTACACGAAGTTGAAGACCTTGTGCTCGCACGAGTCCTGGTTGGTGTTGGTGTCCTTTAGCGAGATGGGCACGGGTACGGAGTTCGCGCCCGTTGGCGGGACTACGAGCGAGCCGATGAAGGTCGTGGAGCTGTAATCCAGGTTGGAGATCGGGCAGCCTGCCGGGGACATCACTGCCGCGATGCTCATGGAGGTCACCGTGATCGGGACCTTCATGGGGTTGTGTGCCGTGTACCACAGGTAGCGCTGTGCGCCTGGGTAGAGGACGGCGGTGATCTGGCTTACTGACGAGCTGGAGATTGTGCTCGTGATCTCGAAGCCGGTGCCGGAGGAGAGGAGGAACTTCGGCGTCTTTGCCGGGACGGTGGCGATGGAGACGAACACGAAGACGAGCACGGCGACGACCAGCGCCACTGCGCTAGCTAGTACCTCTGCGGTCATTCGCTCGAAGTGCTTCATCTCATCGACTCACTATCCCCGAGGTGGGAAAGAGACCATTGGCACAGGTCAAGAACGCGTCGCCTTGAGCCCTTACGCCGTCTCGGCCAAACGGCCGGACAGCACGCTTCAGGGCCCGGGTGGCCGGGCCGCGGGTCAATGCCCCACGACCCGGCCTTCCGACTTTGTTGAGCTGGCGGTAAATGACGCTCACCACCGGCTCATGCTGTTAGGGCGACGTGAAGTTCAGGCCGACGGTGTCGCCCTCACAGGCGTCTTGGTTGGTGTCGTAGTTATTCATCTGGATAGACGCCGCACCCACCCAGTCGATGGTGCCCCCCGGAGGAATGGTCTGGCCAAACGCCACGGGAGAGCCGTTGATCTGGAACCAGTCCGCATAGCATCCGGCATCGGTGGAACCTATGTCACCGGGGATGGACAGGACGAGAGCAGGGTTGCTCAAGTCCTGAGCTATCCCGATCGTCACCGTGCTGACCAGAACGCCAGTGGAACCGGGGTTCGTCACGCTGAAGCTGATCGGCTGGGCCGGGCCACCGGGGTACAGGTCCCCAATGCCCACGTTCAGTTGCACGGCGGGAATGTTGTTGGTCGTCCCGTACCCATCGGCACAGTCGACAGGGACCTCCGTGAAGGCGCTCAGTACGCCCGAAGGAGAGCCAGAGCAGCCACCAAGGTTCGACTCAAGTGCCGAGCCACCTGCATCCGCCTGCGCCGAGCTGACGAAAATGTTCCCAGGGTTCGTGTCTGAACCGACACTTACATCCGTTGGCTCGGTCGACAGGTTGACGTTCAGACTCCCTACTGGGCAGTAGTCGTTGCCGTAGCCACCAGCCACGTTGCAGTAGGGCGGTACCAAGCCTCCGTCAGTTGCAAGAGCGTCCAGCGTGATCCCGTAGACGACCGTGCTCGGGAGCACGACAGCCGGGATGAAGCTGCTGAACGTGGCGTTGAACATGTCTATGAAGGTGCCGTCGTAGTCAATGCAGTCTGCACTGGCGACATCACAGCTAGGCACAGCGATGGTCGCCGTGTCGCTCGTAAGTGGACTAGTTAGGTTCCCTGGCGCATAGATGCTCACCGTGATGGGCGTTGAGAACGCCGTTGGCGAGAAGTTGCTCATCGCCACGACCGCGCTAGTGAGGGGACCGGTGTAAGCCAGATTGACCTCGTTGCCGAACTGCGTGATCTCGGGACCGTTGAATGCCTGGGAAGCCGCGTAGTCGGCTAGGCCAATCGTGCTGTTGTAAGCGGGCGTGCCGATCTGCGCGATGGTAACTGCGCTGGCCGTGCCGACCTTGGCCGAACCGTTACCGGACCCGGTTGTGGTCCAGTAGGCGAACGCCGCTCCTCCAACACCGAGGACGAGGGCGACGGCCACTCCAACGACCAGCACCTTCTTGGTCATGAATCTCTTCATGTGTTGCTCCTATACTCCAACGACCAGCACCTTCTTGGTCATGAATCTCTTCATGTGTTGCTCCTATTCACTTCAATGGGATGGACCACTGACACGGGCGTCAAACCCAACGCCCTTGCCGAGGAATCCAGGGGGGTTCCTCCGTACTGCCAGGAACCAGAAGGTTCCTGTTTGCTGCCCAGGGCGCTCCCATGGGGAGGTCCCTGTTGATGCGGTCCAGGCGGGGCGGGTAGCAATGCCCCGCCGGGCAGAGCCGCAACATTTGTGGATGACACATGCTGGGCAGGGACCTCGGTCTCGCTGCTCGTTCTCCAGCAGCTCCGAACACCGGGCACGGCCACGATGCGTTTGGCGAGGAAGCCCACGACCCCTGGTTGGTGCCAAGGGTCGTGGGTCCCCCTGCATGTGGCAAGGGCGCTCCCGACGGAGGAGGCCCTGCTGTCGCGACCCGAACGGGTGGGTATGAACACCCGGCCTCGCAGAGCCGCAACACCCTTTGGAAGAGAGCTACTTGGCTTTTGGGAAAGCGCCGCCTGTCGCTGGTGAAGTGGTACGACAGGCGACAGTGCAGTGAAACAGCACTTCCCTGACAGGAGTGACAGGGGAGAAGACCGGTTCAGCCTGGGAACACTTCCCTCTGTGGTTGCTGCCTCACACCTGGCGATGTCCTTCGCGGGTGCCGAGGAGAGAGGCGTCCGTCCCCCCCGCATCCAGCGTCTGCGGAACTCGCTCATGCGGTGCCTCGCTCGGTCCACCGTGCGCCCCGGCGGGTTCGGCCGACAGAGGCGAAGGTCCCGATTACGCGATTTAGCGGTGAAATACACGCGTGTAGTACGGGAGGGGAGGAGGAGTCAGGCAGACCGTCAGAATCCATGAAGAGCCGCTTCATGGTCGTAGGTGCGTACCTAAGCGAAAAGCTACTTGGCTTGCTCAGGAAGTGAACATCAACAGGGCCGGCGAATGCCTTGTTTACACCGACCTCAGGAATGTTGCTATGAGCAGCCATTGACCATTCGCCAATGGCTGTTGCTTGCTGAGACTTAAGAAGACACTTCGTGCCCGCTCACTTTGCTCGTGGGTGTGAACCACCATGCAATGCCACGCGGGGACGGGTTCGCTATTCGCTCCAACCAGTCCAAGCGACCAGATAAGGACTGGGAATCATTGCTTCCCTCGCTGAGCGAACCATCGCGCCGATGGCCAACTCTGTCAAGGTGCAGTGTCAGACGTTATGTCACATCAACCGCGCTTTCGCACGAACAACAATGATGTGATTCAAGCTATCCAATCAGGTCGAAAAGGAGGTGTGGACCTCGCCGTAAGGTCCGCCGGACCAGAATGATTTGTTCGTACAAGGTTCGCCAATGGGGAAGTTCCTCAAAGACCGGGATCAGGAAAGGCCAGGGAAAATAAGCCTTGTCGCCATGCAATAGACGGACGCCGTTCTGGGATCCTGTGGTGGTTATTGCTGTCCGGCTTCGCTATTGAGAGCAGTCGCCGGGTGCCTGCGGGGTCTCTCGGTGGCAGGCTGAGCGAGCTGGACACCTTTTCTTGCAGGACCAGATGATTCTGAAAGTAATTCTGGCGGTGCCACTAAGTGTGCTCGCTTGTCCACTTATAGTGGCAGCTTTCCTTGCCTTCAAGATGGGTTCGACCACACTTGCTCAACCGATTTTGCGGGGGGCGCCTTGGCTGGCGCCAGGGAGAACGGCGTGACGACTGCGACGGTGGCTGCGGCGTCAGGTGTGTTGTCCTCAACGACTGGGGAGATGTCGCGTCGCGACCCGTCCTCTCCTGAATATCTTGTTGGGGTTACGTACTCGATCGTGCAAGGACAGGGGAGGAAGACCGGCAGATGTCTCAAGGTGGTGAGCTCGAACGGCAGGTACGGGAGTACTGGGACATCGACGCGGCGACCTATGACGCTTCGCCTGGGCACCATCCGCAGACGGCGGTGGAACTGGCAGTCTGGGCCGCGACCTTGCGGCGACTGTTGCCGGCTCCTCCGGCACGGGTTCTCGACGTGGGAGCGGGGACAGGGTTCCTGAGCCTCGTGCTGGCGCGCCAGGGCTACCGCGTGACGGCATTGGACTTGGCACCGGCCATGCTGGCGCGCCTACGCAAGAAGGCAGAACGGCAAGGGCTCGACATCGAGACCGTCGAGGGCAACGCCGGAGAGCCTCCCCGCGACGGCTACGAGGCTGTCGTTGAGCGGCATCTCGTTTGGACGTTGCCGGACCCGCGGGCCGCGCTCGAGGCATGGCGTCAGGCCGCGCCGACCGGGACTCTCGTGCTCATAGAAAGCACCTGGGGGGCGAACGCGCCTTTGACCGAGCAGCTGCGATCTCGCAGCCGGGTCCTTCTCCGCCAGCTCAGGAGGGAGCCGTCGGACCATCACGCCGAGTACGGTGCCGAGCTCCGCTCCGCGCTGCCGTTCGGGTCCGGTACGAGCCCTGAGACGCTCGTCGGCCTCGTCGAGTCGACCGCCTGGGGGCCGGCTCGCGTCGAGCGGCTTCGAGACGTGGAATGGGCGACCCGCGAGGCACTCGCGTCGGCCGTGGACCGGGCACTGGGAGTGACGCCCCGTTATGCCGTGACGGCAGGATGACGGACTCGAGCGACGTGTGCCCTTTCAGCTCCTCAGCCTCGCGCTGTGCCCAGTACCTCCATCGGGCCCTACCCTCCTGGCAATGTCTGGCTTGTTTTACCACTCAGAGTGGTCAAGGCAACCGCGCTAGGGTGTCGACATGAGGCTTTCGAAGTGCCTCGCCGTGGGCGTCGTGGTGACGGTCATGGCTTTGAGCTTCCCCGCGGTTGCGGCGACGGCCCGGCCGAGGACCCGCGGACCGGTGGCGCCTACGACAGGCCTGTGGGTCCCGGGCAGCTCCGTCACCTCGACTACGACCACACTGCCCCGCGTGTCCGCCAAGGCCGACCGGGTGCTGAAGCGCCTGTTGTCGACGGTGGCTCTCATCACCGAGGACGACCAGAAGGCGGCCGCTCTGTCCGAGTTCTACGACCTCGAGAGGTGTCAGTTGGCGGCGGCGAAACGCGAGATCGCCACTTTGGACAGCCGGATCCGTATCGCCGATCTCCGTGAGTCGCTTGCCCGGGAAAGTCTCCGCCAGACGGCGATCCGTGCCTACGTCTCCGGCGAGCTTGACGAGGTCGGTTCCGGGCTCCTGTCCGCCAGCGCCTCCGAGCACGAGATGGCCAGGGTCTACGCGGGCGTGGCGCTCGGCCAGTTGCACCAGGCCCTCAGTCTCTACGAGGCGACGTCGAACGCCGCGGACGCCTCCCGCACGGGCGTGGTCGAGACGTCCCGCCAGATTGCCCGGACTCTGGCCAGTCTCGCCAGCGTTCGCGCCAGCGCCTTGAAGCTCGTGCGCAGGGCCTCGGGCGAGTACGCCTCGATCAGCCGGAGGCTGCTCGGTCTCGTGGGGGCAAAGGAGTTCAAGCTCCTGTTCTCGCCCCCGCCCTCGGGCAGCCCGTACAGGGGGCCCGACCTCGCCGGCACGGACGTTTCCCATGTCGCCACGCAAGCTCAGGGCCTGAGGGCCGCCAAGGCAGCCATCGAATTCCTCGGAGTCCCGTACGTGTTCGGGGGAGTGGGAAGGGCCGGCATCGACTGCTCGGGGCTCACGATGCGCGCCTGGGCGGCGGCCGGTTACAGCCTGGCGCACTCGGCCACGCTGCAGTGGGAGGAGTCCCGCCCGGTGTCGTTGGGCCACCTGGAACCGGGGGACCTGCTCTTCTACCACTTCGCCCATGACGGCCCGAATGCCATCTCCCACGTCGTCATGTACCTCGGCTCCGGCCCGTACGGGGCAGAGACGGTGATCCAGGCGGCCGAGCCCGGGACCAACGTCGCCGTCGGCCCCATCTTCTTCGAGGGCCTCGTCAGCGCCGGCCAGCCCTGAGAAAGCGGCCAGGCCGGCCTACCAGCGGCCCCGGTGCACGACCTCGCCCAACGGTCGCCGGGCCCGCCGTGCCGGCGAACCGCCCCGGACCGGGGACGCCGGGTCCGTGGCCTCTTCGTAGCCGAGCGCTACCGCGCCGATCACCTGGCGGCCTTCCGGCACGCCGAATGCCGATAACAAGGGGCCGGGGTCGCGGTGCAGCCGGAAAAACAGCGCCCCGAGTCCCTCATCGGTGGCTGCGAGGAGCAACAGCATGACGGCGAACGAGGCGTCCACGAGCCAGTAGGGCACGGGCCAGTGCTCGGCGGGAACGCCGGCGAGGCTCGAGCGTGCCTTGTCTGCCTCGGCGTAGCGGGCGACATAGGCACTCGGGTCGCAGACCGGGACGACTACCACCGGTGCGCGGAGCAGGCCCTGGAGCGCCCCGGGCCTTTGCAGGAACTCCTCGTCGCTCGTCATCTCGAAGAACTGCCCGGTCTCGGCCGGGCCCTCGAGCACGAGCAGGTCGACTCCCTGGCTGAAGCCCGCCGAGGGCCCGTGTGAGGCGAGGCGGAGCACCCGGTCGAGGACTTGGGCGGCCACCGGCTTGCCCGAGTAGCTCCGTGTCATCCGTCGCTTGCGGACGACTTCATCCAGTTCCACCGGGCGGACGCTAACTGAGCAAGGGGCCATGGCGGGGGCTTCTTCCCAACCGGCGTCAGAAGCGCGGTGGCGGGCTCGCCTCGGAAAGCTGAGCGCGCTGGTAGCGTTTGAAGACTCACGAGCACCGAGGAGAGGTGGGGCTGGTGCCGAGCTTCAGGGAAATGCTGAACCAGGTAAGGCGCGACATCGTCGAAGTGGAGCCCTCTGTTGCGGCCGATCTCGAAAGCGCCCTGTTCCTCGACGTCCGTGAGGCGGACGAGTACGCCCAGGGCGCCCTGCCGGGCGCCCTGCACCTGCCCCGCGGCTTTCTCGAGCTTCAGGTGGAAGGCCGTGTTCCCGACAAGGAGCAGAAGATCATCGTGTACTGCGCGGGCGGCACCCGCTCGGCTCTCGCCGCCCAGGCACTGGGGCAGCTCGGCTACTCGGACGTGGCTTCCATGATCGGCGGGTTCAACAAGTGGAAGGACGAGGGTCACGACTGGGTGACGCCGAGGACGCTCGATGCCGCCCAGCGCAACCGTTACCAGCGCCACCTGCTCCTCCCCGAGATAGGCGAGGCGGGCCAGCAGCGCCTATTGGACTCCAAGGTGCTCCTGCTCGGCGCGGGCGGCCTCGGCTCGCCGGCAGCCTTGTACCTGGCAGCGGCCGGCGTGGGCACGATCGGGATCGTCGACATGGACGTCGTCGACTCGTCGAACCTGCAGCGCCAGGTGCTGCACAACCTCGACCGCGTGGGCGAGCGCAAGGTCGACTCGGCGAAGAAGACGCTCACGGCCCTCAACCCCGACGTGGACGTCGTCACCTACGACGTGCGTCTCGGGGCTGACAACGTGCTCGAGATCATCGACTCCTACGACGTCATCGTGGACGGGACGGACAACTTCCCGACCCGTTATCTCCTGAACGACGCGGCGCTGTTGAAGAAGATCCCGGTCGTTCACGGGTCGATCTTCCGCTTCGAGGGCCAAGCCACGGTCTTTTATCCCTACAGGGGGCCCTGCTACCGCTGCCTAGTGCCCGAGCCGCCACCGGCCGAGCTGGCACCGTCGTGCGCCGAGGCCGGCGTTCTCGGTGTGCTGCCGGGGATCATCGGCTCCATCCAGGCGATCGAGGCGATCAAGCTCCTGTTGGACCTGGGCGAGCCTCTCGTGGGCCGCCTTCTCGCCTACGACGCTTTGGAGGAGACGTTCCGGACCTTCAAGATCCGGCGCGACCCGGACTGCCCGACCTGTGGCGAGCACGCAGGTCAGATCGTCATCGCCGAGTACGACGACTTGTGCATGCCGCACCCGACGCAGGCTCCTTCCGCCCAAGCCGCTCGTTCCAGAGTCGCCGGCTGAGGACCGAGCACACAGGCGAGGACAGGTGCCCGAGGTGACAACCTCGGGAGGCGAAACTTACGCTGGGCCGATGGCGACAGGAGAGACCGAGCGCCGTACCGACTCCGGCATCGAGATCCGTCGCCGCTACGTAGCCGAGGACCTGGAAGGCTTCGACTCGGCGCGGGAGCTGGGCGAGCCCGGCGCCTTCCCGTTCACCCGCGGGGTGCAGCGCGACATGTACCGGGGCCGGCTGTGGACGATGCGCCAGTACGCCGGCTTCGGGACGGCCGCGGCGACCAACGAGCGCTTCAAGTTCCTGCTCGGGGCCGGCCAGACCGGGCTGTCGTGCGCCTTCGACCTGCCCACCCAGATGGGATACGACTCCGACCACCCGCGCTCGGACGGCGAGGTGGGCAAGGTCGGCGTGGCGATCGACTCGATAGAGGACATGCGCGCCCTGTTGCAGGGGCTCCCCCTCGACAAGGTGTCGACCTCGATGACGATCAACGCCACCGCGGCGATACTGCTGCTCTTGTACGAGCTCGTGGCCGACGAGCAAGGTGTGGCGCCGTCGTCGTTGAGCGGCACCATCCAGAACGACATCTTGAAGGAGTACGTCGCCCGCGGCACCTACGTCTACCCGCCCCGGCCGTCCATGCGCCTTGTCACCGACACCTTCGCCTACTGCGCGCAGCGGATCCCCGACTGGAACACCATCTCCATCTCCGGCTACCACATCCGCGAAGCCGGATCGACAGCGGTCCAGGAGCTCGCCTTCACGCTCGCCAACGGGATCGCCTATGTCGAGGCGGCGCTCGTTGTGGGCCTCGACGTGGACGCATTCGCGCCCCGGTTGTCGTTCTTCTTCAACGCCCACAACGACCTTTTCCAGGAGGTGGCCAAGTACAGGGCGGCGCGCAGGATCTGGGCCCGGATCATGACCGAGCGCTTCGGCGCTCGCGACGAGAGGTCCAAGCGCCTGCGTTTCCACACCCAGACGGCCGGCTCCACGCTCACGGCCCAGCAGAGCGACGACAACATCGTCCGGGTGTCCCTGCAGGCGCTCTCCGCGGTCCTGGGCGGCACCCAGAGCCTGCACACCAACAGCTTCGACGAGGCGATCGGGCTCCCGACCGAGCACGCCGCCAAGCTGGCGCTGCGCACCCAACAGGTGATCGCCTTCGAGTCCGGGGTGACCAACACCGTCGACCCGCTGGCGGGTTCCTATTACGTGGAGAGCCTCACCAACGAGGTGGAGCGCGCCGCCCTCGCCTACATCGCCCGCATCGACGAGCTCGGCGGCGCCGTGGCCGCCATCGAGTCCGGCTTCATGCAGGACGAGATCGAGCAGGCCGCCTACGACTACGCCAAGGCGGTCGAGGCGGGCGAGGCCGTGGTCGTGGGCGTGAACAGGTTCGTGGAGGACGATGCCGGCGAACCGGAGCCTTTCCCTGTCGACTCGTCCCTGCAAAGCGCACAGATCGAGCGCCTGCAGGCGCTGCGGGCCTCGAGGGACCAGGCCGGCGTCGACGCCGCCCTCGCCGAGGTGCGGGCGGCCGCCCGCGGGACCGAGAACCTGCTCGTCCCGATGCGCGAGGCCCTGCGCCGCCGGGCGACGCTCGGGGAAGTGTCAGACGTGCTGCGGGAAGTCTTCGGGGAGTACCGCCCGAACCGCTGACGCGGCCGTGACCTCTCAGCCGTGCCGGTACGAGGTCGCGCCAAGGCGCCGGCGCACGGGCGCGTCACTCGCAATGTCGATCGTCGTCCAGGCCATGGCCACGGCTCCGTCGAGCACGGCACGATCGGCCGCCGGGCTCGCAGCCGCGGCGGCGAACTCGGGCTGATGGTTGACCGCCGGGAGCGAGTCGATGGCCAAAAGCGGGTGGATCGAGGGGATCTCGAGCGACACGTTGCCCATGTCCGTGGATGCCCTCAGGGCACCTTCGGTGTTGCTGGCGAAGACTCGGCCTAGCGCCTCGGCGTTGGCCCGGTAGGCGGCCGCCATCGCCTCGTCGGTGTGGAACTCGGAGTAACGGGGACCTTGGGGCACTATCTCGAGCGACGCCCCCGTCCCGAGCGCCCCCGCCTCCAAGCACCTTACGACCCTCTTCTCCCAGGCCTCGAGCGCCTGCAGGGTCTCGGCGCGCACGTAGTACTTCGCCACGGCGCGGGCGGGCACGATGTTGGGGGCGGCGCCGCCGTAGGTGACTATCCCGTGGACCTGGTTGCCCCGGTCGGCGTGCTGGCGGAGCAGTCCGATGGCGACCTGGGCGAGGGTTATCGCGTCGGCGGCGTTCACGCCCCGTTCCGGGAAGGCCGAAGCGTGCGCCTCCTTCCCGGTGTAACGGGCGTCGAAGTGGCTCACGGCGAGGCAGGGCATGTGATCGAGCTCGACCGGGGACGGGTGCACCATGAGGGCGGCGTTGACGCCGTCGAACCCGCCGCGCTGCATCATGAGGATCTTGCCGCCCCCGCCCTCCTCCGAGGGCGTGCCGAGGACGCGGACGGTGATGCCGAGATCGTCCGCCACCGGGGCCAGCCCCAAGGCGGCCCCCACGGCCGCCGAGGCGATCACGTTGTGGCCACAGGCGTGGCCTATGTCGGGCAGGGCGTCGTACTCGGCGCATATCGCGACCGTGAGCGGCCCCGAGCCGAGGCTCGCGGAGAACGCCGTCGGGAGGCCGCAGACGCCCCGCTCGACGTTGAAGCCGCCGTCGCTCAGTGCCTCGGCACACCAGGTGGACGCCCGCTCTTCTTGGAAGCCCAGCTCGGGGTGACCGTGGATCAGCCGCGAGAGGGCGATCAGCCTTTCGCCGGCGTCCGCGATGGCCGCCTGCGCCCGTTGTTTGATGGCTTGGCCGGTGCTCACGCCCGTCAACTTATGACCGCCACGACGTCGCCCGCGCCGAGCGAGTCACCGACCGAGACGCGAAGCTCCCTGACCGTTCCCGCGCGGTCGGAGCTGATGGGGTTCTCCATCTTCATGGCCTCGAGCACACAGATCGTCTGGTTGGCCTCGACGACTTGTCCCTCGGTGACGAGCACCTTGATGATCGTGCCCTGCATCGGGACCGTGACCGTCCCGTCCTGAGCGGCGACCGGCGCCGCGGCCTGGCGGGGCCGTTTCCTGGCGGACGGCCGTTCGGCCCGATGAGCCGGCGGGCCGGCGCCCGAGAGGTCGGGCACCCACAACCTCACTCGGTAGCGGCGCCCGTCGACCTCGGCGTCGACCTCCCGCACGACCATGTTCTCGCCGCCGGACTCCCCAAAGGCGCCCTCGGCACCTTCTGGTGGCCCGTCGAGGGGCGCCGCGGCGGCGAGCCCGGAGAGGTCGAGGCGCTCTTCCACCCAGCGAGTCGAGTGGCGGGCTTCGATGAAGTCCTCGTGGGCGAGGACCGCCTCGATGGCGGGGCTAGTCGTGGCCACGCCCTCGACCTCCATCTCCGAGACGGCGCGGAGCAGCCTGCGGCGGGCGGCCTCGCGGTCGGGGCCCCAGGCGATGATCTTCGCGACCAGGTTGTCGTAGTACTGGCTGACGGTGTCGCCGGACTCGAAGCCCGAGTCGGACCTCACGCCGAATCCCTCGGGGAGCCTGAGCCTCTTGATCCTTCCCGGGCTCGGGAGGAACCTACCGCCGGCCGGGTCCTCGGCGTTGATCCGCGCCTCGATGGCGTGTCCCCGGCCGAGAGAGTCGATCGCCTCCTGATCAAGCGGGAGCGCCTCGCCTGCCGCGACCCGCAGCTGCCACTCCACGAGGTCGAGGCCCGTCAGAGCTTCCGTGACCGGGTGCTCGACTTGCAGTCGCGTGTTCATCTCGAGGAAGTAGAAGCTCCCGTCCTCGTAGAGGAACTCGATCGTCCCGGCGCCCTCGTAGCCGCAGGCCTGGCAGATCCGGACCGATGCCGCGCCCATGGAACGGCGCACGGCGTCGGGGAACTGCGGGGCGGGGCTCTCCTCGATGAGCTTTTGGTGACGGCGTTGGCACGAGCAGTCCCGCTCGCCGAGCCACACCGCGTTGGCGTGGCTGTCGGCGAAGACCTGCATCTCGATGTGGCGGGGCCAGGTGAGATAGCGCTCGACGTAGACCTCAGCGTGCCCGAAGGCGGACTGGGCCTCGCGCTGGGCCGACTCCATGGCCTCCGCGGCGTCGCCGGCGCCGGTCACGACCCTCATGCCCCGGCCCCCGCCGCCGAAGGCGGCCTTGATGGCGACCGGCCAGCCGTTGGCCTCGCCGAAGGCGACGACCTCGGCCGGGTCGGTGATCGGCTCGCTCAGGCCGGGAACGCTGGCGACTCCTGCGCGTTCGGCCGCGCGCCGGGCGCTGATCTTGTCGCCCATGATCTCGATCGCGCTGGGCGGCGGGCCGATGAAGGCGACGCCGGCAGCGGTCACCGCCCAGGCGAACGTGGCGTTCTCGGCGAGGAACCCGTAGCCGGGGTGCACGGCGTCGGCACCGCTTCGCGTGACCGCGTCCAAGATGGCGTCGGTCACGAGGTAGCTCTCCGCCGCGCTCTGGCCGCCGAGAGCGTAGGCCTCGTCGGCGAGCCGGACGTGGAGCGAGTTGCTGTCGAGCTCGGAGTAGACGGCGACGGTGGCGATCCCGAGCTCGCGGCAGGTCCGGATGACCCTCACGGCGATCTCGCCGCGGTTCGCGATGAGCACCTTGTCGAACACGGCCCTCCTTCCTAGCCTCGTCTCAATGGAGCAGGTGCCGCGAGCCGACGGACCACCCGTAGGGGAGCGCTCAGTCGAGCAGGCTACCCGCCAGCAAAAGGGCCTCGATGCGGTCGTCGGGGGCCTGAGCACGGGCGCGGGGCCGGTCGCCTTCGCCGTGCCGCAGCGCCTGGCCGTCGTCGACTCGACGAACCGGTACCTGGCGAGGCTCGCGAACGACGGCCTGCCGACAGGTGCCGAGGTCCCCGAGGGCTACGCCGTCGTCGCCGATCACCAGACCGACGGCAAAGGGCGCCTCGGGAGGGCCTGGGTGGCGCCGCCCGGCACCTCGGTGCTGTGCTCGATCCTGTTGAGGACGGACCTGGCGCCCGACCAGCTCCATCTGGCCGCCTCCGTCGTGGCGCTGGCGGCGTTGCGGGCCTGTCGGGCGACGGCCGGGGTCGATCTGTCGCTCAAGTGGCCGAACGACCTGATCTCGTCGAGCTCTGCCGGCGGCCCGGCCGGGACGGCCCTCGAGCCGGTTCCCGCAGGGCGCGGGGTCGCTCGCAAGCTCGCCGGGATACTGTCCGAGGTCGTGGCGCCCCGCAGGTCCGAGGAGCCCGCCCGGGTGCCTGCCCGGCGGTGGCCCGCCGTCGTCGTGGGCATCGGGATCAACGTGAACTGGCCTGCGGGCTGGCCGCCCGAGGACTCGCGGGACCCTGATCTCGCGGCCATGGCGCAAGGCGCGACCGCCCTTAACCGCCTCGTGGGACACGAGATCGACCGGGACGAGCTCGTGCGGAGGCTGCTCGAGGAGGCGGGCGTGCTCAACGGCGCCCTCTTCAGCCCCGAGGGACGCCACGGTCTCGCCTCGCAGTACCGCCGCGCCTGCGCGACCATCGGCCGGGAGGTCCGCGTCGAGCTCGGCGACGAGTCCGTCACCGGCACGGCCCTCGACGTCGACGACGCCGGGTGCCTGCTCGTGTCCACCGGCGCCTGCATCCGGACCATCTCTGCCGGTGATGTCGTCCACGTGCGCTGAGGAGGCGCCGCGCTCGGGTGCGAGGCGCCGGCGGGCGGCCCTGGCGTCGCGCCCCGGGCCGATTAGCCTGGGCCGATCATGAAACTGCTCATCACTGGCGGCGCGGGCTTCATCGGTTCCAACTTCGTGCGCTACTGGGCCCGGTGCCACCCCGAGGACCGGCTCGTCGTGCTCGACGCCCTCACCTATGCCGGGGACCGTCGCTCCCTCGCCGAGCTCGAGTCGCAAGGGATCGTGATCTTCGTGCACGGCGACATCTGCGACGAGGCGCTAGTGGCCGAGACTCTCGCCCGCCACGGCGTCGAGACGATCGTGCACTTCGCGGCCGAGTCCCACAACAGCCTGGCCGTGCTTGACCCGGCCCGTTTCTTCAGGACGAACGTGCTCGGGACCCAGGCGCTGTGCGAGGCCGCCCGGCGGGGCGAGGTGGCGAGGTTCCACCACATCTCCACCTGTGAGGTCTACGGGGACCTGGCCCTCGACAGCGAGGAGTCCTTCGACGAGGAGTCCCCCTACCGGCCGCGCACGCCCTACAACGCCTCCAAGGCCGGCGCCGACCACGTCGTCCGCTCCTACATCGAGACCTTCGGGCTGCGGGCGACGATCACGAACTGCTGCAACAACTACGGCCCGTACCAGTTCCCCGAGAAGGTCATCCCCCTGTTCACGACGCGCGCCCTCGAGGGCGAAACGCTCCCGCTGTACGCCTCGACGAAGAACCGGCGTGAATGGCTGCATGTCGAGGACCACTGCCGGGCGATCGAGCTCGTCCTCAAGGACGGCGTCGTCGGCGGGACCTACAACGTCGGATCGGGCGAGGAGGCGAGCATCGAGGACATCGCCGACGGCGTACTCAAGGCGACAGGACGGCCCGAGTCGTTGAAGACGATCGTCCCCGACCGCCCCGGCCACGACCGGCGCTACCTGCTCGACTCGACGAAGATACGCACGGAGCTCGGCTGGAAGCCGATGGTGGGCTTCGCCTCTGGCCTGGAGGCGACCGTCGCCTGGTACCGGGACAACCGCTCCTGGTGGGAGCCCTTGATCGGGCGTTCCCCGGTCGTCGAGTCGTCCTGGGCGAGCGCGCCGCCAAGCGGCGGGAAGCCCTGAGGTCGGCCGTGCGTGTGTTTGTGACCGGAGTGACCGGTCAGGTCGGCTCAGAGATCGTGACACAGCTGCACGGCCGCGCGGCCGAGCGCCGCCGCGGCCCCGAGCTCGACATCATCGCCCCCGAGGAGGCGGTGCTGGACATCTCCGACCGCGACGCCGTGCTCGCCGCCATCGGCACGGTGGAGCCGGACGTCGTCATCCATCCGGCTGCCTTCACGGCCGTCGACGCCTGCGAGTCCGACCCCGACCGCGCCTATCGGATCAACTGCCTCGGCACCCGCTATGTCGCAGAGGCGGCCCGCCTCGTGGGCGCCCATCTCTGCTATCTGTCCACCGACTACGTCTTCGACGGCACCTCGCCCCGGCCCTATGTCGAGTGGGACGAGCCGAACCCGCTGTCGGTCTACGGGCGCTCCAAGCTGGGCGGTGAGCGCGAGCTCGACCCGGGCCACACGATCGTGCGCACGGCGTGGGTGAACGGCAGGACCGGGGCCAACATGGTCAAGACCGTTCTCCGCCTCGCCGGCCAAGTTGGCACGCTCCGCTTCGTGGACGACCAGCGGGGCAGCCCCACCTCGGCGGCGGACCTGGCGGCGCGGGTGATCGATCTCTCCTTGGGCAGGCATGCCGGCATCTTCCACGTCACCAACCAGGGCTCGACGACCTGGTACGAGTTCGCCCGCTTCGTGCTCGGCCTCGCCGGCCACGACCCGGCACGGGTCGAGCCCATCTCGACGGGCGAGCTCGACCCGCCGCGTCCCGCGCCCCGGCCCGCCAACTCCGTGCTCGACAACGCCGCCATGCGCCTTTCGGGCTGGGAACTCCTTCCCAGCTGGGAGCAGGCGATCACAGGACTCGTCGCCGAGCTGACCGCCTGAATTGGCGGAGTCCCTCATCTCCGAAAGAGTCGGGGCGGTCGTCGTCAACTACAACGCGGGCGAGGTGCTGGCGCGTTGTCTCGAGAGCCTGCGGCGGAACGGGGTCACCGACATCGTCGTGGTGGACAACGGCTCGACCGACGGCTCGGACGCCCTCGCCGAGAACGGGGAACGCCCTTGCCGGCTCGTCCGCTCGCCGCGCAACAGGGGATACGGCTCGGGGGCGAACCTCGGCGCCCGATCGTGCAAGCGCGAGCTCCTTTTCATCTGCAATCCGGACCTCGTCGTCGAGCCGGAGGCCGTCGCCCGCCTCACCGGGGCGCTCGACCGGCATCTGGACGCGGCCGTGGCGGGCCCCATGCTCTTGGAGACCGACGGCTCGGTCTACCCCTCCGGGCGGACCTTCCCGAACCTCGGCGACTCGCTCGGTCACGGGTTCGTGGGCCTTTTCTGGCGCGACAACCCGTGGACGCGCCGCTACCGCCTGCTCGGCGACGAGCAGCACCGCGCCCGCGAGGCCGACTGGGTCTCGGGCGCGGGATTCCTCGTGCGCCACGACGCCTTCGACAGCGTCGGAGGCTTCGACGAGGCCTACTTCATGTACGTCGAGGACGTGGACCTCTGCTGGCGACTGCACCGCGCAGGCTGGGGCGTCTTGTACGAGCCGTCGGCCACGGTGGTCCACGAACAGGGGCGCTCGACCTCGCGCGAGCCCTACAGGATGCTCGTGGCCCATCACCGCTCGATCATGCGCTTCGCGGTCCGCTCCAGCCGAGGACGCCAGCGCATCTGGCTGCCTTTTGTGGCGGTCGCGCTCGGCGCGAGGCTCGTGCTCGCCTGCGGGGAGCGCTACCTGGGAACGCTGCGCCCAGACCGCCGGCGCTTTCCGGCCGGGGGCGGCTGAGGGGCGGCGGAGGGACCTGGAGCGCCCGGAGGACCACCTCGGAGAGATCGTGGTTCCAGCTGGGGCTAGAGTCGTGGCCCGTGCCCAGGAATTCGATCAGCCGCAGAGTCGCGCGAGCCGCGTCGATCGGCGGAAGCCGCAGCTACAGACAACGCACGCCCATCGGGTGGTACTCCCTGCTCCTGGCGGTCTGTGTCATCGGTCTCGGGCTCATAGTGTTCTCCCGCCACGAGCGTCAGCAGTCGGCGACGAACGCCTCGACCACAACGACCACGACCCAGGCGAACACGACGCCTCCACTTCTCACGGACCACTGGCAGGTGGCGCTCTCGGTCGACGTCTGCGGCCAGGTCGTGAACCTGCCCCGTAGCGCCGACCAGAGCTCGGGCATCATCACCACGGGCAACGGCGTGGTGGACATCGAGCCCGAGAGGGCAGGCGCCGAGGCCGCCCAGTTCGAAGGTGCGAAGGCGACCCTCGCCAAATTCCTCACCTCTGAGGACGTGAAGCTGACGGCCAGCACCCTCACGCTTCCCAAGTCGCTCGGCAAGCTCGCCGGCACCTACGACGCCAGTCGCAAGTGCGGCTCGCAACCGGGCCAGCTGCAGGTGCTCATCTGGCCCTCACCGACCTCCACGACGCCTTTTGCGACCACCAACCCCGTGGGCATCGGTTACGCCAACGGCGAGCTGTTCTCGCTGGCTTTTGTCCCCAAGGGTGCCACGGTCGCCAAACCGACGGCGGCCAAGCTCGTGGCGGCGTTCCTCAAGTCCGAGACGACCACGACCACGACGAGCACGTCCACGACCACCACGACCCTGGCCCATGGCGCGACGACTACGACCAAGCCGGTGAGCACCACGACCACCAAACCGGTGAGCAGCACGACCACAACTGGTTGATGGACGCCGTAGTCCTCGTCGGCGGCGAGGGAACGCGGCTTCGGCCGCTCACCTACGAGATCCCCAAGCAGATGCTGCCCGTGGTCGGGCGTCCGATGATCGCGCATGTGGTCGAGTGGCTGGCCGGCCACGGCGTCCGCCGGGTCGTGCTCTCGCTCGGCTACCGGGCCGACGCCTTCGTGCAGGCGTTCCCGGACAACCGGCTCGCAGGCGTCGCGCTCGAGTACGTCGTCGAGCCGGAGCCGCTCGACACCGCCGGTGCCGTGCGCTTTGCGGCCGACGCCGCCGGTGTCGGCGGGAGCTTCCTCGTCCTCAACGGGGACGTGCTCACCGAGACCGATGCCTCAGCCCTCGTCGCGTTCCACCGTTCCCGGTCAGCCGAGGCCTCAATCGCACTTACTCCTGTCCCGGACCCGTCGAACTTCGGTGTCGTGCCGACGGACCGCTCCGGCAAAGTGGTCGCCTTCATCGAAAAGCCCCCGGAGGGCCAGGCCCCGACAAACCTCATAAATGCGGGCATCTACGTCCTCGAGACCTCTGTGCTCGACCGGATCCCGACCGGGCGGCGCGTGTCGATAGAACGCGAGACCTTTCCCGAGCTCGTCGCCGCGGGAAGCCTGTACGCGCTCGCCTCCGACGCCTACTGGCTCGACACGGGCAGACCGCACCAGTACCTCCAGGCCCAGCTCGACATCCTCTGGGGCCGGCGCCTGAGCCGCCCGCCCGCGCCCGAGATCGAAGCGGGGATCTTCGTCGACCCGAGCGCCGACGTCGCCTGCCGGCTCGGGCCCCATTGCTTCGTCGGTCCGGGGTCCACCATCGCCAAGAGCGCGGTGGTCGAGGACAGCGTCGTGTGCGCCGGTTCCAAAGTGGGGCCCGGCTGCGTGCTGCGCCGTTGCGTGCTCATGGCCGGGGCCGAGGTGCGCACGGGTGCGTCCGTTGAGGACAGCATCATCGGGCCGGGAGCCGTGATCGGCGAGAGCGGTCAGCTGAGGGGCATGACAATCGTCGGCGTCGGGGCCGAGGTGCCGCCCGGTTCGGTCCTCGACGGCTCGCACTATCCCTTGTCCTGAGACTGCCGAGACAGGAGGCGGACGCCATGAGAGCAATGGTGACCGGAGGTGCGGGTTTCATCGGGTCGAATCTCGTCGATCGTCTTCTGGCCGAAGGCCACGACGTCGACGTCGTGGACGACCTGTCCACCGGGTCGCTCGCGAACCTCGCCGATGCCCGCGCGTCGGGCGGCGTGCTGCGCTTTCACAACCTCGACGTCCGCTCGGGCGATCTCGTCGATCTCGTGCGCCACCGCCGCCCGGAGGTGATCTTCCACCTGGCCGCCCAGGCCGACGTCCGCGTCTCAGTGGAGCGGCCGGTCTTCGACGCCGAGGTCAACGTCCTCGGCACGATCCAGGTGCTCGAGGGCGCCCGGGCGGCGGAGACGGGAAAGGTCGTCTTCGCGGCCTCGGGTGGAACGCTCTACGGCGAGCCCGACGCCTCGGACCTGCCCGTCGACGAACATCAGCCCCACAGGCCGCTCTCGCCCTACGGCGTGTCCAAGAAGTCGGCCATCGACTACCTCGTCGCCTATCGCGAGCTGCACGGGATCGAGTTCACCGCCCTCGCCCTGGCGAACGTCTACGGGCCTCGCCAGGACCCCCACGGCGAGGCCGGCGTCGTCGCCATCTTCGCCGGCAACCTCGTGGCCGGCCGGCCGTGCGTGGTGTTCGGCGACGGGAGCCAGACCCGCGACTACGTGTTCGTGGACGACGTGGTCGACGCCTTCGCACGCGCGTCGCGCCGCGGGGGCGGCCTCGTCATGAACATCGGCACGGGCCAGGAGACGTCGGTGGCGAAGCTCTACGAGATCGTCGCAGAGGCCTGCGGGAGCGACCTCGAGGCGAGGCCGGCGCCGGCGAGGCCCGGCGAGGTGCAGCGCAGCGCCCTCGACCCGAGACGGGCGGGCCTGCATCTCGGCTGGAAACCGTGGACGCCGCTCGGAAACGGGGTCTCGGCAGTCGTCGAGCACGTCCGACGGGCGGCTTTGTGATCGCAGTCCTCTGCGGCGGGGTCGGTGCGGCCAGGATGCTGGCGGGGCTGCAGGCCGTGGTCGACCCCGGGGAGATCGTCGCTGTGGTCAACACCGGTGACGACACCGAGCTGCACGGCCTACACGTGAGCCCCGACCTCGACACGATCACCTACACCCTCGCCGGGGCGGTGAACCCGGCCACCGGGTGGGGTCTTCGTGACGAGACCTTCCACGCCATGGACGGCCTGGAGCGCTACGGCGCCATCACCTGGTTCCGTCTCGGTGACACCGATCTCGCCACCCACCTTTACCGCACGGGCCGCATGCGCGAAGGCGCCACCCTCTCACAGGTCACCGGGGAGATCTCACGCGCCTGGGGCCTCGGTGTGCGGCTCGTGCCGATGAGCGACGACCCGGTACGGACCCGGCTCAGGCTCGCCGACGGCCGGGAGGTGGCCTTCCAGGAGTACTTCGTGAAACTGCGCCATTCGGTGGTCGTGGACCGGGTGCGCTTCGAGGGCGCCGAGCGGGCCACGCCCGCTCCCGGGGTGCTCGACGCGCTCGGCTCGGCCGACATCGTCGTCGTGGCGCCCTCCAACCCGGTCGTCTCCATCGGGCCCATCCTGGCGGTGCCGGGCGTGGCAGAGGTGCTGAAGGCGCGCCGCCACTCGGTCGTGGCCGTGTCGCCCATCGTGGCGGGCGCCGCCTTGAAGGGCCCGGCCGACCGGCTCCTGGTCGAGCTCGGCGGGGAGGCTTCGGCGCCGGGCGTCGCCCGCTTCCTCAGCTCTTTTGCCGGCACGCTCGTCATCGACGAGGCCGACGCGCAACGCCGCGGCGAGGTCGAGCAGGCCGGCGTGCGCTGCGTCGTGGCCCCGACGGTCATGAGGACACCGGAGCTGGCGGCCGGGCTCGCCCGCGCGGTGCTCGGGGCGCGCGGCATGGCCGCGGGGCCGTCCGGGTCGCCGGGCGCCGCCTTTGATGCGTAGCGCGTCAGCGCTGCTTGGGTGAAGACTGCGCCAATGGCGATCGGCGAGTCACTTCTCGTGCTGGGGGTCGAGGGCCTGCCCGAGGTGGGCCCCGGCGACGACCTGGCGGCGCTCATCGCCGAGCACGCGGGCCTCCTCGACGGCGACGTGGTCGTGGTCACCCAGAAGGTCGTCTCCAAGGCCGAGGCGCGCGTGGTCCCGATCGATCCCTCCGATCCGGACGCCAAGCGCCTTCTGGCCGAGGCGGAGTCGGTTCGCGTGCTGCGCCGCCGGGGAGATCTCGTCGTGACCGAGACCCGGCACGGTTTCGTGTGTGCCAACTCGGGCGTCGACCTCTCCAACGTGGCCGAGGGCTGGGCGGCGCTGCTGCCCGAGGACCCGGACCGTTCGGCCCGACGCCTGCGCGACGGCCTCAGGGCACGCACGGGACTCGAGGTCGCCGTGGTGATATCGGACACCTTCGGCCGCGCCTGGCGCAGGGGCGTGACCGACGTGGCCATCGGCTGCGCGGGCATCCGCGCCGTGGTCGACCTGCGCGGGACAAAGGACGCCCTCGGCCGCGAGCTCGTGGCGACCGAGGTCTGCGTCGTGGACGAGGTCGCGGCCGCCGCCGAGCTCGTGATGGGAAAGGCGCGGGGCGTCCCTGTCGCCGTGGTGAGGGGGGTGGACGCCTCCTTGCTGGGGTCGGGGTCCGTCGTAGAAGAGGTGGTCCGGCCCTACGGGGAGGACCTGTTCCGTTGAGGGCCGGTGACCGGGGCGCCCGTCTTGGCTCCGCCGCGAGGCCGCCTCGTTCGGGGTCGCGGTGAAAAGGCTCCGTGTCGGTTTCGACGTACTGCCCCTCGCCGGCGAGCGCACCGGGGTGGGCCGGTTCTGCAGCGGTCTTGCCGCTGCCCTCGCCGCACGCGGGGACGTCGAGCTTCGCGGCTACGCCGTGGCCCGAAAGGCCAGGCGCGACACCGCCCCCGCGGGCGCCCTCGGCATCCCCGTGCGCACCTGGCCGGTTCCCACGCGCCTTGTCAACGCCCTGTGGGCGCGGGCGGACCTGCCACCCATCGAATGGCTCGCCGGCCCGGTAGAGGTCGTGCACGGGACGAACTACGTCGTGGCGCCCTCGCGCAGGGCCGGTCGGGTCGTCACGGTCTACGACCTGACGGCCTTGCGCTACCCGCAGTGGTGCGTGCCCGCTTCGCTCGCCTACCCGCGCCTTGTCGCGCGCGCTCTTGGCGAGGGCGCCTTTGTCCATGTGCTCTCGCGGTTCGTGCGCGACGAGGTGCTCGAGCTCCTGGGCGCCGACGCCGAGCGGGTCCGCGTCGTTCCCGCGGGACTCGCCGCCGCGGCTGACGCCGCCGCTCCGGTGGGCGGGGGGCTCAAGGGGCGTCCGGCGCCCTATCTCTTGGCACTCGGGGCCGTGGAGCCGCGAAAGGACCTGCCGACCCTGGTGAAGGCGTTCGCCGAGCTCGCGCGGACCCACGGGGACCTCGAGCTCGTGGTCGCGGGGCCGAAGGGATGGGGAGAGCCGGCCCTCAAGACCGCCGTCGAGTCGAGCGGCGTGGGCGGTCGTGTCGTGCGCATCGGCTACCTCCAAGAAGCCGAGCGCCAGTCGTTGCTCGAGGGCGCCCTCGCCCTCGTGTACCCGTCGCTGTACGAGGGTTTCGGCTTCCCGCCCCTCGAGGCGATGGCCGCCGGGGTGCCCGTGGTGGCGACGTCGGCAGGCGCCGTACCCGAGGTCGTCGGGGACGCGGCCGAGCTCGTGGCGCCGGGCGACCACGAGGCGATGGCCGCAGCGCTCGCTAGGGTCATCGACGACGCCGGCCTGCGCTCGAGGCTCGTGCAGTGCGGCCGCGCCCGCGCCTCGTCGTTCACCTGGGAGGCGGCGGCCACCTCGATGGTCGAGCTGTACATGAAGGCCGCCCGGGAAAGGGGTGCTCGTTGACGCCCCTTCGGGTTTGCCTGGCCGCCGAGCAGCTGCGCCGGCGCGTCCCCGGTGGCATAGGGACCTACACCCGGGGCTTGTTGAAGGGCATCGGCGAGCTCTCCGATGACGAGCGCCCCGCGGTCACCGTCGTGGCCAGCCGCCCGCCCTCGGGGCCCGACCCGCTGTTGAGCCTCGGCTTCCCGGTCGTGTGCTCGAGGCTGCCGGGCCCGGTTCTGACCCGCGCCTGGGATCTCGGGCTCTTGAGGCTCGGCCGGCGAAGCGACGTCGTCCACTCGGTCTCCCTGGCGGCACCGGCCGGGGCGGCCGGCACACCGCTCGTGGTCACCGTGCACGACGTGGCCTGGCGCTCGATGCCCGAGGCCTTTCCGCAAAGGGGCAGGCGGTGGCACGAGTCGGCCCTGCGGCGCGCGGGAGCACGGGCCGCCATCGTCGTCGTCCCCTCCGAACAGACCGCCGAGGCGGTCCTCGCCGCGGGCGTCGGCATCGGCGCCGAGCGGCTCGTGATCGTGGGCGAGGGCGCCGACCATCTCGGCGAGGCCGATGTCGCCTCAGGCGAGGCACTGCTCGACCGCCTCGGCGTGAACGGCCCCTATCTGCTCACCGTGAGCACGCTCGAGCCGCGCAAGAACCTCGGGCGCCTGCTCGAGGCTTACGCGCTGGCGCGGCCCAAGCTGCCCGAGCCCTGGCCGCTCGTGGTCGTGGGGCCGAGCGGGTGGGGTGACCTGCCGCCGACCGCGGCCGTACCGGGCGGCGGGGTCGTCTTCGCGGGCGCCATCCAGGGCGGCACGCTCGCCGCCATCTACAAAAGGGCGCGCCTTTGCGCCTATGTCCCCATCGTGGAGGGCTTCGGCCTCCCCGTCGTCGAGTCGATGGCCCAGGGGACCCCGGTCGTCTCGAGCCCGGTACCGAGCAGCGGGGGAGCCTCCCTCGAGGTCGACCCCACCGACACCTCGTCGATCGCCGAGGGGCTCGTGGCCGTGGCGATCGACGAGGCGACACGCAAGGCCTTAGTGGAGAAAGGCCTGGCGCGGGCAGGGGAGTTGCGCTGGGTGAAGACCGCGCGGGCGCACCTGGCGGTCTGGGAGCGGGCTGCCGAGGGGCGGCGGCGATGACGGCCGTTTCCAAGAGCGAGGGTCTCTCGGTGGCTTTGGACGTGAGCGCGGTGCCGGACCGTCCCGTCGGGGCCGGCCGTTACGTCGTCGAGCTCGCGAGGGCCCTGGCACGGCGCGCCGACTGCCGGATCAGCCTGCTCGCCCGGCGCGACGACAACGCCCGGTGGGCCCTCGTCGCCCCGGGGGAGCGGGTCGTCGCCATCGCCCCCGCCCGTCGCCCCGCCCGCCTCTTGTACGAGCAGGCGCGTCTCGCCTCGGTGGTCGCCGGCCTCGCCTCGCCAGCGGTGCAGGTGTACCACGGGCCCCACTACACGATGCCCCGGCGTTCCAAGCTGCCCTGTGTCGTGACGATCCACGACCTCACCTTCTTCGACCATGCCGAGTGGCACGAACCGTCCAAGGTGGCCTGGTTCCGCGCCGCCATGCGCTACTCGGTGTCGCATGCCGCCGCCATCGTCTGTGTGAGCGAGATGACAGCAGTCCGCCTGCAGGACCTGCTGTCCCCGCCATGTCCGGTCGTGGTGGTGCCCCACGGGGTGGACCACGCCCGTTTCACCGCCGGCGAGCCGCGTCCAGGCGCCGACGGCGCGGTCCTCGAGCGCCTCGGCCTCGTGCGCCCCTACGTGCTGCACCTCGGAACCTTGGAACCTCGCAAGGGCATCGCCGACCTCGTCGCCGCCTTCGACCGGATCGCCGGCGACGACGCCTCGCTCGAGCTCGTCCTGGCCGGTGGCGCCGGCTGGAAGGCGCAGCCCGTCATGGCCTCGGTCGCCGTGGCGCGTTCTCGCGAGCGGATCCGCCGGCTCGGCTACGTGGCCGACGCGGACGTGCCGGCCCTCCTGCGCAGCGCCCGGGCGGTCGTCTACCCGTCGCTCGAGGAGGGCTTCGGCCTGCCGGCCCTCGAAGCTCTCGCCTGCGGCGCGCCCCTCGTGACGACCTCGGGCACGCCCATGGCCGAGGTGGCCCGCAAGAGCGCCCTTCTCGTCCCGCCCGGGGAGCCGCTCGCGCTGGCGGCGGCCATCGAGACGGCCATCTCTCCGGACGCGGCCGTCGAGCGGGACCGCCGCAGAGAAGACGGGCTCGCCATCGCCGCCCGCTACACCTGGGAGGCGAGCGCCGAGGGTCACCTGGCCGTGTACCGCGCCGCCGCCGGGGCCTGAGCCCAGCCCGCCCGCAGGAGCTCTCCGTCCCGGAATCACCCGGGACTCGCCAAAGCGGCGGGTAGCCTGAGCGCCGTGCGCGCGTACTTGACAGGCGGGACGGGCTTTGTCGGCGAATGGCTGCTCCGCCATCTCGCCGACGAGGGCGACACGGCCATAGCCCCCGGTCCCGAAGTCGACGTGACCGATCCCGGCCTCATCGCTGCCGACCTCAAGGAGGCGGCGCCGGAGGTCGTCTACCACCTGGCGGCGCTCACCCACGTCGGCCAGTCCTGGCGGGAGCCTGCCGAGACGTTCCGCGTGAACGCCGTGGGCACCTTGAACCTGCTCGAGGCGGCGGCCGCCTTGGAGGTGCCGCCCGTGGTCGTGCTCATCAGCTCGGCCGAGGTGTACGGCCCGGCACCTGTCGCCGAGACCCTCGACGAGCATGCCGAGCTGCGCCCGGTGACGCCCTATGCCGTGAGCAAGGTGGCCGCCGAGTTCCTCGGGCTGCAGGCGTTCTTGGGCCGGGGCCTTCGCGTCGTGCGGGCCCGGGCCTTCAACCACGTCGGTCCGGGCCAGCTCGACGACTTCGTCGTCTCCGCTCTGGCGCGCCGCATGGTCGAGGCCGAGCTGCGCAAGGGCGGGGAGGTGAAGGTCGGCAACCTCACTGCCTCGCGGGACTTCACCGACGTCCGCGACGTCGTTCGGGCCTACCGGTTGCTGGCCACCGGTGGGGCGCCCGGCGAGGCCTACAACGTGTCCTCAGGCCGGGCGATCTCCATCGCGGATCTCGCGGCGCAGATGGCGGGAATGCTCTCGTGCGAGGTGAGCTTCGTCGAGGACCCCGAGCTCTTCCGCCCCGTCGAGGTCCCGGTGCTCGTCGGCGACGCCTCCAAGCTCGTCGCGGCCACTATGTGGCGCCCGGAGATCCCGCTTGCCAAGACGCTTTCAGACGTCCTCGAGTACTGGCGGGGGCGCCTCGCCTGACTCAGGCGTTTGCCGTAAGCCGCGCCCGGAGCTGGTCGCGTGTCTGGCGGACGAGGGCCTGGGCCTGCTCGGGGAGCAGGTCCAGAAGCGGGTCGACCGTCGAGTCGACAGTCTTGAACAACTGCGCCATCGTCTCGTCGAGGTCCTCTTGGCGACCGAGCAGCCCTTTGCGGGCACAGGCGAGCTGGCGCCGGCGGACCTGTGCCTTCTGCAACCCGAGGACACCGAAGCCGATGACGACGTAGGTGGCCTCGGTGGCCAGGTCGCTGAGGGCTCGGGCCACGTCGGCCAGACCATCTCGCATCTCGGTCATGTCTTGATCCTCCTGTCTCAGGTCCCCGGCGGCGCCCCCTGGGAGCCTGCGGCCTCGGCCGCACCCGGGGCGCCTACGCTCACTAGTGTACTACAATTTGCTAACTATAGCAAGCGCATCCAGGCCCCACCGTCCGGGATTGCGGGGCGCGTCCGCGGTAGCGTGGCCCTGATGCCGGAGGAGCAAGCCCCGCCGGTCGTCGCCGTGGTGGTCGCTCGCGACCCGGGTCCGTGGTTCGAGGAATGCCTGGAAGCGCTGGGTGCCCAGGACTACCCGAACCTCGACGTGCTCGTGGTGGACGCCGCGAGCCACGAGGAGCTGACGGCGCGTGTCGCAGCCGTGCTCCCGCGCGCCTTCATTCTCCGCCAGAGCGAGTCGAGGGGCTTCTCGGCGGCCGCCAACGAAGCGCTCGTGGCTGTCGAGGGGGCGTCTCACCTGTTGATATGCCACGACGACGTGGCCCCCTGGCCCGACGCGGTCCGCTGCCTGGTCGGCGAGGCCTTCCGGGCCAACGCCGGCATCGTCGGCCCCAAGCTCGTCGAATGGGACGCTCCCGACCGGCTCTTGGAGGTCGGTCTCGGCGTCGACCGCTTCGGCGTGGCCATCGAACGCGTCGAGCCCGGCGAGCTCGACCAGGCACAGCACGACGAGGGCCGTGAGGTGTTCGCCGTGCCGGGCGGCTGCACGTTGGTGCGCGCGGACCTGTTCAGGGCCCTCGGCGGCTTCGACCCGGAGATAGCGCTGTTCGGCGAGGACGTGGACCTGTGCTGGCGGGCCCAGGTGGCCGGGGCGCGGGTCATCGTCGCTCCCGCCGCGCGGGTGCGCCACGTCCAGGTCGCCAGGTCCGGTCTCGGCAGCGTCGCCGACGCGGCGCTGCTGCGCCGGCGTCACGAGCTGCGCGCCGTGCTCAAGAACTACGACGCCCCGCGGCGCCTGGCTGTTGTCCTCGACCTCGCCGCCGGGTCGCTGGCGGAGATGACGATGGCGCTCGTGCGCGGCGAGCGCGAACGCTCGAAACGCGTGGCGGACGCCTGGTGGTGGAACTGGCGCCGCCGCGCCAGCCTGCGCAGAGCCCGGAGAGCCTTGGCCCTTGTCCGTCAGCGGCCCGATCGCGTCGTGTCGCGGATGTTGAGCCGGGGCGACCGGCGAACGGCCCTCGAGGCCGCTCCCGTGACCGCGGTCTTCCCCCCCGCCCCGGTCACCACGGCCCTCGAGACCAGGTTCCGCCAGGACGAGGACCTCGAGCCCGCCCGGATCGCCTCGAGCCGGAACAGGACCGCCCGGCGGCACCACACCGGCTGGGCGACGCTCGTGCTGGTCCTCGTGGTCCTTTTCGGCATCCGCAACCTGTTGACCGGCCACCTGCCGTTGGTGGGCCAATTACTGGCCTTCCCGCCGCCGGGGACGCTGCTGCGCGACTTCTTCGGCGGCTCACATGACGCCGGCTGGCAGGCGACCGGGCCGGCGTCTCCAGGTTTTGGCCTCGTGGGCCTGGCCGGTGCGATCCTTGTCGGCAGCACCGCGCAGGTGGAAAAGCTGCTCGTGCTGGGGCCGATCCTCGTCGGTGCCATCGGAATGCACCGGCTGTTGAGGCCACTCGGCTCGAGCCGAGCCCGGCTCGCCGGCACGATCGCCTATCTCGGCCTCCCGCTCGTGTGGAACTCCATCGCGGCGGGTGACCTGCAGGCCCTGGTCTGTTTCGGCGGGATGCCCTTTGTGATGTCGCGCCTGTGCCGCGCGACCCGGCTGGAGCCGTTCTCCTCGCCGGATGACTCTTTCGGCCTCAGCGCCGTCCTGGCCGAGATCGTCCCGTTCGGTCTGCTCCTCGCCTTCATGGCGGCGCTGGCCCCGCCCTGTGTCGTGGCCGTCGTGGTCCTGTCACTGGCGCTCGTGCTCGGCTCGGCGGTGGCCGGCCGCCTGGCGGCGGTCGGGCGCGCCCTCGGCGTCACGATGGGCGCGCTGGGGGTGGCGTTCCTCTGCTGTATGCCCTGGTCGCTGACATTGTTCCAGACCGGGGCGAGATGGAGCGTCCTCTCCGGACCGGTCGGCGCCCGGGGGGACGCCGGCGGGGTGCTTCGGCTGCTGCGCTTCGACGTTGGCCCGGTGGGTGCCGGCTGGCTGGTCTGGGGGATCCCGCTCGGCGCCAGCTTCGTGATGTTCGTGGCCCGCGACGCACGGCTCGACTGGGCCACGCGATGGTGGGTGGCGGCGGTCGCCACCGTCGCGGTCGCCTACGCCGGGGCGGTGGGGTGGCTCGGTTCGGGGGGCGGGGCGACGCTCGTGCTCTTGGCCCCGGCGGCGTGCTGTCTCGCTGGGGCAGTCGGCCTCGGCGTGGCCGCCTTCGAGGTCGACCTTGCCAAGACGCGTTTCGGATGGCGCCAGAACCTGAGCGCCGCCGCCGCCCTCTGCCTCGTCGTTGGGCTGTTCCCGGCCCTGGTCTCATCGGTGGACGGCCGCTCGTCGCTCCCTTCGGCCGGCTTCGACCAGCTCCTGGGCTGGACGGCGCCGCGGGGCGCCGCCAACGGCTACGACGTGCTGTGGCTGGGCCAGCCCGCCAGCGTGCCGGGGCCCTCCTGGCAGATACGCCCCGGCCTGGCGTTCGCGGTGAGCGAGAACGGCGTGCCGGACGGCACACGTCTGTGGCCGAGCGCCAACCCGGGGGCCGGCGCCGGGGTCGAGGCGGATGTGGAAAGCGCCGAGGCCGGGCTCACGGTGCGGCTCGGCGCCGAGCTGGCCCGAGCCGGCGTCCGTTACCTGATACTCCCAGGCGCCATCGCGCCTGAGCTGCCCGGCGTCCAGGCCCCGCCCTCGAGCCCACCTCCGGCGAGCCTGGTGGAGGCACTTCAGGCCCAGGGCGATCTCCGCCAGCTCCCGACCGAGGCGGGTGTGGTCGCCTTCGAGAACGCGGCATGGACCGTCGCCGACAGTTCGTCGGCCACCTCGGTCGTGCCGATCGTCCGGACGGGCGGCGGTACGCCTTCGTGGCTGAGGGAGCTCGGAGTCGGCGGAGGCCTGCTGGTCGTGGTCCTCGGTGTCGCCGAGGGCGTCGTCCGTCGCCGCAGGCGCCGCCGGCTCACCCGGACGACGGGCGCCCGGCCGGGTGAGGCCCCTCCCGCCGACGAGGGCCCGTCGGGCGGCGGGGAGCCCCCGTCCCGCGAGGCGGGCCTTGACGAGGCGACGGCGGTGGGCAGTCCCGCCGCAGAGCCCGAACCGAGCGCGATCTGATGAACGCGCCCGCCGGCCGCCACGGTCTCTCCTCCCTCATGGCGGGTCCGAGGCGCCGGGCCCTGCTCGCCCTTTTGCTCATGGTCGTGGCGTTGGTGCTCGTGAACGCCTTCGTGCACCAGACGAGCGGTGGAGCCGCCGCCGGCGTTTTCGTGGGGCCGCCCACGCTCCCGGTCGTCGAGATGGACAAGCCGGGCGCGTGGCACTGCCCGGGCCCCCTTCCTGTCGGCACCGGCAAAGTGCACTCGAGCATCTCGATCGTGAACAGCGGCACTTCGCCCGTGAACCTCGTCGCGGTCGTGTCGCGGACAGGGCTCGCGAAAGGGGGCACCTCGAGCGGGGAACAGGTCTCGAGCACACCCGTCGCGGTCGGTGCCGAGTCACAGGCCGTCCTCCCGCTCGCGAGGAGCGGGGCCCCCGGGTTCGCGGCGGTGTCGCTCGAGACAGACGTGGGCGGCGTCGCGGTCAGCGAGGCGATCGCCGGCACGTCGCTCACCGGTGGGGCGGTCGAGCTCTCGTCCCCGTGCTCGCTGTCGGCGGCCGCACAGGGCTACGTCCCGACCGGCAGCACCTACGGCGGCTCCAACGTCCGTGTCTCGCTCTACGACCCGGACGCCACGCCGGCGACGGTGAACGTAGCCGTCTCGACCGCGACGGGGATCGCCGCCCCCCCGGCCTTCCAGGGGGTGGTCGTCCCGGCCACGGGCATCGTCGTGCTCAATCTTCACCGCTGGGTCTTCGAGCAGAGCTCGCTCGCGGTCACCGCCACGGCCGTGAGCGGGGACATAGTGGTGGGGGCGCTCGAGCTGACCTCCGAAACGGTCCAGATGGCCTCGAGGACCCCAACCGGCAACGAGATGCGCGACGTCTTCGTCACCGGGAGCTCGCTACTGGTCGGGCCCGACCGCGGGCTCGGGCGGTGGTACTTCGCGGCGATGCAGTCGAGCAGAGGCGTGGCGAGCACGTACTCGGTGTACAACCCCGGTTCCAAGCCTGTCCTGGTCAGCGTGGCCCCGCCCGGGCCCGAAGGGGTCAAGGCCGCCCTCACCGAGGACGTCCCGGCCGGGGGGATCGTCCAGTTCGCGACGCCCGTCACCGGAACAAGCGGCCTCCAGACGGCCTCGGTCGTCATCTCGGCCCAACAGGGCAGGCCCATCGTCGTCGCCCGCCTAACCACGCGGTACCGAAGCCGCCTCCTAGAGGCGATCGACGCCACGCCCGGGACCGCCGGCCCCAGTGACGACTGGTTGCTGCCCGGCGGCTCGCTCACGCGGGCAGTGGACGACGTGGTCACTCTCGACGACCCCGGCACGCAGAACGCCACCGTGACGCTGTCGGAGCTGAGCAACGGGCCCGCCGGCCCGGTGCGCCTCGAGGTCGTGAGCCTTCTTGCCGGGTCGGAGACGGAGCTCAACATGGCCTCGGTGCTGGGATCGGCACCCTCGTTCTCGCTCTTGGTATCGGGCGACGTCCCGATCCTCGTCGAGCAGCAGCTCGCCTACCGCGGAGGGCTGACCTCGTCTGCGGGAGGCATCCCCGTCCGTCGCTGAAAAGGCCGCGGCGGCCCGGGCCCTCAGATCTCGGTCGGTGCGACGCCCGTGGACGAGAGCCCGGGCGGGCTCGGGGCCATGACCGTTCCCGACAGGGAGGGGGCGTAGCGCTCCGTGGCGAGCTTCTCCTCGCCCTCCTCGCCGCCGTGCACCGGCCTGCCGTAGGCGGCATCGACGAGCCGGCCGATCTCGGCACCGTCGACCTTCTCGTACTCGAGCAGGGCGTGCGCCACCGCCTCGAGACCGGTCTTGTGCTCGCGCAGCACGGCGGTGGCGCGGGCTTCCTGCTCGCGCAGGATCCGGGCGACCTCCTCGTCGACGACGCGGCTCGTGTCCTCGGAGTAGTCGCGGGTGTGCATGAGGTCCTCGCCGAGGAAGACCATGCCCTGGGAGCCCCAGGCCATCGGCCCCACGCGCTCGGACATGCCCCACTCCCGGACCATCTTGCGGGCGAGCTCGGTGTTGCGCTGCAGGTCGTCGCTCGCCCCGGTCGACAAGTCGCCGTAGATGAGCATCTCGGCCACGCGCCCGCCCATCCGCACGACGAGGGCGTCCTCGATGTACTCGCGCGGGTAGATGTGCCTCTCCTCGGTCGGGAGCTGTTGGGTGACGCCCAGGGCGAGGCCCGTCGGGATGATGCTCACCTTCAACAGGGGATCGGCGTGGGTGAGCACATAGGCGAGGACGGCGTGGCCACCCTCGTGGTAGGCGACGCGCTCCTTCTCGAGGTCCGAGAGCACCAGGCTGTCGCGGGGCTGGCCCATGAGGATCCGGTCCCGGGCGGCGTCGAAGTCGCGCATCTCGATGAACTGGCTCCCGCGCCTGACCGCGTGCAGGGCCGCCTCGTTGACGAGGTTGGCCAGGTCGGCCCCTGACATCCCTGGGGTGCCGCGGGCGATGATCGACAGGTCCAAGTCGGGGCCCATCCGCTTGTCCTTGCAGTGCACCTGCAAGATGGGCAGGCGTTCGTCGAGGTCGGGCAGGGGGACGACGATCTGGCGGTCGAAGCGGCCGGGCCGCAACAGCGCCGGGTCGAGGATGTCGGGCCGGTTCGTGGCGGCCATGACGACGATGCCCTCGGCGACGTCGAAGCCGTCCATCTCCGACAGCATCTGGTTGAGGGTCTGCTCGCGCTCGTCGTGCCCGCCGCCGAGCCCGGCGCCGCGCTTTCGCCCGATCGAGTCGATCTCGTCGACGAAGATGATGGCCGGGGCCTGCTTGCGGGCGGTCTGGAACAGGTCGCGCACGCGGCTCGCGCCGACGCCAACGAACATCTCCATGAAGTCGGACCCGCTCACGGAAAGGAACGGCACCCCAGCCTCCCCGGCGACGGCGCGGGCCAAGAGCGTCTTGCCCGTTCCGGGAGGACCGACGAGCAGCACTCCCTTCGGCACGCGGGCGCCGATCTCTTTGAAGCGGCCGGGAGACTTGAGGAAGTCGACGACCTCGCTGATCTCCTGTTTGACGCCCTGATAGCCGGCCACGTCATCGAAGGTCGTGCGCGGTCGCTCGGCGGTGTAGACCTTGGCCCTCGAGCGGCCGATCGACATGATCCCGGACATCTGCCCCTGGGCGCGCCGGCTCATCCAGACGAAGAAGCCGATGATCAAAGCCACGGGGAGCAGGTAGATGAGGATCTCGCCGAGGGCGTCCGAGCTTGGCGAGGAGAAGGTGTACTTGACGCCGGCGGCCTTGAGCGTGGCGTAGAACGAGTCGGGGAGCTGCACCGGTCCGGTCGTGGTGTAGCTCGTGCCGTTCACGAGCGTGCCCGTGACCGCGCCGGTCGAGTTGTTGAAGTTGGCTGTTTGCACCTGGTGGGTGGCGAGGTCGTGCTGGAACTGCGAGAAGCCGATGGCCTTGGCGCTGCTTCGGCTGAACATGCCCGAGCCGATGAACAGCACGATGAGAACAACCGCTATGCCCGCGATCGCCCAGCGCCAGACCTGTTCGGAACCCGACGGCGTGCCCTGGCCCATCCTTCCCGGCTGGTTGCCCGGTCGCATGTCTTGAGGCTGACGACTCACGCCGACCATCGTAGGCGTCAGCGGCACATTGCCGGTTCGCGGGGCTCTCGCGGGGGGCTGTTCAGGGGCCGGGCGGCCCGAAGACCGCGGGCCGGGCTTGACGACTTAGTCCCCGCCGACGACGCTCGTCGCGTGAAGAGTCGCCGTGGGCGTGGCGCACCGGCTGTCACGGACGCGTCCCGGCCCGGCCGGGCGCCTTCGGCACGTCTCAGCTTCGGGAACTCCTTCGGCCTGCCCGAGGCGATCTTCGGGGTCGCGGCCGGCTTCGTGCTCGCTTTTGTGGCCGTGTCGGCCTACGTGGCGCTCTCAGGGCACCCCCACCACCCGAGCCAGTACGGCGAGGACGTCGTCAGCCTGATCGCCCTCTGGACGGGCCTGGTCGGATCGGTCCTCGTCGCCACCCGGACAGCGGAGCGCTCCAGGCGCGCCGGGGCCGGGGACACGGCCGGGACCGGGGCCAGAAGTGGCCTCGGCAGTGTCGTGCGGGACTACGGGCTCGCCTTGCGGCCGTGGCCGGACATACCCCTCGGGATCGCCGTCGGCGTGGGCTCCCAGTACCTGCTCGTTCCCGTCGTGGAAGCGCCCCTCGTCCCGTTCGTGCACCACCTCTACTCGCGCCTGGGCCATCCGGCCCAGAGCCTGACGGGCGACGCCTTCGGGGCCGGTCTCGTCGTGCTGGCCGTGCTCGTCTGCGTGGGCAGCCCCGTCGTCGAGGAGCTGTTCTTCCGGGGCCTGCTCCTGCGCTCGCTCGTGGGCAGCTTCGGCAAGATCGGCCCCCGGCTCGGGCCGGCGCTGGCGATCGTGGTGACCGGGCTCGTGTTCGGCCTCGTGCACTTCGAGGCACTTCAGTTCCTGGGCCTGGCGGGCTTCGGCATGGTGCTGGGCTACCTTGCCTACCGCACCGGGCGCCTCGGACCCTCGATCGTCGCCCACATGGCCTTCAACACCGTCACCATCATCGCCATCGTCGTCTCCCGATGAGTCCCGACTAGGCTCGCCCCGCCATGTCCCCCGATCCGTCCCCCTCCTCCGGGCCGTCTTTCGACGACATCTTCAAGGCTTACGACGTCCGGGGCACGGTCCCCGACGAGCTCGACGCCCGCACCGTCTACGCCGTCGGCGTCGGGTTCGCAAGGTTCGTGCTCGAACAGGGCGCCTCGCAAAAGCGCGTCGTGGTGGCCCGTGACATCCGCCGTTCGGGCCTCGAGCTGAGCCGGGCCTTCAGCGCCGGAGTGCTCTCGGTCGGTCTCGGCGTCGTCGACACGGGTCTCGCCTCGACGGACCTGCTCTATTTCGCCTCCGGCAAGCTCGACCTTGCCGGGGCCATGCTCACGGCGTCGCACAATCCGCCGGAGTACAACGGGATAAAGCTCTGCCTTGCGGGCGCCCGCCCGATCGGGCGTGACTCCGGCCTCGGGGAGGTCCGACGCGTCGCAGCCGAGGCGTACGCGAGCGCCCCGGCCGACGGCGGTGTCGCCGGCGTCGACGACGACCCCCGTGTCGAGCACCTGAGCCTGCTCTCGCAGTTCGCCACCCACGTTCGCTCGTTCGTGGACCTGACACGGCTCAGGCCGATGAAGATCGTCGCCGACACGGCCAACGGCATGGGCGGCCTCATCGTCCCCGAGGTGTTCGCGGGCCTGCCCTTCGAGGTCGAGATCCTCTTCGGCGAGCTGGACGGTTCCTTCCCGAACCATCCCGCCGACCCGATCCAGGTCGAGAACCTGGCCGACCTCCGTTCCCGGATACTGCAGGCCAAGGCAGACGTCGGCCTCGCCTTCGACGGTGACGCGGACCGCGTCTTCCTCGTCGACGAGAAGGCCGAGCCGGTGTCCGGATCGCTCACGACCTCGATCGTGAGCGCCGCCATGCTCGAGAAGTACCCCGGCTCGAAGATCCTCTACAACCTCATCTGCTCGCACGCCGTGCCCGAGATCATCACCGAGCACGGCGGCATCCCGATCCGCACCCGGGTCGGGCACTCGTTCATAAAGGCCAGGATGGCCGAGACCGGTGCCATCTTCGGCGGCGAGCACTCCGGCCACTACTACTTCAGGGATAACTACCGGGCGGACTCGGGGATCATCGCCGCCCTCGTCGTGCTCGAGGCCCTCTCCAAGGCGGGAGTGCCGCTGTCGCAGTTCCGCGTCCCCTACGAGCGCTACTTCGACTCGGGTGAGATCAACACCGAGGTCTCCGACCCGGCAGGGCTCGTGGGCGAGCTCGCCGAGCACTACCGTGGCGAAGGCGCCGGGACCGACGACCTCGACGGGGTGACGGTGGACTTCGGCGACTGGTGGTTCAACGTGCGCCCCTCCAACACCGAACCGCTCCTGCGGCTCAACTTGGAGGCGAAGAGCGCTCCCGAATGCGACCGCCATGTCGCCGAGGTGCTCGAGGTCATCCACCGGCTCGAGGGGAACCGGCCGGGATAACACTTTGCCCATGACCAGGAAAGGGGTCCTTGATGGCGCTCGACCCGCAACTGCTAGCCCTTCTCGCCTGCCCTGAGGACAAGGGCCCGCTCTACTACTTCGCCGACGAGGAGACGCTCTACAATCCCCGGCTCCACCGGCGCTACCGCATCGTCGAGGGCATCCCGGTGATGCTCGTCGACGAGTCCGAGACCGTCGGAGACGACGAGCACGCTCGTCTGTTGTCCAAGGCTTCGGCGGAGGGGATCACTCCCAACTTCGAACAGGGCCAGGGCGCGGGCGGCACCGCATCAAAGTGAGCTGGGTATCGCCCGACAGCTTGGACATGCTCGGGGCCAGCGCCGCCCTGCCCGAGCAGCTGGAGGCCGCAGCCTCCGCGGCCGGCGCGGTGAGGGGCCTTCCCTCTCCGGAGGGCCTCGGTGCCATCGTCGTGGTCGGCATGGGCGCAAGCGGTGCCGCGGGTGAGATCCTGCAAGCCGTCGGCCGGGACCAGCTCCGTGTCCCGGTCGTGCTGGTGGGCGAGTACTCCGTGCCCTCGTTCGTCGGACCGGGCACGCTCGTGTTCGCGGTCTCGTTCTCCGGAGAGACCGAGGAGACCCTGGCCGCGGCAGAAAGCGCCCTCGAGCGCGGCGCGAGGCTCATCGCCGTGACATGTGGCGGGAGCCTGGCCGAGCTGGCCGAGGCGTCCGGGGCACCGGTCTTTCTGACCTCGGACAAGATCCCCCAACCACGCGCGGCAGTCGCGGCCACGACGGCGTCTTTGCTCGTGGCCCTCGAACGCCTGGGACTTTTGACCGGGATGACCCCTGCGATAAGGGCTGCGGTCGACCAGCTGAAGAGGCGCCGCGACACCCTCGTCGGTGGCGGTGGCACGGCCGGCGAGGTCGCCCGCCGGCTCGGTCGCACCATCCCCCTTGTGCAGGGGGCGAGCGGCATCGCCGCGGTGGCGGCCCGGCGCTGGAAGACCCAGCTGAACGGGAACGCCAAGACGCCGGCCTTCTTCGCAGTCCAGCCGGAGTGGTGCCACAACGAGATCTGCGGCTTCGGCCAGCACGGGGACGTGACCAGGCAGGTGGTCACGATCGTCACCTTGCGCAGCGACTTCGAGCATCCTCAGGTCGAGCGCCGCTTCAGCCTCGTGGACGAGCTCGTGGGCGAAGCCGTGGCATCGGTGATCGAGGTGCACGCCGAGGGTGCGGGACAACTCGCGCAGCTCTTCGACCTGTTCATGATCGGCGACTTCGTCTCCCTGCACGTCGCCTCGCGGGAGGGCATCGACCCGGGGCCCGTCCCGGTGCTCGTCGAGGTGAAGCGGTCCCTGCAAGGCGCGAGGCCCTAGGCGCCCGCGGGCGCGTCTCATGAGCGGCGGACCCGTCCCAGCCGACATCGCCGACCCGGGCCTGGCCGGCCCCGGAGGCGAGAGGGTCGCCTGGGCGGGCGGCGACATGCCCGTGCTGAGATCGATCCGGGAGCGCTTCGGGCGCGAGCGGCCCTTGGAGGGCCTCGTCATCGGTGCCTGCCTGCACGTGACCGCCGAGACGGCCAACCTCCTCACGACGCTCAAGGCGGGCGGCGCGACGGTGCTCGCCTGCGCCTCCAACCCTCTTTCGATCCAGGACGACGTGGCCGCCTGCCTCGTCGTCGACGAGTCCATCGCCACCTTCGCCGTGAAGGGCGAGAGCCAGGAGCGCTACCTGGCCGGCATCGACGCCGTGCTCGACGGCCATCCCCACCTGACGATGGACGACGGCTGCGACCTCGTCGCACGCCTCCACGAGTCCCGCCCCCACCAGTTGCCCGAGGTGATCGGTGGCACCGAGGACACCACGACCGGGGTCATCCGCCTGCGGGCCATGGAGTCGGCCGGCGTGCTCGCCTACCCGATTGTCGCCGTCAACGACGCGGAGACCAAACGCCTCTTCGACAACCGCTACGGCACGGGCCAGTCCACCCTCGACGGCATCATCCGCGCAGCCAACATCCTCGTGGCCGGCAAGCGTTTCGTCGTGGCCGGCTACGGCCCCTGCGGCAAGGGCGTGGCCCTCAGCGCCCGAGGCCTCGGCGCCCTCGTCACGGTCACCGAGATCGATTCGTTACGCGCGCTCGAGGCCGTCATGGACGGCTTCGCCGTCGAGCCGATGGAGCTCGCGGCCCGGACGGGAGAGGTCTTCGTGACCGTCACTGGCAACACCAAGGTGCTGCGGGCCGAGCACTTCGCGCAGATGCGCGACGGCGCCATCGTGGCCAACGCCGGCCACTTCGACGTCGAGATAGATCTCGCCGCCCTCGAGGCCATGTCGGCTGCCCACAGACGGACACCGCGGCCGATGGTGGAGGAGTTCACCGTCACCTCACCGGACGGCACCTCCCGGCGCATCCTTCTTCTCGCCGAGGGCCGCCTCGTCAACCTGACCGCGGCCGAGGGCCATCCGGCCGCGGTCATGGACCTCTCTTTCGCCAACCACGCGCTCGCGGCCGAGTGGCTGGTGAGAGACCGGGGCAAGCTGTCCATCGGCGTTCACGGGGTGCCCGCCGGCCTCGACGCCGAGATCGCCCGCCTCAAGCTTGTGACGATGGGGACCGTCATGGACGAGCCCACCGCCTTGCAGCGCGCCTATCTCGACTCCTGGACGGCCGGGGCCCGGGCGGCGGACGCCTTTTCGAGCGTCGGCCGAAAGCGGGGGACCGGGGCGTAGACTCCGGTCGATGGGCTGCGCGGGTCTGTGGTTGAAAGTCGATGCCAGTCGCAGGCGAAACGACCCACGTAAGGCGACTCGTGGTCGCTGAGCATGGTGCGGTTTAGATGTAAGTCCTGCCTTGCGCGGCACCGGTTGGCGGTGCCGGCGGGAGAAGGGACCAACCGTGAGCTCCAGGCGCAAAGGGCGGCGAACCCGCCAGGATCGCCGGGCACGGGACACCCTCAGCAGGCGGGTGTGGGGTCAAAGACCAGGTCAGCCGCGCGTGCCCGTCACCGTTTCAGCTGTCCCCGATGGTAAAGGAGCTGCTCCATGGATATCACGGTGCATACCCGCCATTTGGACGTCCCCGCCGGTCTTCGGGAAACCGCGGTTGAGAAGGCACAGCATCTCGAAAGGTTCCTCGAAGGCACCCAGCGTGCCGACATCGTGTTCTCCCGCGACCATGCGGCGCGCGACGACGGCTATGTGACCTGCGAGATCTCGGTCGTGGCCCGGGGCCGTGTCGTCCGGGTGCGCTCGAGCGGGCACCTGGCGGCCAATGCACTGGAGGCGGCCCTCGACAAGGAGACGCAACGGCTGACCCGGATGCAGGACCGCCTCGTGCAACGGTCCCGCCCCCGTCACAAAGTGGTGACCCAGCGAGCAACGGAGCCTGCGGACTGAACGAACTGCCCATCCCCGATCCGCCCAGGGTCGCGATCGTGGGACCCACCGGCACCGGCAAGACGGCGCTCGCCCTCGAGCTTCACCGGAGGTCCCCGGACCGCTACGAGCTCGTCTCTGTCGACGCGATGGCCGTCTACCGGGAGCTCGACCTCGGCACCGCCAAGCCGACGGCCGCCGAGCGCCGCCAGGCGCCCTGGCACCTCATCGACATCGTCGATCCCTCCGAGGAATTCTCGGTTGCAGCCTTTCAGTCACGGGCACGCCGGGTGCTAGCCGGCATCGACGCCCGAGGACATGTGCCGGTCCTGGTGGGAGGCACCGGTCTTTATCACCGCGCCGTCCTGGACGGCCTGGAGATCCCCGGCCGTTTCGCCAAGGAGGCGGGAGAGCTCGAGCGCCGCGCCGATCAGCCCGGCGGCCTCGAGGAGCTGTTCGGGCGCCTCAGCGAGCTGGACCCGGTGGCGGCGAGCCGGATCGAGCCTGGCAACCGGCGGAGGATCGTCCGTGCCCTCGAGGTCACGCTCGGCGCCGGCCGCCCCTTCTCGTCGTTCGGTCCCGGCCTTGTCACCTACCCGCCGGTCGCATCGAGCTTCGTCGGGCTCGCGCTGAGCCGTTGCGAGCTCGACCGCAGGCTTGCCCAGCGCTTCGAGGACCAGCTCGAAAAGGGGCTGCTCGCCGAGGTCCGAGCACTTTCGTCAAGACCGGGTGGCCTGTCGCGCACGGCCCGCCAGGCGATCGGCTACCGGGAGCTGCTCACCCACGTGGAAGGCGGCGTCGATCTCGAGCAGGCCAAGGCGGAAGCCGTCCGCAGGCTGCGGGCATTCGCCCGCCGTCAGGAAGCCTGGTTCCGGCGCGACCCGCGCGTGGTCTGGATGGAGGCCGACCGGGAGGACCTGTGCGAGGCCGTCTGCGCCCTTGTCGGCGACACCGCCCCCGCCAAGGCCGTGCGACACTGATGGTCGTGCTGACTCTGGTCAAGTACCAAGGCCTCGGGAACGACTTCCTCGTGGCGCTGGACGGCCGGGGGCTCGACGCGGCCGGTGACGAGAGGGCGAGGCAGGCGCCGGCCGGCCGTGATGGTCCGGATGCGGGCACGCGACCGGATCCCGTCGGTGAGCTCGCGCGAACGCTCTGTGACCGCCACACCGGCGTCGGTGCGGACGGGCTCTTGGTGCTGAGGACCGCCGTCTCGGGCGGCGAGGTCCGCATGGAGCTGCGCAACGCGGACGGCAGCCGCGCCGAGACGAGCGGGAACGGCCTGCGCTGCTTCGCCCTCGCCGTTGTGGAGGCCGGCCTCGTGCCCGGCCCCGAGCTCTTGATCGAGACCGACGCCGGGCTACGACGGGCGGTTCTCAGATACCGAGACCGGCTGGGCTCGGCCGACGTCTCGGTCGAGATGGGCTGCATCAGGGTCCGGCCACTGGAGCCGGTGGCGCAGGCGTCCCTCCCGGGTTCGGACACGACCGCGTGGCCGGCCTGGTTCGTGGACGCCGGCAACCCGCATCTCGTGTTGCTGGCGCCCTCCCTCGAGGGCGTCGAGATCTCGGCGGCCGGTCCGCCGCTCGAGAACTTAAGGCCGGGCGGCCAGAACGTGGAGATCGCCTGCCAGGCCGCCAACGGCGAGCTGTCCCTAGTCGTGTGGGAACGTGGCGCCGGGGTCACCCTCGCCTGCGGGAGCGGGAGCGTGGCCACGGCGGCGGCCCTTCACCAAGCGGGGATGTCAGGCGAGCGGGTGTTCGTTCACAACCCGGGCGGGACAGCAGAGGTGGTGCTCTCCGGAGAGGACCCTCTGGCGGTGATGGCTACCCTCGCCGGGCCCGTGGGGCGCGTGGCCCGCGTCCAGGTGGAGCCCGCCGGGCTCGCCCGCTCCGGCACGCTCGGGGTCCCGGCGTGAAATTGGTGTCGACGACCCTCATCGACCGCAGGGTCCGGGAGAAGATCGTGCTCGTCGGGATGGTGGCCTGGCCGCGCACGGTCGAGGAGGTCGAGGCGAGCCTCGACGAGCTCGCCTTGCTCATCGGCACGGCAGGAGCCGACGAGGCCGCCCGTATCGTGCAACGCCGCGAGGCCGCGGACCCGGCCACATACATAGGCCGGGGCAAGGCGGAGGAGCTCCGCAGGATCAGCGAGGCCGTGGACGCCGACACGGTGGTGTTCGACGACGAGCTCACCCCTGCCCAGCAGCGGAACCTCGAGAGGATCCTCGGCCGTACGGCCATCGACCGGACCGCTGTGATCCTCGACATCTTCGCCCAGAACGCCCACACCCAAGAGGGCCGCGCGCAAGTCGAGCTCGCCCTCAACCGTTACCGGCTCCCCCGACTGAGGGGCATGGGCCTCGTGCTGTCCCAGCAGGCCGGTGGCATCGGGACGAGGGGCCCAGGTGAGACCCAGCTCGAGGTGGACCGCCGGCGCATCATGCGGCGCATCCGCAAGCTCGAGGTCGAGCTGCGCGATCTCGAGTCCACGCGCCGTACCCAGCGCAGGGCGCGAAAGCGCGGGGCGCTTCGGACCGTGTCGCTCGTGGGCTACACCAACGCCGGCAAGTCGTCGCTGCTCAACGTCTTCACCGACGCCGGCGTGCTCGTCGAGGACAAGCTCTTTTCGACACTCGACCCGCGCACACGGCGTCTGGACCTGCCCGGGGGCGAGTCGGTGCTGTGCTCGGACACCGTCGGTTTCGTGCGCAAGCTGCCCCACCAGCTCGTGGACGCCTTCCACGCCACCCTCGAGGTGGTCGGGTCCTCCGACCTGCTCGTCCACGTCGTGGACGTTTCCGCAGCCGACCCGTCGGCACAGATCGAGGCGGTGCACAGCGTCCTCACAGAGATCGGGGCCGGCGAGGTGCCCGAGCTGCTGGCCTTCAACAAGTCCGATCTCGACAGGCGAAAGGCGGGACGGCTCATGGCCGCCCATCCCGGTTCGGTGGCGTGCTCGGCCCTCACCCGCCGGGGCGTGCCCGAGCTGCTCCGCGCCGTCGCCGACCAGCTGAGGATCGCCGACCACTTCGTCGAGCTCGCCGTGCCGGTGGCACGGGGCGACGTCGTTGCGGCCATCCACCGCGAAGGCGAGGTGTTGGACGAGCGCTACGAAGGTGAGCGAGTCCTCATGACGGCGCGCCTCGACGAACGGGGCACGCGCCGTTACGCCGAGTTCGTCCGGCAATGACGAGCTCTGAGTCGCCGGGCGACAAGGCAGGGCCCGGGCGGCCGGGCGCCGCCCAAACCGGTTTCGTGCCCCCCGTGTACCCCTACGACAAGCTGGCCGAGCTCGCCGCGATCGCCGGGCGCCACGAGGGCGGTGCGGTCGACCTGTCGGTCGGCACCCCGTGCGACCCCCCGCCCGCTCCGGTGCTCGAGGCGCTCGCGAGCTCGGGGACCGAGCGCGGGTATCCCTCCTCGATGGGCTCGCCGGAGTACCGCGAGGCTGCCCTGGCATGGATGTCGCGCAGGTTCGGCCTCGACACCTCCGGGTTGGCCGTGGCGGCCTGCGTCGGCACCAAAGAGCTCGTGGCCGGCGTCCCCCACTGGCTTAACCTGCGCAGGCCCGGGCGCGACACCGTGCTCTGCCCGCGGCTCGCCTACCCGACCTACGAGATGGGCGCCGTCCTCGCGCGGTGCCGAGCGGTGGCGGTGGCGACCCGGCCGGACGGGACGATGGACCTGTCCTCGGTCTCGCCCGACGACGCGGCCCGGGCAGTGTGCCTGTGGGTAAACAGCCCCGGAAACCCCGCCGGCCAGCTCGAAGACCTGGAGGCAGCCGCGCGCTGGGGCCGGGCGCATGACGTCCCGGTCTTCTCCGACGAGTGCTATGTCGAGTTCACCTGGGCCGGTCGCGCCCGCACGATCCTCGAGCACGGCTCCGACGGCCTGGTGGCGGTCCATTCGCTCTCGAAACGGTCGAACCTGGCGGGCCTCAGGGCCGGGTTCTACGCCGGGGACGCCGATCTCGTCGGGTACCTGTCGCGCCTTCGCCAACATGCCGGGTTCATGGTGCCCGGCCCTGTGCAGCACGCCGGTGCGCTGGCCCTCGCCGACGACTCGCACGTCGAGCGCCAGAGGCAGACCTACCTCGGGCGCTTGAGGCGCGTCGCGGAGGTGCTGAACGCAAGCGGGATCGAGGCCGCGATCCCCGCCGGGTCGTTCTATCTCTGGGTGGCGGCACCGGAGCGCTTGGCGCCGTCTGGAGCCTCAGGGGAGGAGAACCCGGCCTGGGCGCTCACGAGGTGGCTCGCCGTCAACGGAGGCGTCCTCGTCGCGCCCGGCGACACCTACGGGCCGGCGGGGGCCGGCCACGTCAGAATCGCCATGGTGCAGCCGAACGACCGGCTCGAGCTCGTGGCCCGCAGGCTCGGGACCGCAAGCATCCCCTGAGCGGTCTCCGCCTTTCCTGCCGGTTCCAGGCCCCGGTGCGCCGAAGGGATAGCCTCGAAGCGATGGACGACCTGAGCTCTGCTGTCGGGGGGCTGTGGGAGCGCCGCGCGCAGCTCTCGCCCGCTGACCAGGACGCCTTCGAGGTCGTCGACAGGGCGATCGAGCTGCTTGACACAGGAGAGGCCCGGGTCGCCGAGATCGACCCCGAGTCAGACGAGGTCGTGGTTCACGAGTGGCTGCGGCAGGCCATCTTGTTGCTGTTCGTCCTCTCGGGGCTGAGAACTGTCGAGTTCGGGCCATTCGAGTACACAGACAGGCTGGCCCTGAAACACGGCCTGCAGGCAGCAGGCGTGCGTGCCGTTCCCGGCGCCTCGGCCCGGCGTGGGGCGTTCCTCGGTCGCGGCGTGGTGCTGATGCCGAGCTATGTGAACATCGGCGCCCGCGTCGGGGCCAACACGATGGTCGACACATGGGCGACGGTCGGTTCGTGCGCGCAGGTGGGCGAGCGCGTCCACCTCTCGGGCGGTGTCGGGATCGGCGGTGTCCTCGAGCCCCCCAACGCCCGACCGGTCGTCATCGAGGACGACGTGCTCATCGGCAGCCGCTCGATGGTCACCCAGGGAGCCCGTGTCGGCCAAGGGGCGGTGCTGGGGGAGGGGACGATCCTCAATCCCTCCATCCCGGTGTTCGACGCATGGTCGGGCGACGAGCTGGGACGCGGATACGTGCCGCCTTGGAGCGTCGCCGTCAGTGCCATGCGCCGCAGGCAGTACCCCTCCGGTGAGTTCTTCCTGCCCTGCGTTCTGGTGGTCCGCAACCTCACTCCCGGCGAGCGCCACGACAAGGCGATGCTGAACGAGATCCTCCGCGAGCACGGGACCTCGGCATGAGCCGAGAGGCCGCCGACCTGCTCGAGCTCACAGCTGAGCTCGTCGACATCTCGTCCGTCAGCCACGACGAGGACAAGGCCGCCGCCTTCGTGCTCGGATGCTTGAGCGGTGCCGGTCACCTCGTCACGACCCGAATCGGCAACAACGTCGTCGCCCGCACCTCGCTCGGACGCGCCCGGCGGCTCCTAATTGCCGGCCACCTCGACACGGTGCCTCCGAACGGCAACGAGCATGCGGTCATCGAGGGCGACCGCTGCTCGGGGCTGGGCTCCGCCGACATGAAAGGCGGGGTGGCGGTGATGATCGAGCTCGCCAGGCGCGTGGTCGAGCCCGCCGTCGACGTGTCCTACGTCTGGTACGCGTGCGAGGAGGTCGAGCAGCGCTACTCGGGCCTCGTAGAGATCGAGGGCGCCGACCCGCAGCTGCTCGTCGCCGACGCCGCTGTTCTCGCCGAGCCGACCGCCAGTGTCGTCGAAGCCGGCTGCCAAGGAGTGCTGCGCATCGCGGTGCGCCTCGGAGGTGAAAGGGCCCACACGGCGAGGTCCTGGATGGGCGTGAACGCCATCCACCGTCTCGGGCTCGTCCTCGACATCGTGGACGGCTACGACGCCCGCATGCCCGCCCTCGACGGCTGCGAGTACCGCGAGTCCCTGCAGGCGGTGCGGGTCGACGGCGGCATAGCCAACAATGTCGTGCCCGACGAGGTGAGGCTGGTCCTCAATCATCGTTACGCCCCCGACCGCACCAAGGACGAGGCCTTCCAGGCCATATGCGAGCTGTTGTCGCCGGTGATCGACACACGGCTCGGCGACCAGATCGAGCTCGAGGACTTCGCCCTGGCGGCGGCCCCCAATCTCGATCACCCGTTGCTCGCGGCCCTCGTGGCAGCCAGCGGGAGCGCGCCCCGGGGAAAGCTCGGCTGGACCGACGTGAGCTTCTTCAACGCCCGGGGAGTTCCCGCGGCGAACTTCGGGCCGGGGAATCCGCAGCTCGCCCACACCGCGGGCGAGTGGGTCGGGCGCGACGACCTCGAGCTCGTGCTTTCGAGCCTGGGCAGGCTGGTCTCGGCCGAGGCGTGACCTTTGTCAGGTGACTGCCAGGTTCACAGGCGCCGTAGCACGGTGACGACCTTGCCGTAGATCACGACCTGGTCGGAGGCGAGCTCGATCTCGAAGTAGGCGGGGTTCGCCGGCACCAGAACGACCTTGCCGCGCCGCTTGCGCAGCGTCTTCACGGTTGCCTCGTCCTCTCCGACGGCGGCGACGACTATGTCGCCGGAGTCAGCGTCGGGCTGGCGGCGCACGACGACGAAGTCGCCGTCGAGGATGCCGGCCTCGATCATCGAATCACCGCGCACTTTGAGCATGAACAGCTCGCCGGAGCCGGTGAAGTCCTGCGGTATGGGGAGCAGCTCCTCGACGGACTGCTCCGCCAACACGCCCGTGCCTGCCGCGACATGGCCGAGCAGGGGAACGTGGGCCACCGGGCGCACACGGATGGCGGCACCCGAGGACGGCTCCCAGCTCACGATGATCGCCCTGGGCTTGGTCGGGTCCCGCTTGAGGTAGCCCTCCCGCTGGAGCACCTGCAGGTGGGTGTGGACGGTGGACGGCGAGGTGAGGCCCACCGCTTCACCGATCTCGCGAACCGAGGGCGGATAGCCCCTCTCCCGGATCTGTTCCGCGATGAATTCGAGGATCCTGCGCCGCTTCCCCGCCAGGGTCGCCTCGGACATTGGTGCTCCTCCCGTTCCAAGCGCCGTTCAGGTCGCTCAGACAAGGGTAAGTCGCGCCGGGTGCGAATGCAAACACCCGTTCGTGAAACAAGCGTTCGCACGAAACCTTGACAACGAACACGCGTTCGTGATCTGATAACAGTGCCGAACATATGTGCGCCGGTGCGAAACGCCGGCAGTGACAGGGCCGGCCGGATCCCGGTCGGTACCTCGACAGGCTCGAGGAGGGATAGTGGGAGCACTGGCACAAACGGACCGGGGACCTTCCCAGTGGCTCGGCGAGACACAGCCGAGCCGGCCGAAGCGTTCGCCGGCGCGCCGGGCACGCCCCGCCGAGCGGCGCCGGACGAGCTGGAACGTGCTCGCAGAAGAGCTCGTCCCCTTCCCCCCGGCCGGGGCGCCGGCCGAGAGCCATCCGCGACAGCGCCCGGCGCGGCGCGCCGAACAGGGCGGGGCGAGGCGCCCGGCCCCAAGACAATCAGCGCCTGATCGCCCGTCGGCGCTGAGCTGCGCCCGTGTCAGCGACGAGGCAAGTTCGAAACGACCGGGCCAAATCCCCGAGGTGGCGCCGCCAGCGCCGGGGTTGGTCGCACGTGCGGCTCCTGGGAGGTCACACCAGGTCGCACACAAGTCGCGAGGGTTGCGGCGCCTCCTCCCCGGCGCTGCCACCCTCGCGGTTCTGGCGAGCGTATGGCTCGGCGCAGGAGCCCTCTCGAGCTTGCACCGCCCCAGCTTGGTGGTGCCCGTGGCGGCCGTGAAGGTGTCCGGGGGTTACCTGTACGTCGCCCGGCCCGGGGACACGCTCTGGTCCATCGCCTCCGGGCTCGAGCCGGGGGGCGACCCGAGACCAATTGTCGCCGAGCTCGAACAGCAGTTGCACGGTGGCGAGCTGGTCGCTGGTGACCGGCTCATCCTTCCCTGAGCAGCCGCCCTCCGCGAAACGGGCCGAGGGCCGTCTGCCGGCAGTCAACCCGCAGGCCGGTGACCTCCGCGCCCGGCCAACCTTGGACAACGAGGTGCCGCTCGCCGTCAACGCGCCCCGCGGCGGGCCGGATCGGCGCTACGGTCAGTTCGTGCGTTGCCCCTGGTGCGGAGCGACCGAGGACCGTGTCGTGGACTCGCGCGAGGTGGAACAGGGCGAGGCGATCCGGCGCCGCCGCGAGTGCATCTCGTGCATGCGCCGTTTCACGACCGTCGAGCGCTTCAGCCCAACTGTGCTCTGGGTGATCAAGCGATCCGCTCACCGAGAGCCCTTCGACCGGCGCAAGCTGATCGCCGGGGCGAGGGCCGCCTGCAAGAACAGGCCTGTCGAGCCCGAACAGCTCGAGGCCCTGGCGGCAGCGATCGAGCAGAAGGCCTGGTCCATGGGACCCGAGGTGCCGAGCGAGGAGCTGGGGCTGGCGGTGCTCGAAGCCCTGAGGGAGCTCGACGATGTGGCAGCGGTACGTTTTGCCAGCGTCTACAAGGGTTTTGAGCAGGTCGACGATTTTGCCCGCGAGCTCGGGCTCTTGAGCAAGGAGGCGCCACCGCCCGAGCCGAGCGGTGAGGAGCCCAAAGCGCCCGGAACCTCAGGTGCAGGTGGGTGATGAGCGAGGCCCTTTTGGACGAGCCGCCGGCGACAGCGCTCGCGATCTACGCCCATCCCGACGACCCGGTCATATCCTGCGGCGGCACGCTGGCGCGTTGGGCCGCGGCCGGAAGCACCGTCGATGTCGTCATCTGCACAGCCGGCGACAAGGGGGCGACTGACCCCGGCGTGGACCCCGAGGCCCTGGCCGGCGCCCGGGTCGAAGAGGCGCGGCGCTCCATCGAGGTCATCGGGGCCAAAGGCCTCCATCTGCTCGGTCACCCGGACGGGGAGATCGAGAACGACATCGCTCTCCGGGCTGAGCTGGTGCGGATCATCCGCCAGGTGCGACCCGACGCGATCGTCGCTCCGGACCCGTTGGCGGTCTTCTTCGGCGAGCACCACTACAACCACCGGGATCATCGGGTGGTCGGCTGGGCCGCGCTCGACTCCGCCGCCCCCGCCGCGGCGTCGCCCTTGTACTTCAAGGGGGTGGGCGGGGCGCACCAGGTCACGGCCGCCTATCTGTCAGGTTCTCTGGAGCCCAACGTCTGGGTGGACGTGACCTCCACCATCGACCAGAAGATCGCAGCTGTTTCGTGCCACGTCTCCCAGCTCGCCGACGCCGGCGACTGGCTCGCGAGCGCTCTTCGCGATGGCGCCGAGCTTGCCGGCCAGGAGGTGGGAGTCGCCTACGCGGAACCCTTCCGGCGGATCTGGCTGGCCTCGTGACCACGGCGCTCGACATCTTGCATGTCGACATGGACGCCTTCTTCGCGGCTGTCGAAGTCCTAGACGACCCGAGCTTGCGAGGCCTGCCGGTGATAGTCGGCGGGACCGGGTCGCGCGGGGTCGTGGCCTCGTGCTCCTACGAGGCGAGGGCCACCGGAGTCCGCTCCGCGATGTCGATGGTCGAGGCGCGGCACCGCTGCCCTCAGGCCGTTGTGCTCCCGGGACGCCACGGCCGCTACGGCGAGGTGAGCCGTCAGCTCCACAAGGTCTTCGAAGTGTTCACTCCGCTCATCGAGCCGATCGCCTTGGACGAGGCGTTCCTCGACGTGTCCGGGGCCCACAAGTTGTTCGGCTCGAGCATGGAGATCGCCGGGGCGATCCGCGCCCGTGTCGCCGAGGAACTGCAGCTGTCGTGCTCGGTCGGGATCGCCCGTAACAAGCTGCTGGCCAAGCTGGCCTCGAGGGCCGCCAAGCCGGTCGCCTCCCTGAGCGGGCCGGTTGCCGGGCCCGGCATCTTCGTCGTGCGCCACGAGGACGAGCTGGCCTTCCTCCATCCCCGCCCGGTCTCCGACCTTTGGGGCGTGGGTCCCCGCACGGCCGAGCGCCTGGCCCGCTATGGGATCGCCACGATCGCCGATCTCGCCAATGTCGACCCGCAGCACCTCACCCGCCTCGTCGGGCGCGCGGCCGGGTCCCAGCTCCACGCGCTTGCCTGGGCCCGCGACGACAGGCCCGTCGAGATGGGCCGGCCCGTGAAGTCGGTCGGCCACGAGGAGACCTTCGCCGTCGACCTGCACGATCCCGAACAGCTTCGTCTCGAGGCCGCGCGCATGGCCGACGCGGTTGCCAGCCGGCTGCGTGCGTCGGGTCTCGCGGGGCGCACTGTCACAGTGAAGCTGCGCTACGGCGACTTCACGACGATCACGCGCTCGCATTCCCTGCACCGCCCGGTGGCCTCCTCGGCAGAGCTCGTGAAGATCGCCGCGGCGCTGCTGTCGGCTGCCGAGGTCCATCCCGGCGTGCGTCTTTTGGGCGTCAGCGTCTCGTCCCTGGAGGCGCGTGCGGACGGGAGCGGGGAGCAGCTCAGTCTCTGGGACCCGGCCAGGCCCCCGGACGGCCAGGCGCACGGGGCCACGAGCGCCCGCTCGGACCTCGACGCGGCCGTGGACGCCATCCGGGAGCGCTACGGGGTCGCCTCGGTCGGTCCCGCGGCGCTAGTGGGCGCTTCGGGGCTGCGTGTCAAGCAGCTCGGCGACGCGCCGTGGGGCCCTTCGAAATAGCGTGCCGCAATACGCGGCGGAATCAGACGGCGGCGATAGCGTTGGAGGGGGAGATGGCCGCAATTACAGGTGGAGTCGGGTCCGCGCCGTTGTCGGGTGGTCACCGCTGTGGGATGATTGAGGCGGTGCAGCAAGAGTCGCTGGCCGAGAGGGGGTGACGATGCCGCTTTCCGAAGAGGAGCAGAGAATCCTCCATGAAATGGAGGAGAAGCTGTACGAGCACGATCGGGCTTTTGCCGACCGTGTCAGTACGAAGTCGCAGAATCGCCCGCGTGGCCGCACCGGAAGGGGATGGGTCGTCGCCTTCATAGCAGGCTTCGTTCTCCTGCTCGTGGCCTTCGGCTCGTCTGTGTTCCTCGGCAGCATCGGGTTCGTGATCATGCTCGTGGCCACGATCGCCTTTGTGCGCCAGGCCAGGAGCGCGGACTCACCCGGTTTCGGCGGCCTCATGGGCAAGTCGCGGCGCACGGGCGACGAGTGGTCCGAGATGCGCCGGCGCCTGCGGTCCCGTTTCGGACCCCGCTGAGTTCCCTCCCCGTCCCGTGAGCGGCGGCCCCGCGCGAGAGCGCGGCCCCGCCAGGTCCCCCGAGAAGTCCTCAGGCCGGCGCGCCTGGTGGGTGTTGGCGCTGTCGGCACTCGGCCGCAGGCCGGACTTGTGGACGACCGCCGCCTTCGAGGCGGTATCGCTGGTGCCGCCCGGGTGGTGGCGTCGTTGGCCGCCGGTACCCGTGGTTTCGCCGAAGTGGTTGGCTTTCCGGATGGAGACCGCCTATGGGGACCCGGACGCGCGCCCTACGCCGGCCGACGTCGTCGCCTTCCTGGACTGGTGCCGAATGACACGCCCCCGCGCGTGGTTGCGGTAGCCTCCGCCTGATGGCTCGCCCAAGACGACGAGGACCCCAAGAAGGCTGAGATGGTCGGCCGCGCGCTCGTGCTGAACGCGTCTTTCGAGCCGCTGTCGGTTGTGGCCTCGCGGCGGGCCCTCGTGCTGGTGCTCGCCGACAAGGCCGTTCTCGTGCACGGGACGGGCCACCATCTCCACTCCGCCAAGGCCAAGTTCCCCGAGCCGTCGGTCGTCCGGCTCGTCAACTACGTTCGGGTCCCGCACCAGGCCCGCGTCGCTGTGACGAGGCGCTCGGTGTTCGTCCGTGACGGTCACCGCTGCCAGTACTGCGGAGCTCAAGCCGAGAACATCGACCACGTCGTGCCCCGCAGCCGGGGCGGCACGCACAGCTGGGACAACGTCGTGGCCTGCTGCAGGCGTTGCAACAGCCGCAAAGAGGACAGGCTGTTGGACGAAGCGGGCTTCCGCCTCGCGAAGATGCCCCGCGCCCCCCGTTCGCGCCTGTGGCTGCTGGCTGCGAGCGGTGAGGTCCTCGACGAGTGGGCACCTTACGTCGAGCCTGTGCTCGGCCGCGCAGTCGGCCTCTGACCACGCGAGCCGCCTTTTTTGGCCAGCGGTCCTGGCGCGTGCTCGAACGCCGCGACACGCCGGGCGCCCTCCACGGCGATCCGCCCGACCCCTCCGGCGCGCCTCTCGCCTGCGTGTGCATCCCCACCGCGAGGTCAGTTGTCATAGGGAGCGCCCAGCCCGCGTCTGACTTCGACGCGGCAAGGCTGGCCGCCGGTCAGGTCGAGCTCGTGCGCCGCCGAAGCGGTGGGGGAGCGGTCCTCGTAGTGCCCGGCTCGCAGGTGTGGCTGGACGTCTTCGTGCCGGGTGGTGACCCGTTGGCGGACTCTGACGTGGGCAAGTCCTTCCACTGGTTGGGCGACGCCTATGCCGCCGCCATCGCGGCGGTGCTCGGCACCTCGCCGGACAAGGCGGGCGTCGAGGTCAACCGCGGGCCCCGTCAGACCACGGCCTGGTCCAGGACGCTCTGTTACGCCGGGCTCGGGGCCGGCGAGGTCACCGTCGCGGGTCGCAAGGTCGTCGGCATGTCGCAGCGCAGGGAGCGCTCGGGCGCCTGGATCCACTCGATGGCACTTCTGAGCGATCACGCGGACGACCTCGCCGGGCTCCTGGCCGGAGCCGAGGAACACCGTTCGGCTGCTCGGGCGGCACTTTCGTGCGCCGGCCTCGAGGGCGCCGAGCACTTGGTCGCTCCTTTGACCGAGGAGATCCTCGCCCGCCTTCCCTAGGGCGTGGGTGCCGGTCGCCGGCCTTGATCGTGGCACCCGTCCCAGGGCGGGTCGTCGCCCTCCGGTTTCCGCCCCGTGGGCGAGCCGCGCCCGTTCTTGTGCGCCATGGCGGCCCGGCGCGCCCCGAGTGGGGGAGAGCGACGAGGATTGTTGACGGGTGGGGGAAATGACCATAAAGTGGCGCTAAGTGGGGGCCCGGGGAGGGCGTGCTCCATGACAGTGGGAACGAAGGCTGCTTTGACGCCAAGCTTCAAGTTCGTCGGGAATTTCCCCCGCTCGCTCGACGCAAAGGGTCGGGTGATCCTGCCGTCGCGTATGCGCGCCGAATTTCAACAGCACGGCTACCTGACACCGGGCGCGGACGGTTGCCTGGCGCTGTGGCCCGAGGAGGAGTTCGAGCTCGAGGCCGATCGCCAGCACGCCAAGGACGCCCAGGGCGTCGAGGCACGCAACGACCTGCGTGACTGGGCGGCGCTTGTCACCCGCGTCGAGTTCGACCGGCAGAACCGGATGCCGGTGCCGCCCGAGCTGCGTGCTCTCGCCAAGTTGGAACAGGAAGTCCTTTTCGTAGGGGTGCTGGACCGCGTCGAGCTCTGGTCCCCTGCAAGCTGGTCGTCACGCCGTGGGGAGCCGGTGGCCGTGCCCGCGACCGGAGAGGTCGGGCCGTGAGCCATGGCCGGCCTGTCGCGTCTGCACGGTCCCGGCGTCCCCGAAACCCGATCTGTCGCCGCTCCTGGGTCGTCCGCAGCCCCTCGGCTGAAGTGCCGGATGGCATCACTACCCTCTCCGCCCTGTCTCATCCTCACTTCGGGGGAAGCCCTTCTCCCGAGCCGGTCGGGGGGTTGCGGATGACCCAGGAGTACGCGCACACGCCGGTCATGGTCGAAGAGGTCGTGTCGATGTTCGAGCCCGTCCCCGCGGGCGTGCTCATCGACGCAACAGTTGGCGGGGGCGGCCACGCGGCGGCATTGTTGGACCGACTGCCCGACCACGACCTGGTCGGGCTCGACGCCGACGATGCCGCCGTGGCCAAGGCGCAGGAGCACCTGGGCAGGTTCGGGGAGCGGGCCAGGGTCGTGAAGGCCCGCTTCGACGCTTTGGCCGTGGTGGCAGGGACCTTGGCGACGGGGCGCCCGGTGGCGGGAGTCCTGTTCGACCTCGGTGTGAGCTCACCGCAGCTCGACCAGCCCGAACGGGGCTTTTCCTACAACAAGGAAGGCCCCTTGGACATGCGCATGGACCGCTCGCGGCCGACCACCGCCGCGGATCTCGTCAACACCCTCAGTGCCGCCGAGCTCACCAGGCTGTTCGCCGACAACGGCGAAGGCCGTTTCGCACGCTTCGTTGCCGCCGGAATCGTCGCCAGCCGCCCGATCGAGACGACCGCGGGTCTCGTCCAGGTCATCGAGCGCTCGCTTCCCGGCGTCGCCAGGAAGCGAGCCGGCCACCCGGCCAAGCGGATCTTCCAGGCCTTGCGCATCGAGCTCAACCAGGAGCTCGAGGTGCTGGCCGCCGGGCTCGAGAGCGCGCTCGGCCTGCTGTGCGGCGGGGGCCGCTGTGTCGTGTTGTCCTACCACTCGGGAGAGGACCGGCTCGTCAAGCAGTCCTTCCTACGTGCCGCGAGCGGTGGCTGCGTGTGCCCCGCGGGCCTGCCTTGCGTGTGCGGGGCGGTCGGCACCGTGCGCGTCCTCACCCGTGGCGCCCGCCTGCCGAGCGCGGCTGAGACCTCCCGCAACCCCCGCGCGAAGAGCGCCAGGCTGCGCGCCGCCGAGCGCCTTTTTGAAAGGGCGGCCTGATGGCCAGTACTGCCCGTTCCGTTTCGACTGCTGCCCGGGCGATGCCGGCCCACGAGCCTGGGACGTCCCGGCCCTCGGAAACAGGGCCTGCACGTCCCAGGCTCGACGTAGTCGAACGCCGCCGCGCGGCGGAGCGATCGGTCCGCCGCCGGGTCAACATGCTGCGGGGCCTCGGCGTCTTGTTCGTCGTGGGGGCCCTCGCTGTCACCGCCGCCGCGCACGCTTTCGTCGCGTCCGACCAGCAACGCGTCGACGGCCTGGAGAGCCAGATCTCTCAGGCGCTCGCCGCGCAACAGGACCTGCAGCTGAGCCGGGCCGAGCTCGAGTCACCGGTACGCGTGCTCTCCATCGCCGAGCGCCAGCTCGGCATGGTCTCGCCGGCGTCGCTGACGTACCTGGCGCCCGCGAACCCCGGGCCTTCGGTGTCGCAGGTGCAAGCGGCCGAGTCGAGGGCTGCACTGTCCCGCGTCGAGGCGGCGTCGAGATCAGCGACAGCCGGGCCGTCCAGGTCGCGCGCCGGCGGGGCGACTGGAGCCGGGACGGAGACTCAGACGTCACTCGCCGGACCCGGATCCTCCGGGGCCACGACTGCGACCGGGTGAAGGAGTTGGACCCGTCCGACAGGCGGACCCGGCCCCGATCGGGCTCACGCCCGAGAACCTCCGCTCCCACCAGGACCCGTGCCCGGGCGAAGAGCTCCCCGAGGCGGCCCAGGATGCGCAAGCGCCTTGTCGCCATGCTCGTCGTGGCCGCGTTGGCTCTGACGGGCCTCGCCGCCCGCCTCGTCCAGATCCAGGGCCTCGACGCCGTCCAGTACGCCTCCTATGGCTCGCAGGAGGTCTACCAGCGCATGGCCCTGCCGGCCCTGCGAGGGGCGATCTACGACCGCAACGGCAACCTCATCGCGGCCTCGTCGCCGCGAGTCGACGTCGTCGCCGACGACTACCTCGTGAACGGCTCCAGGGCCGATCGGGCGACGCTCGCCTCGATACTCGGGCTTTCGGTACAGGCGCTGTCCGCCAAGCTCAACGAGCGCAACGGATATGTTCCCCTTGCCTACCAGGTGAGCGCCGCCGTCGAGCAGAAGGTCGCCGCCCTCGACCTGCCGTATCTCACCTTCGCGCCCGACATCGCCCGCACGGATCCTGACGGCAACCTGTTCTCGCCTCTCCTCGGCATCGTCGGCTTCAGCGGCAAGGGCCTCTCCGGCCTCGAGTACCTCGAGAACTCCCTTCTCGACGGCCGTCCCGGCTCGGAGGTCGTGCCGACCGGCCCGAACGGTGAAGGGCTCCCGGGCACCGCAAGCGACGTCGTCGCCGCCCGCCAGGGCACGAGCCTCGTGCTCAGCTTGGACGAGCCGCTCCAGTTCGAGGTCGAAAAGGACATGTCCCAACAGATCAAGGCGACCCATGCCACAGGCGGCGTGGCCATAGTCGAGGACCGGCGCACCGGCGAGATCCTGGCCATGGTCGATCTCGTCGCGGGCCCGCACGGTCAGGTGGTGCCCTCGGACCAGAACCTTGCGGTCACCTCCGTCTACCAGCCCGGCTCGGTCATGAAGCTCGTGACGATCTCCGGTGCTCTCCAAGAAGGCCTTATCAGCCCGACGTCGGTCTTCACCGTGCCCTACCAGATCTCGCTCGGGGGCTGGCCTTTCTCCGACGCCGACTACCACCCGACCGAGCAGCTCACCGCTACGCAGATCCTCGCCCAGTCCTCCAACATCGGCACGATCGAGATCGCCCACCTCCTCGGGCCGGATCGCCTGTCCTACTTCCTGCGCGACCTTGGTTTCGGCGAGCCGACCGGTCTCTCCTGGCCGGGGGAGACCAACGGCCTCGTCCCGAGCCCGTACGACGCGGCGACCTGGTCCCCCTCGTCGATGGGAACCGTCCCGATCGGCACCGGGGAGGCGGTCACGCCGCTGCAGATCCTGGACGCCTACAACATGGTCGCCAACGACGGCATGTTCGTGGCGCCACGGCTCGTCGAGGCGACCATCTCGCCCAAGGGCGTCGAGCACCTTGTCCCGCAGCAGCACGAAAGGCGCGCCCTGTCGCCCTACACCGTCAGCGAATTGCTGCCGATGCTCGAGCAGGTGACCGAGGACGGGACCGCGCTCGCGGCCCGCATCCCGGGGTATACCGTCGCCGGCAAGACCGGGACGGCGCAGATCCCGAGCACGACCGGGCCCGGTTACCAACAAGGCGCCTGGAGCGCGACCTTCGTGGGTTTCGCCCCGGCGCAGAACCCTGCTCTCACGACCCTTGTCATGCTCAGCCACCCTGACCTCATCTACGGAGGACTGGCTTCGGCTCCGGTGTTCTCCGCCATCATGCGCTACGCGCTCCGCCATTTCGATGTGGCGCCCACTGGCGGACAGGGCCTCTCCTCGGGCTCGCCGGCCGTCGGTGGTCAGTGAGCACGGCTCAGCTCGTGCACCCGGGCCCGAATGTCGCGCTCGAGGCGGTCGTCGCGCGGCTCGGCCCGGTGAGCATCGTCGGCGAGGTCTCCGGCGTCGTCGTCACCTCGGTCACATACGACCATCGCCGCGTGGTTCCCGGCGCCCTGCACTGTTGCCTTCCCGGCGAGCACGTCGACGGTCACGACTTCGCCAGCGCCGCGCGGGCTGCCGGCGCGGTGGCTTTCGTGTGCGAGCGACCGCTCGGCGGCGACGCCGGGGGAGCGGTCCAGCTGATCGCAGGGCCTGGCGGTGCACGCCCGGCGATGGCGCTTTCGGCGTGCGCTTTGTGGGGCGACCCGGCGGCCTCGCTCAGGACCGTCGGGGTTACCGGGACCAACGGCAAGACGACGACCACGTACTTCCTCCGCTCGGTCTTCGAGTCGCACGGCTGGCCGACGTCTGTGATCGGGACGCTCGGCGGGCCGCGAACCACGCCCGAGGCGCCCGAGCTGCAGGCGGCGCTGGCGCACGCCAGGGACACGGGACGCTCGGCGGTGGCACTCGAGGTCAGCTCCCACGCCCTCGTCCAGCACCGCCTCGACGGCTACCGCCACGACGTGGCGGTGTTCACGAACCTGAGCCAGGACCACCTCGACTACCACGGGACCATGGAGGCCTACTTCGAGGCGAAGTCACAGCTGTTCACGCCCGAGCACGCGGCCCGGGCGGTCGTGAACGGCGACGACCCCTTCGGCCGGCGGCTTCTCGACTCGGCCGCGATACCGGTGAGCATCTTCTCGCTGGCACAGGCCGAGGATCTCCGTGTGGGCCTCGAGGAGAGCCGCTTCCACCTCGACGGCGAGGCTGTCCGGGTCCGCCCGGGCGGCGAGATCAACGTCCGCAACGCCCTTGCGGCGGCTGGCGTCGCCCGTGAGCTGGGCGTGAGCGCCTCGGCCATCGCGGCCGGCCTCTCGGCGGCCACGGGCCCGCCGGGCCGGCTCGAAGCGGTGCCCAATGACATCGGCGCCGCCATCGTCGTGGACTACGCGCACACCCCTCGGGGACTCGAGGAGGTCCTCGGCGCGGCGCGCGCCGAGGCCGCGTCCGGTGGCGGGCGGGTGATCGTCGTGTTCGGCTGCGGGGGCGAGCGCGACCGCGCCAAGCGCCCGGTCATGGGCTCGGTGGCCACGCGACTCTCGGATCTTGCGGTGCTCACCTCCGACAATCCCCGCAGCGAGGACCCGATCGCCATCATCGACGAGGTCCGGGCGGGTTGCGACGGCACGGCCCGGCTCGTCGTCGAGCCGGACCGGCGGCGGGCGATCGCGACCGCCCTTGAGTCCGCCGGCGCAGGTGACGTCGTCGTCATCGCCGGTAAGGGCCACGAGACCGTCCAGCAGACAGGGGACCGCTCGATCGAGTTCAGCGACCGTGTCGTCACCGCCGAGGAGCTCGACCGCCTGCGGGCCAGGGGAGGCGCCTCGTGATCCCCCTGTTGTCGGCCGGCGCCGTGTCGATCCTCGTGGCCGGCTTCGGGACCCCGATACTGCTGCGTTGGCTGATCCGCTGGCGGATCGGCCAGCAGATACGCATCGACGGCCCTGCTCACCACACGGTCAAGGCCGGGACCCCGACAATGGGCGGCATCGCCATCTTGGGCGCTGTGGTCGCGGGCTACTTCCTCGGTCACGTCCGCACCTCGGCCCCCTTCACGCGTTCGGCCCTGCTCGTGCTCGGCGCGGTCGTGCTCGCGGGTGCCGTCGGCGCCACAGACGACTGGATCAAGGTGAGCAGACGTCGCTCGCTCGGGCTCAACAAGCGCTGGAAGACCACTGGCCTCGTGCTTGTCGCCGTGCTGTTCTGCATCTCCGAGGTGCACTGGGGCGGGGTCCACACGACACTCTCGTTCACCCGCTACGACCTGCCGGGCCTGGAGCTCGGCACCGTCGGCTGGGTGATCTGGGGCACGGTGGTCATCTTCGCCACGGCCAACTCGGTCAACCTGACCGACGGCCTCGACGGCCTCGCCGCAGGCTCGGCGGCCTTCGTGTGCGGGTTCCTCGCCCTGGTCGGTTTCGTGCAGTATCGCCACCCGGGCATCTACGCCGTGCACAGCGCCCTCGACCTGGCACTGATGGCGATGTCGCTCGGGGGCGCCTGCGTCGGTTTCCTGTGGTGGAACGCCGCCCCGGCCAGGATCATCATGGGTGACACGGGCTCACTGGCCATAGGCACGGGCCTCGCCTGCCTGGCGCTGGTCATGAACGTGCAGCTTCTTCTTCCCATCATCGGGGGCCTGTTCGTCATCGTGACGATGTCGGTCGTGATCCAGGTCGTCAGCTTCCGCGTCTTCCACCGCCGCGTGTTCCTGATGGCCCCCTTGCACCACCACTTCGAGCTCAAGGGGTGGCCGGAGACGACCGTCACCGTGCGCTTTTGGATCTTCTCCGGTCTCTGCGTGGCTCTGGGCGTGGGCCTGTTCTACGCAGACTTCCTGTCGGCGGCGTCGCTCAAGTGAGCAGCCCCGCGGCCCGCGCAGCCCTCGCCGCGGAGCGCCCGGCCGCCGCGACGCGCCCCGGGGCGCGCGACGGCGGGCGGGACATGAAGCTCGTGAAGGGCGGCGCCCGCCCCGAGCGCCGCTCGAAGAGCGGACATCTGAGCCTCGAGGCCAAGGTGCTGGCGGCAAGCGTAGGCGGCCTGTGCCTGCTCGGGCTTCCTATCGTGCTGTCGGCCTCGGCCCCCGGGGCGATCCTGGCCGGGGGCTCGCCCTGGTCCTTTGTCGTCCGCCAGTCCATCTACATGGGCATCGGTGTGTTGGCGGCCCTGGTCGTGAGCCGCACCTCCATGAAGGTGGTCCGAAGGCTCCGTTTCCCACTTTTCGTCGGCGCCTTCTGCCTTCTCGTGGTCGTCTTCGTGCCCGGCCTAGGTCACTTCGCCGGTGGTTCGAGCCGCTGGATCGCCCTCGGCCCGTTCCAGCTCCAGCCCTCCGAGCTGATGAAGCTGGCCATGGTCGTTTTCGCCGCGGACCTGTTGGCACGGCGCGCCAAGCGCCGGGACCAGTGGCAGGCCTCTGTCCGCCCGCTGCTGTTGTTCATGGCTCTGGCGGCCGTGCTCATCGTCAAGCAGCCCGATCTCGGGACCGCCATCGTCATCGGCTGCATCACCTTCTCGATGCTCTTCGCAGCAGGTACCAGGCTCAGGCTCCTCGTGGTGCCGGGCGTCGTCGTCTGTGCGGCCGGTGCCGTGATCGCTCTCAAGGCCCCGTACTCGCGCGACCGGCTGCTGTCGTTCGTGGACCCGTTCGCCCACGCTTCGACGACCGGCTACCAGGTCGTGCAGTCGCTTGCCACCTTGGGTCTCGGCGGTGTGACAGGAAGCGGCGTCGGCGCCTCGATCACGCCCTGGGGGTTCCTCCCCAATGCTCATACCGACTTCGTCTTCGCGGTGATCGCCGGCAACCTGGGCCTCGTGGGAGCCCTGGTGGTCCTGTTGGGCTTCGGCGCCTTCGGTTGGGCGGGCCTGCGGATAGCCGCGCGCGAGCGCGACCCCTTCGCCCGTTTCGTCGCCATCGGCATCACCTGTTGGATACTGGCCCAGGCCGTGATCAACATCGGCGGGGTCGTCGACGCGCTGCCGGTGACGGGCATCCCGCTCCCGTTCATCTCCTACGGGGGCTCGTCGTTGATCGTCGCCCTGGTCGGCGTGGGGCTCCTGTTCGGGATCGCGAGGCGCCAGCCTGAAGCGGCGCGGCGATGAGACGGCGCTCGCCGGTGGGCTCGCGGCGCGCCTTCGCGCTCATCACCGGGGGCGGCACCGCCGGGCACGTGCAGCCCGCCCTCGCCATCGGCGAGGCGCTCGTCGCCCGGGGCCACGAAGCGTCTTCGATCCTCTACGTCGGCTCACGGCGCGGCATGGAGGGCCGTCTCGTCCCCGAGGCCGGTTTCGAGGTGAGCCTGCTGCCCGGAAGGGGCATCCAGCGGCGGCTCACGCCCGCCAACATCGGTGCCGTGGGCGGCCTTGTCGCCGCCTGCGTTCTCGGCCTTGCGACGGTCCTTCGCACGAGGCCGAGCGTCGTGGTCACCGTCGGGGGCTATGCGGGCCTCCCCTGCTCGCTGGCGGCGATACTGCTGCGTGTCCCGCTCGTGGTCGTGAGCTGCGACGCCGTCGCAGGCGCTTCGAACCGCGTCGTGGCGCGCTTTGCCCGCAGGTGCGCCGTCGCCTTCGAGGGGACCCGCCTGCCCAACCAGGTCGTGACCGGCGCCCCCCTTCGCCAGGCCGTGCTCGCCACGGCGCGGTCCCCGCAAGGCCGCGAGCAGGCCCGTCAGCTCCTCGGCCTTGGGCCGGGGAGGTTCCTCGTCGCCGTCGAGGGCGGATCGCTGGGGGCGCGCCGGCTCAACGACGCCGCCCTCGGCCTAGCCAAGTCCTGGGCGTCACGCGGCGAGGTCACGATCTACCACGTCTCGGGCGAACGCAACCTCGCCGAGGTGAGGCGCGAGGCCGCCGGACTCGGCCTCGGCCCCCAGAGCTCCCCGGAGGCGGGACTCGACTACCGCCTCGTCGGCTACGAGCGCCAGATGCCGGCCCTGCTCGCCGCGTGTGACTTCGCCGTGTGCAGGGCGGGGGCCCTCACCGTCGCCGAGCTGGCGGCGATCGGGACCCCGAGCGCGCTCGTCCCCCTGCCCGGGGCGCCGAACGACCACCAGACGCGCAACGCCGAGGCGCTGAGCGGTCTCGGGGCGGCGATCTTGATCCCCGACGCCGACTGCTCCGCCGAGCGGCTCGAGGAGGTCGTGGCGTCGCTCATCGAGGAGCCGGGACGGCTCGAGTCCATGAGCGCCGCCGCCGCGGCCGCCGGTCACCGGGACGCCTCCGAGGCGGTGGCCGTCCTCGTCGAGTCGGTGTCGAAGGAGGGGACGTGACCAACCCGAGCCCACCGCAGGTCGACCTCGCCGTCGCGCGCCGGGTGCATGTCGTCGGGGCCGGCGGGGCAGGCATGAGCGCCATCGCCGGAGTGCTCGCCGGCATGGGCCACCACGTGACCGGCAGCGACATCAAGTCCTCGCAATCGCTCGAGCATCTCAGCGCCCGGGGCGTCAACGTCGAGATCGGCCACCGGCGCGAGAACCTCGCCGGTGCCGACGTGTTGACCTACTCGACGGCGGTCTCGGAGAGGAACGTCGAGATCCTCGAGGCACGACGCCTCGGCATCCCTGTGCTGTCCCGTGCCGCCATGCTCGAGTCGATCGTGGCGCTGCGCCGGACGATCGCGGTCGCGGGGACCCACGGGAAGACGACGACGTCGTCGATGCTGGCCCTCGTGCTCGTCGAAGCCGGCCTGCGCCCGAGCTTCATAATCGGCGGCGAGGTGAACGAGATCGGGACGAACGCCTCCTGGGACTCGGGCGAGCTGCTCGTGGTCGAGGCCGACGAGAGCGACGGGACCTTCTTGCACCTGTGGCCCGAGCTCGGGATCGTCACGAGCGTGGAGCCCGACCACATCGAGCACTACGGGTCCTTCGAGGAGCTGGAGTCGGCCTTCGAGGTGTTCGTCAGCCAGGCGGGCTCGGCCATCGTGTGTGCCGACGACCCGGTGGCGGCGTTGTTGGCGCCCCCGTCGGCTGTTACCTACGGCTGCTCTGCGGGCGCGACCGTGCACATCGGGGCGGTCGAGTCCGGGCGGAACCACCTGCAGTTCGACCTCACCCGATCCGGTGAAGGGCTCGGGCGCTTCGAGCTGCCCGTGCCCGGTGTCCACAACGCCCGCAACGCCGCCGCGGCGGTGTCGGCGGCCCTCGAGCTCGGGGTCGACGTCGAGCACGCCCGCCGGGCGCTCGCCCGTTTTGCCGGGGTGGCGCGCCGTTTCGAGTTCCGTGGGGACTTCGGCGGGGTGACCTTCGTCGACGACTACGCCCATCTCCCAGGCGAGGTGCGGGTGGCTCTGGACACCGCCCTCAAAGGCGGCTTCGGCCGTGTCGTGTGCGTGTTCCAGCCCCACCGCTACTCGCGCGTGGCTGCGCTGGCGCCGGGCTTCGCGGACTCGTTCGTGGGGGCGGACCTCGTCGTCGTGACCGACATCTACCCCTCCGGCGAGATGCCCCGGCCCGGAGTGTCGGGCAAGCTCGTGATAGACGCCATCGTGCGGGCCCACCCCGACGCACCGGTCGTGTACGTGCCCAACCGCGAGGGCGTCGTCGCCTACCTGCGCGAGAAACTGCGCCCGGGCGATCTGTGCCTCACCTTGGCGGCGGGCGATCTGACGAACCTCGCCTCCGAGCTCGCCGCCGGCGAAGGGGCCGGCCGGCGGTGAGAGCGGTCTCCCCGCAGAGCGCGCGGGCTGCGCTCGACACCGCGGCCGGGCTCCTCGGCCCGCTAGCCGCCCGCGACCGGCCCTTGGGTGAGCTGACCACCTACCGCGTCGGGGGCCGTGCCGCCCTCTACAGCGAGCCCGGCACCGTCGCCGACCTGGAACGCCTGGCCACGGCCGTCCGCAGCTCCGGCATCGAGGTCGTCGTGGTCGGGAAGGGGTCGAACCTGCTCGTCGCCGACAGCGGGTTCCCGGGCTTGTGCGTCCGCCTGGGCGAGGGCTTCTCCGGGATCGCCATCGAGGGAGAGCTCGTGCGGGCCGGGGGAGCGGTCGCCTACCCGGTACTGGCGCGCCGTACGGCGGCGGCCGGGCTCACCGGGCTCGAGTGGGCCGTCGGGATACCGGGCTCGGTCGGCGGCGCGGTCAGGATGAACGCCGGCGGCCACGGTTCCCAGACCTCCGACGTCCTTTGCGACTGCCGGGTCGTGAGCCTTCTCGGCGGAGCCGAGCACCTCATCGAGGCGGGCGCCCTGGACCTGTCCTACCGGCACTCCACGATCGGTCCCCACGACGTCGTCACCGAGGCCTGCTACCGCCTCGCCCACGGCGACGCGGAGCAGTCGGCCGCCCGCATCGACGAGATCGTGCGCTGGCGCCGGGAGCACCAGCCCGGCGGCCAGAACGCGGGCTCGGTGTTCACGAACCCGCCGGGCGACGCCGCCGGGCGCCTCATCGAACAGGCGGGGCTCAAGGGGTTGCGCATCGGCTCGGCGGAGGTGTCGGAGAGGCACGCCAACTTCATCCAGGCCGATCCCGGTGGATCGGCCGACGACGTGAAGCGGCTTATCGAAAAGGTGCGGGCGCTCGTCGCCGAGCGCCTCGGGGTCGAGCTGCACACCGAGTTGCGGCTAATCGGGTTCGAGGAGGGGTCATGACCGATCCGCGGATTCAGGCAAGACGCGTGCGCGTGCAGCGCCAACGCGGCCACCGCCGCCTGTCCATCCTGGTCGGGGTGATCGTCCTCGCTGGTGCGGTGGCGGGCGCGGTGGGAGTCCTGCACTCGTCCCTGCTCAGCGCGCGCACCGTCGTGGTCGCCGGCGCCGTCCAGACGCCGCGGAGCGAGATCCTCTCGGTCACCGGCCTCGACCGGGATCCCCCCCTCATAGACGTCGACACCTCGGCGATGCAGCGTCGCCTCGAGCGCCTCCCCTGGGTGGCCACGGCCTCGGTGCACCTCGAGTGGCCGTCGACGGTCGCGGTGGGGATCGTCGAGCGGATCCCGGTCGCCGCGGCCAAGCTCACCGGCGGGGGCTATGCCGTGCTGGACTCGACCGGCCGCGTGCTCGGGGACGAGACCTCGCGGCCCGGCTCGCTCCCCCTCGTGTTGCTGGCGCGGAACCCGGGGCCGCCGGGAAGCACCCTTCGAGGCGCGGCGACGCCGTTGCTCGAGGCGGCGGCACAGCTGCCCGTGTCGGTGTTGCCCCGTCTCACTGAGATGGCTGTCTCGGCGAGCGACGGAGTCGTGCTGCACCTGAAGGGCGGCTTGAGGGCGATCCTCGGCGACGACCAGGCCCTACCCCAGAAATTCGTCTCCCTCGTGACGGTGCTGAGGGGCGTCGATCTGGCCGGTGTCGGCGGTATCGACTTGAGGGTGGCGGCCGCCCCGGTCTTGACCCCCCTGGTCAGCACCTCTAACGTTCAGGGGAAGGGTGATGGCTGAGATTGCCCGCGACGAGACTGGTGCTGAAGGGGCGGCCGAGGTCGCCGGATAGTGTGCACTGCCGACCAGCGCTAATGGCGGGCCGGGGGAGCCGCTGACCGGCTGAAGGCGAAGGGCGAGAGGTCATGGGCGCTCCAAGCCAATCGGAAGCCAACCGGGATCGCGGCAAGCCTCTCGGGAATCACCCACCGGTTATTCAGGAGAGGATGGAGCGCGGATGAGCACGCCAGGCCAGAGCTTCATCGCTGTGATCAAGGTCGTCGGCGTCGGGGGCGCCGGGGTCAATGCCGTCAACCGCATGATCGATGCCGGGTTGCAGGGCGTCGAGTTCGTGGCGGTCAACACCGACGCGCAGGCCCTTTTGATGAGCGAAGCCGACATCAAGCTCGACATCGGCCGAACGTTGACACGCGGGCTCGGCGCTGGCAGCGACCCTGAGGTCGGTCGCCTGGCCGCTGAGGAGCACATCGAGGAGATCGAAGAGGTCCTGAAGGGCGCCGACATGGTCTTCATCACCGCCGGCAAAGGCGGCGGCACCGGCACCGGCGCCGCCCCGGTGATCGCGGAGACCGCCAAGGCGCTCGGCGCGCTCACCATAGGCGTGGTGACCCGGCCCTTCGCCTTCGAGGGCCGGCGCCGCTCGACCCAGGCCGACGAGGGCATCCAGCGACTGCGTGAGAAGGTGGACACGCTCATCGTCATCCCGAACGAGCGCCTGTTGTCGATCTCCAACGAGCGCACCTCCATGGTCGAGGCGTTCTCGATGGCCGACGAGGTTCTCCTGCACGGCGTCCAGGGCATCACCGACCTGATCAACGTGCCCGGCATCATCAACACCGACTTCGCCGACGTGAAGATGGTGATGAGCAACGCCGGCTCGGCGATCATGGGCATCGGCACGGGCTCAGGTGAGGGGCGCGCCGTGAACGCGGCCCGCCACGCCATCACGAGCCCGCTTCTCGAGGCCTCCATCGAGGGCGCCCGGGGGATCCTTCTCAATATCGCCGGAGGCAGTGACCTCACCTTGTTCGAAGTGAACGAGGCCGCGGCGATCATCCACGACGTGGCTCACCCCGACGCCAACATCATCTTCGGCAACGTCATCGACGACGCCCTCGGCGACACCGTGAGGGTGACGGTGATCGCGGCCGGCTTCGACCGCTACGACGTGGCCGCCGAGCCCCGCAAGGCTTCGATGTCGAAGGCGGCCGCCGAGCCTGCCGCCCGGCCGGTCTCGCGGACCCCGGGCCTGGACAGCGATCTCCTCGGTGCCGTCCCGGCCCGCAGCGCCCAGAAGGGCCACGACGTCTTCGATGTGGGCGGCGACGACGACCTCGACCTCGACGACGACTTCGACGTCCCTTCCTTCCTCCGCTAGGAGGATCGCCTTAGGGGCAGGTTCCGCGACAGTCGTGCTGAGCGGGTCCGCCGACGGCGACCTCGGCCCGCTCTCGGCCTCGCGGCCGGAGGCGCTCGAGACCCGTCGCCAGGCCCTCGTAGCGGGGCGCTGGCGCTGGCTGCGCCAGGCGCACGGTGGTGGTGTCGTCGTCCTCGGCCCCGAAGAGCCCTGTGCGGGACGCGCGGGCGACGCGCTCGTGTCCAAAGTGCCCTGCGCCCCTCTCGCCGTCTTCGCCGCCGACTGCGCGCTCGTCGCTCTGGCCAGCCCAGAGGGCCTGGTCGCGGCGGTGCACGTCGGTTGGCGTTCCCTGCTCGCGGGTGTGCTGGAGTCGGCTGCTGCGGTCATGGGCTCGCTCGGGGCCACCGATCTCGAGGCGGTGCTGGGGGCCTGCATCGGTCCCGAGTGCTACGAGTTCGGCGAGAGCGACCTCGAGGCCCTCGAGTCCGCCTACGGGGCATCGGTCCGCTCGAGGACCGCCAAGGGCACCGCGGCCCTCGACCTGCGTGCCGGGGTGCACAGGGCGCTCGAGGCGGCCTCGATCAGGGTCGTAGCCGAGGACGGGCGCTGCACAGCCTGCGACCCGGCCCTTTACTCCTGGCGCGGGCGCGCCGAGACGGCACGCCACGCCCTTGTGGTCACGGGGCACAGGTGAGCCCCGAAGGCCGTCTTCTGGGCGAGGCGCTCGTAGGCGCCGTCGGGGCACGTGTCGCCGAGGCACGCGAGCGGATCGCCGGGGCCGGGGGCGATCCCCTGCGGGTCCGCATCGTGGCGGTCACCAAGGGCTTCGGTCCCGACGAGGTGGCGGCAGGTTTCGCGGCGGGCCTGCGGGACTTCGGCGAGAACTACGCCGACGAGCTGGTCTCCAAGTGGGGCACCTTGGGCCGGACGGCGAGGTGGCACTTCCTGGGTGCCGTGCAGCGGAACAAGGTCGGCCGGCTCGTCGGCCTCGTGGACTGCTGGCAGGCTGTGGCGCGCGTCGTAGAGGGCGAGGCGATAATGCGGCACTGGAGCGACATCACTTCCGGCACGGCGGGCGCCGCGGGCGGCTATCTGGCCTCCACGGGCGCCGAAGGGAGCCCCGGCCCGCCGTCGGTCTTCGTGGAGGTCGACACGACAGGTCTCGCGGGTCGGGGCGGCTGCGCGCCCGGACAGGTGCCCGGTGTCGTCGAGGGCCTCTTGGAGATCGGCTGCCGGGTCGACGGACTGATGACGGTGGCGCCGCTGGGCGAGGCGCGCCTTGCCCGAGCGGCGTTCGACCAGGTCGCGCGCCTTGGCGGCGAGCTGGGTCTGGCGGAGCTCTCGATGGGCATGTCCGGCGATCTCGAGCAGGCCGTCGCTGCGGGCGCGACGATGGTTCGCCTCGGGACTTGCCTGTTCGGTCCTCGCCCGCAACGTCGCAGGCTGTAACAATAGAGTTCTTGGAGGAGGGCTGGCGATGGCTTCGTTTGTGCAAAGAGCGCTGATGTACCTCGGTCTTAAGGACATCGAAGACGAGGATGAGTACGACGCCGAGGATGAGGAGGTCACCGAGACGCCCCCGGGCCGTGTGCGGCAGAGCTCCTACCCCGAACCCGCCCCGCCGCGGGCGAGCGTCGCGACGGTGCGGCCGATAGCTCGAGACGACGGACGGGAACCGACCACGCCGGTGGCCCGCGGCGCAGTCGTGCGGCCGTTTGTGACCCAGCGCCATACCAAGCCCCAGGTCGTGGCCCCGGCGCGCTTCTCGGACGCCCAGGAGATCGGCGACATGGTCAAAGCAAGCTCGCCCGTGATCGTCAATCTCCAGGCGAGCGAGAAAGACCTGGCGCGGCGCATGATCGACTTCTGTTCCGGTCTCACCTATGCGGTCGGTGGCTCGATGGAGAAGGTTGCGGAATCGGTGTTCCTGCTCACGCCGTCGAATGTCGAGGTTTCCCCCGAGGAGCGACAGCGCATCCAAGAGAACGGGCTGTTCCGGTCCTGAAGCCACCTGAGCCCTCCAAGGCTGCGACCCCGAGGAAACCAGGCGCCGAACGGTGACCTATGTAATCGACGTCCTCAACATCTTCCTCTTCGTGCTCTTGATCCGGGTGGTGCTCTCCTACATCCCCGCACCCTCGGGTTCGGCCCTGATCCCGTTCATCCGGTTCTTCGAAGCGATCACCGAGCCCGTCCTACGGCCGGTGCGGCGAATCGTGCCGCCCCTTAGGGTCGGCGCCACGGCTGTCGACCTCTCGCCGATCATCGTGTGGTTCGCCATCTTGATCGTTCGGGGGCTCCTGTAGCCCCGAGACGCAGCATCCATGATCTTTTCCCGGGCGGCCGATATCATCCGGGCATGGATCTGTCTGCAAAACTCCTGCGAGAGGTTGAGTTTCGTACCAGCCTTCGGGGCTACGACACCGACGAGGTCGACGAGTTCCTCGAGAAGGTCGCGGTAGCCGTCGAGGAGCTGCAAGAGAAGATGCGCCAGCTCGCCTACCGGGCCGAGAGGGCGGAACGGGCCGTCTCCGACAGGGCGGCCGAGGAGGACGACGACAGCATCCGGCGGACTTTGGTGCTCGCGCAGCGCACCGCCGACATGGCGGTCCGCGAGGCCCAGGAACAGGCCGCCGTTCTCATGGACACGGCCCGCAGCGAGTCGGAGAAGCTGCTCGGCGACGCCCGCGAAGAGGCCCAACGCCTTTCTTCGGAGGCCCAGCGGCGCCACTCGGACGACATGGCCCGGCTGCACAGCGAGAGGGCGTCGGTCAACGCCGAGCTCAAGGAATTGTCCGAGCTGTTGGAGAACGAGCGCAGGCGTCTCACCGACTCGTTGCGCGTGGCTCTCGGCCTTGTGGAAAAGACCCTGACACCCTCCAAGGAGATGGCCAAACGCCGTACGGCGACGCCTCCCCAGCCGGCCTCCGACGAGGACGACATCGAGGCCCAGATCGACGAGGACGCCGCGGCCGCGGCACCGTCCCTGCCGCTGTTGGACGAGGGCACCGGCGACGACGAGGACGAGGCCGGGCATGCGAGTCTCGCGGCTGTCCCGCCCCTCGACGAGTCGGGGCCGCCCACCCAGGCGTGGCACCCGGACTCCATGAGCATCTTCAGCTCGGGCAACGACAGCTTCTTCGGCACGGAGGCCGGCTCCGGCCAGCACCACTTCGGACCGCTCGGGTCCGACTGGATCGCCTGAGCCGAATCCACCCCCGGCGACGGGCCGGGGCCCGCGCCTGCGGGCTCAGCTGAGCCGCGTGATCTGGACGACGATGGAGTCCCCGTTGGACAGCTCGCCCGTGGCCGTGAACACCTCACCGGGTGCGGGGGTCTCGTCGCCGGCGTCCTTCAGGGCCGCGATCTCGATCTCGGTCGCGAGCACCTGGGCGGCGATGTGGCCCTTCCACAGCTCGACAACGGCGACCGAGGCGTCCGGGAGGGCCACGCGGAGGCGGATCCGGTCGGTGACCTCGAGCCCCGCCTCACGCCGGGCGCGCTGCACGGAACGGATGACGTCGCGGGCTAGGCCCTCTGCTTCGAGCTCGGGGGTCGTCTCGAGGTCGAGCGCGACGATCCCGACCTCGCCGGGCAGCGTCCGGGCCGAGACCGGGTCCAAAGGCCGAAGGCGGAGCTCGAACTCGCCCGGCTCGAGCTTCTCGCCGCCCACCTCCACCGTGCCGTCCCCCGGACTCGACCAGTCGCCGCGGCGGGCGGCGGCGATGACGTGCTGCGTCCGGGGTCCGAGCCTCGGGCCAAGCGCTGCGGGGATGACGTTGAGCACGCTCTCGGCCAGGTCGCTCACGGTCTCGACCAACCTGACCTGCTGCACGTTCACCTCGTCGGCGATGAGGTCGGCGTAGGCGAGGAGCCGGCCCGCGCCCGGGGCCGCCACCGTGAGCGAGGAAAGGGGGAGCCGTGCGCGGCGCCCGGCCGCCTTGCGGATCGAGTGGCCGGCGGAGCACACCTCCCGGGCGAGGTCCATGTCCTCTACGAGGGCCGGGTCCGAGGGTAGCTCGTTCGCCTCCGGCCAGGCCTCGAGATGCACGCTGCGCTCGCCGGCTAGGCCCCGGTAGACGGTCTCTGTGAGATAGGGGAGGAACGGTGCCGCCACCCGGCAGAGCACTTCCAAGACGGTGTGCAGGGTGTCGTAGGCGTCCTGTTTGTCGTCGGGCGGGGAACCGGGCGCCTCAGAGGCGGCGGCGTTCACCGGGCGCCAGAAGCGATCGCGGCTGCGGCGCACGTACCAGTTGGTCATGGCGTCGAGGAAGACCGAGATGTGGCCCGTCGCGCCCGCCAGGTCGTAGGCGTCCATGGCGACGGTGACGTCCTCCACGAGCCGGCGCGTCTTGGCCAGGATGTAGCGGTCCAGCACGCCCTGTTGGTCGGTGCGGACACGGCCCCGAAGGCCGTCCGCGTTGGCGTACATCGACAGGAAGTACCACGTGTTCCAGATGGGGTTCAAGACCAGGCGAATGGGCTCGGCCAGTCCCTTGGCCTCGATCACCACGTCGTTGCCGCGCAGCACCGGCGAGGCGAGCAGGTACCAGCGCATGGCGTCGGCGCCGTAGGCGGCGAAGACCTCCTCTGGGTCGGGGAAGTTGCGCAGGCGCTTGGACAGCTTGCGGCCGTCGTCTCCCAACACGATGCCGTGGGCGATGCAGGCCTTGAAGGGGGGCCGGTCGAACAGCGCCGTCGCCAGCACGTGCAAGGTGTAGAACCAGCCGCGGGTCTGGCCCACGTACTCGACTATGAAGTCGGCCGGGAAGTGCTCCTCGAACCTCTTGGCGTGCTCGAAGGGGTAGTGCAGCTGCGCGAAGGGCATGGATCCCGAGTCGAACCAGCAGTCGAGGACGTCGGGGATGCGGCGCATCGTCGAGGCCCCGGTGGGGTCGTCCGGGTTCGGCCGGGTCAGCTCGTCGATGAAGGGGCGGTGCAGGTCGGCCGGCCTTGCCCCGAAGTCCGCCGCAAGCTCGTCGACGCTGCCGTAGACGTCGACGCGGGGATAGCGCGGGTCGTCGCTCTTCCACACCGGGATGGGCGTTCCCCAAAAGCGGTTCCGGCTGATCGACCAGTCCCGTGCCCCCTCCAGCCATTTGCCGAAAGCCCCGTCCCTGACGTGCTCGGGGACCCAGGCGATCTGCCGGTTGAGAGCGACCATGCGGTCCTTTATGGCTGTCACGCGCACGAACCACGAGCTCATCGCCCGGTAGATGAGAGGCGTGTCGGTCCTCCAGCAGTGCGGGTAGCTGTGGGTGTACTCCTCAGCCCTTACAACTGCCCCTGCCGCCCTGAGGCGCTCGACGATGGTGGCATTGGCGTCGAAGACCTGCACTCCTGCAAGGTCGCCCACCTCAGCTGTGAAACGTCCCCGGTCGTCCACGGGGCAGACCACGGGGATTCCCGCCGCCTCGCAGGCGCGCTGGTCGTCCTCGCCGAAGCCCGGGGCCATCTGGACCACGCCCGTGCCCTCGTCCATGGCGACGAAGTCCTCACCTAGGACGACAAAGGCCCCGGGCGTGTCTGCGAAATAGGGGAGCAACGGGCGAAAGCGGCGCCCGACGAGATCGGCTCCGGCGACGGTGCCGAGCAGCTCGGCGCCGGCGAGGGTGTCCTCGTAGGCCGCCAGGCACTGCTCGCCGATGACGACGCGCCGCTCGCCCCAGGCGAGCACGGCGTAGGCCAGCTCCGGTCCCACGGCGAGGGCCAGGTTGGAGGGGAGGGTCCAGGGCGTGGTGGTCCAGGCCAGCATCCCGACCGGGCCCCGCAACAGCTCGGGGCCGTCGTCGACCGGCTCGAGATCGAACCGCACCGTCACGGCCGGGTCGGTGCGGTCCCGGTACGAGTCGTCCTGGCGCGTCTCGAAGTTCGAAAGCGGCGTCTCGCACTCCCAGCAGTAGGGCAGGACCCGGAAGCCCTCGTACATGAGCCCTTTGTCGTAGAGGCGTTTGAAGGCCCACAGCACGCTCTCCATGAACGAGAGGTCCATGGTCTTGTAGGTGTCCTCGAAGCTCACCCACCGGGCCTGGCGGGTCACATAGCGCTCCCAGGCGTCGGTGGTCCGCTGCACGATCTGGCCGCAGTAGGCGTTGAACCTGTCGATTCCGTAGGCGATCACGGCCTGGCGGCCGGACAGCTCGAGCTCGTGCTCGGCTGCCATCTCGGCCGGCAGGCCGTGGCAGTCCCAGCCGAAGCGGCGCTCGACGCGGTGGCCGAGCATCGTCTGGTAGCGGGGGACGGCGTCTTTCACGAAGCCGGTGAGGAGGTGGCCGTAGTGGGGCAGCCCGTTGGCAAAAGGTGGCCCGTCGTAAAAGACGTACTCGGTCTCGGGTCCGTGCAGGGCGACCGAGGCCTCGAAGGTCCTGTCCGCCTGCCAAAAGGCGAGAGTCTGCTCCTCCAAGGAGGGATAGCGCGGCTGCGCGGGGACCTGCGGATAAGCGCTCGCACGGGGTGCCTCTGCCATGGCCATACAGTAGGCGGCCATGGCAGATGACTTCTTCGACGTCGAGACCACAGACAGCGGGTCCACGGGCATCGTGTTAAGGGTCCGGGTCCAGCCCGGTGCCGGCAGGGCGGCGGTCACGGGACGTCACGGCGACGCGCTCGGCTTGAAGGTCGCGGCGCCGCCCGTCGGCGGGCGGGCGAACTCGGAGTGTCTCGAGTTCGTCGCCGATCTGCTGTCTGTCCGAAAGTCCCAGGTCGAGATCGTCTCCGGGGAGAAGAGCCGAGTGAAGCGAGTCCGTGTCGTCGACATCGACCCTGCGCAGGCACGCGACGCCATCGATCGAGAGCTGCGGGCAGCGACTGCCCGGCCCGGGTCACACGAGCGCACGGACAAGCCGGGTCGTAACAGAGCGTGAGATCGTTGACGAATGTTTGGCGAGGGGTGTCCGCTACGGCTATCGTCGGTCACCCTCGCCGCGACAGGAGGGACCGATGGTGGCAAAGACCATGGTGGCGGCCCACGCCGAGAAGGGAGTCGTCGTGAAGGCGAACGCCTCGAAGGCGTCCCCGAAGCCAGCGACGCCCAAGACCACTGGCGAGCCGTCGAAGAAGGCCGCCTCCTCGGCCAAGGCCAAAGCGACTGCGAAGACCGTCGCGCCTCTTGCCAGGGCCTCCACGAAGGTCGCGGCCAAGCCCGAAAGGGCGGTAGCGGCAAAACGGAAGGCTGCCCCGCCGACGAAGGCGGCTTCGGCGGCAAAGCCCGCCGGAAAGCCGGCCGCCAAGGCCGTGAAGGCCCCGGCAGCCAAAGCGGCAGCTTCGGGTGCAAAGGCGGCCACGCCCGTCAAGCAGGCCGCCAAGGCCGTGAAGGCCCCGCCGGCCAAGGCCAAGACGCCGGGCGCAGCAGCCGCGACCAAGAAGGCCGCGGGCACAAAGGCGGCCGCCCGCACACTGAAGGCACCCCAGGCGCCCAAGGCGAAGGCCGCGAAGAGCCCCGCGCCGGCGCGCACGGCCGAGGCGGCAGTCTCCCCGCGCACTTCGGGCGGCCTCGGCGCCAAGGCCCCGGCGGCCAAGCGCCCCGCCGAGGGTTACGCGAAAGACGAGCGTTTTCTCGCCAGCCAGCGGGCCGCGCTCTTGCGCGAGCGGGCCACCTACCTCGAGCAGGCGGCCAGCTTGAAAGCCGAGGCGGAGGCGCTTGTCGAGGAGATGGAGCCGGGCGACATCCAGTTCGACGACGAATCGGGCGAGGGGGGCACCGTCACCGTCGACAGAGAGCGCGACCTGGCGCTGTCGGCCCAGGCGCTCGGTGCCGTCGAGGAGATCGACCACGCGCTCGCGAAGCTGGACAACGGCACCTACGGGATCTGCGAGAACTGTGGCAAGACGATAGTCAAGGCCCGCCTCGAGGCCCTTCCCTACGCCCGCTTGTGCATCGACTGCAAGAGCGGGGGGCTGTCGAAACGTTGAACGCGGCCGGTCAGGACCGGCCCGGCGCCACCGGGGGAGCGATCCCGGCCGAGGCGAGGCGACGCTCCAGGCGCATCCGCGTGATGCTCGCGGTCACCCTCGTCGTGGTGACAGCGGACCAGGTGACAAAGTCACTCGCGGTCTCCCGGCTCTCCGCGGGGCCGGTCCACCTGATCGGGCCTTTCGCGTTCGTGCTCACCTACAACACCGGTGTCTCGTTCAGCATCGCTTCCGGCCTGACACTGCCGATCATCCTGATCGTCGTGGTCGTCGTCGCCGTGCTCGCCTACTTCGCCCGGACCGTGCCCAACACCGCGGCTGCCGTCGGAGTCGGCATGATCCTCGGCGGCGCCGTCGGCAACCTCGCCGACCGGGTCTTCAGGGGCCATCACGGCGCCGTGGTCGACTTCATCCGTTCCGGGTTCTGGCCCACCTTCAACCTCGCCGACTCGGCCATAGTCTGCGGCTGCGTGGTGCTCGCCGTGGCCCTGTGGCGGTCAACTGCCACAAGCCAGCCGAAAGGCGCCGGTGAGGGACCCCAAGATGCCTGCCAAAGACCGCTGCCGTGAGCGAGAGGCCATGAGCTCGGTCGTCGAAGTGCCGGGCGTGCTCTCCGGTGAGCGCGTGGACCGGGTCGTGGCGCTGCTGTCCGGTCGCACCCGGGCACAGGTGGAAAGGCTCATAGCCGCCGGTGCCGTGCGCCTCGGCGGAAGCGTCGTCGTCGCTGGCAGCCGCCGGGTGAAAAAGGGTGACCTGTTAGAGACCGACCTCGAACCTCTCGCCGAGGAGGGCGCCGGCTTGTTGAGGCCGGCGGCGCCCGGCGAGGTCCGCTACCGCGTCGTCTACGACGACGAGGCCGTGATCGTCGTGGACAAGCCACCGGGCGTCGTGGTCCATCCCGACGCGGCGCACCGCTCGGGCACGCTCGTCGGCGGCCTTCTGGCGGTGTACCCCGAGCTTGCCGAGTTGCCCAAGCTCGGCTGCGGGATGGCGGACCGGCCCGGTATCGTGCACCGGCTGGACAAGGACACCTCCGGCCTGCTCGTTGTCGCCCGTACTCCGGACTCGTACCGCTCGCTCACTTCCCAACTGGCCGCGCGCAGCGTGTCGCGGACGTACCTCGCCCTTTCTTGCGGGGCACTCGAGTCCGAGGCGGGAGTCGTCGACGCGCCGATAGGGCGCTCGCTTCGCGACAGGACCCGCATGGCCGTCGCCGTGGGAGGCCGCCCGGCGCGCACGCACTACCGCGTGCTCGCGACCTACCTCGAGCCCCTCGAGGCGACCTACCTGGAATTGCGGCTCGAGACGGGCCGCACCCATCAGATCCGGGTGCACCTGGCGGCCATAGGCCATCCCGTGATCGGCGACGCCCGTTATCGGGGCGACCGCCACCGCTCGGGGTGTGCACGTCCCTTCCTGCACGCCACCAGCCTCGGTTTCGTCCATCCCCTCACGGACAGCCAAGTCGTCTTCAGCTCTCCGCTGCCCGGCGATCTCGCCTCGGTGCTGGAGCGCTTCTCCTAATAGAGCCGAGGATCAGGCGGCGTCGTGGACGCCTTCGACCTCGGGCTGCACAGCGAGGAAGGCCAAGGCAGAAGCCTCGATGCGCCTCACGCGCCGGACCCCGATGCCCAAGGTGCGCGCCGTCGACTCCAAAGAGGCCGGAGAGCTGCCGTCGAGCCCGAAGCGCAGACGCACGACGTCTCGTTCCAGCTCGGGCAGGCGGTCGATGGCCGCGTCGAGCTTGCCGAGGGTGAGCGTGCGGGCGATCTCGTCTTCGAAGGGCGTCTCGTCACCACTCACGACGTCGCCGAGGGTCGCCGTGGCGTCGCTCGTCAACGGCTGGTCGAGGCTGGCCACGACCCGGGGGAGCCGGACATGATCGGGGTCGGCTTCGATCTCGGCCGCGAGCGCGTCCTCGGGCAGCCGGATGGCGCGGCCCTTGGACTGCACGGCACGCTGCAACGCCTGGCGGATCCACCAGGTGGCGTAGGTGGAGAAACGGAACCCCTTGCGCCAGTCGAACTTCTCGACGGCGCGCATGAGACCGAAGGTCCCCTCCTGGACGAGGTCGATCATGTCGACCCCGCGACCTTGGTACCGACGCGCCCAGTGCACCACGAGGCGCAGGTTGGAGCCGATCATCTGCTTGCGGGCTTCCTCGTCGCCCTGCTCGATCCGTTTGGCGAGCTCTGTCTGTTCTGCGGCGCTGAGAAGCGGGAAACGGCCGAGATCGTCGAGGAACAGCCGCATCAGGTCGGGCCCTGCGGAACTTGGTTCGCGCATGACTCGACTCCGCTCGGCAGCGGTCAGTTCCGGGGTGTTGGCGTATTCGATCCTGTTCTCGGCTGAGATGGCGCTCCTCCCCCTTCCGGCAAATCGCTCTCACCAGATGACAACGCGAATCGGGGCCCGGCCATTCCGCGTTTTGCCTGATATCCCTCTGGGCCGCCGCGAACATCGGGCGGCTGTAGTGGACTTTCGTCAGTCCAGGGGAGAAACCGGCGACGCGTCCCCGCGGGCGCGCGTCACCATGTCCTTGAGAGTGAAGGAGTCTAGGTGGTGGCGCATGTGCTCGCCGACGTCCGCCCACACGGCGAGCAGCACGCACTGGCCCTCGTGGTCGCAGGCGCCGTTCTGGTGGGGCTGGCCGAAGTCTCCCGCCACGATGGGGCCGTCGACAGCGCTGACGATCTGGCCGAGGGTGATCTGCTCCGGCGACCTGGCCAGGACGTACCCGCCTCCGACGCCCCGCTTGGAGCGCACGAGCCCGGCGCCCTTCAAAGCGAGGAGGATCTGCTCCAGATACGGCTGGGGAAGGCCCGTCCGCTCGGCTATGTCGCGCACAGAGGTCGGCGTGACGTCCTCGCGGAGAGCCAGGGAGAGCAGAGCGCGACTTGCATAGTCCCCACGAGTCGATACCTTCACGTCCCCAATCGTAGGGCGGGGGCGACCCGGCTCACGGGAAGCTCGGGCGCGAGCCGCGACAAGCCCCTTGGGCCCATCCGCCGGCCGCCGTTTTCGACCGGCGAATATGGCAGGGGCCGCTTTGAAGCAGGCCATGGCCACGAGCCGGCTGATAGCGTCCCCCGCGGGCGATCGCATCCGGTGCCGAGAGCAAGGGGTAAAGCGTGCGTAGTCCTCGTGGATCGCTTGGGATCCTCTTAGGCCTGGCCCTTGTTGCCGGGGCGTGCGGCAACGCCAAGGTGACCGTGTCCAACGCGGGCAACACCCAGGGCGTGACCCCCACCGCAGTCGTCGTAGGGGGCGTGGCCTCCCTGACCGGGCCCATACCGGCGGACTTTGCGCCTATTTTCGACGGGGTCAACGCCTACCTCGACATGATCAACGCCGAAGGGGGCGTGGACGGCCGCAAGGTCGAGTTCCGCTACCAGCTGGACGACGGCTCGAACGCCTCCCAGGACACCGATCAGGTGCGGACGCTCGTCGAGCAGGACCACGTCTTTGCCGTCGTGGGCGTGGGCACACCGAGCTTCGCCGGTGCCAGCTACCTCGCTTCCAACAACGTGCCCACTTTCGGCTACGACGTCAGCACCGACTGGACCGACGGGCCCAGCCTGTTCGGCTCGGAGGGCTCTTTCCTCGACTTCACCCGGCCCGGCCCCGAGGCCGCCTACCTGGCCGAACGCCTGCACGCCAAGAAGGTCGGGATCCTCGCCTACAACGTGGGCGCTTCCGAGCAGGCGGGCGAGGGGATGGCTTACGCGATGGGGCGCTTCCACATCCCGGTCGCCTACGAGGATCTCTCCATCCCGGCCCCGCCCGTCGACTTGACCACCGACGTCAACCGCATGCGCGCCGCGGGGGTGGACCTGGTCGTCAGCTGCATGGACCTGTCGGGCAACATCCTTCTTTCCCAGACGATGCGCCAGGACGGGATGGGCTCTGTCGCCCAGTACTGGTTGAACGGCTACGACGCGCAGGCGATCGCCAAGTTCTCGTCGCTCATGCAGGGCGTGTACTTCCTCATCGGCCATGTCCCCTTCGAGTCGGCCAAGCTGTCGCCCGGTAGGTACCCCGGCCTGGACCTTTACCTGAGCAAGCTGGCGAAGTACTTCCCGGGCGAGCTGCCCGGCGAGGCCTCTCTAGCGGGCTGGATCTCCGCCGACATGTTCGTGACGGGGATGCGCCTTGTCGGAAGGGACCTGACCCGTACCCGGCTCGTCGACGCCCTCAATTCGCTGACGAGCTACACCGCCGATGGCATCGTCTCGCCCATCGACTGGCGTCTCGAGCACAAGCACAACGGCCTGGTCGACTGCAACGTCTACGTGCGGGCGCTCGCGGGCCGTTTCGTGCCCCTGTTCGGGTCGCCGTCCCGCACCGTGTTCACGTGTTTCGAGACCCCCCAGCCTCAAGGCGCCCGCAGCGTCGTCGTGGTGCCGCCGGCTGCGAGCGTCCCCGGCGCGTGAAGGAGCTGAGCAAGGGGTCGAAGCTCGCGTGACCCAGTTCCTCAGCTATGCCATACCGGGCCTTCCCTACGGGTGCGTGTTCGCGCTCATGGCCGTCGGCCTCGTGCTCACCTACCAGACCTCGGGCGTGTTCAACCTCGCCTACGGTGCTCAGGCGTACGCGTCGGCACTGATCTTCTACGTCTGTGTCAACGCCGGCTGGCCCAACTGGGCCGGGTTCCTGACCGCCGTCGTGGTCGTGGCACCGCTGCTTGGTCTGGCCATGGACCGTTTCCTCTACCGCTTCATCCGGTCGGCCCCCGTTCTCGTCAAGCTCGTGAGCGCGCTCGGCATGCTCATCGCCATCCCGAGCGCCCTGCAGCTGATCTTCGGGAACGAGGCGAGGCTGGCCCCACCTTCGCTGTGGCTGGCTCCCGGCTCGGTCTATTTCCACCTGGCAGGCGACGCCATCAACGGCACGGAGCTGTCGACTGTCATCGTGACGCTCGCCGTCGTGCTCCTGGCCTCGCTGATGTCGCACTTCACCCAGATAGGCCTGCGCATGCGGGCCATGGCCGAGAGCCCCCGCATGGTCCAGCTGGCCGGCATCAACTCCGAGCGGGTCGGGGTCGCCATCTGGGTCCTTTCCAGCTTTCTCGCGGGCTTGGCAGGAGTGCTCCTCGCCCCTTTGTTCGCCGAGCTGCAGGCTTTGAACTTCACCGACCTGCTCGTCGCCGCCATCGCTGCCGCGGCGCTCGGGAGCCTCACGAGCCTTCCTCTGGCGTTTTGGGGCGGGATCGGCCTAGGAGTCGTCCAGGAGCTGCTGGGGGGGTACCTGCCGAGCGGGAGCGTGCTCTCCTCGGGACTACGGCCGGCGCTTCCCTTCGTCGTCCTCATCGGCCTGTTGCTCGCGCTGCCGGGACTTCGCGAGCGGTGGTTCCACGACGACCCCCTTGCGGGCTGCGACCCGCCCCCTCCCCCGATGGCCGCCACCATAGGCGGTCACGGCCTCGAGGAGCTGCTGCGCGGGGGCGGATGGCTCGTGCTCGCGACCTTCTTCGTCTCGTGTGTCACCTGGGTGCCGAGCAACTGGACCTTCACGCTCACCCAGGGGATCGCCTACTCGATCATCTTCCTCTCCATCGTGTTGCTGACGGGGATGAGCGGCCAGATCTCGCTGTGCCAGGCGACCTTCGCCGGCATCGGGGCCTTCACCTGCGCGCAGCTTGCGACCCACTTCGGGCTGTCGGTGTTCGTCGGGATCGTGGCGGGAGGCGCCGTGGCCGCCGCTCTCGGAGCTGTCGTGGCCATGCCCGCCTTGCGCCTCGGCGGCCTTGCCCTGGCGCTCGCCACCCTCGCCTTCGGGCTGCTCGCCGACAACGTCGGCTTCCAGTTCTCCTGGTCGGGAAACGGCGAGTCCGGGGTGAACGTCCCGCGCCCGCAGCTCGGCTCGATCGAGTTCACGAGCGGAAAAGCCTTCTTCGTGCTGGCATTCATCCTGCTCATCATCTGCTCGGCCGTCGTGCTGGCGATCCGCCAGGGCACCACCGGGCGCGAGCTCGCCGCCATGCGGGGAAGCGAGCTCGCGGCCGCGTCGATCGGGACGAACCTCGCCAAGCTGAAGGTCACCGTATTCGCCGTGGCCGCGGCGCTCGCGGGCGTCGGCGGCGCCCTTTACGGCTCGCTTCAGGGCACCGTCTCGCCGGATGACTTCAATTCCCTGCTTTCCCTGGTCTTCATGGTCGTCGTCGTGACGACGGGGGTCTACACCGTGCAGGGCGCAATCCAGGCGGGCATGGCCTACGTGATCCTCTACCAGCTGCTCGACTACCTGCCTTCGCAGTGGCGCAACCTGTTCCCGATCCTGTTCGGCCTCGGTGCCATCACCTACGCACTGCATCCCGAGGGCGTCGTGGAATGGCAAAAGCGCCGCGTGGTCGAGGTCGTCGTCTCCTGGCGCAAGCACCCGGAAACGGTCGGTTGACATGGCGTTGTTGGAGGCCACCGGGATTTCCAAGCGTTACGGCGGCATCGTCGCCCTCGACGACGTCTCGGTCCAGATCGAAACGGGCGAGGCCGTCGGCCTCGTGGGCCCGAACGGTGCCGGCAAGACGACGCTGTTCGACTGCCTGAACGGTGTGCGCCACTTCGACGCGGGGGAGATCTACTTCCGGTCACGGCGCATCGACCACCTGCCGGTGTTCGAGCGTGCCCGTCTCGGGATCGGGCGCACCTTCCAGAGACTCGAGCTGTTCGCCGGCATGAGCGCGCGCGAGCACCTGATGGTCGCCGAACGGGTGCACCGCGCCGACGGGCGGCTGTGGAAGGACATGATCGGGCGCGCCAAGGCGAGAGCCCCCGTCGCCCGCGTGGAAGAGCTCCTCGTCGAGCTCGGCCTCGACGCCGTCGCGGACGACCCGATCGAGTCGCTGAGCCAGGGACACGGGCGCCTCGTCGAGCTCGGCCGCGCGCTCGTGCAAGAGCCGCAGCTGCTGTTGTTGGACGAGCCCTCGTCGGGTCTCGACACGCGCGAGGCGCTCTCTTTCTCGGAGGTCCTGGTCGAGGTGCGGGCCCGCCGCCGCACGGCCATGGTCTTGGTTGAGCACGATCTCGACTTTGTCCGGCGTGTCGTCGAACGCACCTACGTGCTCGATTTCGGCAGGATGATCGCATCCGGCGGCGTCGACGAAGTGATGGCCGAGCCGGTCGTGCGGCGCGCCTATCTCGGCGAGGCGACCTGATGGCGAGCGACGCCTCCCTCACGGCCACGACCGGGCCCGCGGACCCGCCGCCGTCAGTGACCGTTGAGCCCCCGGTGCTCGAGCTGCGCGACGTCTCGGCCGCGTACGGCCGTTTCCGGGCCCTGTTCGGCGTGTCGTTGTCGGTCCCGGCGGGTTCCGTCACCGCCCTGGTGGGCCCGAACGGTGCCGGGAAGTCCACCATCGCCCGTGTCGCGACGGGCCTGGTGCCCTTGACCAAGGGCCGCATCTACTTCGCCGGTGAGGACGTAACCGGTCTTGCGACATGGAGGCTCGTCCGTCTCGGGGTCGCCCACGCCCCGGAGGGGCGTTCGGTGTTCGCCACCTTGGACGTCGAGGACAACCTCCGCCTCACGTTCATGCGTGCACTCGGTCGCAGGGGCACGGCCGACGCACTGGCACGCGCCTTCGAACGGTTTCCGAGCCTTGCGGACCGACGGCGCCAGCTCGCAGGCACGCTCTCGGGCGGCGAGCAGCGCATGCTCGCTCTCGCCCGCGTCCTCGCCGTGCCCCCCAAGCTGCTCGTCGTCGACGAGCTCTCCTTGGGCCTGGCCCCCCGCGTGGTCGAGGACGTCTACAAGGCGCTGCGTGAGATCCGCGAAGCGGGCACGTCGCTGCTCGTCATCGAGCAGCAGCTTCCCCGCGCCCTCGAACTGGCCGAGCAGCTCGTGGTAATGCGCAAGGGCCAGGTCGTCGAAGCCGGGCCTGTCGAAAAGCTCGGCGCTCTGGCCCGCGAGTTGCTCCCAGGTCCGAGCGAGGAGTCCTGAGCCTCAGCAGCCGGGCGGCACGCTGCCCGAGTTCGCGAGCTCGAGCAGTGTGCAGATGGTGATCTTCCCGACCAGCCAGCGCCCGTGCTGGTACACGGCCACGCCGCCCGCGTTGGGCAGCACCGGCGTCTTGGTCGGGCCGAGTATGTCGTAGGTCACCTCCGCACACGGGCTCGACAGGAGCTCGTTCTTGCAAGCGGTCCCGTGCTCGATGGTGACCTTGCTCACGTTCGCGCCCGCGGCGCTCTTGGCGAGGGCGCTCTTGAGCGCCGTCTTCATTGCCGACTCCAGCACCGAGCCGTCCTGGATGACGGCGATCTTGGGCGAGAGCGCGGGGTTCGCGAGATCGAAGAGCACCGAGTAGGCGTGCTCTATGGCAGTCCTCGACACCGCCGGCGACGGGAGCGTCGTCGTCGTCGCAGGCTTGGCGCTCGAGCTGCAGGCCGCGAGCGCCATCGCCGCCAGGGCCGAGACGCACAAAGCGGCGGCCCTCCTGGTGCGCGTCGTCGAGCGTCTCTTGCGGGGGGTCTCGGGCCCCCGGGGCCCGCATGTTCTCTTGGTCGGCACAGGGCGAGTCTATGGACCCTGACCTGGTCGCTGCGGGGTTCTCCGCCCGCATCACGTAGGGACGATCGCAGGTACGCTGCGGCCGGTGAGCATCGCGACCAAACGGGGCGACGACGGCACCACCGGCCTGCTCTACGGCGGGCGGGTTCGCAAGGACTCGGCCCGCATCGAGGCCAACGGCGCCATCGACGAAGCGCAGGCGGCTCTCGGCATGGCCCGGGCCGAGGTGAGGGGCACCGGGCTCGACGACGAGCTCGCGGCTCTGGAGCGGGACCTTTGGGTAGTCATGGCGGAGGTGGCGACGGCGCCCCGGTCCAAGAACAGGCTCGTGCCAGGAAGGACCCTGGTCACCGGCGAGATGGTCGACGCGCTGGAGCGCCGCGTGCACGAGCTGGAGGCCGGCGGGGCCATGCCGTCCGAGTTCGTCGTCCCGGGCCAGAGCCGCGCGAGTGCGGCACTCGACCTCGCCCGCACGGTCGTACGCCGCGCCGAGCGCAAGGTGGTCGCGCTCGGGATCGGGGAAGCCTCCCACGTCGTGGCCTACCTGAACCGCCTGTCGGACCTGTGCTGGCTTCTTGCCCGCTCGTGCGAGCCCGAGCATCTGACCGCTCGTGCCGCAGGTGTCAAGGCCCCCGAGCTAGAGGCATGATGGCACGCATGCACTCACCCCTGACCCTTCCCACCGAAATCACCTCGAGCGCACCGGACGGTGTCGAGGCCCTCGGCTGGGGTGCCCTCGAAGGACTCGAGACGGCGCGGCCCGGCCTCGAATTTGACGTCGCCTGGTGCGAGCGGAGGCGATTCAAGGCCAAGCCCGGTGACAGCCTCGTAACCCGGGGTGAGGGCGGGCGCGTCGAGGTCCTGCTCGGGTTCGGCCCTCGCGATCAGCTCGGCACGGCGGCCTTGCGCAAAGCGGCCGGCACCTTCGCCTCGGCGACAGGCACCGCCAAGACGGTCGCCTTGGACCTGACCGGTATCTCCGAGCTCGGCGTGGGAGCCGAACAGGCGGCCCAGGTGGCGATCGAGGGCTTCTGGGGGGCGAGGTACCGCTTCACGCGTTATCACGCCGGTGATCCCGACCCACTCGAGTCGCTCACGATCGTCCTCGGAGAGGAGGAGGTTTCCCCTGGGGAACGGGGTCTCGAGCGGGGCCGCGTGATCGCCGACGCAACGCGGCTCGCGCGGGACCTGATCAACGAGCCGGCTGGTGCGCTCACCCCGGCCCAGCTTGCGGAGGTTGCCGTCGAGACCGCCGAACGCGGGGGCCTCGAGGTGACGATCCTCGACGAGGAGGCGATCGCGAAGGCCGGCCTCGGCGGCCTGCTCGGTGTCGCGGCGGGCTCGGTACAGGCCCCGCGGCTCATAAAGCTCGTCTACGAGCCGTCGCCCGCCCAAGCCCGCAAGCGTCCCGACGGCAGCATTCCGACGGTCGCCCTTGTCGGCAAGGGCATCACCTTCGATTCCGGGGGACTGTCGCTCAAGACGCCCGAAGGCATGCTCACGATGAAGACCGACATGAGCGGCGCCGCGGACGTGATTGCGACCATGGGGGCGTGCCGGGCCCTCGGCGTGGGCGTGCGAGTGGTCGGATTCGCCCCGACGACCGAGAACATGCCTGGCGGGAAAGCGACCAAGCCGGGCGACGTCCTGAAGATACGCAACGGCAAGACGATCGAGGTCGTGAACACCGACTGCGAGGGTCGGCTGGTGCTCGCCGACGGTCTCTCGCTCGCAGTTGAGGAGAGGCCTGACGCCATCGTCGACCTAGCGACCCTTACGGGGGCGTGCGTGGTCGCCCTCGGCCCGAGGATCGCCGGTCTCATGGGCAACGACGACCGCCTGATCGCAGCCCTTCACGCGGCATCACAGCGCGCGGGCGAGGCGACCTGGCCGCTACCGCTTCCCGAGGTCTACAGGGCGGACATCGACTCGGAAGTCGCCGATATGAAGAACCAGGGAAAGCGGGGCGGCGGTGCCCTCACCGCAGCTCTGCTCCTCCAGGAGTTCGTCGCCGACCGGCCCTGGGCTCATCTCGACATCGCCGGGCCGGCGCGATCGGAAGAGGACCAAGGCGAGTTCCGCAAAGGTGCCACAGGATTCGGGGTTCGCACACTGCTCGAGTTCCTTGGCTCTTACGAGCCGCTCAGCTCACCGGCAACAGGCGCTGCCGGAGGAAAGGTGGTCGTATGACCGAACAAGTCGGCACCGCCGATACGCCCGAGCCCCCCGCGCCCGAGCGCGCCGCCGAACCGGAGTCCATCGACCCAGAGCCGGAGTCCATCGCCCCAGCGCCGGAACCCGTCGCCCCGTCGCCCGTCGCCCCCGAGCCGGACCCTGTCGTGGCACCGGCTGTGGCAAAGGCCGCAAAGCCGGCGACGAAAGGGCCCGCCTCTGCCCGGTCCGCGCCCCGCAGGGCGCCCGCCGCAGCGCGCCGAGCCGAGAGCACGGGTGCGATTGCCGCGCCGGTCGCGCCGGCAGTCGTGCCCCCGCTACGACCGACGACTCTGGCGATTGACGTCGGGGGCACCGGCCTCAAGGCTTCCGTGCTGGACGCGGCCGGCAAGCTCGTGGCCGACCGCGTCCGCATTCCGACGCGCTACCCGTGCGCACCCAAGGACTTCATCAACGCGCTGACGTCTCTTGTCGCGCCCCTCCCGGACTTCGACCGGGTGTCGGTAGGCTTCAACGGAGTCGTCCGAAAGGGCGTCATCCTGACAGCACCGCACTTTGTGACCCGCTCGGGTGCCCCGGGCGCGCCGGTCGTTTCCAAGTTGCTGGCTGCGTGGACCGGTTTTGATCTCGCCGCAGCGCTGATGGCGAGCTTCGGCCGTCCGGTCCGCCTCGCCAATGATGCCGACCTTCAAGGCCTCGAGGTTGTCAGTGGCTCAGGGCTCGAACTTGTCGTCACCCTCGGAACCGGTGTCGGTACAGGCCTGTTCCTCGACGGCAAGCTGATGCCGCATCTCGAGCTGTCACACCATCCCTTCCGCAGGGACCAGACCTATGACGAGCAGCTGGGCGAAGCGGCCCTGCGGAAGATAGGCGTTCACAAGTGGCGAAAGCGCGTCGACGAGGCTTTCGCCAACTTCTACAGGCTGCTCAACTACGACCGGCTGTATGTGGGAGGCGGAAACTCACGGCTCCTCGTGGGCTATCTCGACGCGTCGGTGACCATCGTCGACAACGTCGCGGGCATCCTCGGGGGGATCAAGCTCTGGGAGCTGCCGAGCGCCGAGGCGCCCGACTAGCACGGCGCGACCTTGCCGGTCGCGTTCTCGGGCCTATTTGGCGACTCCGGCGCACTGGGCCGCCAGAGCAGGCAGGAGGAAGTGGACCGGAACGCGGTTCGACTCGCTCAAGGTGGCGTCGAGCGGCTGCCATGTCGTGTCGTCGCCGGCCGCCTGCGCCGCGTACGGCAGGGCGGCGCGCACCTGGTCGAGCGCCTCGGTCTGAAGCTTCGCCGCCTTTGCGGGGCTGGCGCCGCCTGCTTGGTGCGCGACCGTGAGGGCGCGTTCTACATGCGCGCAGGCCTGGCTGGCAAGGGGTGCCGCGTCCTGAGACGAGCAACCGGTGAACAGGGCGCCGCAAACCAGGCCGAGCACTGCGCACCCGGCGATCAGCCGCGGTCGCGCCGACCTACTCCTCGAGCCAACCCGGGGCATTGTCGAGGAAGAAACGAGTGACAGCGAGCGCCCTGTCGAAGGTGTCGCAGAGCAGTTCCTCACCCGCGAGGACTCGTGCCAGGGACACCTGTTGACGGGCGACGATCGTGAGACGGCGGACGGGTGCGTCGGTCACCGAACCGAACGAGTCGGTGGCCGAGATTTCCAGCGGCAGCTCGACGCCGCCGACGCCGGCGAGGTCGATGGCGAGCCTGAGCAGGTCGGGGCCTTTGGGCAGCGGCGGGACGCCCCAGTTGAAGGTCAGTGGGAAAAACCACTTGTCCGGAGGGTCCTCGTCCTCGGGCAGGGCGACGACCGCGTCCTCGAAGTCGAGCAGCACGCGGGGCTCCACTTCGAGGGCAAGGTGCAGGTCGATCGGCCCGCCGCAACCCTCTTCAGGGTGAAGGTCGACCTCCCAGAACTGGCGGAGCGAGTACGTCTCGACGAAGTGCCGTTCGTCGTGCACGTGAAACTTGTGGTCGACCGCATGATCTTTGAGCTCGGCAACGTAGCCGGCGACGTCGATGACGGCCATCCGAAAGGCAAGTGTAGGCGAGCGACGAGACGCGGTCGGCAGGCTACGGTTCGGTGGTGTGGACGGAGCCGAACTGCTCGGGATCCTCGGCGAGGCGGCCGAGGCTATCGCCGCCTCCCTGAGCGGGCTCACCGACTGGGGTCTGGCCGGCACCAGGCCCGGCCAGTACCGCTCCGACCTCGTCGCGGACGACGCCGCCGTTCAGGTTCTCACCGGGGCCGGCCTCGGGGTGCTGAGCGAGGAGTCCGGCCTGAGCGCGGGGGCCTCCGAGCGGGCGCTGCTCGCGGTCCTAGATCCCGTCGACGGCTCCACGAACGCTTCACGGCGCATCCCATGGTTCGCGACCAGCATCTGCGTGCTTGACGAGGAAGGCCCGCTCGCCGCGCTCGTGGTGAACCAGGCGACAGGCACCCGCTACGAGGCGGTGCGGGGCCACGGCGCCCGGCGTGACGGCGAGGCGATCGGCCCTTCTGGCGAGGAGTCGCTCAGTCGCTCCCTGGTCGGGCTGTCCGGGTACCCGCCCCGCCACCTCGGCTGGAAGTGGTACCGAGCCCTCGGAGCCGCGGCCTTGGACCTTTGCGCGGTAGCGGACGGGACCCTCGACGCCTACATCGACTGCATGCACGACGCGCACGGCAGCTGGGACTACCTCGCCGGCCTCCTCGTGTGCACCGAGGCGGGAGCATCTGTCGCCGACGCCCAAGGACGCGGGCTCGTCGTGCGGGAGCACTCGGCCCGTCGCACCCCCGTTGCCGCCGGCAGCTCGGCGTTGCTCTCGGAACTTCTCGCCCTGAGGGCGACCTGGCTCCGGTAGCGTCGATCAGCGATGTCAACGAGCGACGCCGGGCCCTCCGAAGAGGCCTCCTCCGACTTGTCGACCCCGCAGCTTCAGGTCCTGCTCGAGCTCCAGGAGGCCGATCTCGCACTCGACCGGCTCGCCTACCGGCGCCGTGAGCTCGCAGAGCGCGTGGCCGTCTCCGAGCTCGGCGCCCGGCTCGCCGAGCTCACAGCCCGCGTGGCGGAGGCAACCGAACAGCGGGACAAGCTCGCCTCCCAGCAGCTCACCCTCGATCAGCGGTCGGAGGCCGTCGGCGGGCGAATCGCCGCTATCGAGCAAAGGCTGCGCTCGGGGCGAGCCGGCTCGTACCGTGACGAGCAGGCGATGGGGGAGGAGGTGTCGTCGCTCAGCCACCTCCGCCGTGAGATCGAGGACCAGGAGCTCGAGGTCATGGAGGCGCTCGAGCCTCTGGATGAGGAGCTGGCTGGCCTTCGGGCCGGCACAGCCGAGGCGGCCGAGGAGCTGGCGCTGGCACGCGAGCAGCTCGGTATGGCAACGGCCGAGATAGACGAGGAGGCAGCCTCAATCCGCACGACCCGGGAGGCTCTGGCCGCGCGCGTCGCGCCGGAGCTGGCGGCCTCCTACGAGCGGCTGAGAGCCAAACTCGGAGGTATCGGGGCGGCACACCTCGTGGGGGGAGCCTGCAGCGGCTGTCACCTGCAGCTGCCGGCGTCCGAGCTGCACAGGCTGCGCCACTCCACGCCGGACTCTGTTGTCTACTGCGACCAGTGCGGTCGCATACTCGTGATGACGAGCGGCCAGGCCAGTTAGCGCTCGATGCTCTTTCTCGTCCGCCATGGCCAGAGCGACGCCAACGCGGCAGGGCTCGTCATCGGAAGGACCGATTCGCCCCTTACCGAGCTCGGCCAGCGGCAGGCGGCCGCGCTCGGC
>JBEKGS010000009.1:0-80210 GCA_050012675.1 Acidimicrobiales bacterium
ACGGCGGTGATGGTGAGGTTGGACACGCTCGCCGACTGGGCCTCACCGCTCGAGCCGCCCGCCAGCCCCACGGCCCAGTTGGTGCCTGCGTAGGCGGCGCTTCCTGCGAGCAGGGCCCCGACTACGGCCGTGACGACCTTGGAACGTCTCGACCACGGAGCGCCCGTCCGGGCGTGCTGTCTAATGGGAAAGAGCCGGCCGGTTCCGACTCGTGGTTCCACGTGGGAATTTATGTTGTTGGAGTGCGACATGTGCTACTTGATCGGCGTGTTGAGCCCGTGTCTTGAGCACTTTTCGCAGCCGAGGTGTCTCAATGTGGCCGCGAGGCGGTGCGGCCGCGCGATCTCATTTGTGGTCGAGCCAGCTCTCCAGCTCTTGAGCGGACAGCGGACTGCTCCAGTGGTAGCCCTGTCCGTAGTCGCATCCGAGAGCGCGGAGCCACTCGAGCTGGCGGGTCGTCTCTACGCCAGCGGTGGCGACTTTCAGCTTCAGGGCGTGTGCGAGGGAAACGACCGCCTCGATGATGACCGCGTCCCGCCCGTCTGTGCCAAGGCCGTCCACGAAGACGCGGTCTATCTTCACCCCGTCGATGGGCAGCTGCTTCAAGTATGCGAGCGAGGAGTAGCCGGTGCCGAAGTCGTCGATCTCGAGAGCTGCCCCCAGTTTCTTCAGGTCCCTCAGCACGACCAGCGACCAGTCGACTAGGTCGATGACCGAGCTCTCTGTCAGTTCGACGTGCAACGACTCGGGCTCCAGGCCGCTCGCGTCGATGGCCCTGGAGACGGCGCTCACGAGGTCGCCGCTTGCGAGCTGTCGCGCCGAGACGTTGACAGCGGTCCACAACCGAGCGGCTGCGGGTGTTCGCTCCCTCCATCCCCGCAGCTGCTGGAGCGCCTCGCCGAGCGCCCAGGTGCCGATCTGGACCGCCATGCCGGAGTTCTCGGCGACCGCCAGGAAGTCGGCCGGCTTCAGAACACCCCGGCGAGGATGACGCCACCTCAACAGCGCCTCGACGCCGACGGTGCGTCCTGAAGCCAGCTCGACGACCGGCTGGTACTCCATGAAGAGCTCGCCCTTGTCGAGGGCCGCCGAAAGCTCGGCCTGCAGCCCGAGCCGGTCGACGTAGGCCTTGCCAAGGCGTGGCTCGAAGAAGGTGTAGTCGTTCCCCCCGGCATCCTTGGTCGCGTACAGGGCGACGTCGGCGTCCTGGAGGAGCTTCTCGCTGCGGGTGTCGTACTGGTTTGCCATCGCGATGCCGACGCTCACTTGGACGATGAAGTCGCGCCCTGCAACGGTGAAAGGTGTCCGCATCGCCGAGCACACCCGCGCCGCGACCGATGCAACCTCGTCGACACCCGAGGCGTCGTCTATGAGGATGGCGAACTCGTCGCCCCCGATGCGTGCAACGGTGTCGGCGGGACGGACACACGAGCTCAGGCGATCAGCTGCCGCGATCAGCACCTCATCGCCGCTCGGGTGTCCGAGCGTGTCGTTCACGTCCTTGAAACTGTCAAGATCGCAAAGCATCACCGCGACCCGGCGGGTGGGTGAGGAACGTCGCGCCAGGGCGTGCTCGATGCGATCGCCGAACAGCACGCGGTTAGGCAGTCCCGTGAGCGAGTCGTGAAGGGCGTAATGGACCAGCTCGACCTGGTTCGCGCGAAGCGTCGTCACGGCGTGGCGCATCTGGCTTGTGAGGCGCAGGTTCTCGACCAGGGTGAGAACGAGCCGTGTGAGCACAGCCGCCATCACGCACAGCCCGTCGATCAGGTCGAACAAGTCGACATGATTGGACTGGGTGCCTTTGATCACCGCCGTGAAGATGGCGAGAGCGACGAACAAGTAGGGGAGTGCCACCTGCCAGGGCGAGGGTCCATCGACCTCGTCGCGGGCGGCGGCGGTCCGCTCGGCGGGCCAAATCGGCGCCAGGGCGACGAGCCACAGTCCACCCACACGGCTCGAGTCCACGAGCGTGCCGTATCGGAACGAGGCGACATGGCTCAGGTAGGCGAGGCTGCTGTCTCCGACAGTCAGGCAGATCAGCCCGGCGACGACGAGCACGAGCGGGACGCGATGGCGTCTGCGGCCCTGGGCGAGGACGGTGATGGCGACCGTGGCGACTATCACGTCGCTTATCGGGTAGGCAAGGCCGATTGCCTGGGAGAACACGCTTCCCGAGCCGGAGTGGTACACCGAGCCGAGCGCGGTAGCCCAGCTGACGATGAGCAGCGACCCGGCCACGATGATGCCCTCGAGCAGCATGCGTGCTTTCGGGACCCCGGGGCCGGGCCCGGAGGAGAAAAGGAGCGCTCCGATTGCGGCAAGGGGCAGCGCGGCAAGAAACCCGGCGTCAGCCGCCGAGGGGAAGGGAACTGTCCCGTGCCTGGCAAAGTCGTACCACGTGAGGACGGCTGCACCGGCGGCCCAGAAAGCGGCGAAGGCGCCGGTCCACATCCAGGCGGGGCGCACCTGAGGAACCGCGCGGCGGCCGAAGACGAAACAGCTGACGGCGGCGAGCACGGCGACGGCGAGCTTGGCGACAACGTCGATGTCAGTTGTGGACCGGTGGTTACCCGGATGCGACGCCATCCATATGAGGAAGAGCCCGAGGAGGATCGCCGCTATGACGGCGATTGCCCCGAAGCGTCGCAGGGCGACGGCATCGAGCTCGACAGCAACATGGTCTCCGGGCACCGGAGTCCCCGAGCCGTCGGCTCCCGGCGCGTCGGCCGGGGTGGGAGTCCCTACTCTCACGGTATCGGCGGTGTCGAGTGCCATGATCTTTGTTGCGCCAGCGCTCTCTGTCGGACCAAGTGTGGTCGACGTGCTCAGGACTGTTGCATTCCGCCGCGCGACCAAGCCCTCGGATGTCCCGAGGAGCAACACCAGATTATCGATCGTCGGGACCTGTCTCTGACGAGGTCCTGCTGATTGGCCGCCGGGAGGTCGCGACATGATTCGGTCCGCGCGCCGGCGTTCCCGCCGGGTCAGTTCTGGCTGTTCAAACGCCTAATCCTCGGGGGCTTGGTCCGCTCGCCGCTCGGACTTGAGCTCAGATCGCAGGCGCTTTGCCGCGAGCCTTCGGTCGACGGAGGACCTCGTCGGAGTCGTCGCTCGCCGACGGGTCCGTACCGCCAGGCCGGCGCGCACCCTCTCGCGCAGTCGGTCGAGAGCGATGTCCCGGTTGCGCGTCTGGGAGCGTTCGTCCGTGGCCACGATCCGCACCACGGGTCCGAGCTCTGAGACAAGCCGCCTGCGTTGGTAGTCGGTCAGCACCGCGGACTCCTCGAGGTTCCAGATGAGCGTCACTTTGGTGTTCGAGGTGTTGGCGTGCTGGCCTCCGGGGCCGCCGCTCCCCGAGAATCGCCACCGGAGCTCGCCTGCAGGGATGGTCAGCAACCGCGTGACGACGAGATCACCGCTGACATCGACCATCGCTCAATGCTCCTCAGACCCACGGCATGCGGCTGCCCGGACCGGCCCGGCGCCCGTTCGCCCAGGGAGGAAGGGCGCCGCAAGACGACCTGCAGCCATGCTAAAGACACCGTCAGGCGAAGCGGACGACGCAGAAGGTGCCCATCGCGAGGCAGTACAGGCCGAAGGGCCACAGCGTGCGAGTCTTGAAGTACCGGGTCAGGAAGGCGACTGAGACCAGGGCGCCCACGAACGCGCATCCGGCGCCGATCAGGGCCTGGCCGCGGACACCGTTGCCGAGGGGACCGAGCAGGTCGGGGATCTTGTAGACCCCGGCGAGGAGGATGATCGGCGTCGCTAACAGGAACGAGAACCGGGCCGCGTCCTCGTAGTCCAACCCACGGAAAAGCCCCGCCACCATCGTTATGCCCGAGCGACTTATGCCCGCGAGCAGCGCCAGTACCTGCGCGGTCCCGATCACGCCCGCTTCCTTGAAGTCGAGAATCCTGCGAGGTGCAAGATGCTCGTGCCGTTCCCGGATCCCGGCGCGGCGCCTCGAGACTTCACCTGCGAAGAGGATGAATCCGTTGATCACAAGGAAGATCGAGGCCGCGAGAGGCTTGGAGAACAGCACCCGGAACGGGTGCTCCAAGATGACCCCGGTGATACCGGCGGGGATGGTCGCCACGACGAGGAGCCAGCCGAGCCGCTCGGTCGAGTTGGAGATTGTCCGGGTGCGAGCCGAGCGCAGCACGCCGAGGACGATCGCCTTCCATTCCTTCCAGAAGTACGCCACCAGCGCGAGCGCCGTGCCTACATGAAGTGCGACCACCAATGCGAGCCAGAACGACTCGGGCTTGCTCTCCGACGCGACGAGGTTGTGCCAGCCGAAAAGGGCGGGGAAGATGACGGCGTGGCCCAGGCTTGAGACGGGGAACAGTTCACTCACGCCCTGTAGCAGGCCGAGGACGATCGCCTGGAAGAAGGTGATCTTGCTCTGGGGGGCGATGGCGTGGCCGAGCCCGCTCGACTTGGACACGACCACGATATGGGCGAAGTGTTGGACGCTCGGAATCAGCACCGCCGGAGCATATCGAGGAGCGGCGCGTCACCTCGATCATCACCTTGTCGCAGGTCCTGGTGCCAAGGTGTCGCGAGGCGCTGCAGGGATGCATGTTGTCGACCGGCTTCGCCCCGCTCGAGGGGAACAGGTCCTGTCGCGCAACTAAGCTCCATAGCAATCGAATCGACGCGAGCGATGCTGCGCGTAAGGCGGCGTGCTCGCCCTAACGGCAGGCGGTGATCGTGGTGGAATCCGTTGAGGTCCCTCAGGTGCGCGAGGTGCGGACGGTGATCCCCGGGCCCCGGTCGGCCGCGCTTGCCGCGCGTAGGAAGGCGTCGGTCCCAGCCGGAGTGGGGGCGACGATGCCGATATTCGCCGAGCGTGCGTACGGCGGCGTCGTGGTCGACGTCGACGGCAACTCGTTCATCGACCTCGGCGCAGGCATCGCGGTCTTGAACGTTGGGTCCAGCGCCCCGGCGGTCGTGGAGGCGGTGACCGAGCAGGTTCAGCGTTTCACCCACACCTGTTTCCAGGTGACCGGCTTCGAGGGCTACATCGCCCTCGCGGAGCGCCTCAATGCGTTGGTGCCCGGGACCCATGACAAACGCAGCCTTTTTGTGAACTCGGGTGCCGAGGCGATCGAGAACGCCGTGAAGATCGCCAGGTCCTTCACCGGTCGCCAGGCAGTGGTTGTGTTCGACCACGCCTTCCACGGCCGAACTCTTCTCACCATGTCGCTCACGGCCAAGGCCATGCCCTACAAGTCCGGCTTCGGGCCTTTTGCGCCCGAGATCTACCGCGAGCCTTTCAGTTACCCCTACCGCTGTGCCGCCGGGGCGCCGCCCGAGCGGTGCGGAGAGGCATGTGCGGATCTGGCGATCGCCTCGATGGACAGCCAGATCGGAGGCAACCGCATCGCCTGCGTGCTCGTGGAACCGGTGCAGGGTGAGGGCGGCGTGATCGTCCCGGCCGAAGGCTTCCTTCCCCGACTGGCGGAATATTGCAGGGAGCACGGGATCGTCTTCATCGCCGACGAGGTTCAAGCCGGTATGGCAAGGACGGGCAGGATGTTCTCCTGCGAGCACTTCGGTATCATCCCGGACCTGTTGGCGACGGCAAAGGGTCTTGGGGGCGGCCTGCCGATAGGTGGTGTCACCGGAAGGGCCGACATCATGGACGCCATTCATCCCGGGGGGCTCGGTTCCACTTTTGGTGGCAACCCCGTCTCATGTGCCGCGGCGCTCGGGGCGCTCTCGGAGATCGAGTCCCGAGGTCTCGTCGCTCGCGCTGCTCACATCGGCGAGATCTTCCAAGCCCGGCTAGGCAGTCTTGCCGAAGAAGTGCCCGCAGTGGGAGATGTCCGCATCATCGGGGCCATGGCCGCGCTGGAATTCGTCACCGACCCGAAGACCAAGGAACCCGATCCTCGCGCGACCGCGAGGGTTCTCGCCGCTTGCCACGCCGAGGGCGTGATCTTGTTGAAGGCCGGCACTTACGACAACGTCGTGCGCATCCTTCCGCCGCTTGTGATCTCGGAAGATCTCCTGAACGACGGTCTCTCCGTGCTAGAGAAGGCGGTCCGCTCGCTGTAAGGCGACCCTCCAGGGGTGAAAGGCGGCTATCGCGAGGAGCCGCGGGTCACTTCGTGAAGGCGACGGTGATGTAGTCGGGGACTATCTCCCACCAGGTCGTGCCGCGCCCGAGCGTGATCGGCTTGCCGTCGGGGAAGGAGAACTTCGTGATGTTCTTCGGTCCTGGCCGGTCCCAGGTCCCCGTCTCGACGCGGCCACTGCGCAGCACGTATACGGGGCCGGAACCGACTGTGAGGCTCTCGACATCGGGGCTGTCGGGCCCGCTCTCGTTGTAAGGCCCGGGCCTGGTCTTAACGATCTGGATCACGACGTTCGTCGTGTGGAGCTGTTGCCCGGCGGGATCGACGTCCGGTGAGGTGTCGTAAAAGCGCAGCCACTCGTTCTCGGTTCGGCTCCACTTCCAGACAACTGGCGAGGCGCTCGAGAACGGGATCGAAACTACCCTGGCGGGCGTCGCACCGGCCGGAACCGACTTGGAGAACTTGAAGAGCCGGGGCGGCAGAGTCTTGGCAGCAGGGAACAGTCCCCAGAGCGCTTTGGTCGATGTGTAGTAGTTGTACGGCGCGCCCTGGCTCGCAGGCAAGGAGGAGGAGCTGTACCGGTAAAAGGCGTTGGCAGTCGGGTCCTCGCTGCCGTTGGCGTCGTAGATCCACGGAAGTGTCGCGGCCTCCTGCATCCAGGGGTCGATCCCCCCGCTGTAGGCGAGTATCGCCTGGCGGTACGGCTCGAGGACGTTCCAGTCATCCCAGCGGACGGAGCGGACAGGCCCTATGAGGGGTGCGTCCTGGCACTGGAAGACCGCCATGTAGCGGGTGATCCCGCCTTCTGCCATCTCCTCGTAGACGATGTCCGCCTGGTCGAGGCCACTTTGTGGGCGAGAGGCCGGGTCGTTGCCGATCTTCACGGCCAGCGCGGGTCGCTGCGGTGCGTTCCCAGCGGGCGCCGGCAGGCCCGTCAGGGGACAGAGCTTCGAGTTCGTCACCACCTGAGGCAGACTCGTCGAGGGGACCGTGCCGAGAATGGACGAGGTGGTCGAGGAGCCGGCGACCTTGGGAGGCTTCGTGCCGCCCGACAGCACGGCCGCGAGCACGACTCCGACGAGCACGACGATCACAACCGCGCCGGCGACAAGACCGATTCGCTGTCTACGGCCCAAGCCAGCCAGACGTCGCCCGAGACCACCGGAGCTTGCGGCACCCCGCCCGACACTTCGTCCGTTGCCCTTGCCGTTGCCCTTGCCGTTGCCTCGGCGGTGCCGAGGGGGTTGTTCGCTCATTTCTCGCTCTCTTGGACGCTGCTCAGACCTTGACTCACGCCTGCGAAAGTACCGGAGACCGAGCGCGAAAGGGGGGATGCCCGCCTTTGTGGACCGTTCTGGCTTGCGCCCCGCCCGCCAGGTCCCCGGACCGGGCCAGGGCCCGGGCCGGCGAGCCTGCTCGGAAGACGGGACGACCCAGGGGATTCAAGCGGCCGGGACGGCTCCCGAGCGGCCGTTCAGCTCCGTGATGAGATCGTCCCAGACCGGCACGAGGTCGAGAAGGCCGCGCCAGAAGCTTTGATGGCGGCGTGCCTCGAACTCCTCGATCGAGGTCCCTTGCTGCTCGACCCAGGTGTAGTAGCCGAGGTTGAAGATCCGGTTCCGGTCCGTGTCGGTGCACTCGAGGACGTGGTCCTCGGCCGCGCCGAGCAGGTACTCGCCGTAGACCTGGGCGGCGGAGACTTCACTGAATCCGTCGGCGAAGTCGCGCCGGAGCGCCCCGTCGAGCTCGCTCGGGTACATGGCGGCGCCGTCTGTGGCGACGGTGAGGACCACGTCGTCCTCGCCGAGGTGCAGCTTCTTCGCGAGCTTGACCGCCGCGAGCACGTTGCACCAGCTCGAGAGGCCGAACGACGAGAGGGCGGTGATCGTCTCGGGGGAAACACCCCGGCTGGCCAGGTAGCGGCGGCCGGCGTCGGTGTTGGCGAGGACGTTCATGGAGTCTGTCGCACGGTCGGAGATGGCGATGACGACGTCGGTGCCCATCACGTTGTGGATTAGGGGCACGTGCTTGTCGCCGATGCCCTGGATGTTGTGCTCGCCGAAACCGTTGTACAAAAGCGTCGGGCACTCGAGAGCCTCGACGGCGACGGTGAGCGAGCCGAACCTGTCTTTCAGGTGGTCGCCTGCGCCGATCGTGCCGGCTGACCCCGTTGCCGAGACGAAGGCACGGGCTTTGAGCTCGGGCCGCGTAGCCGAGAGGTGCTCGACGACGCGCTCGAGCGCGGTACCGGTCGCGAGCCGGTGGACGATGTGGTTGGCGAACTCGCAGAACTGGTTGAGGATGACGTTGTCCTTGTCCTGGGCGAGCTCGTGGCAACGGTCGTAGATCTCCTTGACGTTGGACTCGGTGCCGAAAGTCTTGATGATGTCGCCCTGGTCGACGACCCAGCGCTCGAGCCAGTCGAAACGCTCACGGCTCATTCCCTCGGGCAGCACCGCCACTCCCCGGCAGCCCATGACCCGCGAGACGGCCACCCCACCACGGCAGTAGTTGCCCGTCGAGGGCCAGATCGCCCGATGCCTGGTGGGATCGAAGGTGCCGGTCGCCAGTCTCGGCGCCAGGCAGCCGTAGGCGGCGAGCACCTTGTGGGCCCCGATCATGGGGAAGCGGTCGCCGAATGCGACCACGATCGGGGCGTCGACGCCGGTCAGCTCCTTGGTCAAAACGACGTGCTCTGGTACCGCAGTCGTGGTCCCGTCGAGCTTGTTGTACCAGTGGATCCGCCAGAGGTTCGTCGGCGAAGCGGCGTTGCGGTCGACCGCGCCCAGCTGTCCGGTCAGAGAACCCGGAGCGGTGCGCGGGTCTTTCAGCTGAGCAAAGGTCGGCAACACGATCCGCTGTTCGCGGAAGCGTTGTGCGGTTCGCTCGACTGCGGCAGGGTCGACGACTTCTGAATCGAGTCCGTAGATGTTCACAGCATGATTCTCCCCGCTCGTCGGAGTCCCGGCAAACGGGCCGCGCCCGCGCTCAGGTCCTCAAGGGCCGGTGCGGCCGACCAAGACGACGGACCCGGACGACGACCTCACCGACATGGTCTGGCGATCGAGCTGTTGTGGGGCGCGCGGTACTACAGTGCGTGACTACGCGGAAGGTTCTTCGAGAGGCGCGCTGGCCTGGTGAGATAGCCGTGGAAGACGGCGTCATCACCGAGGTCGGCTCTGTCGCAGCGAGCTCCGGCGACGAGGTGATCGCCTGCGACGGCGGCATTGTCACCGCCGGTCTCATCAACACCCACCATCACCTCTACCAGTGGCTCACCCGTGGTCGCGCCATCAACTGCGACCTTTTCACGTGGCTCCAGGAGCTCTACCCGGTCTGGGCGCGCATAGGCGTCGAGGACGTTGGCGTAGCAGCGACGGTCGGTCTCGCAGAGCTCGCCCTGAGCGGCACGACGACTGTGGCCGACCACCACTACGTCGTTCCTCGCGGCGACGACTCGGTTTTCGACGCCATCGCCGCGGCGGCGCGCGATGTCGGCGTCCGCCTCCACCTTTCGCGCGGATCGATGGACCTCGGCCAGAGCGCCGGCGGCCTGCCTCCCGACGAGGTGGTCGAGCGCACCGACTCCATCCTGGCCTCGACGGAGTCGGTGGTGGCCCGGTTGCACGACGGCGACATGGTCAGTGTCGTGGTGGCGCCGTGCAGCCCATTTTCGGTCACCGCCGATCTCATGCGCGAGTCCGCCGCGCTGGCCCGGCGACTAGGTCTGCGCCTGCACACTCACCTCGCCGAGACGATGGCCGAGGAACGCGACTGCCTGGCGCGATTCGGTCGGCGCCCGCTGGATGTCGTCGACGAGCTCGGGTGGCTCGGTGGGGACGTGTGGTACGCGCACGGCGTCCACTTCAATGAATCGGAGGTCTCAAGGATTGGGGCAGCCGGAGCAGGGGTAGCCCACTGCCCGAGCTCGAACGCCCGGCTGGCGTCGGGATTCTGCCCGGTTCGCGACCTGATCGACGCGGGAGCGCCGGTTGGCCTGGGCGTGGACGGGGTCGCCTCCAACGAAGGGGGAGACCTCCTGCCTGAGTTGAAACAGGCATTGTTCCTGGCCCGGTTGCGCTCCGGCCAACCGGACGCGCTCACGCCGAGTCAGGCGCTCGAGCTCGCCACTTCGGGAGGTGGGCGCTGTATCGGCAGGCCAGATCTCGGACGCCTCGAAGTGGGAGCCCCGGCCGACATAGCCGTGTGGCCGGCCGATGACCTCGCCGACATCGCCGATGCAGTCGCCGGACTCGTGCTCGGGCCCTCCCGCAAGGTGCGCCACCTGCTCGTCGGGGGTGAAGCGGTCGTCACCGACGGCGAGCTTGTGGGTGTGGACATTCGCGCCGCTCATGGCGAGCTCGCCCGCCGCGCCCGGCGTCTGTGGGCCTGAACGACGTTTTCGGCCCCGACCCGCGAGGTGTGACTGTCCTCAAGCAGAGGCGCTGGTTTGCCGGGCGTGACACCGTAGGGCGGATTCGCTTGCTTTGACCTGCGGTTCTGACGTGGCGACGGAACGCCAGTACGATGAGCCGAAACGAAACCAAGGTCAAAGAGCCTTAATCCGGCAGGAAGCCGGTGCGGGCTGTATTTCGCGCCATTACAGGGTGCGGGGGCCGTCTATCAGAAAATGAAAGGGGAGATACGACATGAGGAGCTTCCTCGGTCGGGACATCTTGTCCTTGAAGGACATGGAGCGAGAAGAGTACTTCCAGATCTTCTCGGTAGCCGACAGGCTCAAGCCGTTCGCCGCAGAGCGCCGCAACGGCGACCTGCTCAAGCACAAGACGCTGTTGACAGCGTTCTACCAGCCGAGCACCCGCACGCGCCTTGCGACAGAGGCTGCCATGCACCGCCTCGGCGGCCATGTGCTCGGCTTCTCGGACGCCAAGATGACGCGCGCCGGTGACTTCTACCAGGAGACCATCAAGGACACCGTCCACATGCTCGAGTACTACGGCGACGTCATCGCGATGCGCCACTTCCAGCAGGGCGCTCCCCACGAGGCGGCGAAGTGGGCCTCGGTACCGGTCATCAACTGTGGTGACGGCTGGGGAGAACACCCGACCCAGGTACTCACTGACTTGTACACGATCTGGCAGCAGAAGGGACGTCTCGACGGCCTCAAGTTCCTCTGTGTCGGCGACATGCGGATGCGCACGATGCACTCGATCCTCTACGCCTGCTCCCAGTTCGACATCAAGGCTTTCGTGGTCGGGCCCCCGGACATGTCGCTGCTCGACGAGTTCAAGGTCGAGCTGGACGAGCTGAACGTCCAGTACCAGGCGAAGGAGAGCGTCGAGGCCTGCATCGCCGACGCCGATGTCATCTACATGGAGCCTGTGGTGCAGGCGGACTACACGGTGTCGCGCGACGAGGCCACCGAGGACAAGGGACTCACGCCCGCTGCCTACCGCGTCACGCGGGAACTGCTCAAGGCCAAGGCCAAGAGCGACGCCATCATCCTGCACTCGCTGCCCCGTATGGACGAGCTGCCCCCCGACGTCGACGCCACCCGGCACGCCCGCTACTGGGTCGAGGCCTTCAACGGCGTCGTCATGCGCATGGCTCTGCTCTCGCTCGTCCTCGGCGCGATCGAGTAGGCGCGACCATGCAGACCCATCTTCGCGGTCGCGACTGCATCACCTTGCAGGAGTTCACCAAGGACGAGCTCGACACACTCTTGGACGTCGCCTTCGCTCTGAAGCGGGCGCGCGCCCTTGGCGAACCGCACGCCTACCTGCGCGACAAGGTCCTCGCCATGCTCTTCTTCTTCTCGAGCACCCGGACCCGCACCTCCTTCGAGGCCGGAATGGCTCAGCTCGGCGGGCACGCCCAGTTCATCGAGTCCAAGACAACCCAGATCGCCCATGGCGACACGGCCAAGGAGATCGGCGAGATCCTGGGCCGTTACAACGACGGCATCGCCATCCGCCAGTGCGACTGGGGCACCGGCAACAAGTACATCAACGACGTGGCCGAGGCGAGCCGTGTGCCCGTGTTGAACATGCAGTGCGACGTCTACCATCCCCACCAGGCCCTTGCCGACATCATGACGATCATCGAGCACTTCGGTGACCCGCGGGGCAAGACGGCGACGGTGAGCTGGGCGAGGGCGTCGAGCTACTCCAAGCCCCTCAGCGCGGCCCAGAGCCTCGTGCTGTTGCTGCCGCGTTTCGGGATGAACCTGCGCCTCGTGCACCCGCCCGAGTTCAAGCTCATGCCCGACATCGTCGAGCAGGGCCGCGAGAACGCCCGTAAGGCCCACGTCAGCTTCGAGGTCATGAACGATTTCGACGAGGGCTTCAAAGCCAGCGACGTCATCTATGCCAAGAGCTGGGGAGCCCTTATGACCACCCAGGACCCCGAAGAGGACAAGCGGCTCATCGACAAGTACGACACCTGGATCACCGACGAAAAGCGCATGGCGCTCACCAACGACGACGCCATCTACATGCACCCGTTGCCGGCGGACCGCAACGTGGAAGTCGCCGACGCGGTCATCGACGGACCGAAGTCCATCGTCTACGACCAGGCCGAGAACCGCCTTCACGCCCAAAAGGCCGTGATGGCGCTGACGATGTGAGCTGGGTGAGACAATGGAATCCTTGTTCAAGACCCCCGGAACGGCCGTGGTCGCGATCGGTGGCAACTCGCTCATAAAAGACAAGCTGCACCAGACAGTGGCGGACCAGTACATCGCCGCCCAGGAGACTTGCCGCCACATCGTGGCCATGATCCAGGAGGGCTGGAACGTCGCCATCAGCCACGGGAACGGCCCACAGGTGGGGTTCATCCTGCGCCGCTCGGAGCTGGCGGCCCATGAGATGCACGAGGTCCCCCTGGACGTCTGCGGTGCCGACAGCCAAGGCGCCATCGGCTACGCCCTGCAGCAGAACCTCTGCAACGAGTTCCGCCGGCTCGGTGTCAACCGAGAGGCTGCGACTGTCATCTGCCAGACGGAGGTGGCCGCTGACGACCCCGCGTTCAAGAACCCGACAAAGCCCATCGGCGGGTTCATGGACGAGGAGCAGGCCGAGCGACGCCGCAAGGAGGGCTGGGACATCGTCAACGACGCGAACAGGGGTTACCGGCGCGTCGTGGCGTCGCCCCAACCCCTTCGCATCGTCGAGCTTCCGGCCATCCGGGCCCTCATCGCAGCAGGGATCGTCGTGGTCACAGTCGGCGGGGGCGGCATCCCTGTGGTAGCGGACCCGGACGGCAACCTCAAAGGTGTCGCCGCCGTGATCGACAAGGACCTGGCGTCGGCCCTGTTGGCCAACAACCTTGGCGCCGACCTTCTCATCATCTCGACGGCGGTCGAGAAGGTGGCGCTCAATTTCGGCAAGCCTGACGAGAAGCTGGTCGACCATCTCACCTTGGCCGAGGCAAAGGCACACCTGGCCGAGGGAGTGCACTTCGCGGCCGGCAGCATGGCACCGAAGATCCAGGCAGTCGTCAACTACCTGTCCAACGGGGGCACGTCGGCGATCGTGACGAACCCGGAGAACGTCGCCCGCGCGCTGCACGGCGAGACAGGGACGTTGTTCACGCTGGACTGACCCTTCGTGACGGAAGGCCCCCAAAAAGGGGGCCTTCCGTCATTTCGCATCGGGGCGGCGAAGCCTCAAGGTCGAGCCGGTAGTCTGGGAGCTGGGGCAACACCTCGGTCCGCGGGTACCGGGCACCTCGGTGACAGGGGGAGAACAGGTGATGACGCAGTTCACGCTGAACGGCAAGCCGGTGGAAGTCGGCGACCATCCCCACCTTCTTGCTGCCCTCCGCGAGGAGCTCGCAGTGACCTCCGCCAAGGACGGCTGCTCTCCCTCCGGCCAGTGCGGCTGCTGCACGGTGCTGATCGACGGCAAGGCCTCCGTGAGCTGCCTGATATCGCTCGACAAGGCCGCCGGGAAGTCGATCACGACCCTGGAAGGCTTCGACGACGCCGAACGCGAGCGCTTCGCCGACGCTTTTGCCGCCGCCGGGGCGCTCCAGTGCGGCTTTTGCACGCCCGGCATCCTCGTGCGGGTAAAGGCGCTTATCGACAAGAAGGGCTCGGCGCTCACCCGTGAGGAGGCGGGCCGCTTCCTCGGCGCCCACTTGTGCCGCTGCACCGGCTACACCAAGATCCTCGACGCCGTGGAGCTACTGGCCCGCGGCGAGTCACCGCAAGCGGTCCTGCCGGGAGGCATCGGATCCCGCGGAGCCAGGTACCAGGGCAGGGACCTCGCGCTCGGCGATCGCGGCTACGTCGACGACCTGAGGGTACCCGGCATGCTGCACGGGGCGCTGCGGCTGGCGGACCACGCCAGGGCCGACGTGGTCAGAATCGACGCCGAGGCCGCGCGTGCCTTACCAGGCGTCGAGGCTGTGTTCACCGCGGCAGACCTGCCCGGCGACCTGCGGGTCGGCATCATCCACACCGACTGGCCGGTCTTCATCCCCGAAGGCGGCCGCACCTCGTATCTCGGTGACGTGCTCGCCATGGTCGTGGCGGATACCAGGCAGACCGCCAGGGAGGCGGCCAAGCTCGTCCAGGTCTCCTACCAGCCGCTGCGCCCGCTCACCGACGCGGTCGCGGCGATCGAGGACCCGGAGAACGCCGTCTGGGAGCTCGACGGCAACGTGCTCTCGCGCTCGGTGTACCGACGCGGCGACGTGGAGGCTGCACTTGCGGCTTCCGCGCACACGGTTCACGAGGTCTTCCAGACCCAGCGTGTCGAGCACGCCTTCCTCGAACCCGAGTCGACCCTGGCCGTGCCTTCGGCCGATGGCACCTTGAAGGTGTTCTCGGGTGGCCAGGGCGTCTGGGACGACCGTAACCAGATCGCCGCCGTTCTCGGGATAGCACCGGAGAAGGTAGTCGTCGAGCTGGTCTCCAATGGCGGAGCTTTCGGCGGCAAGGAGGACATGTCCAACCAGGGCCAGACCGCCATGGCCGCCTGGCTCTTGCAGCGGCCCGTGAAGTGCACCCTGTCGCGCGAGGAGTCGTTCCTGGTCCATCCCAAGCGCCATCCCATCCGCATGGAGTACTGGGTCGGGTGTGATGACGACGGGATGCTCACTGCTTTGAAGGCGCGGATGATAGGCGACTCCGGGCCGTACGCGTCGGTGGGCATGAAGGTGCTGGAGCGGGCCGCTGGGCACGCGTCGGGGCCGTACAGGCTTCCGGTCATCGACGTCGAGGCCATTGCCGTGCGGACCAACAACTCGGTCTGCGGCGCCTTCCGCGGGTTCGGAGCCAACCAGGCCCAGTTCGCCATGGAGGGCGCGATCGACCGCCTCGCGGCTCTAGTCGGGCTCAATGCCTGGGACATGCGTTTCCGCAACGCCGTGACACCGGGTGTGGTCTGGGGCCCGGGCCAGGTCATGGACGACGGGTCGCTCGGGGCGCGGGCCTGCCTGGAGGCCGTCAAGCCCTTCTACGAACAGGCTGTGGCAGATGGCAAAGCGGTGGGGCTCGGCTTCGGGCTCAAGAACTCGGGGCTCGGCAACGGTCTGCTCGAGATCATCAAGGCGGTCGTCCGCTTCAACGAGGACGGCGACGTGGAGCTCCGCCACTGCTGGACAGAGATGGGCCAAGGTGTCCACACGGTCGCGCTGCAGGTTGCCGTCGAGGAGCTCGGCGTCGATCCGGACAAGGTCCGTGTCGTCGTCGACACGACCCGGGAGCTCGGGGCCGGTCAGACGACCGGTTCTCGAGGCACGGTGATGGGGGCGGGCGCCGTCGCCGACGCCTGCCGGCGCGCCATCGCGGACGGGTGCCGCGCCGGTGTGGACTACGAGGGCGAGTACCGCGTCGACTGGACGAACTCCTTGGACGAGGGCCTCGAGAACCCGGTGATCCACTCGGTGTTCTCCTACGCCGCCCAGCTCGTGGTCATCGACCGCGAAACAGGAGGCATCGACAAGGTGGTCGCCGTCCACGACGTGGGACGGGCTGTCAATCCCCTCTTGTGCGAAGGCCAGGTCCAAGGGTCCGTGCACATGGGTCTCGGTTACGCTCTGTCGGAGGAATTCCCCTGTGACGAGGAGGGGCGGCCAAAGAACATGACGCTTCGCAGCCTCGGGATCATCCGACCGAAGGACGTGCCGCCGATCGAGGTCGTCCTCGTGGAGGCGCCCCAGCCGAGATCCCCCTACGGGATCAAAGGGGTGGGGGAGATCGGCCTCGTACCCACTGCCGGAGCGGTCGCCGCTGCCCTGCACGACCTCGACGGTCTCTGGCGTTCGACACTGCCCATGCACCTGCCCGTGGGCGCGGCGGCCAGCGCCGGGGAAGACTGAGCCTTTCCATGCCGGCCCGTGGCGACGACCTCTCCGAGCCGGGAGTGACGAGGGGACTGGTCTGCGGGCACCACCACCTCTACTCGGCGTTGGCCCGCGGGATGCCCGCGCCGCCGCGCACGGCCCATAACTTCCAGGAGATCCTCGAGCTCGTGTGGTGGCGGCTCGACTGCGCCCTGGACCTCGAGATGGTCAGGTGGTCGGCCATGCTCGGGGCGCTGGAGGCCCTGGAGCGGGGCACAACGGCGATTGTCGACCACCACGCGTCCCCTAATGCCATCGAGGGCTCATTGAGCGTCATAGCGGACGCATGTGCCGAGGTCGGAGTCCGAGCCCTCTGCTGTTACGAGGTCACGGACCGCCACGGACCCGAAGGCATGCGCGCCGGGCTGGCGGAGAACGAGCGGTTCCTCCGTGAGGGAGGCTGTGGCTTCGTCGGCGCTCATGCCTGCTTCACGCTCTGCGACGCCAGCCTGGAGGCCGTGGCGGGGCTGGCCGCAGACCTCGGCCGAGGTGTGCACATCCACGTGGCTGAGGACCGGGTGGACTCGGCCGCGGGCGAACGCCTCGAGGCTGTGGCCGCCGACAACTGGCTTTTGGCCCACTGCGTGCACCTGGACAGGCCGCTTCGCGGGACGGTGGCCCACAATCCCCGCTCGAACATGAACAACAGCGTCGGCTACGCCCGCCCCGCCCGGTTTTCGAACACGGTCGTGCTCGGTACCGACGGGATCGGCGGCGACATGCTGGAGGAGTTCCGCATCGCTTACGTCCGCCACAGGGAGGACGACGTGACAGCGACGCCGGAGACGGCCTGGTCGTGGCTCGATGCCGGCAACACCCTCGTTCCAGAGGTGGCCGAGGACCGGGTGCGGTGGAGCTACGAGCCGATCGACCCGTGGCACCTCGCCTTCACGCCGGGCGTGGCACCCCTCGAAATCACCGTTGCCGGCGAGGTCGTGTTCAAGGACGGCCTTTCCACCCGGGTTGACGCCCGCGAAGTGCGCGCCCGGGCACGCGAGCAGGCGCAGCGGCTCTGGGCGCGGCTCTAACGAGGGGCTTGGCCGACGCGCCGGGCCCGCAGTCAGCTCGGCACCATTGAGGGCGTTCTCGTACGGGCTCGAGGTACGAGCAGCCTCGCGGGGACGTCTGCGCCGCAGCTAGGGCCTGGCGAAAGTGAGCTCAGGCGGTCCAGTCGGCGAAGGCGTCGATCATTGCGCGCACGTCCGCCCCGAGCGGGTAGAGGATCGGGCAGGTGCAACCCCGGTGCACGTACTCGGCGACTTTCGCCTTGCACTCGTCCGCGGTTCCCGACGCCGTGATCATCTGCACGATGTCGTCAGGCACGAGCTTGGAGGCCGCCTCCACCTCCTCGGCCGTCGCGGGCCAGGTGAGTATCTTGGCGATGTCTTCCAACAAGGACTCTGGGACGCCTGACGCCTTCATGATGTGGGGCTGCTGGCCGAGGTACTGGGTCACGAGCAGCCGGGCCGCATCGAGGGCAGCACCGCGGTCCTCATCCAGCGAGCACACGACCAGCTGGGGACGGTCGAGATCGGTTGCAGAACGTCCGGCCCGCTGGGCGCCCCGTTCGAGGTGATCCATCGCCGTGTCGTTGTAAGCGGGGGAGACGAGGTAGTTGAGGACGACTCCGTCGGCGATCTGGCCCGCGAGCTCCATCATCTGCATCCCGGTCGCCCCGATGTAGATGGGCACGTCCTTCGGCCTGCGCTCCTGGTGCACGTAGTCAAGCTCGACACCGTCGAGATGGACGAACTCGCCGTCGTAGGTGACGGTCTCATCCGCAAGCAGCGCCCGCACCGCCTCGACGGTCTCACGCATGGCCACGAGTGGCCGCACGCGCTTTATGCCCACCTTGCTCGCGAGCGGGTCCCACCAGGCGCCGATACCGAGGATGACCCTGCCGGGGGCGAGGTCGTCCAAGGTCGAGAACGTCGAGGCCAACAGTGCCGGGTTGCGCGTCCAGTTGTTAACGACACCGGAGCCCACCTTGATGCGCTCGGTGACGGCGAGGAACGACGCCATGGGCACCGTCGCCTCCCGCACCAGCCGGCTCTCTGCCTGCCATATGGCATGGAAGCCCCTGGACTCTGCGTAACGGGCTATCTCCATGCCCTCCCGGATGGTGTGGGCGTCCTGCAAGTAGACGGCGACCTCGGTGCTCATGGCAGTACCTCCGCTATGTCGTGTCTGGACAGTCGTTCGACACCCGCCGGGCCAGCCAGGGCGATGTCTTGAGGGCGGACCGGGGCCCGGTTGAGATCAAGGCCGGTGGCTGCCCGAATGGCGGCGACGATGGCGGATGCCGAGGATACCAAAGGCGGTTCGCCGGCTCCCTTGGCGCCCATGGGAGAGCCCGGCTCGGGCTGCTCGATGAAGGCTGCGATGTGAACCGGCGGCATGTCGAGAGCCGTCGGGATGACATAGTCGGTGAAGGAGGGATTGCGGACCCGGCCGTTGTCGACCACTACCTCCTCCATCAACGCGAGCCCGACGCCTTGGGCGATGCCACCTTCGAGCTGGCCCACGAGCTGGACCGGGTTCAGCACGCGCCCGACGTCCTGGGATGTGGTGATCTCGAGGACGCGCACGAGGCCGAGATCGAGGTCGACGTCGACCACGGCCCGATGGGCGGCGAAGGCGAACGAGACGTTGGAGTCTCCCTGACCGTTCTCGTCCAGCTCGAAGGTAGGAGCATGTCTGTAGGTCACCGTCTCTTCGAGAACCTCGCCCGGGGTTGCAGCTGCGATGGGGAGGTCGATCTCCCCGCCGAGAGACACGACCCTGCCATCGATGATCTCGAGGGCCTCTTTGGCGACGCCGTGTCTGGCCGAGACCGATTCAAAGAGCCGCTCCCTAACGGCCAGACACGCCGACTGCACCGCCCCGCCTGACATCCACGTCTGGCGGCTGGCCGACGTCGAGCCTGCGGAGGCGATGCCGACCGTGACCGCGGGCGCCAAGATGACGTCGGTGACGCCGAGCACGTCGCGAGTGATCTGCTGGGCGAGGGTCACGAACCCCTGGCCGACCTCGACGGCGGCAGAAGTGATCGTGGCCACCCCGTCTTCCAGCCGGCAGCGGGCTTCGGAGTAGTCGTCATAGCCGCCCGAGAACATGAGGTTCTTGATTCCGACCGCGAACCCGACGCCCCGGCGCACACGGCTGCGCTCGGCGGTTCGTCCGGTGCCCCCGGGGAGCAGCAGATCGGACAACGTGGCAGGCGCGTCGGCGCGAAGCGGAGCTCCGGCGCAGGTGGTTATGACCTCGGCGACCGGTGTCGGGCCATTCAGCACCTGGCCGGTTATGAGCTTGTCGCCCTGTCTGAGGGCGTTCTTCAGGCGCAACTCGATCGGGTCAAGGCCGAGCGCTGCAGCCAGCTTGTCCATCTGGGCTTCGTAGGCAAAGTTGGCCTGGGTGGCACCGAAGCCCCTCATCGCTCCGCATGGTGGGTTGTTCGTCCTCACCGAGACCGCCTCGACGAGAGCGTTCGGGACCCGGTAGGGCCCCGGGGCGAAGCAGGCCGCGTTCACTGTCACCGCCAATGAGGACGACTGGTAGGCGCCTCCGTCCAAGACGATGTGCGCCTCGACTTTCACGAGCCGCCCGTCGGTGTCGGCGTGGTGCCGGAACCACATATAGGCGGGGTGCCTGTGCACGTGGCCGAGGAACGACTCCTCGCGGTCGTAGACGATTTTCACGGGGCGCTGGGTGCGTAGCGCCAGCAGGGAGAGCTGCACTTGCATGCTCAGGTCCTCACGCGCCCCGAACGCGCCCCCGACCCCGGCCAGGTGCACCCTGACCTTGTCGAGGGGCAGGTCCAGGCAGGCCGCCATCTGGTCCTGGTCGACGTGGAGCCACTGGGTGGCGACGTACAGGTCGATGCCTCCGTCCTCGGCGGGGATGGCGAGCCCGGACTCGGGCCCGAGCGGCGCCTGGTCCTGCATGCCAGTCTCGTAGTACCCCTCGATGACGACAGCACCCTTGGCGTCCCGGTCGCCGCAGCGGATCTTCTGGCGGTAAAGGACGTTGCCGAGCGGGTGGATCGGCTCGGCGTCGATGGCTCTCATCGGGTCGGTCAGCGGTTCGGTCGGCTCGTAGTCGACGACTATGGCCGCTGCCGCCCGCCGTGCCGTCTCAGGGTGGTCCGCGGCCACCGCGGCGATGGGCTCGCCCTGGTAGCGAACGACCTCCCAGGCGAATACGGGCTGGTCGGGGTAGTCGAGCCCGTAGGTCTTGCGCCCGGGGACGTCCTCACTTGTGAGCACAGCCTTGACGCCGGGGATCCGCAGGGCCGCGGACGTGTCGATCCCGCGGATGACCGCGGCGGGGTAGGGGGAGCGGAGGATATGACCCCAGAGCATTCCTTCTGCGAACAGGTCGGATGAGAAGGCGAACTGGCCGCGGACTTTCGGCACCCCGTCTGGCCGGGCCACGCTCTCGCCCAAAAGACCGCGGATTGCCGTAAGTGTCGTGCTCATGGCCGGCGCGCCTGTTGGACCGAGCGCACCGCCGCGAGGATGCGGCCATAACCGGTGCAACGGCACAGGTTGCCCGAGACAGCCTCGCGTATCTCGAGGTCGGTCGGGTCAGGGTTGCGCGAGAGCAGGTCGTGCACGCTCACGATGAACCCGGGCGTGCAGAAGCCGCACTGGACGCCACCTTCGGCAAGGAACGCCGCCTGGATGTCCGAAAGCCCGTCGTCTTTGGGGGAGAGCCCTTCGACCGTCACGATGTCGCACCCGAGCGCGCTCGCGGCGAGCACCAGGCACGAGCAGACGAGCCTGCCGTCGACGAGAACCGTGCAGGAGCCGCATTCGCCCTGAATGCAGGCGTTCTTCGAGCCGGGCAGGCCGAGGCGCTCGCGCAGCACGTAAAGGAGGCTCTCGCCGAGCCAAGCATCCTGCACGTCGTGGACGACGCCGTTGACCTTCAGCTCGTAGTCGACGAGCTCGCTCACGACGCCCGCTCCGCTTTCACCAAAGCGTGGCCGGAGACAGCCCGTTCGAGAGCCCGGGCGGCGCAGATCCCCACGGCGTGGCGCCGGTAGTCGGCTGTGGAGCGGTGGTCGTCGATCGGCCGTGCAGCGGCCCGCACGAGTCTTGTGAACTCGGGGATCGCACCGGGATCGGCCAGCGTGCGCTCGGGCCAGTTGATCTCGGAGGCCATGAACTGTTCCGCCTCGGTCGCGCGGATGACGACGGGGCCGACCGAGCCGAGGGCGCACCGGACCGAGCGGCCCTCCCAGTCGACAACGAGCGCGGTGCTCGCGACCGCGATGACCATGGCGTTGCGGGTGCCCACCTTCAAGAACTCCTGGGAGCCGAAACTGGCCGGGAGGCGGACCTCGACGATGATCTCTCCTGGCCGCAGGCTCGTGCGCTTCGGGCCGACGATTAGCTCGTCGAGCCGCAGGCTGCGGCGCTCGTGGCGCGATGCGACCACGATGGTGGCATCGAGGGCAGAAAGCACCGGCAAGGTGTCGCCGGCGGGGGACGCCGTTGCGATATTGCCTCCCAGGGTGCCGGCATTGCGGATCTGCGGCGAACCGACCGTGCGGGCCGCCTGGGCGAGTCCAGGCAGGAGATCGCACAACGGGGGGGCTTCGATCTCGCTGTGGGTTATGCCGGCACCGAGCACGACATCGGCCCCGTCCCGGCGCCATCCCCGGAGCTGGTCGACCTTGCGCAGACAGACCACTGCCGCAGGGCGCCGGTGGGCGTAGTTGACCTCGACCATGAAGTCAGTCCCGCCCGCCAGGAGTTGGGCGTCCGGGCACTGCTCGAAGGCGTCGAAAGCCTCCTCCAGGGAGACCGGCAGAAAAACCTGCATAATTTCAGCCTATAGTCGCCGATCGCGGGCAGCGACCCGACGGCTCCGCCTCGGTGAGGTGTTCGTCGGGGCGGCGTTCTGCTCGGTCAGGGCGCGGCGACATCAATGAGCGCGAACTTCATCACATCGACAAGACCCCTGTCGGTGATGCGCAGCTCGGGGAGCACCGACAGGCCGAGGAAGCTCAGCTGCATGAACGGCGAGTCGATCGTCACGCCGAGACCTTGAGATGCGGCGTCGGCCAGGAGCCGCACCTGTCTCGCAACTTCCTCGATGCTCTGGTCGCTCATGAGCCCGCCTATGGGCAGGCGGACCTCGGCCAGCACCCGCCCGTCTCGAACGGCGACCTGGCCGCCGCCGATCTCGGCGAGCCGGGCGATGGCGACGGCCATCTCGGAAGGGCCGGACCCGCCGATGGCCCCGACCACCATGCAGTTGTGGGCGTCATGGGCGACCGTCGATGCGATGGCGCCGCGGGTGAGCCCGAAGCCGTGCACGTACCCGAGGCCGATCCGGCCCGTGTACCTGTGCCGCTCGACGACCGCGATGCGCGCCACTTCTGTCGAGGCGTCGGTCACGTCGAGCACGAGATCGCGGGTCGTGAGCGATCGCGACTCGACGCCGATCACCCGGGCACGGCCTTTTGCCGGTGGCCGCAGGTCGAAGGCCTGAGGTCCCGGGAGGGACTCGAGGTGGACCGAGGCGCGCATCCACTGAGGGGCGCTCGCGTTCGGCACGGCACCGGGGACTATGACGCCGTTCTCGGCCACCAACCTGCCTGCCTGCCACACCTTTGCCGGTTCGAAGCCCGACAGGTTGTCGAAGCAGAGCACGTCGGCCTGGTAGCCGGGAGCCAGCCAGCCCAAGTGGTCGAAACGGTAGTAGTCGGCCGGGTTGCTCGTCACCATCACGAGGGCGTCCTCGGCGCTCACGCCGGCCGCCACCGCCAGACGCGCGCAGTCGTTGACGTGCCCCGAGTGCAGCAGCGTGTCAGGTTCCCTGTCGTCGGTGCACAGCGCTATCCGGTCGGTGCCGTGGCGGAGCACGGTCCCGACAAGAGCGGCGAGGTTGCGTGAGGCCGAGCCCTCGCGAATGAAGATCCACATGCCTTTGCGGCGCTTCTCCTCGGCCTCGTCGAGATCCGTGCACTCATGGTCGGACTCGACACCGGCGGCGAGGTAGGCGTCGAGCCCGCGGCCCACCACGCCGGGAGCGTGACCGTCGACCCGCTTGCCGCCGGCGGCGGCGATCTTGGCCAGAACCTCCGGGTCGCCGTTTATGACGCCCGGGAAGTTCATGACCTCAGCGATTCCGATCGCCCCGTGCTTTTCGAGGAGCTCGTTGAGCTCGATGCTCGAGAACTCGGCGGCCGGGCTTTCGAACTGGGAGGCGGGCACGCAGCTCGGGGCGGAGATGCCGAAGGTGAACGGGAGCCTGCCCGAGGCTTCGGCCAAAGCGACGATGCCGGGGACGCCGAAGACGTTCGCGATCTCGTGGGGGTCCGCGGCGACCGCGGTGGTCCCGTGAGGCAGCACGGCACGAACGAACTCGTCCACCCAGAGCTTGGTGGACTCGAGATGCATGTGGACGTCGACGAAGGCGGCCGTCAGGGCCGCGCCGCTCACGTCGAGTGTCTCGCGCGCCTCACGGGGACCCCAGCCTGCGACGGTCCCGTCGGCAATGGCGAGGTCGGTGGCAATCCATTCCCTCGTGCCGGGCACAAAGACCCGGCCTCCTTTTAGCAGAAGGTCCGCAGGCTCGTCACCGCGCGCGACCGCGAGGACTCGTGGACTTCCCCGACGCGCCGGCACCGGAGCATCTTACGGTGCAGACCTGGCTGCGGGTCCAGCCAGGCCGCCTTTGGCTTCCGAAGCGCTAGGTATTTCTACCTTCGGCGCTTCCAGCTCGGTGAGCCAAGCCTCGGCATGCCCCTTCGCCCACGAACGCGAGATCCGCCCGTTGAACATTGAGAAGAGCTGCTCCGGCTTTGACACTGCGAAGGCGACGTGGGCGACCACGGCCACGACGATCCCGAAGAACAGAGCGTCGTGGACAAGGGTGGCCCCTGTCGCCCAGGTGATCCACGACGAAGGCGCAAAGCGCATGATGACGCCGGTGACGAGCGCGGCAACCATGGCGGCGCCGAGGAAGGCGGCCTCGATCTTCTGGCCTCCGTTGAACTTGTCCCGGGCGAGACCCGAGCGACGCGTGGCGGTCCTGAACCAGTCGAAGTCCGAGGGCCGCCAGCGGTCCAGTCGGCGCAGGTCGCTCACAAGTCGCTTGCGCCAGGGCCCGGCGAGCCCGAGCGCCAAAGGCCCGAGCAGGCAAAGACCGGTGATGACGTGAATGTTCTCGACCAGGCCCCGATGTCCGACGTGAAGGGCCAGCGCCGGGAGATAGAGGATCGCGCCGGTGACGATCAGGATCAGCATCATGATCGCCGTGCTCCAATGCACCAAGCGCTCGACAACGTCGAAGCGCGCGAGCTCCGAATCAGGGGTCATTTCCCGGGCCGTTTCTTCGAAAGCCTCAGGGGACGACGCTCACCGGCGCCGAGCCGCCGATCCAGGCGTCGGCCGGGTAGCCCTCGTCCTCCCAGTACCCGTCGACCACCTTGTTGGTGACCTCGATCCGGTTCAGCCACTTGATGGACTTGTAGCCGTACATGGGCGCGACGTAGAGCCGGACGGGACCACCGTGGTCGGTCGTGACATTGGTGCCGAGCATCTTGTCGGCCACGAGGACGTCGGGGAGGTGCGCCTGGGTGAGCGTGAGGCTCTCGGTGTACAGGCCGTCGGCCGAGAAGAACCTCAACGCACTGGCCTCGGAGGTCACCCCGGCGCGTTCGAGCACGTCGGAAAGTCGCACTCCCTCCCAGTGCACGTCCGGCACGACCCAGCCCGTCACGCACTGGAACTGATGGACGAGACTTGTCCGCTTCATCGACCTGAGGTCGGCGAGGCTGAGCCGGAGCGGCTGGTCGACCATGCCGTCGACGGTGAGCTTGTAGGTGTCGGCGGGAACGACCGGATAACCGTTGGTCACCGTGTAGTAACGGAACTCGTCGTCCCCGGGCAACGGGACACCGATGGCGTTGCTCACAGCGCTGCTCACACCGCCAAGGGCGCCGTCGATCTTCTTGCCGGCGACGATGCCGATGCCTGCCAGACCGAGTATCCCGAGCACGGTCCGACGTCCGACGTGGACCGTGCTCGATCCAGGACCGGCACGCCCCGACGATTGCTGCGACTCCTCGGCCATTGAACACCCCCACTTGCCATCCGCCCCACCGGCTCGCAGTACTGTCCGCTGTCGGCCCCTCCGCGTTACATCGTAGGTCCGGGACCCGCGATCTCGACCGCGCCCGACGAAAGGGGGGCCGCGCGAGGCCGCCTTCGGGTCGCGAGGACCGAGCCTGCGATAACCAGCGGGAAGCCGAGACCGAGGCCGATCGTGAAGGGCTCGCCGAGCAGGGCGACGCCCAGGACGAGGGCCACCGCCGGGTTCACGTAGGTGACGACGACCACCCGCACCGGGCCGATCTCGTTGATGAGGGCGAAGAACACGATGAACCCGCTAAGGGTCGGCACGACCGCAAGGCCGATCACCGACCAGGTCACCTCGGCTGACATGTGGGCCGGGAGGTTGGAGAGCGCAAAGGGCGCGTAGACGACGGCGGCCACGGCAAGCGAGCCGGCCACCACGGAAAGGTTCGGGAGGTCGGACAGGTAGCGGTTGAAGATCCGCGGCCCTACGGCATAGCCGACGACGGGAACGAGCATGGCCGCGATCGGCCACACCGTGGCTCCGCGGACGTCGACACCGACCAGCAGCGCCACGCCACCGAGACCGACGAGGAGCCCGCCGATCTGGGTGCGGTCAAAGCGGTCCTCGTCCCCGCTCAACCTGGAGATCAGGGCCCCCACGAGCGGCGCCGCGGCGATGAGCAGTCCGGCGAGGGAACTCGACAGGCGCTCTTCGGCACGAAAGAGCATGAGCCACGAGAGGAGGATCTCTGCTGCGGTGTAGGCGAGCAACGGCCGCCAGCGCCGGATCAGTGCGGGCACCTGTCCCCGCAGGGCCACCACCGGCGCCAGTGCCAAGGCCACGGGCGCCGTGCGGAAGAAGATGAGCGTCGAGGGCGCTACCTCGCGCACCGAGATGCGTATCAGCAGGTAAGGCACGCCCCAGATGACGCTGAGGGCCGCGAAGAGCAGCCAGGCGCGCCTCGACACAGCAAGGACCGTAATACCTCGGCGAGCACGCGCCGAATCGGGCTAATGAACGGGGGGCAGGAGAACGCCGGGGTTGAGTATTCCCTCCGGGTCGAGAGCGTTCTTGACTCTGCGCATGACCTCGAGGTCGCCGGGCGAGCGAGCCTCAGTGACGAAGTCGCGCTTCGCGACGCCGACTCCGTGCTCGGCGCTGATGGACCCGCCGCGCTGAGTGACCATGCGGAACACGGCATCGTCGGCCCGGTAGTCCTCGGGCTCGGGGCCGATGATGTTGACGTGCAGGTTGCCGTCACCGACGTGCCCGAACATGACGACCCTCGTGTCCCTGGCGCCACCGAGGGCGGCTGAGATCGCGGGCCGGACGGCACCGGCGAACTCGGCGAGGGCCTTCAAGGGCAGGGTCAGGTCGAGCTTGTGCGGCACCCCTATGGTGGCGATCGCCTCGGTGTGACGCTCGCGGTAGGCCCATAGCCGGGCGCGGGCCGCGGCGTGGTCGCCGACGGCGATCTCGGTGACACCGGGGGCGTCCTCGACGGCGTCTGCGAGCATGCCCGTCGGGTCCTGCCCGCCGCAGGCCTCGACGAGGAGCCAGGCGTCCGCGTCCTTGCCCGGTGGGGCGGGAAGGCCGGTCGCTTCCCGGACGAGCGCCATGCCTTCGCGAAATACGAGCTCCAGCGCCTCGATGCCGTCCACGCGCCGGCGCAGCCGGGCCGCCAGGGCGAGCGCGACCTGTGATACGGAGCGGACGCGCTCGTCCGGGTCGGGAGAGCAGTGCCCGGCCCCCTCGAGGCCGATCAGGGCCGTGACACGGAACAGGGGAGCCGGGACCAGGTGGAGGACGACCTTTGTGACCACGCCGAGAGTGCCTTCGCTTCCGGCGATCAACTGGGCCAGGTCGTAGCCGACGTTGTCCTTCACGAGACCCGACAGGCGGCTGGCAACGGTGCCGTCGGCGAGAACGACCTCGAGACCGCCGAGGCGGGCGCGCATCGGGCCGTGGCGGATGACGTGGATGCCGCCCGCGTTGGTGGCGACCATGCCGCCGAGAGTCGCGGAGTCGCGCGCCGCGAGGTCGATGCCCAGCTCGGCGTGCACACCGGCTGCGGCCGCTTGGGCCGCGGCCAGTGTCGTGCCGGCCTCTGCCACGAGCAGGCCCTCGTCGCCGTCGCAGCTGATGACGCGACCAAGGCGGGTGAGGCTCAGCACGACCTCGCCGTTGCGGGGCACCGAGCCGCCCACGAGTCCTGTGTTGCCTCCTTGGGGGACCACACCGAGGTGGAACCGGTTGCAGGCTTGCAGCACCTTGGCGACTTCGGCGGTGTCGGCGGGCCGGACGACGACAAGGGCCGGTCCACCGAAGCGTCTCGTCCAGTCGAGCTCGTAGGAGGCTTTGAGATCCGGGTCGCTGAGGCAGTTGTCGGGCCCCACGGCATCGTTCAAGGCAGCCAGGAAGCCTTCGGGTCCCTGTAGGGGGTCGGCCATGAGGCGATCTTCTCACGGCTGGCGAGCCCGTCCCCGTTAGGTTGTCGACCGTGGGCGGCGACCGGACCGCAGAGCGCGCCTTGCAAGGTCACGCGCCGTGAGCCAGCTGCCGGGCGTAGCAGATGCCGGCGCTCGGCCGCCTCGGTGGCCGGCGACGCTCGGTGAGGTGGCGACCTCGTATCTCCGCCTGGGCACGACAGCATTCGGCGGACCCGCTTCGCACATCGCGATGATGCGCTCCGAGCTCGTCATGCGCAGGCACTGGGTGAGCGAGCAGGACCTCCTCGATTTCATCGGGGCCGCGAGCCTGCTTCCTGGGCCGACCTCGACCGAGGTCGCCCTCATGTTGGCCCGCCGCCGGCGAGGTTGGGCGGGCCTGCTTGTCGGGGGCAGCTGTTTCATCATCCCGTCGATGCTTCTCGTGCTGGTCCTTTCCTGGGCTTACGTGCGTTACGGGACGACGCAGGCGGGCACCGGCGTGCTGTTCGGCGTCAAGCCGGTGGTCGTGGCCATCATCGCCAGCGCGATGGTGGGATTGGCGAGGACCGCCGTCAAACGCCTCGTTCTCGCTCTGGTCGGCGGCGCCTGCCTTGTGGCGTACTTTCTGGGCGTCGGCCCGCTGGCGATCCTTCTCGGCGCCGCTCTCGTCGTCACTCTCGCCGACAACGGCCGCACGCTGTTACGAGGCGCCCCGGGTGGCGCGGCTATCGCCGTTCCGGTGCTTGCCAGGCTGAACCTCCAGGCCCACGCGGGATCCCGGAATTTCGCGCGGGCCTCGCTCGTGGCGGTGTTCCTCGAGTTCTTGAAGCTCGGCGCCATCGTCTTCGGGTCCGGCTACGTGCTCGTCTCGTATCTCCACGGCGATCTCGTTCTCGGCAACCATTGGCTGACACAGTCGCAGCTGCTGGCGACAGTGGCCATCGGGCAGGTGACCCCGGGGCCGGTGTTCACGACGGCGACCTCGATCGGCTATCTGGTCGGTGGCCTGCCCGGTGCCTTGCTCGCCACTCTGGCCATCTTCCTGCCGTCGTTCGTGCTCGTCGCCGCCCTCATGCCCTTTTTGGGACGCGCGAGGCGCTCGGTGTGGAGCGCGTCGGCTCTCGACGGGGTCAATGTCGCCGCCGTGGCCCTCATGACCGGCGTCAGCGTGCAACTCGGCCGAGCAAGCCTGGTCGACTGGGTCACTGTGCTCACCGGATTGTGCAGTCTGGGACTGATCCTGCGGTGGCGGGTGAACGCGACTTGGCTCGTTCTCGCAGGCGCGGGCGTCGGCCTCTTGCACGCTTTGGCCTGAGACCGGCCCGGCCGGCTCGCTGGCCACTGGTTGATCGTCAAAGAGTGCCGACGGACGCGAGCAGGTCCCGGTCGTGCGAGTAGCTGAGCAGGGCTGGGGCGTCTGCGAGCGACGGCCAGCGGAGCTCGTCAACTTCTGCGGTGGGCTCGAAAGCACCCGCGACAGGCTGCATGAGCCAGTAGGAGACGACCTTCAGGCGGCCCCGGCGATCGGCGTACTCGACCTGGCCGACGAACCTGCCGAGGTGGCAGCTGAAGCCCGTTTCCTCGCGCACCTCCCTGAGAGCGCACTCGGTGGCGGTCTCGTCGAGCTCGAGCTTGCCCTTGGGCAGCGACCAGTCGAGGTGCTCGGGGCGGTGCACGACGGCGACCTCCCAACCGCCCGAGTCGCCGGCGCGAAGGACGATCCCTCCCGCGGCGTGCACGACATCGGGGCCGGCGGGCCCGCCAGGCGGTGGCTCGCTCATAGGCCCGACGGTAACCGATGGCGCCCTGAAGGAATCTCGTCCTATGCGGCTAGCTTGTATCCCATGTCCGCACCAGGGGAGTCTCGAACGGACATCGAGGTCGAGTGGCAGCTCGACGCCCTCGACCTGCGGCCGGTCGAACGCTGGCTGGCCTTGCGCACAGGTCTTACGACCCTTGTCGAGCCGGTCCTGGGACTCGGGATCGTCCCGGGCGCACCCAAGCGGCTTGTCGACGACTATGTGGACACCGAGGACTGGCGGATGGGCCGGGCCGGTTACGTCCTTCGCGTGAGAAGGCGTGCAGGGCGCTTGGAGGCGACGCTCAAGGACCTCGCCACCGCTACGAAAGGACTGCGCCGCCGCCTCGAGGTGACCCAACCTCTGCCCGCGTCCGGCCTGTTGGGCCTTGACCGCACGGGCGAGGTCGGGTGGCGTGTGGACGCCCTCGTCGGAGCGCGTGACTTGAACCAGGTGCTCGAAGTGCGGACTCGGCGCCGGCCTTTCGATCTCACGATCCACGGTGAGAAGATCGGTGAGCTCGCGTTGGACGACACCGTCATCGCGATCGGCCATGAGCGACGACGGCTCCGCCTGACTCGCGTCGAGGTTGAGGTGCGGCCTGCGTGGGTGGATGCGATGCAACCGTTCGTGGAGAGGTTGCGACGCGAGTGCGGCCTTCAGCCGGCAACCCTCTCCAAGTTCGAGGCCGGCCTGATGGCGGCCGGGATCAGCATCCCGGGACTGCCTGATCTCGGGCCGATCGCCGTGTCTGCGGACTCGACCCTCGGCGAGCTCGCCTACCGGGTGTTGCGCCGGGAGGCATCGGCGATGCTCGCCCACGTGCCCGGCACCCGCCTCGGGGAGGACATCGAGTCGCTCCACCAGATGAGGGTGGCGACGAGGCGGATGCGGGCCGGGATGGAGATGTTCGCCACGGTTCTCCCCGTCAGGGCTCAGCGCCTGCGTGCCGAGCTGGGCTGGCTGGCGGCGCTGCTCGGCGAGGTGCGCGACCTGGACATCCAGCTCGGCCGTTTCGACGACTGGACCGAGGAGATGCCGGGCGATCATCGCGAGGCCCTGGACGAGCTGGCCGACCTGCTCGCCGGCCACCGCGTGCTGGCGAGAAGGGCCCTGCTCGAGGCCCTGGACTCGCGGCGCTACGAGCGGCTCGTGAGCGGACTCGTGGCCATGCTCGCACAGGGTCCCTCGCCACGTTCTGTCGCGTGCCGCGTCCCTGCGGTGACGGCCATGCCGACACTGATCTGCGAGAGGCACAGTGCGGCCAGGAAGGCTGCCGGACGGGCCAAGCGGTCGGGGGTGGCGGCCGACTACCACCGGCTGCGTATCCGCGCCAAGAGGCTCCGTTACTCGCTCGAGTTCGCCACGGGCCTTTACAACGGTGAATTGAAGGGCTTCATCCGCCAGATGACGCGGCTGCAAGATGCCCTCGGCTCCATGCAGGATGCCGCCGTCGCCTCCTCGCGCCTCGAGGCGATCGCCCTCACCGAGGAGGGTGCCTCGCTTTCGCGTGCCGCCGTCTTCGCCATGGGTGGTGTCGCCAGGCAGTACCGCATCGAGGCCGAGCATCTCCTCGACGGCATGCCCGAGCTTGTCAAGCTGCTGAAGGGCAAGGAATGGAAACGGGCCAGGTCCTTGATGGAGCTGCGCCTGAAGGCTGCGACGCCCCTCGTCGGCCCGCTCGGGACAGCCACCGGCGCCCGGGGGGACTACCTGGCGGGCCGTGCGCGTCCGGCGCTTTCCCCCCCCGCCCTGGGCGCTTTTTCCGCGCCGCCCCCGGGACCTGTCCCCGAGCGGTCGCCTGAGGCCGAGACGGGCTCCACGGCCGGCGCGCCGGGCGGGGAGACCCCACCTGCCCCGGACGGCCAAGCAAAGCAGACAGACGAGGCAGGGCCTTCGGAGCTGCCGGCGCCGAACGGCTCGACGATCACACCGATCCGCCGTCAGGTTGCTCCCGGCTGAGGCGATCCGGATCGGCTCGCCCGGCTACCCGGCCGGGCTGGCTTGCATTCCCTCGCCTCCTGAGATCCTTTGGGTAAAAGGTGTGCCGCCACCTGAGGGCACCGTGGCCATAGTGGGCACGCGCCACCCGACGCGCTTTGGGCGCGACGTGGCGCAAAGGGCCGCCCGAGTGGCCGTCACCTCGGGGCTCGGTGTCGTCTCGGGCCTCGCGAGGGGAATCGACACGGTCGCCCACGAGACGGCGTTGGAGGCGGGTGGCAGCACGTGGGCCGTGCTGGGCTCGGGTGTGGACGTGCCCACGCCGGTCTCCAACAAGGGCCTCGCCGAAGACATCCTCGCTCGCGGCGGCGGCCTTGTGTCCGAGCTCCCCCCGACTACCCCGGTCAGCCGGTGCAATCTCGTTGCCCGTGACCGCATTCAGTCAGGGCTCTCGCTCGCCGTGGTCATCTGCCAGTGCGAGACGTCGTCGGGAACCATGCACACCGCCCGCTTTGCCGTGGCACAGGGACGGCCCCTGGTTGTGGTCCGCCCCCGAGGCGACGACGCGGCGGTGATGGCGAGCAGCGGCAATGTCGCGCTCGCCGACCCGGGCGGTTGCGACCCCGCGCTCTTGGCGGCGAGGGGAGAGGTGGCCGAGCTGGTACGCGCGCGCAGGCCCGTGGCGGACGTCGTCGTCGATGACCCGGAGGAGCTCGCCGAGCTCTTCGGGCGCCTCCTCAGCGCTCAGCGGCGCCGTTCCAGGAGCCCGCGGATGTAGGCGGCCTGCCCGGCGTGTTGCAGATCGTCGGCGATCACGCTCACAAGCCTCACCCCGAGGGTGACCGGTGGGTCCCATCGCTCGTCCACGACCCGGTCCAAGTCGGCCTCGGACAGGTGCTGTACGAACCGGAGCGTGTTCGCGTGGACGGCTCGGAAGTACCCGCCGAGCAGCTCCGCATCGGCGGTGACTGAGCCAACCTGGTTGGGGCGATGGCCGTAGCCGGTGTCGGAGCTCTCGAGCGGGAGGGCGAAGCGCTGGGCGAAGCCCGAGGAGGTCCAGACCTGCTCGGTTCCGGCGACCTCGGAGATGTGGTCGTCCTGGACCCGGGTGAGGTGCCACACGAGCCAGGCGATCGAGTTCGCCTCGGGGTCGATCCGGGCGGTCAACTCGGCGGTCGAGAGATCGGCCAGCACTTCTTTCACGATCTCGTGGATACGCCCGAAACCGTCGCTCAACAGCTCAGTGCTTGTCATCTCGGTGCCTCCTCAGTGCATGGGGACCCCGCGAACTTAATGGGGCCGAGCCATGATTGCGCCAGCTCATCGTGCCCGCGACCGCTTGAGGTCGGCGAGCACGGCGCGGGCCGCTCCCACCCCGCACATGCCGTGCACGCCGCCACCAGGAGGCGTGGAGGCGGAGCAGAGGTAGATCCCCGGTGCGCCGGTGCGGTAGGGGTTCCAGCGCATCGTCGGGCGGAAGATGGTCTGGCGCAGCGTGCCCGCGCCGCCGCTGATGTCACCGCCGACGTAGTTGGGGTTGTGGGCCTCGAGGTCCATGGCCGTCATCGTCGAACGCGCTAACACGAGGTCGCGAAAGCCGGGCGCGAACCGTTCCACCTGGGCTTCGACGCGCTCTGTCATGTCGAGCGTCGAGCCCCGGGGAACGTGGCAGTAGGCCCAGAGCGTCTCTTGGCCGGCCGGTGCCCGGGTCGGGTCGGCGACGCCGGGCTGGACGACGAGGCAGTAGGGGCGGTCGCTGTGCCGCCCGGAGGCGACGTCAGCCTCGCTTGCGGCCACCTCCTCGAAACTGCCCCCGAGGTGCACCGTCCCCGCGTGCCGGCAGACCGGTGCCGTCCACGGGACAGGGCCGGAGAGCGCCCAGTCGACCTTGCAGACTCCCGGACCGTGGCGGAAGCGGTTCGCGGCATTGCGGTAACGGGTGGGGAGCTCGGGTCCGGCAACGGCGACAAGGGTTTCAACGGAGGTGTCGAACAGCATCGCCCGGGCGCCTCGCAGCTCGGCGAGGTCTCTCACCGAGCTCCCGGTGTGGACGGTTCCTCCGTTCGCGTCAAGCTCGCTCAAGAGGGCGTCGACGAGACGGGCGCTTCCCCCTTTGACGAGGGGCCAGCCTGCGGCGTGGGCGGTGATCGTGAGGAAGATGGCGAAGGCGGCGGTCAAAGGGGTCTCGAGCGGCAGCATGGCGTGGGCGCCGACACCGGCCAGCAGTCCCCTCGCCTCCTCGGTCGCGAACCGTCTCACGAGGTGGGCGACCGACGCCAGCCCGGCCAGCCCGAAGCGGGCCATCGCAACCGGGTCACGCGGGGGGGAGCGCAGCGGTGCCAGCACAGTCGGGACGATGGTCGCAGCCGCCCCTACGAGAGGCCCGAACAAGCGGGCGTAGGTGTCGCCGTCTCGGCCGAGGGCCTCTGTGGTCTCCTCGAGGCTGGCGAACACAGCTCCCGCGCGACCGTCCTCGAGCGGGTGGGCGAAAGCCACTTCGGGCCTCACAAGCTCCACGCCCAGACGCTCGAGGCCGAGGTCCACGAAGAACGGCGACAAAGGCGCCATGGACTGGACAGTCGAGCAGACGTCGTGACGGAAGCCCGGCAAGGTGAGCTCCTCGGTCCGGCACCCTCCGCCCGCGACCGAGGCACCCTCGAAGACCTCCACGGCCAGTCCGGCGCGTGCCAGTACGAGCGCGGCCGCCAGACCATTGGGGCCGGATCCGACCACGACGGCGTCAGGCGCGCCCAGTGCCGTTCAACCTCACAACTGGAGCACCAACGACTCCGCGGCGACGACGACCTGCGTCTCGGCGTCGAAGCGTTTCTCCAGCTCGTCGAGGGCGTTGTCGGTGCGGTCGGGCTGGTGGTGGAACAGGACGACTCGGCGGGCGCCGCCGCGACGCCCGAGCGCCACGGCGTACTCGGCCGCGGCGTGTCCGAAGGACGCGCCGGTGCTGAGCTCGTCGGCCATCAGCTGGGCATCGTGGACGAGGGCGTCGGCCCCCTCGGCGAGCTCCAGTGCGGCGGGGTGGTACTCGCCCCAGCCGTCGGGACCAGGGCCGACAAGGGTGGGACAGTGGTCCGGCATGTAGGTGAGCACCGAGGTCCCGTCGCTCACGCGGTATCCGTAGGTGCGTCCTCCTTTGTGGGGGATCTCCGAGGCCGTGACGGTGAAGCCCTCTAGTTGGATGACGCCCGGTGCCAGGTTCCGGAAGCTCCACCTGCCGCGGAGGCCCTCGGGGCCGATGGGGAAATGCGGCGGCGACATCCCCCGGGCGAGCACCTCAGAAGCGCTCGCAGCCCCGGGCTGTTCGGGCAGGTACAAGTCCACGCGGGAGTCGTCCCGGTCCCCGGCGGTGAAAAAAGGCAGGCCGTGGACGTGATCCCAGTGCAGATGAGTGAGCACGACCGTGCCGTCGAAGGCCGTGCCGCCCAACAGCGTGCCCACGCGTCTGATGCCGGTGCCGGCGTCCAGCAAGAGGCTGGGCGCCGCCTCGCCGTCGCGGGCGATCGCGACGCAAGAGGTGTACCCGCCGTAGCGGACGAAGTCTTCACCCGGCGCGGGGGTCGAGCCTCTGACACCCAGGAAATGGGCTCGCACCCGGGTCAGCCCGCTCCCGCATGCTCGCGACGGTGCCCGGTGGACAGCTCCTCGAGCGCTGAGCGGTCCAGCGCCTCAGCCGGGACTGATGCCACCCTGCACGAGGTCACCGCGACGATCGAGGAAGTGCGCTCTCCGCCTTCGAGATGGGCACGCTCGCCCAACAGCGCGCCCGGTCCGTACTCAGCCAGGCGTTTTCCCTCGACCTCGACGCGCAGCACGCCGTCGAGGACCAGGTACACCTCTGAGCCCTTGTCACCCTGGCGTATCAGGTAGGTTCCCGACTTCACCTTCTTGATCTTAGGTTTGGCGGCCCCGTGCATCAGTTGTGCGGACAAGGACCGCTCGAGGGCGGACTCGACGACGGTGACCAGAGCCTCGGAATCCTGGTCGCCCCAGGGGGTGTGAGTCCCGAAGGACTTGCGGTACCAGTCCTTGAAGTCGATGAGACCCGACTTGGCCTCGAGACGGCCCTCGTGGTCGTAGACCCAATGGCGTGGGAACCTGCTGGCGCCGATGAGCGACCCCTCGGCCCGGCCGTCGGCGTACAAGGTGAGCGAGAGCGTGGTCCACGCCAACGGGGCCTGCCACTGGACGAACGGTGCCCGGCGGACGCGTCGTGGTGCGGGCATGCCGGTACGGCCCCCGGCTGTCTGGACGAACCGCCTCCAGCCGTCGCCGCGCTCGACCTTGCGCTGGATGTCGGGGAGAGCGACCGCCTGGAAGACGTGGCTCAGGCCGCCGATGCGCACCGTGGTGCTCCCGATCTGGCCACCGCCCGAATAGCCGGCATTGGTGATCTTGCCTGCGCGGTCCACCTCCACCCAGGCCTCCAGGCGGTTGGCGAAGCGGAAGCGGTCGGCTCGCCTGAGCTCGTCGAGGTCGCCGAGGACTTCAGGTGGCGGCGGGTCGTAGTGGGCCATCCCGGCGTCGAAGGGCAGGCGGGTACCGCCCGCCACGGCTTCGGAGGGGATCCAAGACAGCGAGGTGATGGAGCTTTCGTATCGCATAGGGCCATGATCTGCCGGTTGCCCAGCAGCTAGAAGGGTGTTGCCCAGACGCCGGGGGTGGTCCTAACACCCCCTTTCGCCCGGTGGCCTCCCCCCTTTCTCGTGGGGTCGGAGTGTGCGACAACTTAGAGTGACATGAGCGGGACCGGTGACACCCCAGCTAGGAGCATCAGAGTCTTTCTCGCAGACGACAACCTCATCGTGCGTGAGGGGGTTCGCGCCCTGATCGAGCGGCACCCGGACCTGTCGGTCGTCGGCGTCGCAGCCGACTACGACGGGACCGTGTCCGGGGCCACCGCCACCGAGCCCCACGTGTTGGTGAGTGACATCCGTATGCCGCCATCGTTCCATCGCGAAGGCATCGACGCGGCCAAGGAGGTGCGCAAGAGGCACCCCGGCACCGGGGTCGTGATCCTGTCGCAGTACGACGATCCTGAGTACGCGGTTTCCCTGCTCGCCGAGGGCTCGGCCGGTTACGGATACCTGTTGAAGGACCACATAGCCGAAGGCAACCAGCTCGTCGACGCCATCCGGGCCGTGGCGACGGGTGGGACGGCGCTCGACCCGGCCATCGTCGAAGCGCTCGTGCGTCCTGTCACATCGAGCGGCGAGCTCGACGAGTCCGAGGAGTCACTGCTCGCGCTCGTTGCCGAGGGCAAGCCGATCAAGGCGATCGCCGCCTCACGCGGGCTCCCGCCCGGCGAGGTGGACGCCGCCGTGGAGGCGGTCTTCTTGAAGCTGGCCCAGGGGGTGAGCGCCGGCAACCAGGGAGCGCTCCAGCGCCTGAGGCTCCTGCACCAGGCGATCGTCGACAGGGAGGAGCAGGGCGAGACGCTCTCGCGACTTCTGCCAGGAGGCTTGGCGGAAAAGGTGCGGTCTGAGGGCCGGCGCATCGGCGAGACCGAGCGAGTGGAAGTGACCGTCGTCATGAGCGACATCCGTTCGTACTCGACGATCGCGGAGCACGCCGACCCGAGCCAGCTGGCCGGGCAGCTCAACACCCATCGTGCCGCCATGAACAGGGCCATTCTGGGCGAGGGCGGGACGGTGATGCAGTTCGTCGGTGACGCGGTGATGGCCGTTTTCGGCGCACCTGTGTCCCAGACCGACCATGCGGACCGCGCGGTCGCGGCCGCCATGGCCATGCACGCGGGCCAGGCCGAGATCAACGAACGCTGGGTCGAAGAGGGCCTTCCTCCTTTCGGGCTCGGTCTCGGGCTGTCGACCGGTGAGGCCGCTGCTGCCCTGCTCGGGTCCGAGGAGCGCCTCGAGTACACGCTGGTGGGCGACACCGTTAATCTCTCCCAGCGCCTGCAGCAGCTGGCTTCGGCGGGCGAGACGGTGCTCTCGGAGGCGACGGTCCGGGCCCTCACCTGCGAGGTCGCCACCATCGCCCTCGGAGAGCAGCTGGTCAAAGGACGCGATACGCCGGTCGCGGCCTACAAGGTCTTGTCATGGGGCCAGTCGTCACCCGGCGGCGACGGGCTGACCGCCATCGGAAAAACGCCGGCCGAGATGAGCATCCAAGGGGGATCAGAATGACCGACTCAGCAGCTCTTGGTGGGGGGAGCCAGGCGGGCGCGGGGGTGCCGGCCCTCGAGGTGCACGGCGTGCGCAAGACCTTCGAGGCCGAGAACGCTCCTGTGAGGGCTCTCAGGGGTGTGGACCTCACCGTCGAGCACGGCACGTTTCTCGCGCTTATGGGGCCTTCGGGCTGCGGCAAGTCGACGCTGCTCAACCTGGTGGCCGGCCTCGACGTGCCCGACGAGGGGACCATCAAGGTCGCCGGCGAGGAGGTGACCGGGAGCAGTGAGGACGATCTCGCCCGAATGAGGCGGCGCCATATCGGCATCGTCTTCCAGTTCTTCAACCTGCTCGAGGGAATGACCGTTCTCGAGAACGTGGCCCTGCCGGCCATCATCGCCGGCCGTAAGCGCAAGGCGGCCGAGACCCGGGCCCGCGACCTGCTCGACCTTCTCGGCATAGGCGACAAGGTCTCGGCGATGCCAGGGGTGCTCTCCGGTGGGCAGCGTCAGCGCCTGGCCATTGCCAGAGCGCTTGCCAACGAGCCCACGCTCCTTTTGGCCGACGAGCCGACAGGCGCCCTCGACTCAGCCGGCGGCCAGGAAGTGATCGAGCTTCTGAGCCGCCTGCATTCGGGGGGCCAGACGATCATCCTGGTCACCCACGACCCCGATGTGGCCGCAGCGGCCGACACCGTGCTCCGCATGCGCGACGGGCGCATCCTCCAAGGTGACGGTGACGGGGGAAAGATGATGGCCGAGGCCGTGAACGCCATCGGGAAGCTCTGAACATGCGGGGACCCAGGTGACGGTGGAGTCGGTCGTGGGCGCCGCCGACGCCGGAGCCGCCGCGGGGGCACCCCCGGCCGTGCGCGCCCAGGGCCGCCTGTTGTTCCCGGGCGCGGTCGCGTTCGCTGCCACGATCGCGCTCGTCGTCGTCTCGCTGGTCGCCTCTCCGCTCGCCGGTCATCGGGCGCTCGGAGTGGTCATCGGGATTGGCATCGCCTGCACAGCAGCCGCGGGGCTCACGACCCTCACCCGTACGCCGCGGCTCGGCTGGCTCGTGAGCCTCGGTGCACTTGTCGCCGCAGTGTCCGCGGCAGGGTCGCGCCTCGCCCTCACTCACGCCGACCGCGTGCACAGCGCGCCTCACGTCGTGGCCACCGTGGCGGCGCTTGCTGCCATGGCCATCTCGGTCCACGGCCTTTTGTCCCTGCCGGACGGCGTGCTCGGGCGAAGGTCGCGCCAGGTCGGTGCCGGGCTGTGGTACGCGGCGGCCCTGCTCGTTGCCGTGGTGCTGACCACCACCGGTCATGTGCTCGCCCCTTGGCCCGCAGCGCTCGCGTGGCTGGCGGCCGTCTGCTCTGTGCTTCCCTCGGTGCATGCCCGCTACCTCGAAGCGCCCGCCGAAGGGCGCCAACGCATGCAGTGGATCGCGCTCGGGGGTGTGCTCGGCAGCGAGGTCATCCTCATCGCGGTGACGCTCAACCTGCTCGTGGCCTGGCCGGCCCAGATCGCGGTCCCCGCGGCGGGTGCCACGGTGCTCGCGGCAGTAGGCCTGCTCTGCACGGCGAGCCCCCGCCTCGCCCCGCATGCCGACCGGCTGCTCGTCAATCTGATGTCGATCCTCGGCTTCTCCGTCGTCGTGGCGGCCATCTACCTGATCGTCGTCCGCGGCCTCGGCAAGACGCCGACGGGGACGACCGACCGCGAGGTGCTCGGCTTGTCGATCGTGGCCGCCGCCATCGCCGCCATCGGCTACATCCCTGCCCGGGACCGGTTCGCGCGGATGGCGAACGGTTTCGTCTACGGGGCGCGTGAAGCCCCAGACGAGGTCGTGCGCACCTTCGGGAGCCGCCTGACCAGGGCCATTCCCATGGACGAGCTGCTCTTGCAGTTGGCCGAGTCCCTTCGCAAGACGCTCTCGTTGCGCTCGGCGGAGATCTACACCGGGACCGGCGACGTCCTCGAGCTCGCCGTGTCGGTCCCGGACTCCGGCGAGCGTTCCATAGTCGTGTCCGCCCGCGAGCGGCCGGTGATCACTCACGCCGGCGTCTCGGGCAACGCCTGGGCGTCGGTCTGGATGCCCGCGCTCTTGAACGGCCGCCCCGCGGGACCGATCCGGGTGGCTCCGATCTGCCATGCCGGTGAGCTCCTCGGGACGATCGTGGTGGCCCGCGCCGAGGGCGCGGTCGCCTTCGACGAGGAGGACGACCGTGTTCTGACCGAGCTTGCACGCCAGGTCGGACTGGCTTTTCACAACGCCCAGCTGGACACCGCCCTTCAGACCTCGCTTGACGAGCTCCGCCGTCAGGCCGACGAGTTGCGGGCGTCGAGGGCCCGGATCGTGGCAAGCGGCGACGCCGAGCGCCGTCGTGTGGAGCGGAACCTGCACGATGGCGCCCAGCAACACCTGGTGGCCCTGGCAGTCAACCTGCGACTTGCCAAGGACGTCGTCTTGGAGGACCCGCAGGCCGCCGTGGAGATGCTCGAGGAGCTGGGGTCCGCCGTGCAGGACACCATTCAGGAGCTGCGCGAGCTGGCACATGGGATCTATCCGCCGCTGCTTGTCGACAGCGGGCTTTCCGGGGCGCTACGCCCGGTTGTCAACAGGAGCCCGCTCGACATCGAGCTGTTGACCGAGGGGATCGGCCGCTACGCCGGCGACGTCGAGGCAGCGGTCTACTTCTGCTGCCTCGAAGCGCTCCAGAACGCGGGCAAGCACGCGCCGCAAGCGCACGTCACCCTGCGGATCTGGGAGGAGTCAGGGGGACTGCTCTTCGCGGTCACCGACGACGGCCCAGGCTTCGACGTGCGCCTGGCCCAGCACGGGCACGGGTTCACGAACATGACGGACCGCCTGGGCGCCATAGGCGGGTCGGTGCGCTGGGAGTCCGAGCCCGGCCACGGCACGGCGATCAGGGGCTCGGTGCCGCTCGGCTGAGCCGGCTCAGCTGGCGAAGCCGTCCGAGTCGCGTTCTTCCCAGAGCCGGCGAAGTGTCTTCGGGCTGAACTGCTCTTTGTGCATGTAGGCCCGGGCGCCACTCGTCCTGGCGTCTTCGGGCAGGTCGTTCACGTCGTAGGTCGAGCACAGGAACACCACGGTTCCGGGGTGCCCGGCCACTATCCGCCGGGTCGCCTCCAAGCCGCCCATCTCGGGCATGTTTATGTCCATCAAGACGAGGTCAGGTTGGAGCGTGTCGGCGAGCGAAATTGCCTCTATCCCGTTGGCGGCCTCTCCGACCAGCTCGAAACCCTCGGTGCGGCGCAGCACGGCGCGCGCGGCGAGTCGGAAGGGGGCCTGATCGTCGACGACGATGACGGAGAGGGGGGCATCCATCAACTGTCCATTCTCCCATGGGCGGCCTGGCAGGTCCCGGGCGGTGCCACCCGAGTCCTCGGTGTAGCTAGCCTCCCGATTGCGCGCTCAAGTAAACGAGCACCGCCTTCACACGACGGTTGACGTCACGTTCCTCGGAGAGCCCCAGCTTGGAGAAGATGGCGTTCGAATGCTTCTCGACGGCTCGCTCCGAGACGCCCAGGGACTCCGCGATCGCCCCGTTGGACTTGCCCTGTGCCATCTCGGCGAGGATCTCGGACTCGCGGGGCGTCAGCCATTCGAGATCGGACTTGCGCCGGCTCGCCCGCGCCTTGACCAGCTCGTCCACGACGAGAGGGTCGATGACGGACCCGCCGCCTGCCACCGCCCTTATGGCCTGCGCCAGCTCGTTGGCACCCGCGACGCGCTCTTTGAGGAGGTATCCGCGCCCGGCCGAGCCCTCCTGCAAGAGGGCCAGTGCGTAGGCCGGAGCGGTGTACTGGCTGAGGACCACGACGCCCACGGTCGGCGCGTGCTCGCGCAGCCACGCGGCCGCCTGGATGCCTTCGTCGGTGCCGGTCGGCGGCATACGGATGTCTGTGACGACGACGTCAGGTGTGTGTTCGGTGACGAGCTTGAGCAACTGGGGGAGGTCCGAGGCGCTGCCCACCAGTTCGAGGTCGGCCTGAGCCTCGATGAGGCGCGAGACGCCCTCACGCAACAGGGCGTTGTCCTCCGCTAACACGACTCGGATCACGGCCACCGATGCGGGAGCCTAACTCTCAGCCAGGGCCGTGAGTAGGAGTTTTCCGGGACTCCCGGGCGCGGACTGAAAAAGCCCAGCGTCAAGTGGTGTTAGCGCGGTGGCGCCCCGGCGTGGTGCCCACATTGGTGGATGCTTCGGGCGGGGACACACTTCGAAGGACGGACTACGGGGCGCTTTTCAAAGGACGAAAGCCGTGATACAAGACTTGCCGACCAGGCGGTGACAGTGGGCCGCCAGGTTCTCCGCTTCGCACCTCCGATTCTGTCGGGACACGGGCTCGACGCCCGGGATCAGGTGGTTCTCGGGGCCATGACCTTGGCCGAGCTCCACAAGAAGCTCGGCGACAGCGTCACCCTCGACAACGGCTACCGCCGGCAGCGGCTGGTGATCGTCGGCACGGCGACGATGCCCTCGATGGGCAGCGGCGGACCCGACGACCTCGAGATGGGAAGCGGGGCTCTTGTCGCGACGAGCGACTTCTCGGTGGCGGCCCTCAACGTGCAGGAAGACCCGATCCCCGGACCCAACGCCGTCCTCGTCCGCATCAGACCGGGGTCGAACCCCTCGGCCGCCTACGGTTCCCTGGTGCAGGTGAACAACGCAGTCAACGCCCTGCCCGACGACGACCAACCGGCGGGCGGGGTCATTTCTTGCTACGGCCGGCCGAGATCGTCAACTACCGGTCGATGGGAGCAATTCCTGCCTACCTCGGTCTGGGACTGGCTCTGGGAGCGGTCGTCGCCCTCGGTCTCACGCTGGCGGCTTCGGTGCGGCGACGGCGTCGCGATCTTGCCGTGCTGAAAGTGCTCGGTTTCACCCGTCGCCAGATCGCGGGCTCCATCGCCTGGCAATCGAGCACGGCGGTGTTGGTCGGGACGATCGTCGGCATCCCACTGGGCATCGCGCTCGGGCGTTTCCTATGGGACTCCTTTGTCCACGAGATAGACGTGATACCCGTGCCGAGCGTTCCCGCCCTCTGGATCGCGCTCGTCGCGGTGGGGGGTCTGGTCCTCGCCAAAGTCGTCGCCGCCGTTCCGGCGAGGATCGCGGCCGGCGCGCCCACAGTGGCGCTTGTGCGCGCGGAGTAGCCGGATGCGCCGGGCGAGCCGGCTCCCGCCCAATTGCCCGTCGACAAGGAGCCGGCACGACCGCCCAGAACCCGCCTGAGCGCAGCCAATTAGTGTGAGGACATGGGTGCTCTCCTCGAGCTCGAGAAGCTGAGCCGTCGTTACGGGACCATCACCGCCTTGGACAATCTCTCCTTTTCCGTCCCGGCCGGGCAGGTCGTGGGATTTCTGGGACCGAACGGGGCAGGCAAGACGACCACGATGAGGGCCGTGTTCGGCCTCACCGATCTCGACGCCGGGACGGTCAAGTGGGACGGCGCTCCGGTCGGTCAGAGCGAAAGGCGCCGCTTCGGGTACATGCCCGAGGAACGGGGGCTCTACCCGGCCATGCTCGTGGGCGAGCAGCTCGAGTACCTCGGGAGACTGCACGGCATGAGCGCGGTCGACGCCCGGTCCGCCACGACCAGTTGGCTGGAACGCCTGGGGATCGAGGACCGCGTCCGGAGCAAGGTTGACGCTCTCTCGCACGGGAACCAGCAACGGGTTCAGCTTGCTGCTGCCTTGTTGCACGGCCCCGAGGTGCTGATCTTGGACGAGCCGCTGGCGGGACTTGACCCGACGGGGATCGACGCCATCGGCGCCGTGCTCGTCGAGCAGGCACGTTCGGGTTGCTGTGTGCTTTTCTCCAGTCACCAGCTCGACCAGGTCGAGGACCTTTGCGAGTCGGTCACGATCATCGACCATGGCCGTCTGGTCGTGGCTGGAAAGGTGGACGACCTGGCCCGCAGCGGCGCTCGTCGCCTGGTCGTGCGCGTGGAAGGGGATCGGGAGGCCCTGTGGGCGAAAGGCCTCCCCGGCGTGAGCGTCTCGGAGGTCACAGCGGGTGCCGTCCGACTCGTGCTCGACGACGCGGTGGACAGCGAGTCCGTCTTGCGCGCCGCCATGGCTGCGGGTCGTGTCAGTGAGTTCGTCTTCCGGCGTCGCCGCCTGTCGGAGGTCTTCCGGGAGGCGTTGGCGTGAAACAGGCGGTCATCCTCATCGTCGTGGCTGCCGTGCTCATCCTCAGACTGCGGAGCCGCATCAAGCGCAGGTCGGGCGGCCAAAAGCCTGCCTGGTCCGGGTGGGGGGCCGTCACGAGCGACGTGGGCCTGGTAGCGGCCCGGGAAATGCGAGAGAGGTTCCGCGGCCGGATCTTCCGCGCCGGCACCCTGCTCGTGCTGGCCGGTGTTGCGGCGGCGATCGTCATCCCCACCCTCGACAAAGGGACTCCCGCGCCCCAGAAGGTGGATCTCGTCGGGACCCGTTCGGCTCAGTTGCGGGCGACCGTGGTGTCGTCGGCCGAAAGCGTCGGTACCAAGGTCCACTTCCTGTCGACAAGCGAGGAGACGGCATACGCGGACCTGCGCTCCGGGCGGGTTGACCTGGCCATCATTGCGGGCAGGGAACTGGTCGTGAACAAGCCGATCGCGTCGACGGACACCTCGACGACCGCTCAGTTCGTGCTCTCCTTGGCACAGCAGCTCGGTGTTGCCGAGGCGCTCGCGGCCGCCCATCTCTCCCCGGCACAGTCCTCTGCGCTGGCGAGTGCCGGGGCGCTGCCTGTTCGCAGCCTGCAACCCGGTGCGGCGAAAGGAGCAGCACACACGACGTCGTTGATTGGGCTCATCCTCATATTCGTGATGCTCACGCAGTACAACACCTGGACCCTGATCGGGGTCATGGAGGAGAAGTCGAGCCGTGTGATCGAAGTGCTCCTGGCGACCGTTCGCCCCATTCAGCTCCTCACCGGCAAGGTGCTCGGGATCGGGCTCGTCGCGTTCGCGCAGGCCTCACTGATCGTGGTGTTCGCCCTGGCACTGGCGAAGAGCGTCGGCTCGGACCTCCTGCACGGAACCGCGCCTGTTGTGGTCGTGAGCACCCTCGTGTGGCTGCTTTTGGGCTACGCCTTCTACTGCTGGGTCTATGCGGCGGCAGGTTCCCTCGCCCAGCGCCAGGACCAGGTGCAGAGCCTCGCCTTCCCTTTGAGCCTCCCGATCATCTTCGGGTACATCATGGCCATCACGGCCATTGGCTCTGGGAGCCCGTCGACGCTCTTCAGGGTGCTCGGCTACCTGCCACCGACGGCCCCGTTCGCGATGCCGGTCCTTGTCGGCCTCGGCGCGGTCACCTGGTGGGAGTTCGTTGCATCGGCGCTGATCAGCGTCGTTTGCACAGTCGGGGTGGCGAGGCTGGCTACGAGCATCTACCGGAGGGCCATTCTCCGCACAGGAGCACGGGTGAAGCTCCGCGACGTGGTGAGCTCTGCGGCCCGATAGCCGGCGGATCGGGCTGTGATGCGAGGCCCGCCCAGACCGGACCGACCCCGGTCCCGGCCTCAAAGAGCGTCGGCTTCAAGGAGCTCTTTCAAGTTCTCCGTTGCCGTCTCGAACTGCCTCTTTGTCATTCTCACCACGACTGGCTCCGCGAGCTTGAAGAAACCCTGGCTCTCGCCCTTGTAAAGCGAGGTGAGCCGCGTGCCACCGTCTACTACTTCGAAGGTGTTGTCGATCTCGAGGTGGAAAGGCCCGGACGTGGTCTTGGTGGCGAACCTCTCGTTGGGCACGTACTCGACGTACTCGGAGGTCGACTCGAAGTTGCGCCCGAGGAACCTGCCGACGTAGACGACGGTGCTGCCTACTGCGAGCGGGCCATCCTCACCGCGCCGCACCTCGACGGCGGCGGGATTCCAGTCCGGGTATCTCCCGAAATTCTCCATGGCGGAGAAGACCTTTGATACTGGACAGTTGATGACCGTCACGGTCTCGAACTCGTTCAACGGCTTTCACCCCTATCCTCGGCGTTGACCTGAGTACCGGCCCGAGCGCGAAAGCGCGGGCCTACCAAGGAAGTGTCGCTGCCACGCAGAACACGTCGAGGTGGTTAGCCTCACCGACCTGGTTCAAGCCAGTACGACGGGCGTGGACGCCGGTAGCGCGGACCTGCGCCCGGGCCACGTTCCTCGCCCCCCGGCCCGGGCACCGGTCAAGAGCGACTCTATTGGCCACTCGCCCTTTGTTGCGCCGAGTGAGCGTGAACATTGCGCTAATCCGGGATGAACATCTCCGGTCGAACCGACGCGGCGAAAAGGCGCGCCTGGACGGCGCACGACGCAGTTGGGTACGGGAACCGCTCTCGGACGAATGCCGCTGAGCGACGGCGCCTAGGCGGAAACCTGGTAGTGCCTCCCGCACGGACACAGCTTGTAGCTCGCACCGTGGCCGTGGATCTCGCACCAGCCCAGCCTGAAGTTCCCGCTGTGGGCCTGCACGAGTTGCCAATGTTCCGGGCAGAGATTCACAGGCGCCACACGATGATCACCAACCGCGGCCGGCCACGGATAGCTCTTGACGCCCTCCACGGTCTCGCAGAACACGCACTCGCCTGTCGCTTCTTCGGGCATAACCTCACCTTTCTCGCGTCTCAGGTTTGTGTCACGTTCTGGGCCGACCCGGGGCGAATGCCCCGGGTCATGCCTCAGAATCGGGTGGAGGTGGCGGGAGTCGAACCCGCGTCCCCCGGTATCTCGATGGGACTTCTCCGAGCGCATCCGGCGGTGGTGTCTCGGGTCCCGCCACGCCACCGGCGCCGGTGCGGGACCCCAGCCGACTGAGATGTCCCTGACTGCTCGCCGGCAGCGCCGTTCAGGTAAGTCCTGCTGGATGACGCCTGGAACCGGTCCGCAGGACTAGGACCGGGCAGACGTTGCTGCTATTTAGGCAGCAAGCGCGAGCTGAGGCTCGGCGTTTGTGTTGTTTTCCGGCTCTTTAACGTGGTTCCGGAGACCACGGCTCGCTTCTCCCATCTTGACCACCGAAGTCGAAGCCTTGTCACCCCCTTATGGGTTTCGTGTTCCTGACACGAGGATATCGCCTCTCAGGTGCCTGGCCGCCTGCGCTGGTGTTCGCGGATGACGCGCTCCGCCTCCCGGTTCGCGTCACGCTCCGCGATGGCGTGTCGCTTGTCGTACAGGCGGCGTCCCCGCGCGAGCGCGAGCTCGACCTTGGCGAGACCGTCCTTGAAGTAGATGCTGAGCGGCACGAGAGTGAGAGCCTTTTGGGCGACGCGACCGGACAGCTCGTCGATCTGTTGGCGGTGCAGCAGCAGTTTGCGCGCCCTGACGGGATCGAAACGTCCATATCCGGACGCGTATTCATAAGGAGCCAGATGGGCCCCCAAGAGCCACAGTTCGCCGTCTTCGATCCTGGCGTAAGCGTCCTGCAGCGACACCTGTCCCAGTCGAAGCGTCTTGACCTCGGCCCCTTTCAGGGCGATGCCGCACTCATAGACCTCGAGGATGTCGTAGTCGTGCCGAGCGCGCCGGTTGCGCGCGACGTTGCGGAGCACCGGCTCGTGGGAATCGGCTGGCGCCCTGGGCTTACCCGGGCTGCGCTGAGTCGCGGCGGGTTTCCTCGTGGCCATCGCGCCAAACGCTACCGTGCTGGCCTGATGAGTGATTCCGAGCCCGCCCTGTCACAAGCGCCGGGGCCGTCGGCACCCGTGCCCTTGGCACAGGGCACGACAGGCCTGCGCTTGACCCGATCTCACGTGGATGAAATGGTCGGGCACTGTCTGTCTGTCTACCCGGAGGAAGGTTGTGGCCTTCTCACCGGGGACCCGGTCTCTGGCACCGTCACCTCCGTGCACCCCACGACGAACCGGGCCGCGTCGGCGCGCCTGTACACGGTCGATCCTCGTGAGCACCTGCTGATCGAGCGGGCCGCGGAGGCAATCGGCAACGCCGTGATCGGTGTCTTCCACTCTCACACCACGACAGACGCCTACCCGTCGCCGACAGATGTCGCTCAGGCGCCGGATCCGTCCTGGCACTACGTGGTCGTCTCGCTCCGCCAGCAAGCCACGGCAATTCGTTGCTACAGGATCGTGGAGAGCGCCGTGACCGAGGAGGCGATCGAGGCGAGTGACACCTGAGCTGAGCCGACAGTTGAGCTGTGCCACGGGCCGTGGCGTTCATGCCGCCTCGCGGTGCTCCTGTCACCGCGGCTCCTGGCCGCGCCCGCCCGGGCCGGGTACCCTGCCGGGATGACCGACCCGCAACCGCTTCCCATTAGGCGCCCACGTCACGACGGTCGGGCAGACGACGAGCTCCGCCCGGGCTTTTTCGTCCGGGACTTCACCGAGTTCGCCGCCGGCTCGGTGCTGGCGGTCTCGGGTCGCACGAAGGTCCTGTGTACCGCATCGGTCGACGAGGACGTCCCGAGATGGATGCGCGGTACCCGGCGCGGCTGGGTGACCGCCGAGTATTCGCTGCTGCCGGGTTCATCGCCCGAACGTGTGAACAGGGAGGCGACCAAAGGCCGCCAGTCCGGGCGGACCCAGGAGATACAGCGGCTGATCGGTCGGGCGTTGCGCGCCATCATCGACCTCGAGGCGCTCGGCGAGCGGCAGATAATCGTCGACTGCGACGTGCTGCAGGCGGACGGCGGTACGCGCACGGCCGCGATATCGGGCGCCTATGTCGCCCTACACGACGCCTGCTCGAGACTCTGCTTCCAGGGTGTGATCCCGAGCCATCCGGTACGTGAGGCGTGTGCCGCCGTCTCGGTCGGCATCGTTGAGGAGGTGTGCATGTTGGACCTCGATTACGCCGAGGACTCTGCGGCCGAGGTCGACATGAACGTCGTGATGACATCCTCGGGGCGCTTTGTCGAGGTACAGGGGACCGCCGAGGGGCTGCCGTTCGCCCGTAACGAGCTCGACCAGCTGCTAGCCCTTGCCGAGCTCGGCATCAACCAGATCCTCGAGATCCAAGCTGAGGTCCTGGCGACACCCCCTGTAGACCGCTCCCAGACCGTCACACACTGACTGTCTGGGGAGGGGCGGAAGAAGGTACGAGGTCCCACATGCGCTTGGTGTTGGCGACGGCGAATCCCGACAAGGCTGCGGAGTTGCAGGCCATTTTGCGAGACGAGCTCGATGACCTCGTCGAGCTCGTCGCCCGACCGCACGGAGTCGGCGCGGTCGAGGAAACAGGCGAGAGCCTCGAGGACAACGCTCGCCTCAAGGCTGTCGCACTTGTGGCGGCCACCGGCGAGGCGGCTGTCGCCGATGACACCGGTCTCGAAGTGGCAGCGCTCGACGGCGCTCCTGGTGTTTGGTCGGCCCGCTTTGCCGGCGACAACGCCACCTACGGCGACAACGTCGCCAAGCTGCTCACCGTGCTCGAGGGCGAGGCCGACCGCCGGGCGTGGTTTCGCACCGTGGTCGTCTGTCGCTTTCCCGACGGCACGGAGATCATCAGCGAGGGCGTCGTCAAAGGCGAGATCCTGGCGGCCCCTCGCGGGCTCTCGGGTTTCGGCTACGACCCGGTGTTCGCGCCCGAAGGCGGGGGAGGCCGAACGTTCGCGGAGATGAGCACGGAGGAGAAGCACGCGCTTTCACACCGCGGTCGCGCCCTTCGGTCATTTGTCGAGAGCCTGAAGAGGTCAGAAGAGCTCGGCCGAGGCCCCTCGCCGGGGTCAGCAACTTGATGATTTGCCGCGCCGCGCCATCGCGTCAGCGGAGCGACGTCTCCGGCCAAGAGATCTGGAGTCACGAGCGCGCCAGATCTTCGTTTTTCTGGCTGAGCGCAAGGAGATATACGCTTGGCCAATGGCTGCGGTCGCGGGCAAGGGCGACAACGTCGACGACGTAGTCGACCACGTCCTAAGCACGCGGGAGCGCATCCTCGTCGAACGGGATGGTGCTCCGGCGGCAGTCATACTGTCGGCCCGCGAGCTGGAAGGTCTCGAGTACACGATCGACCTGTTGTCCGAGCCGAAGACGGTGCGCCGCATCCTCGAAGCCGAGGCTGCTCTTCAAAGCGGCAACCTCTACATGGGTGAGGAGTTGGCGGCGCTCGACCCGGACGCACGTTTTGTCGTGCGGGCTGTGACCGGAGGCGTGGCGCTCGCGGCGGCGGTGCGAACGACTCCGGACAGCCGCTGGGGGCTCGTCGCGAGCGAGCCGGCGCGAAAGGCGCTCGACGAGCTCCAATTCCACGTCGCGGACGAGGCGAGGCGCTTCATCTTCGGCCAGCTGCTGGTTGACCCCGTCGCGTCTGGCGTGGAGCTTCATGGCTTCCTGGCCAGGCGCCTGGCCGCGCGTGTCGAGACCGCCCTAGTCGTCTACCGGCTGGACAGTGTCAAACGCGTCGTTCGCCTGGTGGAGGTGCTGAACATTGGTGGCCTCGTAGGCCGCCATGACAGCCGCCACTGGTAGGGGTCGCCGATCCCGCGGCTTTTCAGCCGGCTGATGGGACACCGGTCGGGCTCTTTGTCTCGCGATTCCACGACGGCGCTGGACCAGAGGGTGGCTGGGCCGTCCGGGACGGCTTGCAGGCTCCGGGAAGGACTGCGTGCAGGTCTGTGACAAGGCAATCCGCGATCAGATGGCGCAGAGGCCTCGAGGCCGAGTGCGCCAGTCGACTCACCGCCGCAGGGCATGACGAGATCCCTCCCGGACGCGCTGACATCGGACGGTTGTGCTCGCTCGTCTCGAGGCGAAGACGCCGATCGGGTCTGAAGCCCAGCTGCGATTGTGTCCATCAGGCGGCCGAACACGTCGTGACCGGCTCCCGCTCAAGGCGACCGAAGTTCGTTTCCTCGTCGCCCCGACACGATGGGAAGGGCGCCTCGGCGTGTGGGCGGCGAAAATGCCCGAGCCGGTGGACGCGCCTGAACCGGCAACCGCGTCGACTGCGAACAACCAGCCGGCGCTCCTCGGGCTCTCGGGTCTCGGCGGCCAGCATCACGGAGGCCCGCTGCCCGAGACGGCTAGAACGCGCCGGTCAAGCTCAGTGATCGATTGCGCAGTGGGACGAGAGCCACGCCAACACTCGGGACCAGTAGTCGGCGAGGTGCGCGGTCTCGGTGATCTGGTGGCCCTCTCGGGGGTAGATGACCATTTCCACCTCGGCGCCAGCGGCCGTGAGGGCTCCGTACAGCTCGTGGGCCTGGGCGACGGGTACGCAGCTGTCGTTCGCGCCGTGCAGTATGAGCGTGGGCGCCACCGCGCCGCTGCACCGGTAGACGGCCGATCGCTCCACGTAAAGTCGCTGGGCGACAGCCGCTGAAGGCGGCCCACCGAGGAGCAGATCGTAGAAGGGGGCGTTGTTGCAGGTGTGACGGCAGCTCGTAAGGTCGGACATGCCGGCTCCGACGACAGCGCAGGCAACCGGTCGCGTCACGGCAGCCAGAGCCGAGAGATAACCCCCGTAGCTCGAGCCCATGACCGCTGGCGCCTGTCTGGGCACTCGCCTGGACGACATCAGAAATTCCGCCCCTGCTAACACGTCTTCGAGCTCAGCACCGCCTGGGTCGCCATGGTTCGCCTTCGCGAACTCGCCGCCACGGCCCGGGCCGCCTCGCTGGTTCGCCAACAGCACGCAGTAGCCCGCTTCGAGCAACCGATTGGCGTGATGGGGATCGAAGCTGTGGTGATGAGCGAGGCTCGGTCCGCCGTGGATGAGCACGACGAGTGATCCGGCGTGCGCGCAACCCGCGCCAGGGCGGGAGGCGTCGGACTGCAGGAAAAGGCCCTGAATGTTTATTCCCCCCGGTCCTTGCCACGAGACCTCCTCGACCGAGAGGCCGCTTGGTACGGCACCGCTGCCTTCGACCCAGGGCTCGAAACGCCCGCCGGCACGGAGCACGGCGACCTGGCGGGGGGTGCGCTCGTCCGAGCGACAGGTCACTATCGTCTCCCCATCCTCCGAGACGACGAGCGACGGCCGCGATGGCGAGTTCATGAGGGAGGCCGCCACGTGAGTGGCGCTCTCTGTCTGAACAGGCACCCCGCTCTCGTCAAAAGAGACGGTTCCAAACGAGGTGCCCAGGTTCTTCCAACCGGCAAAGTGAAGGTGACCGCGTCCGTCGAACTCGACATAGGTGACATCGGCACCGAGGTTCGCCAAACGATGCTGGACGACGCCGTCGGCGGTGAGGATGACGACCTCGCCGGCGACTAGTCCGCGGTCACTTGCCCAGCCCTCGACAAAGGCGACGCGACCTGACACGGGGTCAGCCGCCAGACCCATGACCTGCCAATTGGGTCGATAGAGAACCTCGACGCTCCCCGAGGCATGGTCCAAGCGCCCGATCCAGGCCGAATACCAGGCGGCTTCGCCTGACCCTGACGAACAGACGCATATGGTGACGTCGGGATCAAGCGGGGCGATCTCCCAGATAGAGAGCTCCGGTGATGTGACCGCCCACGCCCCTTGGCCTTCGATGTCCAACTGCCAGAGCCGCTGGCCTCTCCCAGGACTCGTCACGAAGGGATCGGCATGCGACTGTTCCCGCCGCGTGCCTGAGGTCAGCGAGTCACTGTCGGACCCAGGTTCGGCCACGACCGCCAGCACCGCCTTCCCGTCTGCGCGCCAGGCGACCTGTTGCGCAGAGCCCGCAAGCGTGCCCAATCGAACCGAGGGTGCGTCGTCTCCGACCAGGCTGAAGATCCCGATTGTCGTTGTCTCTTCCTCGACAAAGGCGACGGCCAACCGCCCTCCCTCACGGTCAAGGGCCGGCGGCGCGCTCGGCACCAGCTCGCTCAAGCGCTCCGGTGTCTCGCCGATCCGTCCCCAATAGAGGCCTTCGTCTCCGTTCGGTCCGGCACCGTATGGAGGCATCCGCACAAAGCCGGCGCTCGACCCGTCCGGAGCGACCACCGGCCACTGCGGTATGCCCTGGAGCGCTTCGCTCATTTCATCACCACTCCCGGTTGTGAACGTTGGTGCAATGCGGTCGTGGCCACCGCAGCGACGGCACCTCGGTCGAGAACTTGTTTTGAGGACGGGGCTGGCGCCACGCCAGCCAGCGTTTGCACGCTCGAGGGGCTTTCACACCCGCTCATGATGATTGAGGACGTGCCCCGAGTTGGCGATCGACAATTGCCGGGAGTAGTCCAGCGTTCGGCTCGGACCTCGCGTCGCGCCATTGCGGCCAGGCGTGGACGGTTGTGGGTGCCCTTCGTCACGGCCGACCGCCACGAGCGACAGCCGCACCGGGCGTGAGCTCGATCGGTGCGCAGCTTCGCGAGGTCGTCCGCCCGCTCGTCGGCGGGCGCGCTGGATGATGTCGGGCCCGAAAGGACTGTCCGTCGGGCGTCTGTTCCTATGGGACCGTTGAGCGCGATCGGGGTTCGCCTTCTCGGGAGCGCCTCCTGGCGTTGTCGGCCGGCGTCAATGGAGCCTGACGCGCGGATCGAGGACGGCGTAGACGACGTCAACGACGATGTTGGCGCTCACGACAGCCGCCGAGGCCACGATCACGACCCCGATGATCACCGGCAAGTCCTGGTTGGTGATCGCCTGCACCGCGGTATAGCCGAGGCCGGGGAGGCCGTACACGTTCTCGGTGATCACCGCGCCTCCGAGCAGCGAACCGACGTCGATTCCGAACTGCGTGACGACCGGTGTGAGCGCGGCGCGCAGGGCGTGGCGAAAGGTGATCCGCGTCTCGGAAAGCCCCTTCGCGCGCGCCGTACGGATGTAGTCCTCGCCGAGGACGTCGAGCATCGAGGTTCGGGTGAGACGGGTGTAGGCGGCCGCGGAGACGAGGGCGAGGGTCAACCAGGGGAGTATCAGGCCGCGGAACCATTCGAAGAGGCTCTGGGTCGGCGAGGTGTAGCCCGAGCCGGGGAACCAACGCAGCCCGTGGACGGTGAGTTGGTAGTAGAACACCTCGATCATCAGCAGTCCGAGCACGAACGTCGGCATCGAGTAGAAGACAAGTGCGGTGAAGGTCGCCCCGCGGTCGAGCAACGAGCGCGGCCGAATCGCCGAGGCGACGCCGCTCAGCACGCCGAGCGTGAACCAGATGATCGCGGCGCCTACGGCCAGTGAGAGGGTCACTGGGAATGCCTGGGCGATGATCGAGTTCACCGACTCGCCGTGGTAGTAGTCGTAACCGAGATTGCCCTGCAGGAGCTGTGACAGGAAATGTAAGTACTGCACGTACCACGGGCGGTTGAGGAGCAGTCGTCGGGCGATCAGGGCGACAGTCTGCGGCGGTGCCTCGCGCCCCGCGAGCACGCGCGCCACGTAGCCCGGCCCGGGCCCGACGTAGAAGATGAGATAGACGATGACGGTGACGCAGAACATGACGAGCGCGCCGAGAAGCAGGCGCCGGACGAGGAAACGGATCACGCCCGGGTCCCGGTCGAGCGGGGGTCGAACGCGTCGCGGATTCCGTCACCGAGGATGTTGAACGCCAGTGTCGTGATGATGAGGGCGAGGCACGGGAACACGAGGAACCACCAGGCTTCCTGGTAGTACTGCTGGGCTTCCGCGATCATCGAACCCCAGTCCGCGGTCGGAGGCGGGACCCCGACGCCGAGAAACGACAGCGAGGCCTCCGAGACGATGCTCAGCGGGATGAGCAGCGTGGCGTAGATGATGATCGGCGCGAGCACGTTCGGCAGGACGTCGATGACGATGATCCGCCACGAGCCGGCCCCGAGAGAACGCGCCGCCTCGATGTACTCCTTCTCCCGGATCGCGAGCACCTGGCCGCGCACGATGCGCGCGACGGTTGCCCAGCTGAACGTGCCGATCACGATCACGACTATCCCGATCCCCTGCTGGAGCACGATCGGCCCGATGTGAAGTGGTGTCACCGAGACGACCGAGGCGAGCGAGATGGCAAAGAGCAGGAACGGGATCGACAGCATGACGTCGACGACGCGGGCAAGCACCGTGTCGACGACGCGGCCGAAGTAGCCGGCCGCGAGGCCGACGAGAGCCCCGATGGCCACGGCGAGGAGCGTGGCGAGAACCCCGACAAGCAGCGACACCTGCGCTCCGTAGGCCACGCGCACGAGGACGTCGCGGCCGAGGTCGTCGGTGCCGAAGAGGAACGAGAACGTCGGTGCCTTCGGCAGGCCGTCGATGGTCGTACCGATGGGTGGCGGGTACTGGACGTCCGGACCATGGCCGATGAGCGCCGCGATCACCGGCGCCAGCACCGCGATGAGGGCGATCATCACCACTACACCGAGCGCGATCATCGCCGCCCGGTCACGACGCAACTTCGCGAAACCGAGCCGCCACGGGCTCCTGCCCTGGATCACGTCCGCCTGCTCGGTCTCCAGTTCCCAGGGGTCGGGGGCACCCGGGACTGGCATGTTGCGGAGCCTCACGGGAGCGGACCCTCGAGACGGGCCGGCTCGGTGCGGGTGAAGACCTCCCCATCGGCGAGGGGGTAGAAGCAGGCAGTCGTGTGCTGGGGTGGGTCGGCAAGGCGCGGTTCGAGCGCCGGTACCGCAGCCGAGCAGTCGGGACGGACCCGGGGGCAGCGCGAGCTGAACCGGCAGCCCGCCGGAGGGTGGATCGGCGAGGGCAGGTCGCCGACGAGAACGATCCGCTCCCGACGGTCCGCGAAGTCTGGATCCGGAACGGTCGCCGCGGAGAGCAGCGCCGCGCTGTACGGATGGCGTGGGGCCCGGTAGAAGTCGTCCGACGCCGCCTGTTCGAGCACCTTGCCCAGGTACATCACCGCGATCCGGTTGCTGACATTGCGTACGACGGACAGGTCGTGGGCGATGAACACGTAGGTCAGGTTGAATTCCTCTTGCAGGTCGACGAGCAGATTGAGGATCTGCGCCTGGATGCTCACGTCGAGAGCCGAGACGGGCTCGTCGCAGATGATCAGCTTGGGGCGCAGCGCGAGAGCACGAGCCACGCCGATTCGCTGACGCTGGCCTCCGGAGAACTCGGCGGGGAAGCGGTTGAAATGCTCCGGGTTCAGCCCGACGAGCTCCATCAGCTCCTGCACCTGGCGCTTGCGTTCGGCCCCGGAGCCCTTCGTGTGAATGGCGAGCGGGTCGCCGATGATCGACCCGACCCTCCGACGCGGGTTGAGGGCGCCGAAGGGATCCTGGAAGATCATCTGCATCTCGCGGCGTACCGGTCGCAGACGGCGCTGGGAGAGCGCCGTGATGTCCGTGCCGTCGAAGACGATACTTCCAGCGGTCACCTCCTGGAGGCGGAGGATGCACCTTGCCAGGGTCGACTTGCCCGACCCCGACTCGCCGACGATGCCAAGGGTCTCGCCGCGGCGTACCTCGAGGCTCACACCGTCGATCGCGTGCACGACCTCCCGCTCACCGCGGTGCCGACGCGCGCCGCGCACGGGGAAGTGCTTCACCACATCGTCGAGTCGGACGAGCACGTCGCCCGGGACCGCACTCATCCCCGTTCCCCCGTCGCAATGTCGCCCGCCGGTGCGACCAGCGCGGAAGTGGCGCCCGCGGGCCGGTCCTGCAACCAACAGGCCGAGAAATGCGCGTCGTGCCCCTCGACAGGGGCAAGCGGCGGGCGCTCGAGGCGGCAGCGCGGCAGGCGCTCGGAGCAGCGCGGACCGAAGGGGCACCCTTCGCCGAGTGAGATGAGGCTCGGCGGCTGTCCCGGGATCGAGCTCAGCCGCCGCCGCCCGCCCTGGAAGGTTGGCACCGACCTGAGCAGTCCCGCGGTGTAGGGGTGGTGGTAGTCGTAGAAGAGCTCCCGCCGCTCGGCCTGCTCCATCACCGAGCCGGCGTACATCACGATGACCTCGTCGGCGACCTCGGCGATCACGCCGAGGTCGTGGGTGATGAGGATGATCGCCGTGCCGAACTCATCCTGCATGCGCTGGATCACTCCGAGGATCTGCGCCTGCACCGTGACATCGAGGGCCGTCGTCGGCTCGTCGGCGATGAGCAGAGCGGGGTTGAGGGCCATCGCCATCGCGATCATCACACGCTGGCGCATCCCGCCCGAGAACTGATGCGGGTAGTCGTCGATGCGCCGCGCCGGCTCGGGGATGCCGACCAGCCCCAACAGCTCGATCACCCGGGCTCGCGCCTCACGCTTGCTGATCGTCTTGTCGTGCTCGCGGAGCAGCTCGACGACCTGCCAACCGACGCGGTAGAACGGGTGAAGGCTCGAGAGCGGGTCCTGGAAGACCATGCCGATGCGGGCGCCGCGAATCGAACGCAGCTGGGCGGAAGTCATCGTCAGCAGGCTCGAGCCCTCGAACAGCGCCTCACCGCTCACCTGAACGCTCGCGCCCCGCGTCAGTCCGACGATCGTCTGCACCGAGACGCTCTTGCCAGACCCGGACTCGCCCACGATGCCGAGGGTCCGTCCACGTTCGACGCTGAACGACAGATCTCGCACGGCCCGCACCAGACCATCCGGGGTGCCGAACGACACCGAGAGCCGGTTCACCTCGAGCATGGCCACGGCTTCATCCTGTCATTCGGTACCGGCTCCGTACGAACCGGCCCGTACCGGGCGGGACGCTCCGCCAGGCACGGGCCGGTTCTACTCAGAACGAGGTCAGGCGTTCTGACGATCGTTCGGCGACAGCCAGACGTTCGTCGGGTCGATCCCCTGGATCCAGGACAAGTACACCGCACCGTGCACCTGGGTCGGGTGGAACGTGGCGAACAACGGTGAGTTGATCATGTAGACAGCCGCGTCCTCCATGACCTGGTGGTCGGCCTTCGCCCAGAGCGAGTTCGCCGCCGCAGTGGTCGGCGCGACGAGCGCTTTGGCGATCAACGAGTTGACGACCGGATCGCTCTCGAAGCCGAAGTTGTCGCCGATCGGCGGGATGGCCGACGTCTGGTACTGGTCGATCAGGAACGATGCGGCGTTGTTGCCGTACCAGTCCGGGTACCACTGACCGAAGCCGAAGTCCCAGACCCCCTGCTCGCCGGGGCCAGGCGTCTCGTAGTACTTGACGTAGATGTCCGCAGAGGGCACGCCCTCTCCTGTGACGGTGATCCCGACCGCGGAGAGCTCGTACTGGATCGTCTGGAACATCTTCACCTGCACCGGATTGTTGATCTGGTAGAGGAACTTGAAGGTGTAGTGCTTGCCGCCGAGCAGCGCCTTGGCCTTAGCGGGGTTGTAAGGGTAGAGGTCGAAGTTCGACGTTCCGGGAACACCCGGAGGCAGCAATTGCGTCAGCGGCGGGCTCACGACCGGGCCGCCGGCGTCGGTGACGAGCGCCGCACGGTCCAGGGCGTAGGAGATCGCCCTGCGGACGTTGACGTTCTGCATCGCCTTGTTGAGGTTGGGGTCTTTCTGGTTGAAGATGACGAACGGGTCTTGGCCCTGGGTGAGGCCGAGGATCACGCCCGGGTTGTGGGCGGCGAGCAGCGCCGGCAGCTGGGCCGGCGGGATCGGGGTGTCACCCCATTCGAGGTCGGCGTTCGGCGAGTTCGTCTGCAGCTGCTGCTGCACGCTCGTCGCGCTGTCCGTCTCGACCACCTTGATCTCGTCTACATAGGCCTTGCTGATCGGGTCGAGCGACGCCTTCCAGACCGGGTTCCGGACGAAGGTGATGCTCCGCGTCGGAACGTAGGACTGCACCTCGTACGGACCGTCGGAAATGGTGTGCTGAGCCAAGGCAGCACTGGCCGGCAGGTAATTCAGCGTCTCGATCGGGGCGGGGGTGAAGGCCGCCATCGCGAGCAGGTTGGTGAAGTAGCTTTCCGGGTGCACGAGCTTGAAGCTGATCTGCAAAGGGTTCGACGGGTTGAGGATGACGCCCGGGATCGAGTGCGTCGCGAGGAACTGCTTTATCGCCGGCACCGTCGGCTTCACCTTCTCGAACGCGCTGCAGAACGCCGGCATGCCTTCGATGAGGCCCTCGTAGTCCGCCACACCGCCGAAAGGCTCAGCGGGATTGCACGTCCGCTCGAGGCCGCGCCGTGCGTCCGCGGCGGTCACCTGACGCGGTGGAGTCGTGTTCCACTCCGCGCCCTTGCGGATCGTGAGCGTGTACAGGGTGCCGCCATCGGTCACCGTCGGCATCGCGGTCGCGAGTTGCGGCACGACGTCGAGAGTCTTGCCCGGGACGGCAGGGTAGGCGAGGAGAGTCTCGGTCCAGATGCGGACACCGAGGTACCCGACGGTGTAATAGGTGATGTTCGGGTCGAAATAGTCGACGTCGCCGGTGCCGAGCATGTAGAGGACGCCCCCGTAGTGGGAGCTCGACCGTGGCGTCGTCGCCGAGCTGGCCTGCGGGAGTGCGGTGAAGCCGGCGAGCGAGATCGCCGCCGCCGAGAGCATTCCAAGCGCCATCACGCGCCGCCTATGGAACAATCGTGTCATCGTGTTCAGCCTCCCAGTTCCCCTGTATTCATTGATCCATTGACGCGCGGCCTGGACCGTCACGGTGGTCGCCCGTCCCGTGGCTGCACCAAGAGCCCGCCGCCGCACTTCGCCGGTTAGAACCGAAATCGTACCCGTACTCGTAACAGGGCGCCCGATCCGTGAGCCATTCGTCCAGCCACCCTGGCTCCGTCGGGCTGGCACCTCCGTCGAAAGTGGGTCCTGTTGCGTTGTAGTTCCTCGGCCGGGACCTTGGGACGGGTCCCGCCGCCCGTCCGGGTGCGGTCGGCTCGTCCAAGTGCACCAGGGGGTACCTCACGATCAGCGAAAACCTGGACTGGCGGCCTTCGGTGCGCGGGGGAACGGTCGCTCTGGCGCGAGCGGCTGCAAGCTGTGCTCCAGGGTTTCCCCGTCGTGGCACCCGACCTGTCCAAGTTGACGGGAAGGATCTCGGGCGGCAAACAACGGTTCTGGGCCAGCGTGCGGGGAATGACGGCGAGCCCACCCTGGCCGGGACCCCAAATGGTGGAGTCTGTGTACGATCTCGTTGTGCAAAAAGCGGCCGAGGGCGCGGCGGTCTCGTCAGACAGAACGTGACTTACGCCTTCGAGACCACGAACCGGGCCCGCGTAATGCAGGAGGGCGGACAGGTGCCCTGCGGTCCGGGTCGAGAGCCGGCCGACGACCCGCGGGTCGCGCGGGCCATCTCGGCGTGCGGGCCGAGCGGCCGGGACAGACGCCTCAGGCATGAACCCTGACAAGAGCCCGTTGGCGCGACCCACATCCTGCTCGCTGCCGGGTTGCCCGAGCCCGGGAAGGGAAGTGATCGCCGTTGACGCCCACGCCGGTGGCGAACCGGGGCGGGTCATCGTGGGCGGGGTCGAGGACGTGCCCGGGGCGACCATGTTTGAGAAAATGCGCCACCTCGCCACTTGCCACGACGACCTTCGCCTGCGCATGCTCCGCGAGCCCCGGGGTTACCCGGCGGCCAACTGCAACCTCCTGCTGCCGCCCATCAACGCCACAGCGGCTGGCGGCTTTGTGATCATGGAGCAGGTCGAGTACCCGCCGATGTCAGGCACCAACACCATCTGCGTGGCCACCGTAGTGATCGACCAAGGCATGGTGGAGGTGAGCGAGCCGGTGACGAGATTCACACTGGAGACTCCGGCCGGCCTTGTTCACATAAAGGCCGAAGTGGTCGGCGGACGGGCCCGGGCGATCACGTTCGAGAACGTGCCCTGCCTTGCCTTGCAGCTCGACGCGCCGGTCGAGGTGACCGGCCTCGGCACCGTGAGCGTCGACCTGGCCTATGGCGGCATGATCTACGTCATCGCCGACGCCGCCGCCATGGGCTTGCGCCTCACTCCCGATGAGGCCCGCGATCTGGTTCGCGTCGGTGAGTGCATCAAGGCTGCCGCCCGCGAGCAGGTGCCTCAGTGCCACCCGGAAAGACCCGAGTTGATTGGCCCCACGATCGCCTGTCTGGTGGGCCCGGCGAGCGGTCCCCACGCTGACCGGCGCAATGCCGTCGTCGTTTCCACGGGCGAGCTGGACTGGCGCCGGCCGGACACCTGGACGGGTGTCCTTGACCGTTCCCCGTGCGGGACCGGAACATGCGCGCAAATGGCCGTTCTCCACGCCCGGGGGCAACTGCCGCTCGGCCGCGATTTCCGCAGCGAGGGGATCCTGGGCACAGTGTTCACCGGCAGGCTGGTGGCCGAGGCCAGCGTGGCCGGCCGCCCCGGCGTGGTCCCGACCATCACCGGTACCGCCTGGATCACGGGCCACACCCGTTTCGTGCTCGACCCCGAGGACCCCTTCCCGGCCGGTTTCACCGTCGGCGACATCTGGGGCGCCGGTACCGCAGCAGCGCAGCCGACGGATGGCTCCTGATGCGGTCTCGCCTGGTCTTCGGAGCCGTCGACAGCCACACGGAGGGCATGCCGACGCGTGTGATCACCTCCGGCGTTGGAGAACTGCCCGGTGCCACGATGGCTGAACGGCGGCTTTATGTCATGAGCCAGCGTGACGACCTTCGCACGCTCCTGATGCACGAGCCCCGTGGCCACGGCGCCATGTCGGGTGCCATCTTGCAGAATTCGACACGTCCCGACGCCGATGTCGGGGTGGTCTTCATCGAAGTGTCAGGGTGCCTGCCGATGTGCGGCCACGGCACGATCGGCACGGCCACGGTGCTGGTGGAGACAGGCATGGTGGCGGTCAAGGAACCCGTCACGGTCATCCGCCTCGACACCCCTGCCGGCCTCGTGGAAGCGTCTGTCGAGGTGGAGCACGGGAGAGCCAAGAGCGTCACCATCCGCAACGTACCGGCCTATCTGCACCTGCGCGACGCCACCGTGAGAGTGCCCGGGGTCGGCGACTTGACCATCGACCTGGCCTGGGGCGGCAACTTCTATGCCCTGCTGCCCGCCTCCTCGATGGGCCTGGCCGTGCGACCGTCGTTGCACGACGACCTCATCAAGGCCGGTCTGGCGGTCATGGCGGCGGTCAACGACCAGCTCAGCTTCGTCCACCCAGAGCACAACTCCATCGACTACTGCCACCACGTCGTGCTCACCGAACCGGGCGACGCGGAGGTCTCCGGTCGCGCGGCGGTCGCCATCCACCCCGGTTGGCTGGACCGGTCACCCTGTGGCACGGGGACGTCCGCTCGTATGGCCCAGCTTCACGCACGCGGGGAACTGAACCTGGGAGAGGACTACGTGCACGCCTCCACCCTCGGGACGCGTTTCACCGGTCGCCTGATCGCCACCACAAAAGTGGGCGGCTTCGACGCTGTCATACCCACGGTACGCGGCCGAGCCTGGGTCACCGGGCTGGCTACTTATCTCCTGGACCCAGACGACCCCTTCCCCGCCGGCTTTCTTCTGGGCCGAGAAACGTGACCGGCACTGGCTCGCGAGGCGTGGGTGAAACTGATCGTCGAGCCCTCGGCTCTGGCCCACAATCGTTGCCGGCCGGCATCGAGGTGCTGGTAGTCGGGGCGGGCATCATCGGGGCCGCCGTCGCGAACAGGCTGGCGGCTGCCGGTTTGGAGGTCTGCCTTCTCGATCGCGTCGGCCCGGCCGCGGGCACCTCTTCGGCCGGCGAGGGCAATGTGCTTGTATCCGACAAGATGCCTGGCCCGGAGCTGGCCCTCGCCTTGCGGGGGGCGGAGCTGTGGCACGAGCTGGCGCTAGAGGCAGGAGAGGAGATCGAATTCGAGGCCAAGGGCGGCCTCGTGGTGGCCCACGACGAGAAGGAACTTGAAGCGCTGTCCGCCCTGGCCGAGTCACAGCGCCAGTTGGGAACGCGCGTCGAGCTGGTTACCGGTCGCGCCTTGCGGGATCTGGAGCCGGCCCTCACCGAGGATCTGCGTGGCGGTGTGTTCTATGAGCAGGATTGCCAGGTCCAGCCCATGGCGGCTGTCGACTTCCTCGTCCGCCAGTTCCGCTCGCACGGAGGTTGCCTGGTAAGGGGGGCCGAGGTCGTGGGCGCGGACCACGACAGTGAGGGCAAGGTCTGCTCGGTCCGCACCAGCGCGGGCACCGTCGCTGTCGGGACGTGCGTCGTCAACGCCTCAGGCCCCTGGGCGGGTGAGGTGGCGCAGCGCTTGGGAGCCGGCATACCGGTCGAGCCCCGGCGCGGCCATGTCCTTGTGACCGAACCGGAGCCTCAGTTCGTTCGGCACAAGGTCTACGAGGCCGGCTATGTGAGCACAGTCCACGACGACGGCACCGGCCTAGCCTGCTCTGCGGTCGTCGAGGCGACCCGGAGCGGCACCGTGCTCCTCGGCTCCTCCCGGGAGTTCGTGGGCTTCTCCAGGGAGCTCGACCCAAGGATCATAAGGACAATCGCGGCTCGCGCCCTCGCCCTGTTCCCGGACCTTGCCCGGGCCCGCCTGATGCGGGCCTACGTCGGCTTCCGTCCGACGACGCCCGACCGGCTCCCCATCATCGGCGCGGACAGCGCTGTCGGCGGCCTCTACCACGCAACGGGCCACGAGGGAGCGGGCATCGGCCTGGCACTGGTCACCGCCGAGATCGTCGAGTCGCTACTTTTCGGCCGGGCGCCTTCCATGGACCTGGCGCCGTTTGCCCCTGCACGGTTTGCCGCTGCGGCACGAACCGGCACAACCAGCGCCAGCGTCCTCAACGTCCCGAATGAAGCAGTGGAAAGAAGAACGGCGAGGCCGCCGGCCAGTGCCGGTACTGCCCCCGCACGCCGCCACACGACGTCAAGACTGGCCGAGCAAAGGCTGCTCACGGCGCTTCGCTCTTGGCGCCACGAGCCCCCCTCTGCCGTATCTGCTCGCCCGCCGCTGCTGCGGTTCCGTTTCGACGGTCGAGAGCTCATGGCTCCACGCGGCAGCACCATCGCGGGAGCTCTGCTGTCCAACGGCGAGCGGGCATGGAGGACGACCCGAACGGGCGGCCAGCGACGGGGGCTCTTCTGCGGGATCGGCACCTGTTTTGACTGCCTCGTCGACCTGAACGGCGACAAAGCCGTCCGTGCCTGCCTGGCCCTGCTCCAGGAGGGGGACGAAGTTTGTAGTTCGGCCTCGGTCGGCACTGCAGGGCTGTTCGGTGCCCCCAACAGGCAGTGGCCGACGCCGGGCAGTGCGCCGGCGCAGCGGGCGATCGGCGAAGTGGGGCACCACCGGGATGCCTGAGGTCGTAGTTGTGGGTGCAGGGCCGGCGGGCATGGCCGCTGCCGCCGCGTGCTCCCGCCGGGGTGCTCGGGTGGTCCTGGTCGACGGCGCGCCTCGTTTGGGCGGTCAGTACTTCCGCCAACCGCTGGCGGAACCGATGAGCAACAGTGGTCAGCCCGCCGTTCCGGCCGGCCTGCGGCTCCCGGCGCGGTTCCACCACCTGACGGCGAACCCGGCTGTCGAGCTCCGACTCGGTAGCGAAGTCTGGTCGGTTTCGAGGGGCCTCTCGGGCTTCACCCTCCGTCTCACCGACGGCGCGCCGGCGGAGCTCCATTCGCCGGCTCTCGTACTGGCCACAGGAGCATCCGAGCTGACGCTCCCATTCCCCGGATGGGAGCTCCCGGGTGTCGCCACCGCGGGTGCCGCGCAAGCTCTGTTCAAGTCCCAGCACGTCCCCATCGGCCGGCGGGTCGTGGTGGCCGGCACCGGGCCTTTCCTGCTACCGGTGGCGGCCGCGTTGGCCGAAGCAGGCACCCGGGTAGTCGTGGTCGAGGCAGCGCGGGCCAGCTCGGCGCCGAGGGCCGTGCCCACCCTCCTGCGGTACCCCCAGAAGCTGAGGGAGGCGGCCGGATACGGCCTGGTGCTGGCCCGCCACCGGGTGCCGGTGCTCACCGGCTGGGGTGTCGTCCGCTGCGAGGGCGAGGGCCATGTCGAGCGGGCGATCCTTGCCCGCCTGGGGCCCAATTGGGAACGGCTGCCTGAACCGGTCCGGACCATCGCCGCCGACGCGGTCTGCGTCTCTTACGGGTTCGTGCCCCGCCTGGAGCTTGCGGTCCAGCTCGGTGCGACCGCCTTTAGCCGCCCCGACCAGCTGGCGGCGGGCGTCGTGACGGATGCCACCATGGGCACCTCCGTCGGTGGCCTGTTCGTCGCCGGAGAGCTGGCGGGAGTCGCCGGCGCCGAGGTGGCCGAGCTCGAAGGCGAGCTCGCTGGGCACTCTGCGGCCTCATACCTCGGGCTGGCCGACGATCGTGGCCCCGCGGAAAGACGGCGGCTCGTTCAGCGCCTCGGCCGCAGCCGCGCGTTCACGGGACTGTTGTCGGCCCTCTACCCCCTGCGCGCCGGCTGGAGCTCGCGACTCGAGCCGTCGACGGTCTTCTGCCGGTGCGAGCAGGTGCCCTGGGAGGCGGTCGAAGCCGCCATCGCCCGGGGTGCCACGACAGTCCGTGAGGTCCGCAGCGTTACTCGCTGCGGAATGGGCTATTGCCAGGGCCGGACCTGCGGGCCAGCCCTGCAGATGGCGGTCTCGTCCCTCGCAAGCCGACCGCTCGACGAGGTCGGCGACCTGCACAATCGCCCGGTGGCCGTGCCGGTCTTCTTGGGCAGGGTCGCCAGCTCGTAGCTTAGGCTTGGCGGCCGCCGGGCTCGGAGAGGAGACCTGGCGTGCCGCGAGGAGGTTGACATGGGGTTGTCGGCGGACAGGGTCGACCGGATGGAGGTCTACAGCTGTCCTCTCACCTATGCCCACGGTAGCTACGTGATGTCAGCCAACCGGACGATCACGACTCTGGAAAGCACCGTCGTCGTCCTTCGTACCGCCGACGGTGTGTCCGGATACGGGGAGGTTTGCCCGCTGGGCAGCAACTATCTTCCTTCGTCCGCGGCCGGTGCCCGGGCCGCCCTACACGAGGTCGCGGGAGCGGTGGTGGGCCAGAATGCCACCAACATCGGCACGCTGCACGCCTCGATGGACGCTGTGCTGGCTGGTCACGGTTACGCCAAGAGCGTGGTGGACATCGCCGCCTTCGACCTGTTCGGCAAGCTTTGCGGGGTGCCCGCCTGTGAACTGCTAGGCGGGCGGCAGACGACAGAAGTGCCTCTCTATGTCGCCGTGCCGCTCGGGCCGCCCGCAGAAATGGTCGATTTCGTGCTCGCTGAGCGGGCTCGCGGCACGCATCGGTTCCAGCTCAAAGTGGGAGCGGACGCCGACACCGACGTGGCGCGGGTGCGAGCGGTGGTGGAGGCCACCGGGGAGGGCGACACGATCGTCGCCGACGCCAACGGCGGCTGGCGCCTACCCGAAGCTGTCCAGGCCGTCGGGATGCTGGAGGGCACGCCCCGCTTGCGCATCGAGCAGCCTTGCCGGTCGTTCGAAGAGTGCCTGCAGGTACGGCGCAGGACCTCGCTGCCGATGGTCCTCGACGAAGTGATCACGGACATGCAGGCACTGTTGCGGGCCACGGGCGAGCGGGCCGCCGAAGGCATCAACCTCAAGATCAGCCGCGTCGGGGGCTTGGCACCGGCGCGGGCGATGCGTGACGTCTGTGTTGAGCTCGGTGTGGGTCTCCTGATCGAGGACACCTGGGGCGGCGACCTTTGCAGCGCGGCCGTGGCGGCCCTCGCCGGGTCCACCGCACCTTCGGCTCTGTGGGCGGCGTCGTTCATGAACGACTGGACCTTGGAGCACTTGGCCGGTTACCAGCCCCGCTCGACCGGCGGATGGGGCCCCATCCCTGATGGCCCCGGCCTCGGCATCGAGGTCGACGAGGACCAGCTTGGGGAGCTCCTGTTCGAGGTGGCGTGACGCAGATCCGGCAGCTATCGAGTTCAGGCGACCCCTGACGCGCCATGGACGCCCTTTTTGTCGTCGGCCGCGCGGCGATTGAACAGGCCCTCCCGCCGTCGCGGGCTCGTGGTGCGATCGCCGCCGCGCTGCTGGCAGGTGAGAGCAGGCCGATCGCCCGGATGTCACTGGCCTTCGGCGTCGGCGAGCTGCTGGTCATGCCGGCCGAGGACGAAGACCTCGTCGGCGTGAAGATCCTCACCCTGGCCCCGAGCTCAGCTTCGACGAGAGGCCCGGAGGCTCTCGTCGGCACCCCGTCCCCTTCGGCGGGCGCCAACGTTCCCGGTCCTCACGCACAGGGCATCTATGTGCTCTTTGAGGCTCAGAGCCTCACCCCGGTGCTCCTGCTCGACGGGGCCGCGCTGACTGAGGTCCGCACCGCCGCCGTCTCCGCCTGGGCAACGGATGTTCTGGCTCCGCCTGAGGCCAAGACGCTCGTGCTCTTCGGTTCGGGACCGCAAGCTCGCGCTCATCTCCGTGCCCTGGCCGAAATCCGCGCCCTGGAGGAGATGCTCCTTGTGACCGTGGACGAACACAGCGCCCCGGAACTGCTGGCGCAGGCGGAGGCCCTCGGAATCAGGGCCACACGCGCCGGTGCCAGCGAGGTCGCCCGGGCGGACATCGTCTGTTGCTGCACCACCAGCCCGACGCCCCTGTTCGATGGCAAGCTGCTCCGGCCCGGCACCCACGTCATCGCCGTCGGTTCCCACCTCCCGGACCGCCGGGAACTGGACACGGCGACAGTGCTTCGCAGCGTGGTGGCGGTGGAGACCCGGGCCAGCGCCCTGGCGGGGGCGGGCGACCTCCTCATCCCCATCAAGGAGGGTGCCTTCGACGCGGAGCTGGTGGCCGCCGACCTGTTCGAGCTGGCAGGCGGCTTTGTTCCCCAGAACGACGGGCATGACGTGACCCTGTTCAAGTCGGTAGGCGTCGCCTTCGAGGACCTTGCCATGGCGCGCGCCGTTCTCGAGACGCTTCGCGCGCCGGGTTCATGAGGCGGCGATAATGGACCCGGGTCGAGGCGGCAACCGTGTTCGTGGCCTCTACCTCCCAAAGGTGGTCACGCGCGGCCAGAGAGAGGAGATCCGGTGAGCAACGCCCGACAGCTGCAGGGCATACTGCCGGCATTAGTGACCCCGTTCACGGAAGACGGTCCAATTGACGAGGTCGCGCTGAGCTCGCTGGTGTCCCGGCTCGTCGCTTCGGGAGTAGGCGGCCTGGTCCCGTGCGGCAGTACCGGCGAGTTCACCACTCTTTCGTTCCAGGAACGTAAGCGTGTCACGGAGCTCGTCATTGAGGCGGCTGCCGGCGCGGTGCCGGTGGTTCCTCAGACCGGTGCCCTGACGACCGCAGAGACCGTGGAGTTGAGCAAGCACGCCGAAGGCGTAGGTGCGGCCGCCGTGATGGTCGTCCCGCCTTACTACGAGCCCCCGGGGTGGGTGGACCTCCTCGGGCACTACGAAACGGTGGCCCGTGCCATCGCCATACCCATCATGGTCTACAACATCCCCGCCAGCGGCACCGAGATGACCGTAGACAGGATCGATGAGCTGGCCAGCATCCCTGGCGTGGAGTACATCAAGGACAGCAGTGCCGATGCCGTCTTGCTGACTCATCTCCTACAGGAGTTCGGCGACCGCCTCGGGATCTTCAACGGCGCAGACACGCTCTCGTTTTGCGCCCTGGCGGCAGGTGCGGCGGGCGCCGTGTGGGGAGCGGCGAACTTCATCCCCGAGCTAACTGTGGAGCTTTACCGCCACCTGGCCGTGGAAAAGGACCTGGACGCGGCACAGGCTGTCTGGGAAAGGATCTGGCCCATCTGCCACATCCTCGAGAGCACGAATTACGCCAGTGCGGTGAAAACGGCCTGTGAGCTGGCCGGCGTCCCAGCTGGGCCCACGCGGCTCCCGGTGCGCCTCCTATGCGACGACACTCGCAAGCAGTTGGCGATCGCCCTGGCCAACGCAGGCGTCACCGGATAGTCATCCAGATCGTTTTCACCTCGGTGTACTGGTCGAAGGCTTCCAGCCCGTTGTCGCGACCACCGAAGCCAGACTCCTTGTAGCCGCCGAACGGCGTCGTTACATCTCCCTCGGAGAAGCAGTTCACCGACACCGTTCCCGCCCGGACGGCTCGCGAGACTCGCACCGCGCTGTCGAGGTTCTTGGTCCAAAGCGACGCAGTCAGCCCGTAGTTGGTGTCGTTGGCGAGTTCAATCGCCTCTTCTTCGTCCCGGAACGGGATGACGCAGATGACCGGTCCGAAGATCTCCTCGCGAGCGACACGCATGTCGCGACCGACGTTGTCGAAGATCGTGGGGGCGACGAAGTAGCCGCCCGTGCCCTCCAGTACGCGCTCACCGCCGAGGACCACTTTGGCGCCCTCGTCCCGGCCCGTCTCGATGTAGCCGAGCACCTTTTCCATGTGCCGTTCCTCGACCAAGGGCCCAATCTTCGTAGCGGGGTCGAGCGGGTCGCCTACGATCCACTCGGCCGCATGCTTCACGACACATCCCAGCAATTCGTCCTTGATCGAGTAGTGCACCAGAAGGCGCGACCCCGCTGAACAGTTCTCGCCCATGTTCCAATAGCCCGCCGACAGGACGTCCTGGGCGACGATCTCGAAATCTGGAGGATCGGCCAGCACGATCTGGGGGTTCTTGCCCCCCAGTTCGAGGACTACCTTTTTCAGATTGCTTTCCGACGAATAACTGAGGAACAGGCGACCGACATCGGTCGAACCGGTCACCGATACCGCGTCCACGTCCTTGTGGCAGCCCAGGGCCCTTCCCACCTTTTCGCCGGAACCGGGCACGATGTTGAGCACGCCGTCAGGGACACCGGCTTGTGCCGCCAGCTCGGTCATACGGATGGCGCTCAGCGAGGTCAGCTTCGACGGCTTGACGACCACGCTGTTGCCGACGGCCAGAGCTGGCGCCACCTTCCAGGCGAACATGAGGGCCGGGAAGTTCCATGGCAGGACAGCCGCGACGACGCCGACGGGTTCCCGCACGATCAACCCCAGCTGGCCGGGCCCGGTCGGGGCGACGGAATGGAACAGCTTGTCCGCAGCTTCGGCGTACCAGCGGAAGCACTTGACGGTCTCGGGGACGTCGATGGTCCGGCAATCTGTGATCGGCTTTCCCGCGTCCAGCGTGTCCAGGCGCGCAATCTCCTCGGCATTGTCATCCAGCAGTTGCGCGAACCGTAACAGGGTTTCTTTCCGCTGCTCGGGCGATTGTCGGGACCACCTGCCATCTTCGAAGGCACGGCGAGCCGCACCGACTGCCCGGTCCACATCGGCCCCGTCACACGAAGTGACCTCGACCAAGGTCTTGCCGGTCGCGGGGTTTATGCTGACGAACTGCTCCCCGGACGCCGCGTCGCAAAAGTTGCCGTCAATGAAGGCCTGAGTGCGGAAGGGGAACGGTTGCTGCTCCCCAGTTGTTGTCATCGGGACACCTCCGATTCTTTCTAAGGTTCGCCTGTGCGGCCACCGGTCTGTCCGATGTCGTGCTACCTCGGTCCTTCAGCTGCGTTCCACGTCGCGCACTTCGTTCTACTAGTTGTGCCATGTCGGGTCCACCTGGGGCCTCCCGGCCTGTACGCCTTGTGCTCAGACAATCGCTGGGACGGAGACCACGGCGCGCACCTATCTCAGTCGACCGGCGGACGCCGGTAGCCTGACGAGCCTGATACATCCTTCCGGCATCATCACTCCCGTGGTCCTTGACCCGCCGTCCGCCTCGAGGCTCGACGGCAGGCCGGCGTTGCCTATGAGCAGGATCAGGAGGAGGAGCGGTGCCTACCGAGAGCGTGTCCATAAGCTGCGATGACTGTGTGCTGCATGGGACCTCTGCGTGCGAGGACTGCATTGTCACCTTCGTGCTGGGGCCACCGGCCGCCGGCGGGATCGTTGTCGATGTCGCGGAAGCTCGTGCTGTCCGCATGCTCCAGCGGGCCGGCCTCGTTCCCGAGCTGCGTTTTCGCCGGCGCGTCGGGTGATCTGAACCGCCAGCGGTCCGCGGCGCCGGAGGCGCTGGCCTGATGGGCTACATGCTCGTCACCAATGATTTCCCCCCCAAGGTGGGCGGCATCCAGTCGTACCTCTACGAGCTGTTCCGCCGGCTGCCCCTCGGCGAGCTCACCGTGCTGACGACCGCGTACCGCGGAGCCGCCGAGTTCGACCGGCGCCAGAGCTTCCGGATCGAGAGATCGCGATCGCCCGTGCTGATGCCGACACCCGGCCTCGCGCGTAGCGTGCGAGAGCTGTGGAAGGCGACGGGCGGTGGTCTGGTTCTGTTGGATCCGGCGCTCCCGCTCGGTCTTTTGGGCAGCCGGCTTGACGTGCCCTACGGGGTGGTTCTCCACGGCGCGGAGGTGACCGTTCCCGGCCGGCTCCCGGTCTCGCGCCAGCTGCTGTCGTCCGTCTTGTGCGGGGCTTCGCTCGCCGTAGCGGCGGGCGGCTACCCGGCCGCGGAGGCGGCGCGCGTCGCAGGGGCGCGCAAGCCGCGATTTGTCGTCGTGCCTCCCGGGGTTGACCACGAGCGCTTCCACCCGCTCGACTATGACGAGCGGGTGGCGGTGCGCCGTCGGCTGGGTCTTCCCACCGAGGGCAGGCTCGTGGTGAGCGTGAGCCGCCTCGTTCCCCGCAAAGGCATGGACGTGCTGATCGAGGCCGTCGGGCGGCTCAGCTCAGCACGACCGGACCTGACGCTCGCGATCGGCGGTTCGGGCCGGGACCGCAAACGCCTGGAGCGCCTGGCGAGGCGTTGCAGGGCGCCGGTTCGCTTCCTCGGTCGCGTGAGCGACGAGGACCTGCCAAAGCTCGACGCCGCGGCTGACGTCTGGGCTATGTGCTGTCGTGACCGTTGGTTCGGGCTCGAGCAGGAGGGATTCGGGATCGTATTCCTCGAGGCCGCCGCCGCCGGTGTCGCCCAGCTCGCCGGGAGAAGCGGCGGTTCCTACGAGGCTGTCGTGGACACCAAGACCGGTCTCGTGGTCGAGCGCCCCGGGGACGCGACCGCCGTCACGGCCGCGCTGGCGTGCCTGCTCGACGATCCGGAGCTTCGCGAACGCCTCGGCGCCGAGGCACGCCGAAGGGCCGTCGTCGAGTTCGACTACGACAAGCTCGCCCAAAGGTTGCACTCGGCCCTGGTAGAGGTGGGTGGTTGACCTCGTCTGCAGGTGTTCTGATTGCCGGTTAGGACTGGACCGCCGTCAGCCGTCGGCCAATGCTGGCCGTAGGGCCCAGGAGATGCGAGGCTGGAGCCCACTGGGGCAGAAGGGAGGACGTGTGGCCGACCAGACCATTGAGCGGATGGTCGTCGACGGCTCGCCAACGCGGTGCTTCGAGGTCGTGGCCGACATCGAGCACTATCCGGAATGGGTCGCTGATCTGAAGGAGGTTCACGTCCAGGAGCGGGATCGAGAGGGGCGGCCCTCCCTTGTATCGTTCCGGGCCGCTGCCTTCGGGCGCAGCACCAGTTACACCCTTGCCTACGACTACTCGCAGGCACCGACGGAGCTTCGCTGGATCCAGCGTGAGGGTGATCTCACCAGCCGCCTCGACGGCATCTACCGTTTCAAGCCCGCGCCGGAAGGCGGCACGGAAGTCACCTACCAGCTGGCCGTCGAGCTGAGGGTGCCATTGCCCGGTTTCATCAAGCGACGGGCCGAGGGCAACATAATTCACGCCGCGATCCGGGACCTGAAGGCGCGGGTCGAGTCAACGCCGTGAGCCTGGAGCGCCGGCTCAAGAAGGCCTGACGGCGTGAAGGTCGGTATCACTCTGCCGATATTCGAGCGCACCGCCCTTACGGCGCTCGAGGCTGCACGCAGGGCCGAAGAGGCTGGTCTCGACGGTGTGTTCGTCTTCGATCACCTCTGGCCGGGGAGCGCGAAGTCGCGGCCCGCTCTGTCGATGTACCCCGTGCTGGCCGCCGTCGCGGCAACGACGAGCGCCATCCGGATCGGGTCGCTCGTGGCACGCGTCGGATTGCTGCCTGACAGGCTCATCTCGGAGTCGTTCGCCTCGCTCAACGAGCTGAGCGGGCACCGTCTCGTCGCGGCCCTCGGCATCGGGGATGCGAAGAGCGCCTCGGAGAACGCCGCATACGGGATCGCCTGGCCCGCGCTGAGCGACAGACGGGCGTCGCTCGCCGCCCTGCTCGCCGACCTCACCGGTCAGGGCATCGAATGCTGGGTGGGGGCAAGCGCTGCTTCGACCCTCGAGCTCGCGCGTGCCGCCGGCGCGACAGTGAACCTGTGGGACGTGGACCTGGGCCGGTTGCAGGCCGAATCCGCTCTCGGGCCGGTGACATGGGCAGGCCCTTTCCCTGCCCAGGCAGAATCCGCAGCCGGTCATCTGTCGGACTTGCGTGACGCCGGAGCCACGTGGGCGATCTGGGGCTGGCCGCGCTCTATCGAGCTCGTCAGTCAGGCCTTGTCCCTGGCGGGCTTGCAAGATCGCGGAGCCTAGGGCGCTAACGTCGAACGATGGAGCTTCGCAGGATCCAGGGACTTCCTCCCTATGTTTTCGCGCAGATAGACCAGCTGAAGCTGCAGGCGCGCCGAGCAGGTGACGATGTCATCGACCTGGGCTTTGGGAACCCAGACATTCCCTCCCCGGACGTCGCAGTGGAGAAGCTGGCCGAGGCCGTTCACAACCCCCGAAACCACCGCTACTCGGCCAGCCGCGGGATCCCCAAGCTTCGCCAGGCCATCTCCGACCTCTACCTGCGACGCTTCGGCGTGCAGCTGGACCCCGACCGCGAGGTGGTCACCACCATCGGAGCCAAGGAGGGACTCTCTCACCTCATGTGGGTGGTCGTGGGCCCGGGCGATTCGGCGCTGGTTCCATCGCCCTCGTACCCGATCCACCTGTACGCGCCACTGTTTGCCGGCGCCGACGTACGGATGGTGAGGCTGGATGGTCTCGCCGGCAACGAGGTGGACGCCGGCGAGAGGTTCTTCTCGAACCTGGTCGAGGCGTGGGAGTCGGCCTGGCCCAAGCCGCGGGTCGCGATCCTCTCTTTCCCGCACAACCCGACCACGGCGTGCATCGACCCAGCCACCATGACGAGGCTCGTCGAGTTCGCCCGCGAGCGAGGCGTGCTGCTGGTACACGATTTCGCCTACTCGGACACCGCCTTCGACGGCTACCGGCCTCCTTCGATTCTCGAGGTCGAAGGCGCGTCCGAGGTGGCAGTCGAGCTCTTCACCTTGACCAAGTCGTTCTCCATGGCGGGTTGGCGAGTGGCCTTCCTCGTCGGCAACGCCGAGATCGTGCAGGGCCTCACCAAGCTCAAGAGCTACCTCGACTACGGAACCTTCCAGCCGATCCAGATTGCCGCGATCGTCGCCATGAATGAGGCACCGGACTATCCCAAGGTGGTGAACGAGATCTACCAGGGTCGCCGCGACGTCCTTTGTGAAGGGCTGGCGCGCCTGGGCTGGGATGTGCCCAAGCCGCAGGGAACGATGTTCGTCTGGGCGAGGATTCCAACTGAACCCTATCGAGAGATGGGTTCACTCGAGTTCTGCAAGTTTCTCGTCACCGAGGCGAAGGTGGCGACATCACCGGGGAACGGCTTCGGGCCTGGGGGAGAGGGCTACATCAGGTTCGCCCTCATCGAGAACGAGCAACGGATAGCTCAGGCGGTTCGCAGCCTTCGTGGGGTCTTGAAACTCTGAGCCTCTCCGATCGGATGCTCAGTGAAGATGGCCGGTTCTCAATGTCCCCGGTTCACGGAGCACTGAAGATCCAGTATGGCTTCGCGCAACAACGCTCTGACGATCTGCGCCTTGAACACGTTCTTCGTCAGAGGCGTGGCGGCTCGGACGGCGATCACGCCGGCGGCCTCCGCCGTTTCGATGTCTGGTTCTCGCCCGACGAGAAAGCGCTCTACCTCTGTAGCTCGAATGGGGACGGGTGCCACCGCGCCCAACACGATTGCAGCCTTGCGGATCTTGTCGTCGCCCAGAGACAGAACGCTCGCCACACCTATGATGGCGAAGTCGATCGAGCCCCGAATCCGGAACTTGCGATAACGCTGAACGCTCGCTTCTTGGGGAAGCGGAATCTCAAGTTCGGTCACTAACTCATCGGAATCGAGAACGGTCGTGCTCGCCGTGGCTACGGCGAAAAACTTCTCGGCCTCGATCACTCGCTTGGTGGTGCGGACCTTCGCGTCAAGAGCAACCAGCGCGGGTGCCAAGTCAGAGACGTTCACGGCAACGCAGGCACAGTTGAGGCAGCGGTTTGCCTCCTGCTGAACAGAAGCAAGATCGAGCGTGCCCACGTCTTCGGTCTCGATATCGCGGGCGGAAAGCGCGGCGGTGACCACCGGTGCCCGCAAAATCGGGGAAAGCGCTTCGGCACGAATCTTGCTGAGCGGTGAAGGCTCGACTCTGTGACCGTTGCCGGAGACCGCTGTCGCTCCGCCAAGGTAGCGGTCGATGGCCGTGGCTGCCCGCCGCCCAGCCGCAACTGCCTCGATCACAGAAGCGGGACCAGTGACGGCGTCTCCGGCTGCGAACACCCCGGGCAAGCTCGTCGTACCTGGCTCTGTCACGACAATGCGCCTGCCGTCGGTCTGAAGCAAGCCTTCCGCGAAACGAAGCTCTGGCTCTTGCCCGATGGCTAGGAGAACACAGTCGGCGTCGATAGTACGGGTGGTGTCGTGGTCAAAGGAGGGATTGAAGCGTCCTTCGACGTCGAGCACTGACGTGCACCTCACAAGTTCCAGGCCGGAGACCTTCCCCCCGGCCGTAAGCACCCGTTGCGGTCCCCATGACGTGAGGAGCTCCACGCCCTCCTCCAGCGCTTGGGCGATCTCCTCGGGGACTGCCGGCATCGTTTCACGAGATTCGAGGCAGGCCATAGTGACGCGCTTCGCGCCGAGACGGCGGGCCGATACCGCAACGTCGATGGCAACGCCACCCCCACCGATCACGACTACTTGCTCGCCCGGCGGCCGCTGGCCGGTTTGGAGCCCTATCAGGAACTCGAGCCCTGATTGCAGGTATTCGGCGCGTTCGATGCCGAGAGACTTGTCGCGCCAGGCTCCCGTGGCGAGCAAGGTACTGTCGAAGTCCCCGTTCAGCTCTAAGAAAGAGTCCTTCTCGATAGTCGTTCCCAGGACAAACTCGACGCCCATATGTCGGAGCGCCTCGACCTGCTTTTGCACAACTACCCTGGGCAGCCGATAGGAAGGTATTGAGTGGGTCAACATGCCACCGGCCTCGCTCATGGTGTCGAAGAGCGTCACGGCGTGGCCAGCTTTGCGCAGGTAGTAGGCAGCAGCGAGGCCGGCGGGGCCGGAGCCGACGATCGCTACGCGCTTGTTCGTCGAAGCTTCCGGCAACTCGAAGAACGTGGACATCTCTTCTAGAACCAGGTCACCAAGACGGCGCTCGATTGCTCTTGTTGAGACAGCTTGGTCGAGCTCACAACGATTACAGTTCGTTTCGCAAAAATGAGGGCAGATTCGACCGGTGACGGCGGGCATCGGGTTGCGTTCCAGCACGAGCCGAGCCGCCGTCTGCCAATCTCCCTCACGAATCAGCTCCAGATAAGTGGGAATGTCGATGTGGGCGGGACAGTTGCCGGCGCAGGGAGGCGCTGTGGGCCGGCCTCCCCCGAAGATCGAGTGATAGCGATTGTCACCGAGGAGCGCCGCGCACTGCGTTCCACCCTTCCTGAGACAGAAGAAAGCATTGTCGGGGGCGCGGTAGTACCAGCATCTCGGCTCCTGGCAGATGTTTCCGCCTACGGTTGCCATGTTACGAATCTGTGGTGAAGCTACCGCTCGCGCCGCTTGCGCCAAGAGGGGAATCTTCGCGTTCACAAGCTCGTGGTCCGCTACATCAGAAAGCGTCGTAAGAGCTCCGATGCGGATACTCGCGTCCTTTAGAGTCACGTGACTTGTGGCGGCGCTCTCCTTTATGTCGATCAAGAGCCTCGGATGGTCCGGATGCACGCGGTCCTTGAGGGTGCCGAGCAGATCGGTTCCGCCAGCAATGACCCGAGCTTTCTGTTCGCCCAGGAGACTGGCCGCCTCCTCGAGGGAGTTGACGGCCACGTGATCGAAGAGAGGCAGTGTCATCAGAAGGCCTTTCCCAAGGCTTTGAGGACCGACTCTGGCTTCACGGGAATATTGTCGATTCTGACGCCAATCGCGTTGTAGATGGCGTTAAGGACGGCACGGGGAGTGCAGGTGACCGTCCCCTCGCCAATTCCACACGCTCCGTACTCGCCGCCTCCGCGCCACACTTCCAACAAGACCGGATCGATCTCTGGCATGTCGGCCATCGTCGGAATCTTGTAGTCGATCCAGTTGAAATTCAACGGAAATCCCGTGCGTTCATCGTAGATGATCTCCTCGGTGAGGGACTCTCCCAGCGCAATGCACTGACCGCCGATCTGCTGGGCCTCGGCACCGGACGCGTACATGACGGTTCCGCAGTCGTTGACGACAACGAGGCGAAGAACCAGCACCTGGCCAGTGTCGGTGTTGACCTCCACCTCGGCAAAGGTCGCAATGAATGGGATACCGGTACGTGTGCCGAGCGGTCGCCTGCTCACAGCTACCGTGACCGGGTCGAGGCTAGCCTCGTGAAGCAGTTCCCTCAGACTCCGTCGGGAGCCGACAGCGTCTCTCCGATAGACAAAGCCGGCATCAATGTCTAACTCCGGTGCAGTGGCGTCAAGAAGCGGGGCGACACGCTCGAGCAGCTTGGCCTTGACCTCCTTGCTCGCCGCTGCCATAACTTCGGACTGCAAGAATGAAACCGAGCTGTCAGTCTGGACACAATCCTGTGGAGAAACGTCCGTGTCCACAGTGGAGATCCAGTGGATATCGCCACTACCGATACCGAGGAAGCTCAAGGCTTCAGCACAACCCAGCACATTGCAAGTATTCGAGCCCGTTCCAGTCTCCACTGTCGGTGCATCGAGGGTGACGCTGCAGTCCGCGTTCACAGTCATCGTCACATGCACTTCGCCGCGCCGGAGCTCCTGCCATTCAGCGTGCCAACCGGGATGGAAGGAGAACCCGACACCTCGTCTCTTCACCTCGTCAATGAGGGGCCCTTTACCTGGGAGATGACGCTTTTCTTTCCAAGAGATCTTCGCAGCACCGGTGGCCAGCACCGCAGCAAGGCTTTGGTCGGGCAACTCCTCCCACTGATGGCCAAAGTTCCTTGAAGCGACATCGAGTGGATCGAGGTTGAGCGCCTCCGCGAGCCCGTCGACGAGACGGCCGAGAATCAGGTTCAACTGGCTGTTGCCGACGCCGCGCATCATGCAGGCGGGCATCTTGTTGGTGTACACGCCGCGCGCTTCGAAGCGCACGTTCGGAATGTGGGCGAAAGCTACCTCTGTGGCTTCGACGGGAGCGAACTTGATCGCGAACATGGAGTGGTCTGCGTAGGCGCCGACATTGCCGATGGACCGAAAGGACAGCGTTGTGACGGTTCCATCGGTCTTTGCACCAATTGTGCCCTCATAGCGTACGTGTTGACGCCCGTCGTGGAAGGAGTCCCTTCGAGAGTGCCGGAACCATACGGGTCTTCCGGTCCTCTTGGCCAGAAGTGCCGTGAAGAGAAAGAACGGCTGGTCACCAGTGTCGCCGCGGCCGAACTGACCACCTACGTAAGGACTTACGACTCGCACGCTGTTCAATGGGACTTCGAGCATCTCACTGATATGCATGCGTGTCTGATGGGCCTCGTAAGAGTTCGACCAGACAGTGATGTGATCCCGGTCCCACTCGACGAGGCAGTTCCAATTATCCAAGCTGTTCTGCGTCGCATTGTGGTAGGTAGTGGTCGCGTTCACGACCACGTCTGCATCGGTGAGGCCCTGATCGATGTCACCCTTGTCCACGAAGACATCGGCCCCGCCGACCGTGTCTTCGGGCAGAATGTTGGTGTCCGCGAGCTCCGGATGGACAATGGGGGCGCCCGGCGCCATTGCGTCAACGGCGTCAAGGACGAACGGCAAGACTTCCCAGTCGACCTTGATCAGCCGCAGCGCCTCTTCCGCGATCTCCTCGCTCTCGGCAGCGACGACCGCTCCAAGCTCGTCCCCGACCCATCGTGCGTGGGACCCGAGAACGCGTCGGTCACGGAAGCCTCGCCACATCATGCGTTCGTAGGAAAGGGTGTCCACGCCGTCGGTCCAGCCTGCGTTTGTCAACTTCAAAGAGGCGACGTCGGGATCCTCGAACGTGAGGACGTCGACGACGCCGGGCAGCCGGGCAGCCTGACTCACGTCAAGGGCTCGGATTCTCGCGTGTGGGAAGGGACTGCGCAGCACCTTCGCGTACAAGATCCCGGGCACTCGGCAGTTCACCATCAAGTCGCCGGCGTATTTGGCTTTCCCGCTGGCCTTTTCGATGCCGTCGATTCGGGGGCGGTACTGGCCGACATGACTGCGCTGAACGCGCGGGGTATATGCGGGTTTCATGAAGTGCTTGCCTTTGCCATGTTCTCCGAAGCATGCCGGACGGCCTGGGCTATACCGGCATAGCACCCGCAACGGCAAATGTTGCCGGAGAGAGCTTCTCTGATTTCGGACATTGTGGGGGATGGCACACGATCGAGTAGCGCTCGAGCAGTCATCACAAAGCCCGGCGTGCAGAATCCGCACTGCAGAGCGGTACCGTAGCCTGGCTCGCTTTGCTCGGCAAAGGCTTTGACAACGCTGTCGTCACTCGGCAGGCCCTCGATGGTGAGGATCTCGTGGCCCTGTGCCTCGACGGCGAGAATCATGCAGGAAAGGACAGCTTTGCCGTCCATGATGACCGTGCAAGCTCCACAGGCTCCCTGGTCGCAAGGGATCTTCAGTCCCGTGAGTCCGAAGTGCTCACGGAGAAGCGATGCCAAGGTCGCCGTGGCAGGCACGCTGGACCCGGTGTCGAGTCGATAGGTCTGGCCATTGATGAGGAGCTCGAGCTCCGGCGGTCGTACGACGATCTCCTGTGTGGTGACTGATATTGCCATGCTCGCCAGTCCCTTCGCTAGCACAAGCGAATAAGCGCTTGTCTAAACCTACTACCCGTTGCCGCAATGCGCATAGCCGAGGTAGGAAGAGGAGATTCGTGTTTCCGATCGTGTGCACGCGTGATAAATCCGACTAAGAAGGGCTGCTGGGATCCGGCGTCGGAGTGAGTTGCTCCTTCAGACGATCGGCACGTCTTTGGAGTCTGCCACTTCCAATGTGCAAAGGCCGATGTCTGCGCCGATAGGGCCCTGGGGCGACCCTTTGTAATGGGTGCAGTTGTGGGAGTCCGAAGCTGCGACAACAGCTGCTTCAAGAGGTTCCTCACCGGGGCCGAGGTCGACAGGGCGACGGTTCGGGTCTCCGAGCGCAGGGCTTGTAGGGCAACCGGTTCACCCAGGGTTTCAGCGACGATGACGCAAGTTCCGGCGGGCCCTCTCACTCCATCGACCCCATTGGAAGGCGGCCCGCCAAGCGAGGGTCGAAGCTGGGCCTGCAGGTGAACGAGAAGCTGAGGCGCCTCCTCGTCGGGCAGATCGCACTCGTGCCCAATGTGGTCGACTGCCGATATCGCTCCTGGTACCGAGCGCCGCGGGCGAACCGGACCCATCCGGTCGATCGTCTCGGAGAGCGAATCGATCTGATCGAGGAGCCTTCGCTTCGCTCTCCAGTACGACGCTGGTCTACTACGATGCCGTTGCCGACCTTGGGGAACTGAGAAGCCTCACTGCCAGGGAGAAAGGGGCGGGCATCGTGCTCTCTCGCTACCCGATCGCCCTCGCTGTGACCGTGATGGCCCTCGGTATCGCCGGGCACCGACTGTTGTTCATCGCC